>JAFVCV010000040.1 GCA_017478965.1 Ruminococcus sp. | reverse complement strand
CCCCGGTCCCAGAACTGACCGAGGTAACTATCCTAAAATATCCTGAATAATGCTTATCACGTGGCGTGACTGAGGAGGTGAAAGGCGCAGAAAAAGCTCCGCAAGCTGGGCGGAAAGAACAGGGTCGGCGCTGCCGTAGCTGAAAAACTGCTCGGGGGTCAGGCCGAAGTATTCGCAGATGTAGAAGAAGACGGTCATGGAGGGGAGGGATTTTCCGTTTTCAATGCGGTTGATATAGGAGTTGCACTGACCTAAAGCCAGGCTCATCTCACGGGCCGACACGCCCTTAGCCATTCTTAGTTGTGCCAGACGTTTTGCAAATTTTTCATCTTCGTACATAAAATCACCTCTTGTATCATTGTACTACACGAACAAACAAAAATGCTAATTTTCAGTTATTATAACTATTGAAGTGCTAATTTAAATGTAGTATAATTAATATAGCACAAATTCATATATCATACTACATTTTGAAAGGGTGTAATTTATGAAAAAAATATTACCAACAGTTTTAGCGGCAACTATAGTGTTAACAGGTGGCGTTTCTTTTACTGACAATAAGCACATCTTTCCAGCAATGATTTTATCCAAAGCAGAACAAACAGTAGGTTATTCTGATTTTTCTGTAAAAATGTATATAGAAAGTGATGGAAATAAAAAATACATAAACGAATTTGATTTCGATAATAACGACACTATTGAAACAGATATTGATATTTCAGAATACACCGACCAACCAATTACAGGTATATTTGTAGAACTACATAATAATAGCAATCTTAAAACTGTTTCAAGTATAAATTGGACTCCCATTATAAAAATATATGGTCTGTCAAGGAGCACACTACAAACTGCTCGTTTTTGTAAAAATTACTATGGGTATAATGACCAATTTGGTAACAGGGTATCAAAGCATTCAGTTTCTCTTTTTCATAAGGATGATGTAAACGAAGCTATCACCCCTGACGGTAATGTCAGAATCAATTTGACTGTTAGACTCGGAGCATTGGATAATTACCTATTTGACTGTTCACAGGATCTTTTTACATTTGAAAGTAATTACAATTATCAAGATGGGAAATCTGTAAAAATGGACACGTTAAAAGTGAGCGGTTACTATGGGGATTATAAAACAGTTAATACCCCTTATGGTGGTGTCCATGGATACTTAGAAGAAATAGTTATACCTGAAATGGTTGATGGTAAATTGGTAACAGAGTTTAAACTTGCTGAATTAAATAATATAACAGATTTGACAAGCCCATGGTTGGAAATAGGTAGTATAACCATTCCAAAATCAGTCGAAACAATTGACCTGGACGTTGTAATTCTAGGCAACGAAAGAATTATAAAACCAGAGGTGATATATTGCTACTCTGATTCAGCTGCACAAAAGTATGCTATAGACAATAATATCCCATATGAGCTTCTGGACGAAAACGACGACCCCACCCCCGGTGACCTTGACGGCGACGGCAATCTCACTTATATGGACGTTTCAAAGCTCATCGACGCCGTAAACATGGAGGTGCCGGTCACAGACGAGCTGATGGCGGCCGCCGACCTGGACCACAGCGGCACGATCGATTATCTCGACCTGAGCCTGCTCATCGACATGATAAACAACACATAAAAAAATCCCCCGGACCCACGGCCCGGGGGATTTTCATTTTTCAAAGCTTTTTTATCAGCCCAGCTCTGCAAAATACTTGATAGTTCTTACCATCTGAGAAGTGTAAGAATTCTCATTGTCATACCAGGAAACTACCTGTACCTCATAGAGGTCGTCAGCGATCTTGCTTACCATGGTCTGGGTAGCATCGAACAGAGAACCGTATCTCATGCCAATAACGTCGGAAGAAACGATAGGATCCTCATTGTAGCCGTAGCTCTCAGAAGCAGCAGCCTTCATTGCAGCGTTGATGCCTTCCTTGGTAACGTCAGCACCCTTTACAACTGCGGTCAGGATAGTGGTGGAGCCTGTGGGAACAGGAACTCTCTGTGCAGAACCGATCAGCTTGCCGTTCAGCTCAGGGATAACAAGACCGATAGCCTTAGCAGCGCCGGTGCTGTTAGGAACGATGTTGGCAGCGCCTGCTCTTGCTCTTCTCATGTCGCCCTTTCTGTGAGGACCGTCAAGGATCATCTGGTCGCCGGTGTAAGCGTGGATAGTGCTCATGATACCGCTCTGGATAGGAGCATAGTCGTTCAGAGCCTTAGCCATAGGAGCAAGGCAGTTGGTGGTGCAGCTTGCTGCGGAAATGATGGTGTCGTCCTTGGTCAGGGTCTTCTCGTTTACAGAGAATACGATGGTAGGCAGATCGTTGCCTGCGGGAGCAGAGATAACGACCTTCTTAGCGCCTGCGTCGATGTGAGCCTTGCTCTTAGCCTTTGAGCAGTAGAAGCCGGTGCACTCCAGAACAACGTCAACACCGAGCTCGCCCCAGGGCAGCTCAGCAGCGTTAGCCATAGCGTAGATCTTCAGAGTCTTGCCGTCAACAGTGATAGTGCCGGCCTCGTCGTCAGCAGATACAGTGTGGAGACCCTCACCGATCTTGCCGCAGTAACCGCCCTGAGCGGTATCATACTTGAGCAGGTTAGCCAGCATCGAGGGCTTAGTCAGGTCGTTTATAGCAACTACCTCATAACCCTCTGCACCGAACATCTGTCTGAAAGCCAGACGGCCGATACGACCGAAACCGTTGATTGCAACTTTTACATTAGCCATTGTAGTGTACCTCCTAAAAATTTTCTAAATTTATTATACACTATTTCCATCAATTTTGCAAGTCCTTTTGATAAATTTTTTTATTTCCCCGCCGGCAGCCGCAGCGGCCCATTTTAAGGGCAGAAAATACTTTTGTAATAAAAAGTTGACATCGTGGGAATGATATGTTATAATTACAGTGTGTGTAAAAAACGGGCTGTTCACGGCAGAGGAATAAAGATATACCGCCCCGCCGCTGACGGCTGCAATGAGAGTGAAAGAAACGAAAGGACGATCAGATTGTTCAAGGGTCTCAGGAAAGGTCCTGTTTTTGATACCGGACGTGCCCGCTTTTCGCTCACTGCGGCTTTATGTGCCGCTGTTATGGCGTTTTGCGGGTATTTTTTATCACCGCAGGCTCATGCCTACGGACAGGAGGATATAAAGGGCGCCTCGGCAACGGGGGCGGCCATCAGCGGCTACGGCAGTGCCATCGCTGTCGATGCGCAGGACATGGGAGCGGACAGCAGCGGTGAGAAGGATTCCACCGCCGCGATCCAGAAGGCCCTTGATTACGCTGCCGACAATGCCAGCGACACCGTTCAGGTAAAGGTCATCATACCTGAGGGGACCTACCTGGTCAGCTCGCCGCTGTATATCTATTCCAACACCTGGATATATATGTCAGGGGCCACCCTGAAGAACACCGCTGACAGGGGCTGCATTTTCCGCAACGCCAATGAGAGCGGTCTGGGGGGCTATGAGGGGAACCATAACATCATAATAGAGGGCGGCTGTCTTGACGGGGGGACCTATGCGGCGGCGGCTTTTTGCAGCCTCAGGATAGCTCATGCGAGGAACGTCTGGATAAAGGACGTTGATCTTGTCAACAACTGCAACTGCCACCACGCTGAGTTCGGCGGAGTGCAGAACCTGACCATAGAGGGCTGTCAGTTCCATGAATATTACGGCGACAAGCTGAAAGAGGCCATACAGTTCGACACCATGAACAATGAGGTGGTCTTCGGAGACTTCCCGCCATTTGACGACGCTGTGTGCGACAATGTGGTGGTAAGGAACAACAGTTTTTATAATTTGATGAGGGGCCTTGGGTCCCACTCGGCCACGGTGGGCCTGTACTACACCAATTTCTATATCGGCCACAACACCTTTGAAAATATCTACGACGTGGCTGTGATAATGGAGAATTACCGCAAGTGTACCATAGAGGACAATGTGTTCAGCAACGTGGGCAGCGGCATAGATTTCAAGAGCATCACTCCCTTCGAGTATTCGGGGTATAATCCCCCTGTTTACGGTTATGACGGCATTTACGACAGGATAAACGATTTTTCCGACACCGTCATAAGGCGCAACACCTTTTCCACCCTGAGGTCCCCCTACAGGTCCAGATCCTTTGCGGTGAGCCTTTTCGGCAGGTATGCGAGCAACAATTATTTTCCCGAGCATGACTACAAGGTCGGGGGCGTTGAGGTAAGCGAGAACACCATGACGGTCACAGGAGCGGCGGTCATTGTAAAAGACGGCGCCGACATTGGCATAAGCAAGAACATCATCAGCTCCGCTGAGGACCGGGACGATAATGATATCATCGAGGTATCATACTCGGAGAGGATAAACGTCAGCGGCAATACTGTCACCGGCAGCGGCAAGAGCGGCATCGTTATGAACGGCTGCACGGACTGTTCCGCAAAGGACAACGCCTGCACAGCCTGCGAAGGCTCAGGCATATACGCCTCGGAGGACAGCAGCGGCATAAAGCTCAGCGGGAACGTCATAGACGGCACAGGGTCCCACGGCATAGCCCTTTACAGCGGCGCACAGGCAGATATCGCAGGAAATACCGTCACTAACGCCGGGGAGAACGGGATCTATATCTCAAACTCAGCAGGGACAGTTTCCGGCAATAATGTCAGCGGCTGCACAGGCAGCGGCATATATCTCTCAAATTCCGGGGAGATAAATGTCAGGGACAACACCGTCAAGGGCTGCACAGGCTGCGGCATATATTCTGCCAGCGGCGCAGCGGCGATCCTTGGTGGCAACAAGACCGACGGGAACCTTGCCGGGCGCTACGGCACGGAGGAAGGCGAGATCCTTACCGCCGGACCGGAAGTTCTCAGCGCCGACGGGGTCTACAGCGATCACGCACAGCTATCCTGGAAGAACGTGGGTGACGCCGAATACTACCTGGTGGAGAGAAGGGCCCGCAGCGCACAGGAGGATTTCGCACCGGTGGCGGAGGTCGCCCTTACCAGCTATGCTGACACTGACCTGGAGCCGAGGACAGTGTATGAATACAGAGTGACCGGAGTGGTGAGCATCGGGGACACGAAGGTCCCGGGACGCAGCAGCGAGGTGCTCAGTCTAAGGACAAAGACGGATATGAACGGCTGCACCTCGGACCTGGAGGGGCAGTACAGATACTGCGGCAGGTCGGCAGAGCCGGCGTTCAGCGTTTACTGCGGCGAAGAAGAGCTCATCGCCGGAGTTGACTACAGAGCGAGCTACAAGAACAATACCTCAGTAGGGAGAGCCTCGGTCGTTGTGACAGGCATCGGACAGTACTGCGGGTTCAAAGAATTTTTCTTCGACCTGACCCTCACCAGCGGCAGCTATGCGCAAAGCTCTCAGGACGCTTTGTACAAGGGCGGTCAGGAAAGATATGTGGTCGCCGCCGTGGCTGCGGACAGTCCTGAAGGACGGCCGGTAAATTCCCGTCACAGCAGCGTTTCGCCGCTGATAGACTCTATAAATGAGACTAAGAGGAGCAGCGGAGTGGAGGTCTATGTCAAAAGAGTCAGCGGCAAGGGCATAAGCATCTGGCTGAGCTGATCGGGCTGAAATAGTGAACTGCGCAGTTTATTATGGGCAAAATGTACATACAATTGCTTATAAAATTATTATGTCTCACAATTTTATGAATTAATCGTTTTCGATAAACAATTGATACAGATAATTCCATTGACAAAGCGGATAAATGGTGTTATAATATCCTTATTAGGTATACTATTTTTCTGTTTTTTTAATGATAATAGTAAACGATCGTGTAATATATCTAGGATCATATCAGATACATATGAAGGAGCAGTTGCGATGAGATTTGGGACATTGAAGAAATTAAGGATAGGGACGGCCCTGATGTGCGCCGCCGCCTTGATGATATGTATGTTTTCAGTGCTTGGCATGAGCGCTGCCGCCGAAGAGGCTGCGGTGAAGCTGATATGCAAACAGCAGGAAAACGCTGTCAGCGGCATGGACTGGAAGATGTACAGGGTCGGGGAGAAAACAGGCGGCTCTTATAAGCTCACGGGTGACTTCAAGGACTATCCCGTTGCTGTCAACGAGCTGAAGACCTCATCTGACGTGCAGAACGCTGCGGATACATTGGCGAACCTTGCGTCCGCCGACGGAGTCTCTCCTCTGTCTGAGAAGACTACTGACGCCGGCGGCAATGCGGTGTTCGGCGGCATAACCTCCGGGCTTTACCTTTTCACAGGTGAGGCTGTGGAGATGGGGGGCAAAAAGCTTACGCCGTCTCCCCTGCTGGTGGAATTCACTTCTAGCCAGGTAAAGAGCGGGGACATAATGGTATATCCGAAGTTCAAGGCCAGTGACATACCTTCCGACGATAAGACCGAATACGGCGTCAAGAAGGTATGGAAGTTCCCTGAGACTTTCAGCGGCACTAAGCCCACAGAGGTCACAGTGGACATATATGAGAACGGCAAGGTAAAGGAAAGCGTAAAGCTGAGTGCCGCTAACAACTGGGAATATTACTGGAAGGGCAGCACTGACAGCAAATGGAACGTTGAAGAAAGATCTCTGGGGGACAAGTACACGGTCATTTACAAGAGTACTGAGACACTGTTCCTGATAGAGAACACCTATGTGGACGAAAAGACCGATGATTCGGATAACAGCGATATCCTCGTTCCTTCGGACAGCAGCAGCCAGCCCTCCGACGATTCGGGGAACGACAGCGGCATAGACACCTCCGACGCAGGCAGCAGCAGGCTGGACACCGACAGTTCCGGGACCGGCATAACCACCAGTGAGGGCAGCTCCAGCAGGGTGCCGAGCCAGGATTCATCGGGGAACGATATAACTACCAGTGAGGACCAGTCAAGCAGGACTCCGGGCACTGACTCATCGCAGTATGATGTGACTACCAGCGAAAGCTCCTCTTCGGGAACTTCTTCCGGGAGCAGTTCTTCATCAGGCAGCAGTTCAGGCGGCCAGAGCTCTCAGGGCAGCAGCAAAAGCTCCGGCGGCGGGAATTCTACACCGAGCAACAGCTCTGAAGGTCCCCTGCCCCAGACAGGCGCAGTGTGGTGGCCTGTTCCGATACTGGCCTGCGCAGGCGTTCTTCTGGCAGCGGCAGGCATCAAGATAAGCAGGAAGAACAAAGAATAGCATTTTTTCTGAAAAGAAAGCGTGGTCGATATGGGCAGAAAGAATACTGCCGGCCGTGTTCTGATAGTTATGGGAGCAATGCTGATAGCAGCGGCATTGCTCCTTGTTATATATAACCTTTTGCAGAGCAGGCACAGCAGCAAAGAAATGACAAAGGCGCTGACCGAGCTGCACAGGCAGATACCTGCGGACGGCGGCAAGGGGATCCAGCCGGCGCAGACTGAGTCGCCGTTTATGGTCTTTGAAGAGATGGGCTTCGAGATAGACGGCATAGACAACAGCGGTGCAGAAGAGGAGGCCCCCGGAGAAGAGACTGACGAGGCCGAGGACCCGGTCATCGAGCTGGACGGTCAGTACTATATGGGACTGATCTCCCTGCCATCTGTGGAGCAGGAATTCCCCGTGATCAGGGGCTGGAGCTACCCGAACCTGAATGTGGCGCCCTGCCGCTATGCGGGCAGCAGGATAGGCCGTGACCTCATCATATGCGCACACAACTACTCCGGGTATTTCGACAGGCTGCAGGAGCTGACTTCGGGGGACAGTGTGATATTCACTGATATCAACGGCAGGAGCTTTGAGTATGTGGTGAGCTATACCGAGCTGATAAACGGGTGGGACAGTCCCTCAATGCTCAGGGGCGGCGTCACCGACTGGGACCTGACACTTTTTACCTGCACATGGAGCGGCTACAGCAGAGTCACCGTAAGGTGCGAATTAATGGACGGTGAAAAGTGAATAATTGAAGTACCGGCTTTGGCAGTCGGTCTTTTTGCCCGCTCTGCGGGCGCTTTTTTTGTGGAAAACGCAGGGCCGGTACGTAGACTGAGCCTGTTTTACCGTGGGAATGACGAATTTTATGATGTAATCGTTTCTAAAGAAAAATGGGGCTTGATTTTTGTTGAGCTTTGGGTTATACTATCCTTGACAGATTAATTAATCAGCATTATTAAGTAATATTAAGCTGATGTATCCTATTGACCAGCGAAAGTGGGAAGGGATACAGGAAACTAGCATTGAGGACTTATAAAATTTCAACGAAAGAGGTGCAGTAAAAATGACTTATTTTGAACAGGCCAGGACAAGAGAGACTGAAAAATACGAAGCTCTCATCGCCAGGAAGAACCGCATTTCAGACCGTTATAACGGTGTCTACGACAGGTATGAGGACCCGGTGTTGACCGCTGAACACGCTCCCCTTATCTGGAGGTACGACTTTGACCCGCAGACAAATCCCTTTTTTATGGAAAGGCTGGGAGTCAATGCGGTCTTGAATTCCGGTGCGATCTACCTTAACGGCAAGTACTGCCTGGTGGCAAGGGTGGAGGGCAATGACCGAAAGAGCTTTTTCGCCGTTGCCGAGAGCGACTCGCCAGTGGACGGGTTCAGGTTCCGGGATCGCCCTATCCTTCTGCCGGACACAGAGCCGGAGGAGACTAATGTCTACGACATGAGACTCACCCAGCACGAGGACGGCTGGATATACGGTGTGTTCTGCTCTGAGAGCAAGGATACCTCTTCAAACGACCTGTCCGCCGCCGTTGCTCAGGCAGGTATCGTCCGCACCAAGGACCTTGAGACCTGGGAAAGGCTCCCGAACCTGAGATCGAAGTCCCCCCAGCAGAGAAATGTGGTCCTTCACCCGGAATTTGTTGACGGAAAGTACGCTTTTTACACCAGGCCGCAGGACGACTTCATCGAGACCGGCTCCGGAGGAGGAGTGTGCTTCGGGCTCTGCGAGGATATCACCGACCCAGTGATCTGCACCGAGGAGAAGGTCATCTCGCCCAGAGTTTACCACACCATCACAGAGGTCAAGAACGGCGCAGGCGCTGTGCCCATAAAGACACCAAGAGGCTGGATACATATTGCCCACGGCGTAAGGAACACCGCCGCAGGACTGAGATACGTCATCTATGTTTTCGCCACTGATCTTAACGATCCCTCAAAGCTCATCGCAAGCCCATCAGGGCTGTTCATCGCCCCTCACGGCAGGGAAAGAGTGGGAGACGTCTCAAACGTCTGCTTTACCAACGGCGCTATAGTCAGGGAGAACGGCGATATCTATATCTACTACGCCTCCTCCGACACCAGGGTACACGTGGCCTCCACCACCGTTGAAAAGCTCATGGATTACACCTTCAACACTCCGTCCGACCCCCTGCGCTCGGTAGACTGCGTAAAGCAGAGGTACGCCCTTATCGAGAAAAACCTGAAATTCCTGGGAAAGTGACATTTCCCTGCAAATCAAAAGCCTTCTCCGGCATTTCTTACGGAGAAGGCTTTTTTCAGAACGCCACATCAAGGATCATCATCAGCATAAAACCGGCCATGACCCCAAGGGTCCCCAGGCGTGAGCCTTCCAGCTTGGCCTCGGGGATAAGCTCGTCGGCCACCACGTAGAGCATGGCTCCTGCGGCAAAGGACAGCAGCCACGGCAGGAAGGCCGCAGAGGTACCGGCTATGAGGACTATAAGCAAGCCTGCAATAGGCTCCACTATCCCCGAAAGCGCTCCGTAGGCGAAGGACTTCCACCTTCCCATGCCTGACTGGCGCAGAGGTATGGAAATTGCGGCGCCCTCAGGAAAATTCTGTATGCCCATGCCTATGGCAAGAGCTATGGCCGCCGCTAAAAGTGACCTGTCACCGGTATGTGCCGCAAGAGAACAGGCCAGGCCCACCGCCATGCCCTCAGGGATATTGTGGAGGGTAATGGCGAAGACCAGCATGGCAGTGTGACGAAGGCCCTGCCTTACGCCCTCGCTGCGGTCAGGCTCCGGATGGAAAAAGGGCAGTGTCTTGTCGAGGAGCATAAGAAAGGCCACCCCGGCGCCGAAGCCTCCTGCCGCCGGCACCCAGCCCCTTTCACCGAACTCTTCAGCCTTGTCTATTGCCGGGATGAGCAGTCCGAAGACCGACGCAGCTATCATCACCCCCGCCGCAAAGCCAAGAAAGGCCTTCTGCACAAGCTCGTTAAAGCTGTCCCTTATCATGAACAGCACCACCGCCGACCCCAGGGCCGTCATCAGAAAGGTGAACCCTGTGGCGTAGGCGGTCCATATCAAACCTGTCATAATTATCTTCCTTTCGTTTTTCTTATACTATGCAGGTCCCGTGCGGCCTGTTAACAGCAGAGAGGCAAAAAAAAGCTGCATTTGATTTAATAGGCTATTTACTTTTTCTTAAAAATATGGTACAATGAAGAGTAGTCTGTTCTGAATGAAAATCGGCTCAGATACCCCGGCAGGACAGCTGTTTATTTTATATCGGCATATGTTGAGCGGGACACACAGAAAAATACTCAGGCAGGTAATGCCGTTCATTTTATATAACGGAGGTCAAGTTAATGAACAGTAAGATCGAAAAACTGGTGGAAAATATCGAAAAGGTCATAGTGGGAAAGCAGGAGGTCGTACTCAAAATAGTCACAGCTATGATGTGCGGCGGCCATGTACTTATAGAGGACGTGCCCGGTGTGGGAAAAACACAGTTAGTCTCCGCTCTGGCAAAAAGCGTTGACGGCAAGTTCAACCGTATACAGCTCACTCCGGACGTTATGCCTTCGGACATCGTGGGATTTTCCATGGTGGACCGCAGCACCGGGGCCCTGGAGTACAAGGACGGCGCTGCTATGTGCAATTTCCTGTTAGCGGACGAGATAAACCGTGCCTCGCCTAAGTCTCAGTCGAGCCTGCTGGAGGTCATGGAGGAGCATCAGATCTCCGTTGACGGCGTCACCCATGTGCTGCCAAGGCCGTTTATGACCCTTGCCACGCAGAACCCAGTGGAGACCTACGGCACCTATCATCTGCCTGAGGCGCAGATGGACAGATTTCTTATGAAGATCAGCATGGGCTATCCGGCCTATGAGGACGAGCTGAAAATAATGACCAACGGCGAGAGCGCTCTTTCAGCCAAGGACCTGGAGTCCGTGATGACCACTGCCGACATCGAAAAGCTCATGGAGGAGGCACAGCAGGTCAATACGGCACAGAACATCAGAAAATACATACTCGACATAGTGACCGCCACCAGAAATTCGGAGCTTATAAAGCTGGGCGTTTCGCCCCGTGGGTCCATCGCTCTGCTGAGAGCAGCCAAGGCCTACGCTTTTGTTATGGGAAGAGACTACGTGGTGCCGGACGATGTAAAGGCCGTTATGGGCGAGGTCCTTGCTCACAGGCTGATGCTGTCGCCTAAGGGCAGATCCTCCTATGAGGACAGCAGCGCAGTTCTGGCAGCAGTGGCTATGACCGTGGAATGCCCCACCGAAGCAGGGTGAGAAAAAACAGGATGAAGAATATAATAAGCTTTGTGATGTGCGCTCTGCTGGCCGCCTTTATGGTATACGAGATAAGCGGCACCGGCGGCATTTTCATACTGGTACTGCTGGCTGTGGCACTGGTAGATTCGGTATTCATGCTGATAATGACCTACAAAGGACTTGAGCTGGGACTGTCCCTTTCAGCCGGGATAGTCTCAAAGGGGGAGGACTTTGAGGCCCAGCTGGAGCTGAGCAAGAGGACCTTCCTGCCGAGCTGTTTCGTGGAGATGACCGTGGGCTTTACCCCCAACGTGGGCAGCAGGCGGGAGAACCTGACCTATAAGGTCATCACCGCCAGACTCAGGGGCGAAACTATCTATGTGCCGTTAAAGGCCGAGCTTTGCGGCATGGGAAAGGTCTTTATCGAGAAGGTCGTCCTTTCGGATTATCTGGGCCTTGTGACAAAGAGATTCAAGAAGCTGCCGGAGGGCTGCGAGATAAGGATAATACCCCTGATACCCGATGCAGGCAGCCAGACTGAGGTCCTCAGGTCAACTTCGGACAAGCTGGCCTTTGATGACAGTGATGAGGAGTCCGATGAGACTTCACAGGTGCTCACAGGCGTGCCGGGGTATGAGCACAGGCAGTATATGCCCGGGGACCCTTTGAAAAGGATAAACTGGAAGCTTTCATCAAAGAGGGACGACCTTATGGTAAGGCTGGACGAGAAAGTCACCTCTGCAAGCCAGGTGTTCAGGCTGGACTGCCCGGAGCCGGAGGAGAACAGCAGAGAGTACTATGAGAATATGGACCTTATGATCGAAAGCTCTCTTTCCCTGATGTCCATGCTGGTGAGGGCGGGCTTTGAAAGCGAATTCAACTGCCTTATGGACGGTGTATGGGAAACTGTCCCCGTGAAGGACGAGAAGGACCTGCTGTTCCTTCAGAACAGGCTCGCCGGCATCGAGCCTTACCCTGATGAGAGCCGTATGCCGGACAGGGATATAAACAAGAAGGGCAAGGCCATGATGTGCCTGACCTGCTGCACTTCGGGTATGCAGGCCGCCATGGAGCAGCTGCTGGAAGGGCTGACAGGCTCTCTGGTGGTCTGCGAGAGCAGCCATTTCGATAAACTGACAAATGATATGTGGACCGTTAACAAGGACCATGAATTCAGCAGAGCCGTGTAAGGAGGTCAGTAGCTTTGACGGTTTCAAAAGATAAGAGCCGGGCCGCAGACAGGCTGTATAAGATAATAGAAAAATACCTGCTGCCTCTGGTGCTTGGAGCGGTGGTCATGAAACTTGTCTTCGACACCTATCTGGCTTTCTATATCAAGACCTATACGGCAGTGTTCGCCGTTTACGAATGTGTGCTGTTTTTCATTTTTGAAAAGCTTAAAAAGCGGAAGATAATCAGGTTCTTCGCATATATGCTCATAGCCATGGCCCACCTGATGCTGAGCTTTTACCTTATCGGTTCGGGGTGGACCGACACGGGGACCAGCTTTGTGGACTGGTTCTATGTAAATACCTCCGAGGTGGGAGAGGTCGTGCAGTATGATCTCTTCCTGGTAGTCGGCCTGGGTTTTTTCATAGTATCGGTGCTCTACTATTTTACCTGCTACAGGTACAGGATATTCGGGGTCATGCTGGTGACGCTGTTCCCCTTTGTCATCTACGGAAAGCGTTCTGAGGGCATACCCACCATCTGGCTGACGGTGATGATGACCGTGTTCCTGGCCATGATGGTCCACCAGCGGCTGGTGACGGACGAGACGAAAAAGTCAGACCTGGTCATCGACCCCTCATATGTCATCGGAGCGGCGCTGTTTATCACCACCGCCGGTGCGCTGACAATGCTTTTGCCTAAGCCTCAGCATTATTCCCAGCTGGAGGAAGGCACAGGTATATTCAGATTTGACTATAGGTCCAACAAGACCGATTACGACGACCTTAACGATGTTTCCTCCCCAAGGTTCGGGGCGGACGCTTCGGGTGAGGCGCTTTTCACTGTGAAGACCACGGCGCCCCAGTCGGTCATCTATATCAGGAGACAGTCCTTTGACGTCTTCCGAAACGACCAGTGGGAGCTGAGCAAGAACTACAACACCTACTACGGACTCGCAGACGGCGAGGAGAACGAGGTCAATTCCCCTGCCTTCGTTTACAGGCTCATGAAGGACCTGGCAGAAACGGGGAGATATGAGGAATTCGGCATCACACCGGACAAGTTCGGAAATTACGGCGAATTTGCTGAGACGGCCTGGATGGACCTGCGAAGCGACTCCTACAGCCCCAGCTACGTGCCGGCGCCCCTGATGGCAAGGATAGACGCACTGACCTATTGCGACAAAAACGCCCACGGAGAGGTTAATTATTCCTCATGGTACAATACCAGATACCGGGGCCTTGGGGTGAGCTACAGCTATTATCCTGAGGACGAGGCTGAATACTCCTATCTTACCTCGCTGGGCCTTACCCACGACAGGTTCCTCAGGTTCCTCGCAGAGGCATATGCGAACGGCGATATCACCCCGGAGATGTACAGTAATTTCCTGAGGATAGACCGCCTTTACACTGACACCACCGGCGTTTCGGAAGAGGTGGCCCAGCTGGGCCGCAGTATAACCAAGGGCTATGAATATGACTATGAGAAGGCCGAGGCCCTGGTGGACTACTTTGTGGAGAACGGCTTTGTTTACGATGAATTCTTCCAGCCGGACGACGAGTCAATAGAGTATTTCCTTTTTGAGAGCAAGACCGGCGTGTGCTCCAGCTATGCTACGGCTATGGCTATGATGGCCCGGGCAGCCGGTATGCCCGCCAGGTATGTAGAGGGATTTGCGGCCTATGAAAAGCTGCCTGACGGCTCCTACCAGGTCCGTGACAGCCACGCCCATGCCTACGTAGAGGTCTATCTGGCCGGCATTGGCTGGGTGAGCTTTGACCCCACGGTCCCGGGATATATGACTTTCAGGAGCAATAACGAGAACAACAACGGCGCTAACAACCAGGCGCTGATGACCTTTATGGATTATCTGAGCAGGATAATACTGTTCCTGATAGTGGTGTTCGTGCTGATATTCATAGTGCTGTTAGACAGGATCATCGAGCTTTGTTTCCGGACAGCACAGCTGTTCAGAAAGACAGACAGCCGCCGCATCACAGCACTCTATAAGCGGATAGTCCGGCTCCTTGAACTGTCCTCCGGAAGATATGACAACATCAGGGGCCACACTCCCCACGAGATGATAGCCTTAGCGGCCGGCCGTTCAGCCGACATCAGAAAGGCCGCAGAGCTGTTCGAGAAGGTATGCTTCGGCAGCTATGAGCCGACGGCAGAGGAGTATAAACTGGCTTATAAGGACTATAAAAAGAGCTGGAAAGCACTTGCTGGAAAGATCCGTAAGAGGAATAAAACGCACAAGGCTAAAAAAGCTGCAGTATAAAACCAAAATGCCGCCCTGAGAAAACTCTCAGGGCGGCATCATTTATCAGCACCGGGCCAAATAGCTTTACAAAAGATCAAAAGTCCCCTAAATTATCAGCATAGAGTCCCCGAAGGAAAAGAACCTGTATTTTTCTTCCACAGCCACCCGATAAGCGTTCATGGTGTTCTCATAGCCCGCAAAGGCAGATACGAGCATTATCAGCGTGCTCTCCGGCAGGTGGAAATTGGTTATCAGCCCGTCAAGGACCTTGAACTCAAAGCCGGGATAAATAAATATCTCAGTAAAACCGTCGCAGGGCACCACCTTGCCGTAAAGGGCAGCGGCACTCTCTAAAGTCCGGCAGGAAGTGGTTCCGACGGCGATGACCCGGCCGCCCTCTGCACGGGTGCGCCCGATAAGCTCAGCGGTCCTTTCGGGTATCTCGTAGTGCTCACGGTGCATCTTGTGGTCAAGTACCCTGTCCTCCTTCACCGGACGAAAGGTCCCAAGGCCCACATGAAGGGTCACGTAAGCAATGTTTATGCCGGAATTTTCCAGGTCACTGAGCTGTTCCCTGGTGAAGTGCAGGCCGGCAGTGGGGGCCGCAGATGAACCCACCTCGTTGGAATAAACGGTCTGATAACGTTCCTTGTCCCTGAGCTTTTCGGTTATGTAGGGAGGAAGAGGCATCTGTCCTATCTCGTCAAGGGCAGCAAAAAGGTTCCAGCCCTCCCTGCAGCTGAACCTGGCTATCCTGTTTCCGTCCGGCAGGACCTCGGCTATCTCAGCCGTGATAAGGCCGCCGCCGAAGGTGAAGCGCCTGCCGGGTCTAGCCTTTTTGCCGGGCCTGCAAAGTATCTCCCATTCCAGGTCCCCCCTCTGCTCCACCAGCAGGAATTCTATAAAAGAATGGGTGTCCTCAGTTTCGCCGTATATCCTCGCCGGCAGGACCCTTGAATCGTTGAGCACCAGCAGGTCACCCTTTCTGAGATGGGCGCATAGATTATAGAAGCGGTCGTGGACTATCTCTCCGCTGCTGCGGGACAGACATAACATTCTGGAGGCGTTTCTCGGCTCTATGGGCCGCTGGGCTATGAGCTCCTGCGGCAGTTCGTAGTAAAAGTCCGATCTGAGCATATTTTGCAGGTCTAACATTTTTATCTCTCCTAATAATTGTGTATTTGGCTTTTTTACTAAAAATTCATAAAAATCTCCGGATATGTATTGACAACGGGACAGATATCTGTTATCATAAGTTACAGAACAGATAGAGGTGCGGTAAAGATGAGTAGCACGGCCTGCATTTGATTATGCTGAGCAGCCCATGCCTAACGGCTTGTGTGAAAGGCGATACTGCCGAAGCTGAGGTGTTTGGGAAACCTCTTGCTGACTGATGGTCTAACAGATTATCGGTTGTCATCATTACTATGTGATGGAGTGCTATCGGCAATAGAGGACTGCATGGCTTTGCAGCTGTATTTTCACATTGCCAACATTCTTATTATATTGTATGATGAGCCGGTTTTCAACCGGTTTTTTTGTTATTTGTTTATTTTTTATGTTTTGCGTAAAAAGCGGACGCTGATGCAGTCCTGTTTTAGCTATTATGACCGTTTTTTCGCAGAGGAAAAGGAGTTTTTATTATGGAAAAGAAGTTTAAGGTCGGTATCATCGGTGCAACAGGCATGGTAGGTCAGAGATTTTCTCTGCTCCTCGACAAGCACCCATGGTTCGATGTAGTATGTCTGGCTGCATCTCCCAGGAGCGCAGGCAAAACCTACAGGGAGGCTGCCGGCAGCAAGTGGAAGCTCAAGGACCCCATGCCTGAGTCCATGGCCGATATGGTAATACTCAACGCCGAGGAGGACGTCGAGAAGATAGCCTCAATGGTAGATTTCGTTTTCTGCGCTGTTGATATGAAAAAGGACGAAATAAGGGCATTGGAGGAAAAGTATGCAAAGGCTGAATGCCCTGTTGTTTCCAACAACTCTGCCCACAGACACACCCCCGATGTTCCTATGGTGATCCCTGAGATCAACCCTGAGCATATCGAGATCATTGCCGCACAGAGGAAGAGACTTGGCACTAAGAAGGGCTTTATCGCCGTTAAATCCAACTGCTCGCTTCAGAGCTATGTTCCCGCTCTGGCGCCCCTTCACAGCAAGTTCAAGGTAACTAAGGCTCTGGCCTGCACATATCAGGCTATCTCCGGCGCAGGCAGGACCTTCGAGACATGGCCTGAGATGATCGATAACGTTATCCCCTACATCGGCGGCGAGGAAGAGAAGAGCGAGCAGGAGCCTATGAAGATCTGGGGCAAGATCGAGGGCGACGTTATCGTTGACGCCACCGAGCCTGCTATCACAGCTCAGTGCCTGAGAGTTCCCGTTTCCGACGGACACACTGCTGCTGTTTTCGTAAGCTTCGAGAACAAACCCTCCAAGGAAGATATCCTGAAGACCTGGAAGGAGTTCGCAGGCGTTCCTCAGGAGCTGGAGCTGCCCAGCGCTCCCAAGCAGTTTTTGAACTACTTCGAGGAGAACGACAGACCTCAGGCAAGACTTGACAGGAACCTTGAGGGCGGTATGGCTGTATCTATAGGCAGACTGAGAGAGGATACTCGGTACGACTACAAGTTCGTAGGCCTGTCTCACAATACGCTCAGAGGCGCAGCAGGCGGTGCTGTTCTGCTGGCTGAGCTGCTGGCTGCAAAAGGTTATTTCGACTGACCGTCGCCGCAGCTGCAAAGTCTTTTCGTGGAATGCTGTCATATGAGGTACCTTGACAGCGAGGGAAGGTCACTTTTTATGAGCCGCCTGCGCCACGGTACCTGCCATGTCTATGGGCATAAAAACGCAAATAAGGACGAGGTATATGAGTTCATGACCAGGGGCCGGCGGGGCAGACCTGCCTTTAATGCAGGCTGCATGATAAACGGCTGCGTACCGGTCACCTTTGAAGAACTGAAAGAGAATAATATAAGATCTCGTCAGACAGACACTGAATAATTACCGGCAAAGGAGAATGAGCATGAAGAACACTATTTTTACCGGCGCTGGCGTGGCTATCGTCACTCCTATGAACGCCGACGGTTCTATTAATTTCGACAAGCTGGGCGAGCTGATAGATTTTCAGATAGATAACGGCACTGATGCCATCATCATCTGCGGCACCACAGGCGAAAGCTCGACCATGACCGATGAAGAGCATATCGAGTGCATAAGATATGCGGTGGAGAGAGTCGGTCACAGAGTACCTGTTATCGCAGGCACCGGCTCGAACCACACTGAGTATGCAGTAAATCTTTCAAAGACCGCTGAGAAGCTGGGGGCAGATGCACTGCTGCTGGTGACACCTTATTACAACAAGGCCTCTCAGCAGGGTCTTATGATCCACTACACCACCATCGCAAACGCTGTAGACCTGCCTATCATCCTTTACAACGTTCCCTCCAGGACCGGGGTGAATATCGCTCCGGAAACTCTGGTGGAACTGGCAAAGGTGGAGAACATCGTAGCTGTTAAGGAGGCCAGCGGCAACATCTCGCAGATCGCCAGGGTAGCAGCTCTGTGCGGCGACAGCCTGGATATCTATTCCGGCAACGACGACCAGATTGTGCCCATAATGGCTCTGGGCGGCAAGGGCGTCATCTCGGTGCTCTCGAACGTTATGCCTAAGGAGACTCACGAGATCGCAGCACTGTGTCTTGAAAACAGGTATCCTGAGGCCCAGGCAAAGATGAACAGGGTACTGGAGTTCGCAAACTCCAACGGTCTGTTCTGCGACGTCAACCCCATACCCGTTAAGGAGGCCCTGAACATCATGGGCTTTGAGGTAGGCCAGTGCCGTCTTCCCCTTTGCAGGATGAGCGAAGAGAAGATCGCAAAGCTGAGAGCTAAGATGGAGGCTCTGGGGCTTGTAAAGTAAACAAAGCGCAGGGGGCGGAGCGATCTGCCCCTTGTTTATAACAGCTGACAAAACTGTACCCGACCGGATCAGGGTAAAAAATACGAAAGGACTGATAAAAATGACCGATATCGTTATATGCGGAGCCTGTGGGAAGATGGGCAGGGTCATAAACGACGTTATCTCCGGCAGAGATGACTGCCGGGTCATCGCCGGGATAGACAAGATCACAGAAAGCTATGCAGATTTCCCCATCGTTTCAAGCCCTGAGGAGCTGAGCGTCAAGCCGGACGTCATCATCGACTTCTCCCACCCCTCTACTCTTGAGGGGCTGCTTAGCTACTGCCTTAACAACGGCGTGGCACTGGTCGTTGCCACTACGGGCTATGATGAGGGGCAGATCTCCCAGATAAAGAAGGCCGCAGAGCAGATACCGCTGTTCTTTACCTTCAATATGAGCCTTGGCATAAATCTGATGGCCGACCTGGCAAGGAGGGCCGCTAAGATACTTGGAGGTCAGTTCGATATAGAGATAATCGAAAAGCACCACAACCAGAAGATAGACGCTCCCTCAGGCACCGCCATAATGCTGGCAAACGCCATAAACGACGAGCTGGACAATAAGTACAGCTATGTTTATGACCGCCATTCCGTAAGGGCAAAGAGGACCCGGACCGAGATAGGTATGCACTCTGTCAGAGGCGGCACCATCGTGGGAGAGCATGAGATCATATTCGCAGGCAGGGACGAGGTCGTTTCCCTGAAGCACGAGGCCCACTCGAAATCGGTCTTCGCAGTTGGCTCGGTGAACGCCGCAATATTCTTAGCAGGCAGAAAGCCCGGACTTTACGCCATGGACGATCTGCTGAAAGAAATATAAGAGACCTGGGACTTATTATCATCAAAGATCGGGAGAGGATATTATGATAAAAAAGATAACTGCCCTGATGGCGGCGGCTGCGATGGTGTTGAGCGCAGGAGCCTTCATGCAGGGGACAGGCTATACGTATATAAGTGCTGAGGCTGTGGAGATCTATAACGACTCTGTGGCTGCAAAGCTCTCTTCATCTGGCTACAGCAGCGCCGTGAGCTATCTTGAGAGCAGTGGACTGTATTTTGAGAAGGACGACGGCGGCATGACAGTGACCCTTTACGCCACTGGACTTGGCTATGACGGAGACGATATCGACGGCATGGACCTGGTGAAGAAGAGCGGCAGCTTTCTTTACACCCAGAACGGCAGCAAGCTGACGGTGGTGGGATATACGGGAAACAGTACGTCGATAAAGTTCCCTGCTGCTCTGAACGGCAGCTACGTGACCAATGTGGGGCCTTATGAGTGCAGGCTGACTTTCAGCTTTGACAGCAAAAGCTGTACCGACATAGTGGCAGACTATGACAGCAGCAGGTTCCTGCTGACTTCCTCCGCCGCCATAAAGTCAAAGGTCATAAAAATAGAGCTGCCCGACTCGCTGAAATGCTTAGGGGACAGCTCAGGGGAGGACCTTGACAATAACGGCAGCTATTCTGTCATCAGATACGGTCTGAACGACCGTCGTCTGGCAACTGCCAATATAGTAAAGGTATATTACAAGGAGAATACCGCCATCGCTGATTTCATCAACAGCCACAGGGACGTTTACGAGACAGGGAATGCTCTAAGGCTCATACAGACCCCTGCCAGCTATCTTAACGGGGATATAGACGGCGACGGCATACTCTCTTATCTGGATATTGATATTATGATAGGCCTGATAAATCAGGAAAAAACGGTGAATGATTTCCGTTTTGACATGGCCAGGAGCCTTGACGGCGACGACGACCTGACCTATCTCGATATCAGCGTTCTTATGAATATGATATCCGGCGAAAGGTAATGATCTACAAAAAAGACACCGCTCAGCTTTTTCTGAGCGGTGTTTTGCTTTCTTATACTAATCTATGGCTGCGCCGTCGCTGCCTAAGGTCACGCCGTCTACCACTGTGTCGTAATACATAACGCCCCATAGGTCGAAGTAGTACCGCTTCCCGTCGATGGTCTGCCAGCCTGTGGCCACCTCGCCGCCGGCAAGATTATAATAAGTCTCTCCGGACCAGCTCAGCCAGCCCTCAGCAGCCTTGCCGCTTTCACCAAAGTTGTAGTACCCTCCTGAAACGTACACGGGACCTCTCATCATAACGCCGTCCTGGAAATAATACTTATCCCCTGATGCGGTGGCCCAGCCGTTTTTCAGCTTTCCGTCACTGTCAAAGTAGAACTCGGTCTTCTGAATGGTATTAAAGCCCTTGACAGCCTTGCCGTCAGCACCGAAATAATAGGTAGCGCCAGCCTCGGTGTTGACCCACTTTTCCGTCTCGGCGCCCTTGGGGGTGAGATAGTAGGTGTCCCCGGCGTCGGTGAACAGCCCGGTCTTCATAACGCACTTCTCGTCGAAGTAGTAAAGCTTTTCGTTTACAGTCTGCCAGCCTGTGACTGCATAGCCGTCCTCATCGAAATAGTAGGTCTTCTCGTCCTCGGTATGGAAGCTCTCCGTCAGCCAGTCCCCGGCGCCAAGCTTGCACCTTACTGCGCCCTCCAGCTTTACTATACCGTCAGACAGCGAGCCGTCAGGATTAAAGGCATAGGTAGTGTCATCGTCCACCACGAACTCGCCCACACAGGCCGCCCCCGTCTCACCGAAATAATACCTTTTGCCGTCGATAGTCTGCCATCCGGTGAGTTTCAGGCCGGTCTCCTCGTCAAAATAGAAATTATACCCAGCCACCTTCAGCCAGCCGGAGGCCCTGGTGTTGTCGCTGTAAAAATAGTAGTTGCCCATGACCTCTGCGCCCATGGTATCATAGACCGATTTCTGGAACCACTCCATGCTGTCCCCACGGAACTTCTCGCTGAGTCTGTCAAACTCTTCCTGCTCCTCCCCTGTAAGCTCTGCGAGCTGTTCCTCGCTGAGGGCCTCATACCGCCTCAGCTGCTTGACCTCGCCTATGAAGGTCTTGCCCTGCTCCTTTGCGCCCTCGCCGATAGTTTCCCAGCCGTAGGCCGCCTCATGGCTCTGAGGGTCAAAGTAATACACCAGCTCCTCCAGCTGGGTCCAGCCGCTTGCCACGACGCCGCCACGGCCGAAATAGTAGTTGCTGCCGTTGAGGCTCTGCCAGCCCGTCAGCAGCCTATACTTGCTGTCAAAATAATAATAGTCGTCGCCTATCTTCGTAAAGCTCTCTGCTGCACGGCCCTGCTTGTCGAAGTAGTACTTATGGGTGTTCTCCTCATACCAGCCCACGGTCATTATGCCGTCATCGTCGAAATGATACTCACTGTCCTTGATCTTCTGCCAGTTTTTCAGCATCTCTCCGTTGTCGTCAAAATAATAGGTATTCCCGTCGATGACAGTAAAGCCCTGTGCGCAGGCGCCGGTCTCGGGGTCAGCATAGTAATATTTGCCGCCGTACTCGGTCCAGCCCTTGTGAAGGACGCCGGTATCACTGAAAAGATATTTGCGCCCGTCGATGACCTGCCAGTCCGTGGCCATTCTGCCTTCGTCGTCAAAATAATAGATATGGTCTTCCCCGTCGTCGCCCTCTATCTCAAGAAAGCCCACCGCCATCTCTCCGGTGTCCGAAAGGAAATAGTACTGAACGCCGCCGATGTTGACCCAGCCGGTCTGCTGCTTTCCGTTCTCATCAAATATGGCGTTTCCCACGATGCCAGAACCGGGAAAACCGTGGTCGTCAAAATAATACTCGTCGCCGCTGATGTTGCAAAGCCCTGTCCTGAAAATGCCGGACTCGGTGGAGAAATAGTATTCCTCCCCGTCGATCTTGATTATCCCTCTCTGGATAGTTCCGTCCTTGCCCAGGTAATATGTGTCCCCCCGGAAGGTCTGCCAGCCGGGCTCCATGACTATGCCGTTGACATCGAAAAGGTAACAGGTGTTGTCGATTATCTGATAGCCTGTTGCCCTTTCGCCGGTATCCTTATAGATATAATATGTCCCCTCGGCATGGGTATGCCAGCCTGCGGAATAATAGGAATCATAGTACAGATAAGCTGCAAAGCCAAGTCCCACCACCCCTGTGGCTATAATAGCCGCAAGGTCATTACCGGCCTTGCGGATACGTGCGATCTTAGCAGCTCTGTCGGGTATATATCTTCTTCTGCCGCCTACCAAGCGAATTGCTCTCCTCTCCGTTCCCGTCCGATGACAGGGAATAATAGCCTGACCCAGAAACAGGTCGTAACACACTTACTATATCATAACATATTTTCTCCTCATTTGCAACAAAAACAAGGGATTTTTCACCTATGTTTCATTTTTTGTCCCAGGCTGTTCCCGTCGGCCGGGAGAAGAAGATCTCTGCTTCGGCGCAGGATCGAATGTTAAATGATATTATTTGTATCATCAATTTTCACAATTATGCAAAATGATGTTAATTTTCTTAGTTAATCGTTTTAGTTTACAGTTAAGTTACAAAATTCTCAGAACAGGCAAAAATCTATTGACAAAAGTGGAAAGATATAGTATAATTAGTCAAGTAAGAAAGAGCAGATTTTCTTACGGGATTATGAAAGATTTATGGTGATTTGGCGAAGAGGCAGCGGTAATACGTTGCCTCTTTCGTTTTGTATATGTAAAATATTTTTACCTCCTGAAAAGGCTTAAAGATTTGTTCAGATAAGCAATTTTTCTGACAAGGCCAATAGGAGATACATAAACGAAATGAGTATTTGTAAAAAAATGAAACAGAGTTCTAAGGACGGAGATAGCTATGGCTTATGTAGAATTTCGGGACGTTTACAAGAGATATAAAATGGGCGAGGTGACTATAACGGCCTCAAACGGAGTTAGCTTTGAGATCGAGAAGGGCGAGTTCGCCGTTATCCTTGGCGCCAGCGGCGCAGGAAAGACCACCATACTCAATATGCTGGGCGGCATGGACAACTGTGACGAGGGCAGCATAATAGTTGACGGCAGAGATGTGGCAAAGCTCTCAAAGCGTGATCTTGTCAGCTACAGAAGGTTTGACATCGGATTTGTTTTTCAGTTCTACAACCTGGTGAACAATCTGACCGCAAAGGAAAACGTTGAGCTTGCAGCGCAGATCTGCCCCGATGCTGACGACCCGGTGAATGTGCTCAAAAGCGTTGGTCTGGAGGATAGGATGAACAACTTCCCCTCTCAGCTCTCCGGCGGCGAACAGCAGCGTGTCTCCATCGCAAGGGCATTGGCCAAGAACCCCAAGCTGCTCCTTTGCGACGAGCCTACGGGCGCTCTTGACTACAATACCGGCAAGACCATACTGAAGCTTTTGCAGGATATGTGCAGAGAACGTGGCATGACGGTCATCGTCATCACCCACAACTCGGCCATAGCTCCCATGGCGGACAGGGTCATCACTGTAAAAAACAGCAAAGTGGACTCGATCAAGCTTAATACCGAGCCGGTAGATGTTGACACCATCGAGTGGTAGGAGCATTATAAGGAAAACGAAATGAAAAGAAATATCTGTTATGGACTTACGGCTCTGTTTGCATTTTTTGCCGGGGCTGTTTACAGCTCTCTTCTCTGGTATGAGTTTGAGAGCAATTTACTCGGCCCTGACCCCGGTTGGTATGTTACCCTAATGGCGGTTCTGCCGGTGGCTTTTGCCGCCGTGCTCGCCGTTTACTACATCAAAGCCGCCGGCCGTTTTGCCGACGTCAGTGCTGCGCCCATCGTGCTGCCCTTTGTGTGCGCCTTTATCGGTGTGCTGTCGGCTTACCTGAACCTGCGTTTCCCGCTGCTGCTGACCTTTTTCCCAATCAAAGCAGATATCGCTTTTTATACAGCGCTGTCGCTGTTGTGCTGCGCAGCGGCCTTCGTCCTGACTATGACGGAGAAGTCCGGCAAAAAATGAATGAAATAACTAAGGCTCCCTCAGAAGAAGGAGCCTTATTTTATTACGGTTTTATTCCGAACTGTCGGTCTTTGAGGAGCTTTCTGAAGAACTGCTGTCCTTGCTTTCCTCTGCCTTTGCAGTCTCTCTGCCGCTTATCGCAGAGGCGATGCTCTCGCCTAAGTCGGTATCGGTACCCTTTTCCACCAGGGTCAGGTCAACATAATAGGCCGGATTGACTATATAGCCCTGATACCTTATCTCAAAATGGAGATGGTCCCCGGTCGAGAACCCGGTGGAGCCCATTATGCCTATCTGCTCGCCCTGCTTGACCTTATCCCCCACCTCTACCAGAGGCTCGGTCATATGGCCGTAAAGGGTAAGGAAGTCGTTGCCGTGGTCGATGATGACGAAATTGCCGTAACCGCCGCCACAGCCGCAGGAATAAGTCTTGCCATAGTTATGCTCGCAGGTGTTGTTGACCATGATGACCGTGCCGCTGTCCGCAGCCCTTATCTCATAGCCCCTGGCCCCGGCGATGTCGATGCCCTTATGGTATGTCCCCCACCTTGCGCCTACTCCGGAGGAAATGTTGAAGGTCTGGGGAGCCGGCCACATAAAAGTATAGGTCGGATCATAGTCGCTCCTTACAGCGCCGTCCTTGATCTCTTTCCTTATCTGTTCATGGAGCTCGTCAAGCTTAGCATCAGCCAGCGCCATGGTAGCCGCCACCTCTTCATCAAACGGCGTATCTCCGGTACCTGAGCGCAGCAGAGTCGATAGGCTGGCCTGAAACTGTATCTTCTCCAGGTCATATTCCTCTTCCTGCTTTTTCAGCTTTGCCTGCTTTTCCTCCAGCAGCTCCTTGGCCTGCTCTGAGGAAGAATAAAGGTCGTCCAGTTTTTTCTTCTCGGCCTCATATCTCGCATACTGCTCGTCGAACTGAGCCTGCCTTTCGTCCAGTGCGGCCTGTTTTTCGGCAATGCTGTTCTCCATCTGCACCAGCTGGTCGATTATATTATCGTCATGCTCTGCCACACGCTTGAAAAGCTCCATCTTCATCAGGACCTCATAAAAGCTCTCCGACTCCAGGATCACCGTAGTGTAGGAATCGGTCCCGGTGAGATACATGGCCCTCAGTCTTTTTTTCAGCCTTTCCTTGTTATCCTGGATACTTTCCTGCGTCCTTTCAAGGTCCCGCTTGTTGGTGTTTATCTCCACCTCCAGAGCGGTCATGGACCTGTTGAGCACAGATATCTCCTTGTCGATCTCGCTGACCTTCTTCTGAACCGCCTTGATGGTCTTCTCCTCGGCTCGCAGCGAGGTGCCTGTGTCAGAGATCTGCGTCTTGATATGGGCCTGCCTGCCGACTATTTTTTTCAGCTTGTCCGCATACTCAGTTATATCCGTATTAGTCAGCTCACTGAGATCGACCTGGCTGCCCCCGTCATCAGCGGAGCTGTCGTCCCCATCGGTATTGTCAGTGCTGCCGTCATAGTTCTCATAATCGTAGCCGTAGTCATAACCGTTATCATAGCCGTAGTTATAGTCATAGCCATAGTTATTGTCATAACCGTAGTTGTAATCGTAGCCGTAGTTATTGTCATAACCGTAGTTATAATCATAGCCGTAGTTATAGTCATAGCCATAATTATAGTCATAGCCGTAATTATAATCGTAGCCGTAATTATTGTCGTAGCCATAGCCGTAATCATAGTAGCCATAATCGGCCTCGGCCTTGATATAGTTCAGTCCGCTGCCAACGGAGCCGCCGGCAATGAGCACGGCTGCTGCAAAGGCGATGATCCTTTTGAAATTCTTAAAGGGACTTCTGTTCATTGGACTTTCTCCTCACTTCAATGGCTGACAGGGACCTGCAGCGGCTTATGTATCACACGTAGTTTGTGGGGTCCTGGGCCACGCCGTTGACTCTTACCTCGAAATGCAGATGGTCGCCGGTGCTGTGACCGGTGGAGCCTACATAGCCTAAGGTCTGGCCCTTCTCAACGTGCTGCCCTACTGAAACGATTATATTCTGGGAATGGCCGTAAAGGGTCCAGTATCCGTCGCCGTGGTCGATTATGCAGTATTTGCCGTAACCGCCGCCGCAGCCGCAGGAATAACTCTTACCGTAGTCGTGGGGGCAATAGTTGTTTACATATATTACCTCGCCCGCATCGGCCGCTATGATATTTGCACCTCTTATACCGTACCACCAGATGTCTATACCCTTATGGTAAGCTCCCCAGCGCCAGCCGACGCCGTAGGAGATATTGTAAAATCCCGGGCAAGGCCAGGTGAACCTGGACTTTTCCACATAGCCGTAAGCATCGTTGTCGGTGGTGGTCTGGCTGGTGACGGTGTTGCCGGTGGCGGCCTTGGTGCCTATAGAATTGCCGTTGGAGTCGGTGCCTGTGCCGGCATTATCCCAGCCGCTGTCGCCGCCGTTATTATCATCGTTATTATTGTCGGTACTGCCGCCGTCATCGTTATCGCTGCCGTTATCGGTATTATTGTCGGTGCTGGTACTGTTGTTGTTATTATCGTTATTTTTCTGCTGCTCTTCCTGTCTGGCCTTCTCCTCTGCTTCACGCTTTGCCTTTTCCTCAGCCTCACGCTTGGCGGCAGCCTCAGCCTCCTGTCTCTTCTTCTCCTCTTCTTCCTGACGCTTGCGCTCTTCCTCTTCCTTACGCTTGCGTTCCTCTTCTTCCTTCCTAGCCTTCTCCTCAGCGTCAAGGATAGCCTGTCTGTCCTTATAGAGCTGCATTATCTGCTCCTCAAAGGCAGCCTGCTCCTCCTGGATAACGGCAAGGTTATTCTCATAGATCTCCTTATCGCTGTTGAGCTTTTCTATATTCCTCTTGCTCTGAGACAAAAGCTCCTGGAGCTTGTCCTTCTGGTTGCCATAAGCTGCCTGCTGCTCCTCCAGCTCTGCCTTATGGAATTCCAGCTCCGCCTTCTCGCTGTTCAGCTCTTCCTCATCGGCCTCAAACTGTCTTTTCAGCACCAGCAGGCCGTCTATCATCTCATCGTCATGCTCTGCCACACGCTTGACCAGCTCGATCTTCATGAGCATATCATAGAAATCCGATGCACCGATGATTATCTCGGAATAAGAATTGTTCCCGGAGACATACATACTTCTCAGTCTCTGCTTGAAGTCGGAGACTCCGCTGACTATCTCCTCCCTTTTCTCATCTATCTGCACCTGTTTTTCAGCTATGGAATTTTGCAGCCCGACGATCTCATCCTCAGTGTCTTCTATGGCCAGCGAAAGGGTCAGTATGGTCTGCTGGACCGTATCTATCTGCTCCTCTATGGCGGCCTGGTTCTCCTCCTCGGCGTTGATATCGCCCTTGGTCTCTTCTATCTTCTTATCCAGCTCGGCCTGTTTTTTCGTAAGCTCGTCAAGCTCACCCTTGGCGCTGTTTATCTCAGAGTCCTTCTTCTTGACATTCTCGCTCTCTACTACCGAAGAATCCGATGAAGAATTCTCCGCAGCGCCGACCCCGGCCGCTGCGAATGCGGTCATAGAAATGGTCAGTGCGCAGGCACAGGCCATTACCTTCTTGATACCTAACAAACTACTTTTCACGTCTCAAAACCTCCGTCAGTACTGCGGCATTTTCTTTCTCTCACCGCAGCTGGTCTTTTTACACTTTTCGCCTATTGTCAAATAAAAAAGCAGAAAACAAGATACAGCAAGCGCCGCCAAAGCTGAACTTCAGACCGTTTCAGGTCCTGCCCAGCCGGCGCCTCTTATAGTTTACCCCATTTTCTGCCCCATGTTGTCAAAATTTTCTTTCCCGTTAAAAGTCTGTCTTCAGACCTTCAGATGCTTGCCGGTACTGATAGAAGTACCCACCGCACCGATGACCGCACCTGCCGCCAAATACGACAGGCTTACCGGGAAAAGCAGCTCCTTGAACGGCAGCAGTTTCTGCATACCCAGGATGCTCCAGATATTGAAGTTATCGCTGAATATGTTATAGATGCCCTCATAGGAGAACTTCGTGAGCAGCAGCGCACCCAGTGCGGCAGCGATGCCCACCACCATGCCTTCCACAAAGAAAGGTATCCTGATAAAGGAGTTGGTGGCGCCCACGTATTTCATAATGTTTATCTCCTTACGCCTTGCAAACACACTTGCTCTGGTGGTATTGGAGATTATTATCAGGCTGACCACTACCAGCGCCAGCACAACTGCCGCCGCCACGATACTGAATATCCTCCTGATATTGATGAGCACGTCAGCGAACCCTGTAGGAGACTGTGTAGACTCCACGCTGTCAAGTGTCTCGATAATAGCTGTGGTGTCGTTCATAAGCTCGATGTCCTTCACCGTCAGCTTATATGTGTCCGGCAGGGGGTTGTCATCGGCATACCTGAAGAAATCCTTCTCCTCATCGGTCATGCTCTCCAGCATATTCTCCCATGCCTCTTCCTTGCTGTAAAGCTCTATGGTATTGACGTTGGGTATGCTCTCCAGGTCTTCCTTGAGCTTCCTCATCTCGTCTGCCGCAGCGCCGTCCTTGATTATAACGACTACCTCGCTCTTATCCTCTATGCCCCCTATGACACGGGTAAGGTTTATAGCCGTCAGACTGGCAAGTCCTACCATCAGCAGGCTCACCAGCAATATACAAAATGATGCAAAGGTCATCATCCTGTTTTTCCATATGCCTGTAACGCCCTGGTGTATGAGGTACCTGAAACTGCTAGGCTTCATTTGCAGCACCTCCCGATCCTTCAACTATCCTGTCGAAGTCGATACTCCCCTTATTGATGTTGATGATCCTTCCGCCGAAGTAGCGGACCAGGTCATGCTCATGAGTGACCATCAGTATAGTGGTCCCGCAGTCGTTGATGCCCTTGAGCAGCTCGACTATCTCATACGAAAGTGCGGGGTCTATATTACCCGTCGGCTCATCAGCGATTATCAGCTGAGGGTCGTTGACCAGCGCCCTTGCCAGAGCCACTCTCTGCTGTTCGCCGCCGGAAAGCTCTGTGGGATAGCACTTAGCCTTATCAGAAAGTCCCACCAGGCTGATAACGTACGGCACTCTGCTCCTTATATACTTTGCAGGTGCATCTATGACCCTCAGCACGAATGCCACGTTCTCATAGACCGTCATCGTGGGTATGAGCCTGAAGTCCTGGAAGACCACGCCTATGGTCCTCCTCAGCGCAGGCACCTTGCCCCTCCTGAGCTTTCTCAGGTTGAAACCGTTCACCAGCACCGTGCCGCTGGTAGCGTCTATCTCTTTCAGCACAAGCTTGATGAGAGTAGACTTGCCCGCACCCGACGGTCCCACGATAAACGCAAAATCACCGTCGTTTATCTTCAGGTTCACCTTGTTGAGTGCGTCAACGCCGCTGGCCTGGTAAGTGACTGATACGTCTTTGAATTCTACCAAAATTTTACACCGCCTTATAGTATTCAGGACCGGACAAAATATCTATATCTGCCGCCCAGTCCCTTCACCACAGGCCCTCCGTCAGAACTTGACGGGATTAGCCGAGAGATACTTCTTTACCATCAGGGCTATCTTGAAGATGATAGCGTGGTCGAACTCTCTCAGGTCCAGGCCTGTAAGCTTTTTGATCTTTTCAAGTCTGTACACCAGAGTATTTCTGTGTACGAACAGTTTTCTTGAAGTTTCCGAAACATTCAGATTGTTCTCGAAAAACTTCTGTATAGTGAACAGGGTCTCATGGTCTAGAGACTCGATAGAACCCTTCTTGAACACTTCTTTGAGGAATGTCTCGCACAGGGTAGTAGGCAGATGATAAATGAGCCTTGCAATACCCAGATCGTCGTAGGAAACGATATTCTTGTCGGTATCAAATACCTTGCCGACCTCCAGGGACACCTGAGCCTCCTTGAAGGAGCGTGCCAGGTCCTTTACGCCTTCAACGACCGTGCCTATACCAACATTGACTCTGGTATAGAACTCGCTGGAGAGAGTATCGGAGATCGACCTCGCCAGCTTTTCCAGATCCTTGGTCTCTATGCCCGCAGTGACCTCCTTGACCAGCACGATATCGCTCTCTGTTATATTGAACACGAAGTCCTTGTTCTTATCCGGGAACAGGTTCTGTATAACATCATAGGCCGAAACGTCGTTGGACGAAACTATCCTTATGAGAAGGACCACACGGGAGATATCAGAACTGAAATGGAGCTCTCTGGCCTTGACATGAACGTCGCCGGGCAGCACATTGTCCAGCACCACGTTCTTGATGAAGTTATTGCGGTCATACTTCTCGTCGTAGTACTGCTTGATGCTCGAAAGGGTTATGGCAAGGATACTTGCATACTTGGCAGCAACCTCATCGGTGCCTTCAACGAACACCGCATAGTCAGGCTTCATATGCGCACCAAAGGGCTTATAGGTATACCCGTCACGCACAAATATATCATGCGAATCCCCAAGGTCCAGGGACACGAACTCATTGGTAGTGCCCACTTGCCCAAGCTCTGAGCAGGCGATGATAGTAGCAGTTTCGTCTATAACGCCTATCACGCAGTCGATGGTATCACGCATCTGATGAACTACACTCTGAAATAATCTGTTTGACATAAGTTATTCCCCTCTGCTTGCAAATTTTGGTCCATTAAGCTGCCCCGCAGACACATACTGCGGCCCGCAGCAACTCATTACTATAATTATACCAAAAACGATGAAATTTTGCAAGTCTTTTATAGTAAAAAGTGTGAAAAATTAAAAAAACTTTTTACTTTACGTTCCAGGCAGCCTAACGCAGCCTAATTTATTACAAATTGTAACATATTTTTCAGTCAAATGTGTGAACACAATGTAAAATTACAAGGGCTATTGTAAGTTTTCCACAAACGATCACAAAAAAATTCTACGAAGAGATAAAATTTCATCTCTTATGCCCTCAGAGGACCGACCCCATAAAAAATCAAATGACCGCCGGAATAGCGGCGGTCGATGATACTATGATATAAGATCAGATGTTATCCGTAATTATCCATGCAGACAGCAAGCGGTCAGCCGGCCGATCACCTGGCCTCCTCAGAGAAACCGCTGTCTACCAGATCTACCAGGCCCTTGACAGCCTCTTCCTCGTCAGCGCCGTCAGCGATGATCTTGATGGTAGTGCCGCCAACTATACCCAGTGAAAGGATACCCAGCAGGCTCTTGGCATTTACTCTTCTGTCTTCCTTCTCGATCCAGATAGAGGACTTGAACTCATTTGCCTTCTGGATAAAGAATGTAGCAGGACGTGCATGAAGGCCGACCTGATTCTGAACAACAACCGTATTCTGTAACATTTTCAATCTCTCCAATCCCTGATAAAGTCAAAAACTCACTTCATAAAGCAGGACAAGCGCAGGGCCCTCAGGCCCTTCGTTCATCTTAATAATATTATACCCGACAACTCTTTTTTAGTCAACGCAAATTTTAGACAAACCAACTTCGGGAAGCTCATTTTCGTATACTTCACCTATGTCAGCCAAACATTAAGCAGATGTTTTTATTGATTTTTTATAACCAAGTGCTCCATTTTGTATCACTTTATACAAAATCTTTTAACAATCATGGTTGATATGCCGAAAAACAAGCCCCTTTTTATTCATCATTTTCACTAACTTTGTGTATAATAGCCAAATCTTCGTCACTGAGCGCAAGGCCCTCCAGCAAGTCCGGGCGCTTTCTTGCTGTGGCTAAGAGCGCCTGTTCGTGACGCCATTTTTTTATATTGGCATGGTGGCCCGAAAGCAGTATCTCCGGCACCCTCATATCGTGCCAGACCTCGGGCCTCGTATACTGCGGATACTCCAGCAGGCCCCTGAAATGGCTCTCGTCCTCGTAGCAGTCCGGCTGGGAAAGGGTCCCCTCCAGCATCCTGACCACAGCGTCCACCAGCACCAGTGCCGGCAGCTCGCCCCCTGTCAGGACGTAGTCGCCTATAGATATCTCCTCGTCCACCAGAGTCTCGATGATCCTCTCATCTACCCCCTCATAATGTCCGCATAATATGAAAAGGCTCTCTTTCCTCGCAAGCTCTAAAGCCTTCTTCTGTGTCAGGGTCCTGCCCTGAGGGGACATATAGATAACATGAGGTCTTGGCCTACCCTCAGTCACAGCGCAGAAACAGTTATAGATAGGGTCGCACTGCATCAGCATACCCTTCTGCTCGCTGTAGGGAGTATCGTCAACCCGGCGGTGTTTGTCCTTGGTATAGTCCCTGATATTATGGCAGCTGACGGTGAATATCTCCTTTGCCCTGGCTCTTCCCACTATGCTCTGAGAAAGATAATTCTCCAGCATCTCCGGGAACAGGGTAGCGATGTCGATATTCATTTTACCTCCTCCGCATCGTCAAAAAGCCCGTCTAACGGGGTTATCTCCATAACTCCCCCCTCGATGTCGGTCCTTGCCACCACCTGAGGGATAGCGGGGATATAGTACATCTTCCCGTCACTGCTTTTGATATGGTAAACGTCGTTTGCTCCGGTCTGAGAGACCTCTGTCAGGGTGCCGTACTCCCTGCCTGTGTCCGCATCGACTACTCTGAGCCCGATAAGGTCCTGGACAAAATAGCAGCCCTCCTCCAGCTCAACGTCTTCCCTGTCGATATAGAGCACACGGCTGCGCAGTTTCTGTGCCTGCTCCACGGAGTCAACGCCTTCTATCTTGATAATGACCAGATTTTTGGCGACCCTGCTTTTTTCGATCTTCACAGGGGTGCCGCTTTTATAGTAAAGAGTATCGAACTCACAGAGAAATCCGGGGCTGTCGCACCATGGCTGGACCTTCACCTCGCCCTTCAGCCCGAAGACTGAAACTATCTTACCTGCCTCCAGCAGACCTTTCATTGGACCTCGCTCCTTGCCGCCCGTCAGCACGGGCATTATTTCAGCTATATTATTAATATAGTATACTCACTTATCCTGGGGTACTCTCGAATATAGTATCCCGCCTCTCTTAGGAGTCTCTCCCTTGCGGCGGAAAAGTTCCCCAAGCGTCACCAGCTCATAGCCCCTCTCAAGCAGTGCAGGTACTATGGTCTTCACAGCCTCGGGTGTCCTGCTGTTGTCCTTTGCATCGTGCAAAAGCATTATAGCCCCGTCATGGGCCTGTCTGAGAACGCTTTCAGCGATCTGCTCCGCACTGACGTCATCTTCCCAGTCGTTGCTGCCGATACCGCAGATAAAGGGCTTTTCCACCGTTTCAAACAGCCTGTCACTGACGGCTATATAGGGCGGTCTGAAAAACACCGGCCTTTTCCCCGTGAGCCTTATTATGATCTCATCGGTATAGCCGATCTCCGCCCTTATGTCCTCAGCGCTCATCTTATCCATATAGCCATGGGTCCTGGAATGGTTGTTGACCTCGTGGCCAAGGGCCGTTTCACGCCTTACGATATCCTCAGTATCCTCGCTGATATTATCAGCAATAAGGAAAAAACTGGCCCTGCACCCATATTTCTCCAGAGTATCCAGCACCGATACCGTAGCCACTCTGTCCGGGCCGTCGTCAAAGGTCAGCGCTATCAGCTTTTTTTCATCACTCATAAAACTACCTCCGTTTTACCACCCCATGACAGTCTTTATCTCCTCCGACAGTGCGGCGGCGGCTTTCTCATGGGTCTTCTCAGTGGGGTGATAGTCAGCGGCCAGTCCGTCCGCATTGGCGTCCTGAGGGGTAAAATGGAAGGTGCTGATATTCTCGTCGCCCGTTTCTGCCTTATACTCGCTGCAAACGGTTTCCACTGCCGGGTAGAGCCTGTCGCCCATTATGCCCAGAGCAAGGAAGATATGAGCATCAGGAGAGTCCTTCCTGACGGTCTTGAGAAATTCCTTATAGCTGTCGATATAGTCCCTTTCCCTGTCAGCATTTCCGCCTGTATAGCTGTCGTCGTTGGTACCCAGGTTGATGACCACGGCCTCAGGCTGATATCTCCCGAAATCCCAGTCTATGCTCTCAGGCTTGGTTTTGTCAAAGGCCCCGTAAGAAAAGCCCGTCTTCTCATAGTAAAGCGGGACCTGCTGGTCCTCATGCTTCTGACCGTCCCCGGAATATCCGGAAATTATCCCCCAGCCGCTGATGGAGAACATACTGTAGTCAGCGTCAAGCAGCTCTGCGGTCTTATAGGCATATGCCTTAGTTACGTCCTCAGTGGAGGTCATGAAATTATGGGTGGGATCCTCATCGTCAACGCCGTAACCGCAGGTTATGGAGTCCCCGATGAACTCCAGCCGGTGGGCCTTGACAGCGGCGGGCTTTATATCTGCGCCCTCTTCGAGGTTTATGGGCATTATGCCCATAGTTGACATAGCTGTCTCGGAAAGCTTGACTATCTTCACCTGTGCAGTGACGGTGTCAGCGCCGTCGATAGGCGTATAGAGCTTGACCGCATCGTTGAGCATATCATCCACTGCTCTCTCGCCGTTGACATAAATTGCCAATCTGCAATAATTGTTCCTGTTGCCGGAGGTAGAAACGTTATCCCCCTCTATCATTATATCCAGCTTTTTCCCGGTGAACTCGAACTCGACTCCGGAACCGCTGAGCCCGCACCAGAGAGTGCCGTTCTCAGCCAGATAGGTCCTGCCGACCAGCTTGACATTCTCCTCGTTCATGACCCTTTTCATATCCTTCTCCCCTTCCTGAGACTGGCTCTGGGTATTCTCAGAGCTTTCCCCGTTATCGCTGTTTCCCGTCCCGCAGGCGCCAACGCCAATGACCGTCAGTGCTGCAAGAAGGACAGCTGCTGTTTTTTTGAACATACTATCAACTCCCCCGAAGGCACGCAGCCTATGATACTTGATTATAGCACATTATCCCCTGCTTTTCAACAGTATTTTTTAAATATACGCCATATTTTTAACCTTGCCCCTGCGCTTACTTTTCATTCACCAGAAAAAAAGTCCGCACTCAAAAGCACGGACTTCACAAATATCAAAAATTCCGGATATCTTTTTAGAAATCTTTCAGATCGTCTGTTGCATCTTCAACAGCGTCCTTTATCTCGTCAACTGCATCGGTAACAGCATCCTTTACCTCGTCAGCAACGTCCTCAGCGGCATCCTTGACCTCAGCAGCCTTGTCAGCCAGATCAACGTCCTCCACAGGCTCTTCTACCTTGTCCAGGTCCTCCTCAGGAGAGGTCTCCTCATCGAGAACATCATCAAAATCGTCGTCAAGGTCCTCGTAGTCATAATCCTCGAGTTCCTTACGCTTCTTATAAGCCACAACAGCAGCTGCACCGCCTGCAACAGCAGTGAGAGCAAGTAATGTCTTTAAAACACTTCCCATTTTGAACACTCCTTTTCCAATACTAAAATAAGATCCAATCATTTCTAACTTTATAATTAGATTGATATTAGTATACCACAGACTGTATAAAAAATCAAGCACACCAAACTAACTTATTTAAATTTTCGTCACTTTGTTCAAAAAAAACGGGATATTTATGACAACTCGCTAAAATCGTAATTTGATATATCAAATTACGCATACTCTACAAAAAGGTCTTCACATATTGCCGGTCAGGTTCATAATGATGCTGATAGCTGCCAGAGGAGCCGTTTCGCAGCGCAGTATGCGCTTGCCAAGTCCTATGGGTACCGCTCCGAGGCTTATGCAGGCGTCCACCTCAGTCTGCTCAAATCCGCCCTCGCTGCCGATAAACAGCCCCACGTTCCTTACGCCGGGCGCCACGGCCTGCGCCATGGGAAAGCCGCCCTTTTCATAGCAGATAAGGGCCTTTTCGTTCATGCAAAGCTCCTGGGCCGCCTGAGAAAAGTCAGCCAGCTCCCCGACCTCGGGAACGATGCTCCTGCCGCACTGCTTGGCGGCCTCAAGAGCTATCCTGGCAAGCCTTTCACGTTTCTTTGAAAAACTCTTCTTATCCGGCCGGGAGACACACCTGGCCGTCAGCACCGGCACTATCCTGGCTGCCCCCAGCTCCACCGCTTTCTGCACTATCAGCTCCAGCTTATCACCTTTAGGCACCGCCTGGAAAAGAGTCAGCCTAAGATCAGGCTCCCCGTCCCCATCGCCTACAGAGATGACCTCGGCGGTGCAGAACTCATCAGAGATGGTCCTCAGCACACAGCGGTAGTCCTTGCCCCCGCAGCACAGCACCACCTCATCGCCCAGTCTCATTCTCAGGCTCCTGCCTATATGGACCGCATCGCTGCCCCTGATAAAGGCGGTCTTATCGCTTATATCCTGTTCTTCCACAAAAAATCTGGGCATATCCCTCACCTGTCCATTCTGTTTTGTCGGATACGACATAAAATGTTAAAAATATTTCATTCCAAACTCAAACGGTTTTCACTGACTTTACACAATCTGGAATTAGTATATAGATATCGGCAGGAGCTGTGAAACGACTGCCGCAAAGTTTTGATTTTTCCAAAACGGTATGTTGGCTTTTACCCCAAGCCTTCATATACATGGCTGGCAGAACTGCTGTCAGCTTTCTCCCCTATAATTTTTTATTTTTGGCACCCGTTTAAAACGGGTGTTTTTTTCGCCTTTTTTAATGTACGGCGTAAAGCTCGGTCTCCCAGGCGGGGTAGTAGGGGGCCTGCCGGATAAAGAATTTTTTATAGCCAAAGCGCTCTGAAATATAAAGCGGTATATCAATATAGTCATAGCACCTGTGATAAAGGGCACAGCAGAGCTTGGGACGGTATCTCTTTATCGTCCCGGCGGAACCTTCCAGGGCCGGTATATCGGCGCCCTCCACATCGTATTTTATATATGTACACTCCCGGCCGCAGAGCACGCTGTCAAGGCTCCTTGCGGCTATGCCGGCGGCGAGGTCCCCTGTCTGGGGAGTGAGCCTTGCCTGTCTGCCGGAGCCGCCCTCCATGGCAAGAGTGGTATCATAAGCCCAGGCGGCGCAGTTTATAAGCTCGATATCATCAAGTCCTGCGGTATTTCTGACAAGCTTCTGGAAATTCCGCTTTTCCGGCTCCATGGCATATATCTTTTTATAGCCCCCTGCGGCTCTGACGAACCCTGAAACTGTGTCGCCGTTATAGGCTCCCAGATCACAGCAGACCTCCTCCTTCCCAAGCTCAAGAAGGGGCGAGGGCTTTTTTTCGTCACAGAATATCTCCCTGAGAAAGCTTAGCCTGCCGGTGAGCTTGAAGGCGGTCAGTCCGATAAAGGTCTTCTGTGAAAGCCCGTCCTCAAAAAGCTCAAGGGCTTTTTCGGCCCGATCTATATTCTTAAAAAGCTCTTCCCTGTCAAAAAAGCCGCTGCCGATGACTGCGGTGTCCGGAGCGAAAAGGGGGTGTCTGTTTTCTATGCTCTCCACCTGCGCCATGACCTCTTTCAGCTCCGAGCCGAAGGCCAGAAGGACCGTCAGCCTGCCCTCACGCTCCTCGGCTTCCCTGAGGGTCATGACCCTGTAGCCGCAGAAGGACTGCCCTCTGACAAATCCATCGCTGGCGAAAACTCCCCTGACCTCTATGCCATGCTCCCTGCACCATGCAAGGACTTTTTCACCGCCGCTGCCCATGCCGTAGATATAGACCGGCAGCCCGGTCTCCTTAACGCTCTCACTGCACGTCTGAAGGTCCTTTACGGCTCCGAAAAGCCTGCCCATCAATGTTCACCCCCACCAGAAAAGGCGCAGACAAGCATCTGCGCCTTCAGCATCTCAGTTATCAATAATCGCCCTCGTCGTCGTCAACACCGCCGCCGTAGGTGCCTATCATATCTCTGCCCCTGATACGGTACTTATCACGGCAGATGTTTATGTACTTATCCAGCTGATTCATGACCTCACGGGGATTTTTGACAGACTTTATCTCCTTTATAGGAGTATCCACGTCCTTAACGTTTATAACTATGCTGCCGCAGCCGAACATCCTCTGTCCCATAGGCAGTACCAGCTTTTTGTCAACTACCCTGTAAAGCTCCATCTCGTCCTCCTCGACGCTCAGAAAGCCTTTACGGGTGATGAACTTGGTCTCTGTCAGAAAATATCTGGTAAATGACAGGGGCAGTCCGAAAAGAGTCCTTTTCTTGTCGGTCCATACATAATCGAACAAATCTTTTTTCATAACGGTCACCTCTCTGCTCCGACATTACCAGAGCTTATAATTTTGGCTAACTATAATATAACACAACCGTAACAAAAAGTCAATAGATAACCCGGCACTTTCATCTCTGACTTCAGATATCTGCATTCTGGCTGCCTGCTCCGGCCTAAAGCTGTGGGGACCGTTTTTCACGTCCTCATGCTGTCCCTTATAGCTTTCCAGTCCGGACAGTAAAGGCTCACCAGGTCCCAGAACTGCCTGCTGTGGTCCATATACCTCAGATGGGAAAGCTCATGTATGCAGACATAGTCGATATGCCGTTTTGAGTAAGCCACGACCTTATAGTTCACGGAGATGTTCCCGTTTGAAGAGCACCTTCCCCAGCTGGCGGTCAGGTCCTTCACAGTGACCTTATTGGGATAAAGGCCCATTTTTGCGCTGTAGGTCTTCATGCTGTCGGATATCTCGGCCAGGGCCAGCTTATAGATAAAGCTCTGTATCTGCCTTTGCATATATTCCCTGCTGCTGTCCTCACAGACCGCCACCTTCAGCCTGCTGTCTTCTATGAACGGCGGGAAATATCTGTCGGCCATCACCGCCGTAACGGTCAGCTCCTGCCCTAAAAGCCTGATACGCTCCCCGTCCTCGAACCTTCTCGGCAGGCCGTATCTCTTCTCAGAGGCCCCCAGGGTGCTGTGTACCCATTCCAGGTTCTCCTCGATAAAGCTCCTTACCTGAGCTGCACTGAAATTCATCGGCACCCTCACAGTGAGCCTGCCCTCCCTGACCGTCAGGGATATCCTGCTGCGCTTGCCACGGTCCAGGGTGAACTCTATCCGTTCGCCCCCTTTGGTCACCACATAAGTCTCATACTTTGCCAGGGGCCTTCACCTCCGCATCACTGCTGCCATGGCGGCAGCACGCTCTGATATTCCGACAGGTAATCCTGATATACATAGCCTGACAGAGGTCCGTCAACGTTCATAAAGCTTATGTGGACATAGCCGTTGTCCTCATAGCCAAGGACGCTGACCTCTATGCCCGGCGACATACAGATCACGTTCTCAGAGTCCTTAGAAGGCTCGATATGCAGATAGGCATACTGTGTGGTATACATGGTCGCAATGGCCTCCACAGGCTCGGAGCTTTCGGCAGAGGAGCTTATGCTGCTCTCCCCGGGGACAGCGGCACTGTCCTGAGGCAGCTGTGTAACGGCGCCTCCGGCATCAGTCTCCGCCGTTTTCCCTGTCTCATCGCTGATGACAGGGACAGGCTCGGTGATATCGGTATTTATAGTGGCAGTGTCTATATCTGCCGGCACCTCTGAGGAATTGCTGGAGAACAGTACCTTGCCGAAAATAAAGACCATACAAATGACGAATATCCCCACGGCGATGACTGACGCCGGCCCGATGACCCCGGACCCGACTGCCTCGTCAAGTCCGTCATCTAATTCTCTTTTATCCTTTTCCATAATACTCTCCTATCGCAGTTACAGTAAACGACATCGAAACTTTCACACAGACTGTTTATTACAAAAAAATACACCTTTATTATAATTCATTTTTCTCCCGATGTCAATAGCTTATGCCTTTGAAGAGAAACTATACCGATGCGGACCTCTGTCAGTTTACCTAAATTCCGGACGAATTATTTGAATAAAAATACATATTAACAAATGGAGGAAATTGTGATATAATGTAGAATGGCGGAGAAGGGACAGACTGTCCTTACCGCCATGGGGGATCGTTAAAGGAAAAGGGGGGAGCACCTATGAAGTTATCAGTCAGGCTGGTCCTTGGGACGCTGATCTTGGGACTCACGCTCAGCGGCTGTACTATTGACAGCGGCACTGAGGCTTTGGCAGAGGGTGACACTGTTTCCAGGGTCAGCGTTGAAAAGCCTGAGGGGCTTTACTACACCTGGCAGGGCGAGCCTATAAGTCCTGAGGAAGCCGAGGAAAGCGGCTGCATAATGATAGGCGCTGACAGCGACAGGTCAGGCAGGCTCTGGCAGGCCTTCAACAATTCCATAAAAAGCGGTAAGAACGACGAGCTGACAGTCTGTACGGAGGGTTCTGTGACCTCGGTGGGGATCGTCAGCAGCGAGGGCGGTCAGTCATTCCTGCTGAAGATCAAGGAAATGCAGGATGGGGTGCTGGTCAATACGGGACGGACGGTCACTCCGGCGGTCATAGGCTGCGCCGAAAATGAAGAGAGCGGCCGGGACGAATACTTCATCGGGGGCCATCTGGTCTATTCTGCCCCGGGGGAAGGCGGCCATAGAGAGATACCCGCAGAGTTTGACTGTTTTTCCGTCAGGGGGGAGGCTAATCTGAGTTTTCCCTACAGCAGGACCTTTTCCTCATACAGCGGATTTATGGAATATTATGATGACTATAACGCCGGCATGGGCCTGGAGGACCTGGGGGAACAGATAGCGGCCTTCGAGGACGAGGGCGGTTTCAACACCAACGTGGTGTTCCTGTGCGGAGACATCTCCTACGGGGAAGATGTTTCCTATGAGTTCCTGCGGGCGGCGCAGGACGGTGACGGAGTGGTCTTCTACCTTAAAAAGACCTCCACTTCCCAGCGTTCCGGAAATGCCGGGAAGTGGCAGCTCATCTGCACTGTTCCCGGTCAGTATCTTTCAGAGACTGACCCCGAGAACATCAGCTGGGTCATCTATGAGGAATATGAGACAAGAGGATAAATACCCGGTATCGGACATAAAATGACCTCTGCCTTAACGGCGGAGGTCATTTTGATCGCTCACTGTAGTTTTCAGCCGTCCAGAGCGGTCCTGACCGAAGTCAGGAATTCGCCGACATGGGGGACACTGTCACGGCCGTGCTCCTCTACGATATTCACTATGGCGGAGCCTATTATAACGCCGTCGCAGTAGGAGGCCATCTTCTTTGCCTGCGCTCCGTTGGAGATACCGAAGCCTATGCAGGCCGGGCAGTAGCTGCCCTCTTTCAATGGGGCCAGCAGTTCATCGAAGTCGGTGGTTATCTCCTTGCGGGTCCCGGTGACTCCAAGGGAGGATACTATATAAAGAAATCCCTTGCTTTCCTCGGCTATCATCTTTATCCTTTCATGGGAAGTGGGAGCGGCCAGGAATATGGTGTAGATACCGTTCTCCTCGGCCTGGGCCTTTACCTCGTCCCTCTCCTCAAAGGGCATATCGGGGATTATGACTCCGTCTATGCTGTATTCTTTGCAGTTAAGAAAGAACCTGTCTGTTCCGTAGCGAAAGACTGTGTTTATATACATCATCAGAAGCAGCGGCTTGTCGGTCTTTTCTCTTAGCTTTTTCACCAGGGCAAAGATCTTGTCAAGGTCCGTGCCGCCTTTCAGCGAGCGCAGAGAGGCCCGCTGGATAGTGCCGCCCTCGGCTATGGGGTCTGAGAAAGGCACGCCTATCTCCACGATATCGGCCCCCTTTTCAAACATTTCCAGCACCAGTCCCTCGGTGGTGTCCATATCCGGGTCCCCGGCGGTCACGAAGGTTATCAGGGCCTTTCTGTCCTCGGCTTTCAGCTTTTCAAAGCAAGCATCTATCCTATTTTTCATCCAACTCAACTCCTCTGTATCTGGCTATGGAATAAACGTCCTTGTCTCCTCTGCCGGAGAGATTTATGACCACTATGCTGTCCCTGCTCATCTCAGGTATTATCTTCATGGCTGCGGCCACGGCGTGGGCGGACTCTATGGCGGGGATAACGCCTTCGGTCTTTGAGAGATACTCGAAGGCTTTTACCGCCTCCTCATCGGTGATGCTGAGATACTCGGCCCTGCCGGTGTCGTGGAGATAGGCGTGTTCAGGACCTATGCCGGGATAATCAAGTCCCGCAGAGATTGAATACACCTCGTCTATCTGACCGTACTCGTTTTGCAGGAACAGCGACTTCATGCCGTGGAATATACCAAGGCTGCCCTTGGCTACGGTTGCGGCGTGTTCATCGGTATCAACTCCTCTTCCGGCAGCCTCGGCGCCTATAAGGCGGACGCTCTTGTCGGGGATAAAGTCGAAGAACGCTCCCATAGCATTGGAGCCTCCGCCTACGCAGGCCACTACCGCATCAGGCAGCCTGCCCTCACGTTCCATGATCTGCCTTTTTATCTCTTCGCCTATGACCTTCTGAAAGTCCCTTACCATAGTAGGATATGGGTGAGGGCCCATGACTGAGCCTATGCAGTAGAAGGTGGTGTCGATGTGGGAGCACCAGTCTCTGAAAGCCTCGTTTATGGCGTCTTTAAGGGTAGCGGTCCCGCTGTTGACCCCCGTGACCTTTGCGCCCAGGAGGTTCATCCTGTAAACGTTGAGCGACTGCCTTTCCATATCGGTAGCGCCCATATAGACCTCACATTCAAGGCCCATGAGCGCACAGACCGTGGCGGTAGCGACGCCGTGCTGACCTGCGCCTGTCTCGGCTATGATGCGCTTTTTACCCATTTTCTTAGCCAGAAGCAGCTGGCCTAAAACGTTGTTTATCTTGTGGGCGCCGGTATGGTTAAGGTCCTCTCTTTTGATATAGACCTTTGCACCTCCCAGGTCCCTGGTCATCTTCTCAGCATAATAAAGCATGGAGGGCCTGTTGGCGTAATCCCTGTAAAGCTCGGCAAGCTCCGCCTTGAACTCAGGGTCGTCCTTATATTTATCGTAGGCCGCTTCCAGCTCATGCACGGCGGTCATGACGGTCTCGGGTATATACTGACCGCCGAATTCTCCGAATCGTCCTGTTTTACTCATTTTTCATACCTCTTTCCGTTGCCCGGCTCAGACTCCCTGTCTGAGCTCTCTGAGCTTTGATGTGATGTCAGGGCTGCGCATAAGGGTCTCGCCTATGAGGACAGCGTCTGCCCCAAGACTGCGTACCTTTTTCATATCTTCATTTGTGACTATCCCGCTTTCAGAAACGAACACTGCCCTTTGCGGAGCATATGGCCTGAGCCTTGCCACTGTTTCAAGGCTGACCTGGAAGGTCTTCAGGTCCCTGTTGTTGACGCCTACGATCTCAGGCTCTGCGGCGCTGACCTTCCTCATCTCCTCCTCGTTATGGACCTCTGTGAGTACGCTCAGTCCCAGGGATACCGCTAAACTGTAAAGGCTCAGATAGTCCTCCTTCTCAAGGACTGCGGCTATGAGCAGCACAGCGTCCGCACCGATGGCGGCAGCTTCGTATATCTGATAGGGGTCAAAGATGAAGTCCTTTCTCAGAATGGGTATCTTCACCTTTTTTCTTATCTCCCTCAGATACTCCGAGGAGCCTTGAAAGTAATATTCCTCCGTCAGACAGCTTATAGCCTCCGCTCCGGCTCTCTCATACTCTGCGGCGAACTCTGCCGGGCGGAAGTCCGGCCGGATAAGGCCCTTGCTGGGAGAGGTCTTCTTTACCTCGCAGATACAGGAAAGGGTGTTCTTTTTCAGGGCCTTTGCCAGGGACAGGGGCGCTCTCTGACAGAGAGCTATGTCTGCCAGGCTCTTCATTTTCTCGGGGCTGACTTTTTCCTTTTCTCTTCTGAGCTGTTCTTTTCGTTTTACTATTATCTCATCCAATATCATCTAGCTGACCTCTGTTCGTAAACTCTACAAGCTTTTCCAGCTGTCTCAGTGCGGCGCCGCTGTCTATTGCCTTTGCGGCAAGCTCAACGCCCTCGGCTATGCTGCCGGCCTTGCCGCATACATAAAGCCCTGCGCCGGAATTGAGCAGAACTATATCCCTCTTGGCGCCGGTGATCTCGCCCTTCAGTATGCCAAGAGTTATCCTGCCGTTCTCCATGGCGTCGCCGCCGACTATCTCCTCCTTGGGGGCTGTCTTCAGTCCCACGCTTTCGGGAGTAACGGTATATCTGGTGATCTCACCGTTATTTATCTCTGCCACCTGGGTGGGGGCGGAGATGGAAAATTCGTCCAGTCTGTCCATTCCGAAAACTACCAGGGAGTGCTTTACGCCCAGGTTTTTGAGCACCTCCGCCACGATGCCGATGAGCCTTTCCTCATAAACGCCGATAACGTTATACTCAGCATTTGCGGGATTAGCGAGTGGTCCGAGGATATTGAACACGGTCCTTGCGCCTATCTGACCCCTGACAGGTCCTACAAATCTCATGGCCTTATGGTAGGACTGAGCGAAGAGGAAGGCGCAGCCCACCTTGTCTATGCAGGCGGCGGCAGTCTGTGGGTCAAGGGCTATCTTTACCCCCAGGGCCTCCAGAACGTCCGCAGCGCCGCTTTTCGAGGAGACGCTCCTGTTGCCGTGCTTTGCCACGGCCTGGCCGCAGGCAGAGATGACGAACATTGAGGTAGTTGAGATATTAAAGCTCCCCGCCAGATCCCCGCCGGTGCCGACGATCTCCAGGACCTCGCTGTTATGCGGCACACGTGTCATCTTGTCTCTCATGCCCAGGGCGCAGCCGGTGATCTCGTCGATGTTCTCCACATTGAGCCTCATGGCCGTCAGCAGGGCGGCGGTCTGGGCGTTGGTGGCCCTGTCGCCCATAATGATATCAACGGCCTTGCGGGCTTCGTCTACGGTGAGGTGCTGGCCGTCTACCACCTTGGCGATAAGGGGTTTCAGCTCGACCCTCTGAGCGTCCGGCAGAGAAGCGGTCCCTGTCTCAGGGGTGTCTATCCCTGCATCTCTGAGAAAATCTGCTATGATGACAGCGCCGTCGGGGGTCAGTATGGACTCCGGGTGGAACTGCACGCCATAGGTCTTATGCTCCTTATGGGAAAGGGCCATTATCTGACCCTCAGCGTCCTCGGCCGTTACCTGCAAACAATCCGGCAGGCTCTCTTTTTCCACTATGAGCGAATGATACCTGGCGGCCTTTATGACCGGTCTGAGTCCCTTGAAGATGGGGCTGTCGGCTGTGAGCCTTATGTCGGTCTGCTTGCCGTGGAGCTGCGTGGCAGCGTGGACTATCTTCCCTCCGAAAGCCTCTGCTATGGACTGATGGCCAAGGCAAACGCCCAATATAGGCACCCTGCCGCTGAACCTTCTGACTGTCTCCACAGAGATGCCTGCGTCCTTCGGATAGCATGGGCCGGGGGAAATAATGATAGCCGCCGGAGAAAGCTCCTCTATCTCATCCAGGGTGATCTCGTCGTTCCTTACCACCCTGATATCCTTGTTTAGCACTCCTACTGCCTGATAAAGGTTGTAGGTAAAGCTGTCATAATTATCTATAAGAAGTATCATGATCTTTTCCTCCTGTCATCGGTCTTGCTCAGAGCCTGGAAGCTTCCTTGACAGCGTTTATGACTGCCAGGGCCTTATTGCAGCTCTCCTGATATTCATTCTCGGGTATGCTGTCGGCCACCACGCCGCCGCCGGCCTGGACATAGGCCTTACCGTTTTTGAAAAGTACGGTCCTGATGGCTATGCAGGTATCCAGAGAGCCGTCGAAGGCCAGATAGCCTACTGTGCCGCCGTAAAGCCCTCTCTTGGTAGTCTCCAGCTCGTCGATCAGCTCCATTGCCCTGACCTTGGGCGCACCGGAAAGGGTGCCTGCGGGAAGGACAGCCATAAGGGCGTCCAGGGGCTTTTTGTCCTTTCTAAGAGTTCCTTTGACGTTGGAAACGATGTGCATGACCTTGGAATACCTCTCGATGACCATAAGACTGGTCACTTCAACGGTGCCGAAATCCGATACCTTGCCGATGTCGTTGCGGCCAAGGTCCACCAGCATGGTGTGCTCGGCTCTCTCCTTGGGGTCGTTGAGGAGTATCTGCTCATTCCTCACGTCTTCATCGTGGGTGGCCCCACGCTTTATGGTACCGGCAATGGGGCGGGTGACAACGGTTCCGTTCTCAACGCTCACCAGCATCTCAGGCGAGGAACCTGCCACGGCGTAGTCGTTATGCTTGAAATAAAACAGATAGGGTGAAGGGTTAGTGGACCTGAGCATTCTGTAAACATCAAAGCTGTCCGGAGGGTTGTCGATCTCAAAGCGCTGCGAAGGCACTATCTGGAAGATATCGCCGTCAGCGATATACTCCTTGGCGATCTCAACGTTTTTAAGGTACTGCTCCTTGGTGATATTGGACCTGACCTCAAAGCTGTCCGGCATGGGCCTGCGCTTTGTCACCCCCGGGCGGTAGTTTTTCAGCGCCACCACGATATCGAGAGCGGTCTGCTCACAGGCGGCATATTTTTCCCCGATATCGTCGTCCTTATTGATATTGAGGATAATGACGGCCTTGTTGCTCAGATGGTCATAGGCCACCAGCTTCTCGAACATGAACAGGTCTGCGTCCGGCAGGCCAAGGTCGTCCTCGGGGACGTTCGTAAGAGTCTTTTCAAAATACCTTACCATATCGTAAGCAAAGAAACCCATCAGTCCGCCGGTGAGCTTAGGGTAGCTGTTGAACCTGGGGGACTTATGCTCCTCTATCACCTGTGAAAGAAAGCCGATGGGGTCATCGGTCTTTATGTCCTTAGGAGCACGGCCGGCCTCCCTGACGGTCATCACGCCGTCCCTGAGGACATACTCAGCTCTGGGATCTATGCCGACGTAGGAATAACGGCCCCATTTGTCCTTGTTGTCAACGGACTCCAGTATAAAGCAGTCCTCATATATCTCATGAAGACAGTTGAAAAGCTGTATAGGCGTGTAGTTGTCCATGAGCATCTCATAAAAGACCGGGACCGTCCTGTAGTCCTCAAAATATTTCTTTACCTCTTCCAATGACGGATACAGCATGATGATTACCTCCTGTAAAATAATTGCTCCTGCGGCAAAAAGGCAATAAAAAAAGTCCTGCCGCCGCATACGCATACTCTGCATATGGGACGATAGAACTAACTAACGTGGTGCCACCCAATTTCCCGCCCTCCAGGTCCCGGCCAGCGGACCCTTCAAAACGGCTCGATAGGTACACATTCCCTGCACGGCCAATAACGGCAGGAAGACCGATACCCCTTCACACTAACGTAGGAAACACGGCGAAAGGTACTCACAGCTCCTGTAAACAGGCCCTGCTTTGACTCTGCTCCTCACAAATCCATTCACCGAAAGCCTTCGTACTGCCTCACACCGCCCGGCAGCTCTCTGAAACTATCTCCATCGGCTACTTGCCTTTGCTCATAGGATTTAGACTATTAAATTTTCTGTTTCACAGTATAATACTTTTTTCTCGGTTTGTCAATAGGAATAAAATACCATATCAGGATAATTTTTTGTTAATTGGTTTCAGATCAGTAACTGATCGTTATTTTGCGGTCAGTGCAAAAATACAGTTTTTTTGATTTGTCCCTTGCAATTCGGGGGAATATAGGTTATAATAAAGGGGTACGAGCTGTAAAGTCAGGAAAGGACGACGCTATGAAACTGTATACCAACAAAAAATACCACACCATAGCAGTATATGCGGCTGTGGTCATTGCGGTGAACGTGCTGCTGGTGGTGGCGGTGTTCAATATAAGCAAAATAATAGACGGCATCATGGTGCTGTTAAAGGTCATGAACCCGGTCATCTGGGGCCTGGTCATTGCTTTTCTCATAAACCCTATAATGGTAAAGACCGAGAATTTCCTGAAGGACAAGGTCTTCAAAAGCCGGGACGAGAACGGCGAGCCTAAGCGGGCGGGGGCCATAAAGGCCATCTCCGTGGGGGTCACGACCCTGGTGTTTCTGGGGATAGTTGTGGGACTGGTGGCCCTGGTCGTGCCGGAGCTGATAAAGTCCATCACGGATATCTTCAACAACGCCCAGAGCATAGTTTCCACCGTTCAGAACTGGATAAACAAGGTATTCAAAAACTACCCCTATATAGAAACATACGCTACGAATATGCTGTCGGATTTCAACACCGGGTTCAGCGAGGTCATGACAAAGCTTCAGCCTGTGTTCGACAATATCCTTTCCGGCGCCTGGGGCTTTGTGAACTTCGTGAAGAACTTCCTGCTGGGATTTATAGTTTCAGTTTATCTGCTATGCAACAAGGAGAAGCTTTTAGCCCAGTCGAAGAAAATAATAATCTCCATGACAAAGAAGAAGACCTGCGAGAGGATAATGGACGTGGCCGCCAAGGCGAACACTGTTTTTTCGGGCTTTATCACCGGAAAGATAGTGGACTCCATCATCATCGGGCTTATCTGTTTCATAGGGCTTACCTTCATGTCAATGCCCTACAACATCATGATAAGCGTACTCATCGGAGTTACGAATATAATCCCCTTCTTCGGACCGTTCATCGGGGCTATCCCCTCGGCTATACTGATATTGCTCATCGAACCTAAGAAGGTCATACTCTTTGCAATATTCATTTTTGTTTTGCAGCAGTTCGACGGCAATATCCTTGGCCCCAAGATCCTTGGCGACTCCACGGGGCTGCCCGGGTTCTGGGTGCTTATCTCCCTGCTGATATTCGGCGGTCTTTTCGGATTTGTCGGAATGGTCCTGGCGGTCCCTGCATTTGCGCTCATTTACAGCTTTGTCAGGGACGGTGTGAACAACAAGCTGCGAAAAAAGCATTTGCCTGTTGATACTGACTACTACAAAAAGGACGTGGCCCATCTTTACGCCAAGCCGCCGGAACGAAAGCCCCTGACCGCAGAGCAGCTTTTACAGCTGGACATCCCCTCCATTGATGAAGTCAATGAGGTGGAGATGGAAAAGGGTGGATCGTAGAATTGAAAAGAGAAAGTGCCGCTCCCGCACACGGTCCGATGACCGCCGCCGGAGGGGCACTTTTTTTATCCTTATCTTTTATGCCGATATGAGTTTCTCACAGTATCGTACCGCCGCCTATGACTTCTTCGCCCTCGTAGAACACCACGGCCTGCCCCTTTGACACTGCCTTATGGGGAGAATCGAAGACGACCCTCACATCTCCGTTTTCCAACGGATAGACTGTACAGGCCACGTCTTTCTGGTGATAGCGGGTCTGTGCGGTGCATCTGTAGGGGCCTTCAAGCCGGTCAAAGCTTATGAAGTTCACCTCGCCGGCAGTAAGCTCCGCAGAGCAGACCTCATCGGCGGTGCCGAGGACAAGGCGGTTGTTTGCCATATCCTTGGCGGTAACGAACAGCGGTTCGCTGTAGTAAACGCCTATGCCCCGGCGCTGGCCTACGGTGTAGTTTATAAGCCCCCTGTGTCTGCCAAGGACCCTGCCGTCGGAAAGTACTATGTCCCCCTCCGGCGAGGGGCCTGCGTTAGCAGTTATAAAGGCAGCATAGTCCCCGTCGGGGATAAAGCAGATGTCCTGGGAATCGGGCTTCCCGGCATTGACCAGGCCGCCATCTGCGGCCCTTTCCCTGATAGTTTCCTTGGTCAGCTCCCCCACAGGGAATAGAGTATGGGAAAGCTGCTCCTGGGTCAGGCCGTAAAGCACGTAGCTCTGGTCCTTGCTCCGGTCGGGAGAGCGCTTTAAGAGCCATCGGCCCCTTTCGCTGTCAAATTCCCGCCTTACATAGTGACCGGTGGCGATATAGTCAAAGCCAAGTACCCTTGCCCTTTCAAGGAACCTGTCGAATTTAAGGTGCTTGTTGCATCTTATGCAGGGGTTTGGTGTGGCGCCGGCAAGGTAGGTATTTATAAAATCCTCAATGACGTACTTTTTAAAATCCTCCGAAAAATTGAACACATGATGGTCTATACCAAGCCTGAGAGCCACCAGTCTTGCGTCCTCCACGTCGCTGAGAGAACAGCAGGTCCGGCTGCTGTCCAGACCGATGTCTTCATTGTCATAAAGGTGCATGGTCGCACCGCTGACCTCATAACCGGCCTCCAGCAGCAGCTTGACCGCCACCGAACTGTCAACGCCGCCGCTCATGGCCACCAGCACTTTCTTCTTCCCGCTCATATCACTTACCCTTCTCCCGTCCTTTTCTGATATAGTCCTCTGCGGCCCGGCGGACTGCCAGAGCGGCGTTCTCCGGACAGTGCTGTTTTTCTTCGGGAAAGTCCCCTAAAACCTCTACGATCTCCCCGGCGGAAAACTCTGCGGCCTGCTCCGGGGTCCTGCCAAGGGCAAGCTGAGCCGCTGCGCTGCCTGCCGCCACTGCCCCCACGCAGCCGAAAGAGGTGAACCTGGCCCCGGTAACTGAACCGTTTTCGACCCTCAGATATATCCTGGTAAGGTCCCCGCACTCTCCGCCGCCGACCTCGCCTATGCCGTCGGCCTCCGGATCCTCCCCGATATTCTCAGGTGAGAGAAATCTCTCCATTATTTTTTCGTTATACTGCATGGCGCTCACTTCTCATCCTCATACCACAAAGGCGAAAGCTCCCGCAGTCTGTCTATGACCCCGGGGATGACACTGAGCATATAGCCTATATCGTCGTCGGTATTCTCACCGTTAAGGCTTATCCTCAGGGTGCTGCGGGCATCTGCCGGGTCAAGGCCTATGGCGGTCAGCACATGGGAAGCGTTAACAGAGCCGCCGGTGCAGGCAGCCCCGGTGGAGGCAGCTATGCCCTTCATATCAAGGGTCAGCACCAGACTCTCCCCCTCAACTCCCTTAAAGGTGATGTTCAGGTTCCCCGGCAGCCTTTTTTCCATGCTGCCGTTGACGTAGGTCCCCTTTATTTTCAGCAGGCCCTCCATGAGCCTGTCTCTCATTTCGCCCACACGGGCGTTTTTTTCCTCCATGCCCTCGCATATCTCGGTGATGGCCTCCCCCAGGGCAGCTATAGCCGGGACATTCTCGGTGCCTGCCCGCCTGCCCCTTTCCTGTCCTCCGCCGAAGATCAGCGAAGGCAGGTCGATGCTGCGGCGGCAGTAAAGTGCCCCTACGCCCTTGGGTGCGTGGAGCTTATGTCCTGAAAGAGACAGCAGGTCGATGTTCATTTTCTCCACATTTATGGGCATATTCCCCACAGCCTGCACAGCATCCGTATGAAAAAGCACTCCTCTTTCCCGGCACAGACTGCCTATATCCCCGATGGGCTGGACAGTGCCTATCTCGTTATTGGCGGCCATGATGCTCACCAGACAGGTATCCTCCCTGAGGGCCTTTTCCACTTGTCCGGGACTTATGAGCCCTTCCTTCCCCACCGGCAGATAAGTTATCTCAAAGCCCTTTCTTTCCAGATATGCACAGGTATTCAGCACCGCATGATGCTCGAAGGCGGAGGTGATGATGTGCCGCCTGCCAGACCTCTCCCCCATCTCACCAGCTCCTCTTATGGCCCAGTTATCGGACTCTGTGCCGCCGGAGGTAAAGTATATCTCACCGACCTTATCGGCCCCCAGGGCCAGCTGTACCTGCTGCCTGGCCTTCAGAACTGCCGATGCGCAGGCAGCGCCTCTGGAATGGATAGAGGAAGGGTTCCCGAAACTTTCCCTGAAAAATGGCATAGCCGCCGCCAAAGCTCTCTGCGAGACTCTGGTAGTGGCGGCGTTGTCAGCGTAAACATAGGTCCCGCTCATATCTCTTCGTCCTTTCCTACTACTGCATCAAAGGCTCTTCCAAGCTCTCTTGCCCTCCTGGACCCGGCCACGGCCAGGTGGTCCACCCGCTCGTTCTCTGTATGGCCGGCGTGGCCCTTGACCCAGAAAAGATCCACCTGATGGATCTTCAGCAGCTGCAATATCATCTCCCACAGGTCGCTGTTAAGGGCAGGCTTTTTGTCGGACTTGACCCAGCCACGCTTTTTCCAGCCCTCTGCCCAGCCCTTTGTCACTGCGTCGATAACATATTTCGAGTCACTGTAAAGCCTGACCTTACACGGCTCTCTCAGGGCCTGCAAGCCCCTGATGACAGCGGTCATCTCCATGCGGTTATTGGTGGTATCCGGCTCGCCGCCCCACAGCTCCTTGCTGATGCTGCCGAACCTGAGGATGACGCCGTAGCCGCCTGGACCGGGGTTGCCGGAACAAGCCCCGTCGGTATATATAGTTACTTCTTTCATTTTTATCAACTCATTTCAGCTCGATCCAAATTTATCCGATTTCAATTATACCATCACCCCGCACTTTTGTCAACAAGGGCATAAGATGAAGATAATTAAAATAGGATATGTTAAATAAATCATAGCTTGTATTATTCCATATGGTCAGATCATATGGTAAAATCAATAGTAAGGTCAGCCCGGCGTCGGCTGAGCTGAAAATCACTAAAAGGAGAATAGCATATGTATAAAGCAAATGAAAAAAGATATGAGAAAATGGTCTACCGCCGCTGCGGGAGGAGCGGACTGAAGCTGCCTGCCATTTCGTTGGGGCTATGGCAGAATTTCGGATTCGGCCAGAGCTTTGAGAACGCCGAGAAAATGTGCCGGACGGCCTTCGATCTCGGTATCTGCCACTTTGATCTGGCCAACAACTACGGCCACCCCTTCAACGGTTCAGCAGAAGAGAATTTCGGCAAGATACTTGACTGTGGCCTGAGGGCCTACCGTGACGAGCTGTGTATCTCAACCAAGGCCGGCTACGATATGTGGGAAGGCCCCTACGGTGCAAAGCACGGCAGCCGCAAGTATCTGATATCCTCCCTGGACCAGAGCCTTGGGCGCATGGGGCTTGACTATGTTGACATCTACTACCACCATGTTTTTGACCCGGAGGCCCCCATGGAAGAGATAGCACTGGCCCTTGACCAGTGCGTAAGGTCAGGCAAGGCCCTTTACGTCGGCATTTCCAACTACAACAAGGCCCAGACCGCCGAGATACAGCAGATATTCAGAGAGCTGAAAACGCCCTTTATCGTCAACCAGCCCTCCTACTCCATGCTAAACCGCTGGGTGGAAGAGGACGGTCTTGACAGCTACTGCAAGGACAACGGCCTGAGCTTTGCAGTGTTCTCGCCCCTTTACCAGGGCTTTCTCACCGACCGCTACCTGAAAGGCGTTCCCGCAGATTCCCGAGTCGGACGGGGCAGCACCTGGATAGGCTCGCAGCTGACGGAGGAAATGATAAAAAAACTCAATGACCTTAACGGCGTCGCAGCCGCCAGAGGACAAAAGCTTTCCCAGATGGCCATAGCCTGGCTGCTCCATAACGATGCAGTAGCCACCGTTCTCGTAGGCGCCAGCAGGCCCGAGCAGATAACAGACAACGCTGCCGCCGTGGAAAACCTTGACTTCACCGAAGAGGAGCTTTCACAGATAGAGGAGATACTCGCCAGATAACAGCAAAGCCCTGAAACAGCGATGTTTCAGGGCTTTTTTATTATTCCAGCTCAAAGCTTTTCAGCTGTCCGTTCCCGGTCCCACGGAATGTCAGATAGAAAGCATAGATCCCGTCAGGCAGGCTGATATCGGCGGTGTGCTTTTCCCAGATGTTGCTGGCGTCCACCTCTATCTCAGCCAGGACAGGTCCCTCATACTCTGTCCTTACCTGGAATTTCCCGTGGATATAGGCACGGGTATAAACGCTTATCTTTTTGACATCCCTACAGTCAAAGAACTTGAACCCGGCGGTGGCCCCGTCGGTGACTTTTGTGATATAGCCCACTTCTTCATCACCGTCACGGCCGTCCTGGGTTATCATCGGTGCGCCCTCCTCGCCTACATAAAGGCTGTGTTTCTCAGTGAAGAGGTTGCAGGCCAGATATGCGGGATACTCTCCCCTGCCCTCCAGAGGACCGCCGTTAAGCCCGCAGGAGGTCATCATTGCCTGTTCAAAGGAACCGTCGGGACCCAGGGTCAGCTTTTCGGCGCAGCCCTGCCTGGAGAACCATGAGCCGTTGGTGTGGCGGTGGTAGAAAATATGCCATTCGCCGTTTATCTCGACTATACTGCCGTGGTTGTTGGCGCCCATGGCCATGGGCAGATCCGCAGGCTTATAGCTGTCGATATGCAGATCGGTATTGCTTATGAGCACCCCGCCGTAGGTAAATCCGCCCAGAGGCGAATCGCTGACCGCATAGCAAAGCTCGTGCATGACCTGCGAGGAATAGATGAAGTAATACTTCTCCCCTACCTTTCTGATGGAAGAAGCCTCAAAGAAGGCGTGGCCCTCGTAGCCGGTGCCTTCACTGTATTCGCTGCCGGGTACCACAGTCTCAGGGCCGGTAATGACCGTGAGCATATCCTTGTCCAGAGTGCAGACCCTGGAGCCTGTCCTGCTCTTGTCGCCCACGCCGCAAAATCCGCTGTACATATATGTCCGGTCCCCCTCGGTGAGGACGCCGGGGTCGAACTGAGGCTCGTCCCCCTCCCTTTCTCCCAGCCGGGTGCCGTCAGGGTAGTGTACATAGCCGTAGAACTCATATTTTCCCGCCGGCTCATCGCAGACCGCCACGGACATCACATTGATCTTGTCCAGGACGTAGTAGAGATAGTACCTGCCGTCAGGCCCCACCGTAACGTCCGGGGCGTAGAGACACATCCTGCCGTCCTTGTTCATGGGGTCGGCGTTCCTTGGGTAGATCACGCCCTCATAGCGCCAGTCTCCCAGGTCATCCACCGGGGCAGACCAGCAAACATAGTCCCCCTGGCAGAACACCCAGCCGTTGAAAACATCGTGAGAGCCGTAGACATAGACCCTTCCGTTAAAGACATACGGCTCGCCGTCGGGGACATACTCCCAGCTTGGCAGATACGGATTAAAAGCTTGTTTCTTGTTCATGACCTGTTCCTCCTTATCAGACAGTCTTTTTCTTTCAATACAAATTGTATCACAGTCATTCCCACAGCGCAAGTCATTCCAAGCTCAGCCTGCGGTGCATACTGACCATTTGTTGCGAAAAAAAGCAGAGGACGCCAGTCCCCTGCTTTTTACAGCTATCTCTTTCATCAGTCCCCGTATTTCTCCTTGACCCAGGGCAGCAGCAGCAGGGTCAGAGCTATACAGATAACACCACCCGCAACAGCCACGATGGGGAATGCTCCGTCCAGCTTTGAAAGGAAGTCAGCTACCTTGGGGTCGCTGAGTCTCTTTCCGGCGTCATAGAGAAGAGTCTCCATGGCCTGGGAGCTTTTTCTGTATTCTTTCAGTGTCGAAACTGTGCTGTAAAGGGAATAACCGATGTTTACCACCGCAAAGATGATGAACCACCTCTTAGGGTTCTTAGGGTAGCTCTTGCAGGGCCTGTCAACTATCCTGCCGATGACGAACCTGGCCACCGCCATATTCAGCACTGCGCTGGCGGCACTAAGCGGCAGCATGGTCAGGTAATAATACTTGATATCCAGCTCCGTGACCATTTTCACCATGGGTTTCATAAGCAGAGGCATCACTGCCATGCCGAACAGCACTGCAAAAAGCAGTCCCCAGAGTAAATAACCTATAATGAATTTCAGTGTATACTGTGACATTTGTTTCTCCTTATCCGTGCGGTGAACGCTCTCAGAACTCTATCTTCTTTGCGATGTATGCGGTCAGATCTTCTATCTTTATCCTTTCCTGCTCCATGGTGTCTCTGTCACGGACAGTCACACAGCCGTCGTTCTCTGAATCGAAATCGTAGGTCACGCAGACGGGAGTGCCTATCTCGTCCTGTCTGCGGTATCTCTTGCCTATGGAACCGGCCTCGTCATAATCGACCAGGAAGTTCTTGGAAAGCATCTCATAGATCTCCTCAGCCTTCCCGCCAAGCTTCTTGGAAAGGGGCAGAACGCAGGCCTTGAAGGGAGCAAGAGCCGGGTGGAAACGCATAACGGTCCTTACATCTGGCTTTTCGGGAGTACCGATATCCTCCTCGTCATAGGCCTCGGTGACAACGGTCAGGAACAGTCTCTCCACACCCAGGGAAGGCTCGATGACATAGGGGATATATCTCTCGTTAGTCTCAGGGTCCAGATAATCCAGCTTTTTGCCGGAGGTGTTTATATGCTGAGTAAGGTCGTAGTCTGTCCTGTCGGCCACGCCCCACAGCTCGCCCCAGCCGAAGGGGAACAGATACTCGAAGTCAGTGGTGGCCTTGGAATAGAAGCAAAGCTCCTCTGCGCTGTGATCTCTGAGTCTCAGGTTCTCCTCCTTGATATCAAGGCTAAGCAGGAAGTCCTTGCAGAAGGTCCTCCAGTAATTGAACCATTCCAGATCGGTGCCGGGCTTGCAGAAGAACTCCAGCTCCATCTGCTCAAACTCTCTCACTCTGAAAATAAAGTTGCCGGGAGTTATCTCGTTGCGGAAGGACTTGCCCACCTGAGCCACGCCGAAAGGCACCTTCTTACGGGTCGTCCTCTGGATATTGGCAAAGTTCACGAAAATACCCTGGGCAGTCTCAGGCCTTAAATAAAGCTCAGCCTTGCTGTCCTCGGTAACGCCCTGGAAGGTCTTGAACATCAGATTGAACTGTCTGATGTCGGTAAAATTATGCTTTCCGCACTCAGGACAGGGTATTGCCTTCTCCTTGATGTAGTCCATCATCTGCTCGTTGGTCCAGCCGGCAACATTGGTACCGTCGAAGTCCTCGATAAGGTTGTCCGCACGGTGTCTGGTATGGCACTCCTTGCAGTCCATAAGAGGGTCGGAGAAACCGCCCAGATGGCCCGAAGCCACCCAGGTCTGTGGATTCATAAGTATGGCAGAATCAAGGCCTACATTATACTTGTTCTCCTGGATGAACTTCTTCCTCCAGGCATTCTTGATATTATTTTTCAGCTCAACACCCAGAGGGCCGTAGTCCCAGGTATTGGCAAGGCCGCCGTATATCTCGCTTCCGGGATAAACAAAGCCTCTGCCCTTACAAAGAGCGACTATCTTGTCCATGGTCTTTTCGGTATTTTTCATAAACATTCTCCTTACAAAGATATATTTCAGATATACAGTTCTATTTTACCCCAATTTTCCCCTGATGTCAAGTACTTTTTATAAACAGCGCCGCATATAGAGAAGCAGGGCCGGGAGACGGTGAAAAATATCTCCCGACCTCTTGTAATAAATGGGAAAAGGGTGTATAATGAAAAGGAACATTCGTTATGATCTTTATCGGAGGGGTACTATGGCAAAGAAGACAAAGGTTACAAGGGCAGCGGTGGCTCTGGCTGCGGCTGCTGCGGTCCTCGGCATGAGTTCATGCAGCTTTAAAGAGGTGCAGGAACGTGAGATATCGGTAAACGTCCCGCCTAAGGCAGTATTTCTGGGTGACTCAATAGCTGCGGGCTATGGGCTGGAGGGCTATACTGATACGGACAACTACAGCTGTATGTCCTACGCAAACATACTCAAGGAGGGATACGAGGCCGAACTCAAAGACAAATGCGGCCATGTCATGGTCAATGAAGCGGTCTCCGGCGACACCTCACAGCAGCTCCTTGACCACATCAGCAAGGGCGAATTCGACAGCGCACTGTCGGACAGCGACGTGGTAGTCATCTCCATCGGCGGGAACGATATCCTGGAGATATTCCTGGACTACCTGTCGGACAACATCGACTTCAGCGGCGGCAGCATAAGCCTGGGCGACATTGACGTTTTCTCCCTGATAGGCGGCTTCGGGGACATGGAGGACAAGGTCGATACTGCCCTGGAAGGCTTTGAGGAGAACCTCAAAGAGATAATCATTCAGGTCAGAGCCAGGACCGACGGCGACATTTACGTGCAGACACTTTATGACCCGCTGGAATATTTTGACTTTGATATGCTGACAAAATTTGCCGACGGGAAGATAGAAAGGCTCAACGAGATAGTTAAAAACAACGCCGGCTACGGTGAGGGCGCTTATTACACCGTAGTGGACCTTGCTCCGGATTTTGACGGCCGCTGCGGGGAACTGACAAATATCCCCTCCTACGATATACACCCGAACGCCGACGGCCACAAGCTCATCGCCGAGGACCTTGACAGGGCCATAAGGAGCAGGACCTACAGTTACAGCGAGAGCTATGAGGTCACGGACAAGAAGAAAGTCATCGCTGCGGCAGCAGGCGTGTTAGGGGGGCTGATCGCTTTGATCGCCGGGGCCGCCATCGTCCTGGAGAGCAGGAAGAAGGGGCGCAATGCTTGACAACAGCCGAAAAATGGGATATAATGAGTAATAGTCTTTTTATTAAACTGTGAAAGGTGAGATATTGTTATGAAGTTGAACGGTTCGGACGTTATAATAGAATGTCTGCTGGAGCAGGGGGTAGACACCATCTTCGGCTATCCCGGCGGGGCGGTGCTGAACATATATGACGCTCTTTACAAGTATTCAGATAAGATAAGGCACGTTATCACTGCACACGAGCAGGCTGCCTGTCATGCTGCGGACGGTTATTCAAGGACCACCGGACGCACCGGCGTAGTGCTGGCTACTTCAGGACCGGGCGCCACAAATCTTGTTACCGGCATAGCCACAGCATATATGGACAGCGTTCCTCTGGTCGCCATAACAGGCAATGTTACAAGGAACCTGCTGGGCCTGGATTCCTTCCAGGAGGTGGATATCTGCGGCATAACGATGCCCATCACCAAACACAACTACATAGTAAAGGATCCCGACAAACTGCCGGAGACGATACGGGAGGCATTTTTCATAGCCAACGAAGGCAGGAAGGGACCGGTGCTCATTGATATCCCCAAGGACATCACTGCGGCTATGATAGATTATGAAAGGCAGGAGCCAAGGGCCATACCCGTGCATATGCCCGCTGATGTCGATAAGGAGATCGCTGAGGCTGCTGAACTGATAAGCAAGGCTGAAAGGCCGTTTATCTATGCCGGCGGAGGAGTAGTCTCTGCTGATGCCTGCGAAGAAATGGCAGAATTCGTCAGAAAGTGCAATGCTCCGGTAGCGCTTTCCCTGATGGGTCAGTGCGCTTACGACAACACTGCTGAGAACTACATAGGTATGCTCGGTATGCACGGCACCAAGGCTGCGGCCATGGCTGTGAGCAGGTGCGACCTGATGATAGTGCTCGGCTCCAGGTTCTCTGACAGAGTGCTCTGCAACCCCAACACCTTTGCTAAGAACGCTCATATAATACACATAGAGATAGACCCGGCTGAGATAGGCAAGAACATCGACGTTTATCACCATGTCACCGGGGACGTCAGGTATGTCATCTCAAAGCTGAACTCCATGCTGCCTGACATGAGCCACCCGGAATGGTTCAGCGAAGTGATGGAGTGGAAGAAGAAGTATGCACTGAGAATGGTGCCTGTCGAGAGCGAAGACGAGGTCCTGCCGGACCAGGTCATCAGTGAGCTGGACAGGCTCACCGAGGGCAAGGCCATCATCACCACCGAGGTAGGCCAGCACCAGATGTGGGCAGCGCAGTATTACAACACCAGATGCCCCAGGAGCTTTGCCTCCAGCGGCGGACTCGGCACCATGGGCTACGGACTGGGTGCGGCCATAGGCAGCAAGGTCGGGAACCCGGACAGGACGGTAGTGAACATCGCCGGCGACGGCAGTTTCTTTATGAACTGCAACGAGCTTTCCAGCCTTGCTAAGCACAAGATACCGCTTATCGAGCTGGTGTTCGCAAACGACGTTCTTGGTATGGTAAGGCAGTGGCAAAGGCTTTTCTACGGCAAGAGGTTCTCTCAGACCGATATCGAAAGAGGGACCGACCTTATGAAACTGGCCGAGGCCTTCGGCATCGAGGGGGTAAGGATCACCAAGAAGGAGGAGATAACTCCCATGCTCACCAAGGCGCTGGAGCTTGCAAAGGCAGGCAGACCGGTCCTGGTGGAGGCAGTCATCAACAAGGACATCAACGTTCTCCCCATGGTTCCCGCAGGCGCAGACGTCAGCGAGCCTATCATGGAGATCGAGCTGGACAGCTGATAAATGACAAAGAGCCATGCCTTTGCGGTATGGCTCTTTTTATATCAGTAATGCAGCACACGCTGGATATTGTTGTGTATCTGCCGCCGGTCGCTGAGATTAAGGCTCCTTATCATTCTCCTCACTGGGAGTATCTGCGGCGGAGCCACTGAAAGTGCATCAACGTGCATATCCAGAAGTATCTCTGTCAGCGACAGATCAGCCCCCATCTCGCCGCACAGGCAGACTTTCTTGCCCTGGGCGTGGGCATTGTCGCAGACTAGCTTTATCATTCTCAGCACCGCCAGGTGGTTAGGCGGCACCACGCTCTCATAGCAGGGGTTCTGCCGGTCAATGGCCAGAGTGAACTGCTCCAGATCATTGGTGCCGATGCTGAAAAAGTCCACCTCCTTTGCCAGCAGATCGCAGATCATGACCGCCGCCGGTGTCTCTATCATGACCCCCAGCTCCACATCGTCGCTGAAAGGTATCTTCCTGCTGACAAGCTCGTCCTTCACCTTGTGGATAATGTCCTTGACCCTGTAGACCTCGTCAACGTCGATCACCATCGGTATCAGTATCGCCAGCTTTCCATAGGCCGACGCCCTCAGTAGCGCCCTGAGCTGGGTCTTGAAGATGTCCTGCCTTCGCAGGCACAGCCTTACCGCCCTCATGCCGAGAGCCGGGTTGGCCTCCTTCTCCAGCATGAAGTAATCAGCGCTCTTGTCCCCGCCGATGTCAAGGGTCCTTATGACCACACGCTTGCCCTTCATCTCCTCCACTACCCGGCGGTAGTTATAGAAAAGCTCCTCCTCCTGAGGAAAATCCTCCCGCTGAAGATAAAGAAATTCCGTCCTCAGCAGACCGATGCCCCCGGCATCGTTCTCTATAGCAGAATTAAGGTCGTTGAGACTGCCTATATTTGCCAGCACCTCAAACTCCTTGCCGTCCCTGGTCACATTGCGGCGGCCTTTCAGCCTCATCAGAAGGTCATGCTTTCTGGCCTCCTCGTCCTCCCGCTGCTTGAGCTTCCTCACCGTCATGTCGTCCGGTTCCACATAAAGTATACCGTCGTAGCCGTCCACTATGGCATACCTGCCCTCCAGCTCGTCGAACCTTACGTCGCCCATGCCGATGAGCGCCGGTATATTCAGGGTCCTGGCCAGTATGGCCGTATGGGAATTGGTGGAGCCGCCCTTGGTGCAGAAGGCCGCCACCATGCTCTTGTCTAACATTATAGTCTCGCTGGGCAATATATCGTCCGCACAGACTATGGAGATCTCGTTAAGGCTGAACTCATTATGCTCCCTGTTCTGGAGCTGTCTGATGATCCTCTCGGAAACGTCCAGCACATCGGCAGCCCTTTCCTTTATATAATCCGATTCTGCGTTCCTCATCATCGCCGCAAGGTCCTGTGCGGTCTTTGCCACAGCATATTCCGCATTGCAGCTGCGCTCCAGTATAGCCTCCTTTATCTGCTTTTCGTACTGACTGTCCTCGACTATGAGCTGGTGGATATAGAATATCTCGGCGTCGCCCTCGCCTACCTCGGCGGCCGCCTTTTCATGTATCTCTTTGAGCTCGTCCACTGCGGCGCTCTTGGCCATCACATATCTTTCCCATTCCCTGCCAGGGTCGCTGACTTTCATCTTGTTTATAAGCACATCGTCACGTCTGTAAAAGGATATGACTCCCCTTGCGATGCCGCCGTAGCAGGACTTGCCTCTCATTGTGATCATTGCTTTTGTCACCTCCCGCCGTATGCCCGCAAAGACACACGAACGATAAAACCTAATGTCTCTTTCACCTACAAATGATGTTTTCGTTTCTCTTCCCCCGTGGGACCTGATAAACAGCTGAGCAGCTTTCAGCCGGTAAAAATGCTCATATCTATTCGATTTTATTATATCACATTAATAAAAAGCTAAAAGAGTTTTATTTGTATATTTACATCTTATTAACATTTTTTGTATATAAAAACAAATCTGCATGAGGGTTACTTGTGAGATATGCACAATCGAAGTCCCGGCCCATAAAGACAGCAGCACCGCCCTCAGGAGCCTGCACGTCCCTCTGACAACGGCAAAGCTGTAAAAAATCAGGGCAGTTTATTATAATAAATGCCAGTTTACAAATAACAAAGGCTGTGGTATAATGATTTATATATGTGCGGCCTGAGGGAGGACTGCCCTCCGGCGGGCCTGCTGCGAAAGGGGAAACCTTAGGGTGCATAATCTGTATACTGCACTGAACACCCTTGTCTGCACGGTGATAGTCGTGCTGATAGTATGTGTGTTCAGTATGCATATGCCGAACGGCAATACTTATACAACAAATACTGACTACAGCTACGCCTGGAATTATGACGACGGAGAGGAAGCCCTGCCCATGGAGCCAAGGACCGAAAAGGGCGGACACACCATCACCAAGCGGATATACCCCGAAGAGGTGAACGGAGCCAGCCTGTGTTTCAGGTCAAGCAATCTGTTTTTTGACATAAAGCTCAACGGCGAGCTGATATATACCTTCCGGCCAAAGCTCAGCAGGATATACGGCAGCTATTACGGTGATATGCTGCACTATGTTACCATACCGGACTTTAACGGCGAGGGGCTGCTGAGCATAGAATACACGCCCCTCCGGAGCGACCGGCGCACGGCCTTCAGCGATATGCAGCTCACGGACTCCAGGGTCTATGAATACAGCATACTGAGCAGGAATTTCTACAAGTTCATAATCAGCTGCGTGGTAGTCATATTCGGCGTAGTGCTGGTGCTTTTCAGCATCGCATCGAAGATAGAGGGCCGGCAGAGGGTGGAGACCTCCTCCCTGGGGGCCTTTGCCATAGTAATGGGCATCTGGACCAATTCCGGGACCATGGTCCTCCAGACCGTGACCAACAATCCTGCGGCTGCCAGGCTGCTTGACTATGCGGCGCTGATGACTCTGCCGGTGCCGATACTGATATTTGCGGGGGCCTTTACCGATTCAGTGAAAAGTATCAGGATAAACGCCGGGCTGATACTGACGGCTGTGAACATCATCGGCACCATGACAGCCGTTCTGGGGTTCGGGCTGGATTACAGAGAACTTCTCATCACTACCCACGCAACGGTGATCATAGCCTCAGGACTGGTGATATCGGTAATACTTACCGGCAGGCGCACCGGTGAAAGGCGGGGCAGCTACCGGTATATACTGTCCGGGTTCGGTATAATGGCGCTCTCGGGGGCCATCGACCTGATAAGATACTACGCAGCCTTTAACAGGGACAACGCAATGTTCACAAGGATAGGGCTGATGATATGCGTGGTGATACTGGCCTTTTACGAACTCAGGCAGCTGTTTCTCATCAGCCGCAGGAGCATGGAGCTGGAGGTCATTGAGAGAATGGCCCACCTGGACGGCCTGACGGGACTGGGGAACCGCAACGCATTCATTGAGTTTGAGAAAGAGCTTTCTCAGGGCACAGAGGGCAAGTGCATTTTCGTGCAGTTCGACATAAACGACCTGAAAAAAGTCAACGACACCTACGGTCACAGCGCCGGGGACGACCACATCACTGCGGCTACGAATATCCTGAAGGAGACCTTCGGGAAGAACTCCAGGTGTTTTCGCATGGGCGGCGACGAGTTTTTAGCCGTAGTCACCGGGGGCAACTGCAAAGAACGTTCCAAGGTCTACATGGACAATTTCAACGACCTTGTGAGGGCTTATAATCTGGAGAACGACCCGCCGGTCAAGCTGCGGGTGGCCTACGGCATGGCGGAATACGACCTTGGCTCCGGGGATCCGGAGGACGCTGAAAAGCTTGCAGACAAGCGTATGTACGAGTGCAAGGAAAAAATGAAAAGGAAGGCTTATATTTAAGTTCCTTTATATTTTTGTGTTGATAAGGTATATGAGAAAAGGACCCTTCTCCGCCGGGAGAAAGGTCCTTTTTGTACTTGATATCTTCAGTCGAAAAGCGTCCCCTTGAAGCACACCTGGGGCCTGTTTTCGTCAAAGTCCCAGCTATGGAAGGCGTCGCCGTGACAGAACTGCTTTTCCTTGCATTTCTGGCACTCCTCGTTAAGGTCCGAAAGGTCCCTCCTGAAAACGCCGAACTTTTCATACCAGACCTTGCTGAACCTGTCCCTTTTAACATTCCCCTGGACGAACTCCGGCCTGCGCTCGATATCCAGACAGGCGATAATGTCCCCCGAGGCGGTTATGCTGGCGGTGTAAAGGCCGGCGGTGCAGAAATAATACCAGTCCCTGACCTCACGTTCGTATTCGTTCCCCAGATAGTGGCTGCACCCGTAGCACACCGGCTCACCCTCCATGCGCTTTTGGCGTATGAACTCGAAAAGCCGCCTGTAGTCCTCCCTGGTCAGCAGCAGCTCGGGATATGCCTTTGCCCTGCCGATAGGCTCCATATTTATGACCCTCCAGGAATCTATGTCCATCTTGTCGAATATCTCAAAGAGCCTGTCAAGCTCCCCGATGTTCTGATGGGTCACTACAGTGGTAGCCTGTACGTGCCTAAACTTCCCCACATCTACCAGGTTCTGCAGGGCCGCCATAGCTTTCCTGTACCCCCCGGGGGTCCTTCGGAAAGCATCGTGCGTCTCCTCCAGCCCGTCAACGCTGACTGAGATCGTCGCCATACCTGCCTCATAGAGCTTGTGCGCCGTCTCAGGGGTGATGAGGGTGCCGTTGCTGGTCATTCCCCAGTTAAAGCCTATGCTCTTCGCATAGCCCATTATCTCAAAAAGATCCTTTCTCAGCAGCGGCTCGCCGCCGGTTATGCAAAGCATTATGCCCTTTGTGCCCATATCCTCCTTGACCTCGTCAAGGACCCGCTTATAAGTCTCAAAAGGCATCTCCTCACACTCCACCTCGCCGCAGCTGCTGCCGCAGTGGATACACCGCTCATTGCACCGCATGGTAAGCTCCAGGAAAAGGTTCCTCAGTATAGGTCTTTCCTTGACCTTTTCCCTGAAATCCGCCAGGGTGGTCATATTCTTCCGTTTCATCTCAACGTCAAGCATCTTTTCCTCCCAAACCATGAGCCGCCCTGCTCATATTCTCCGATAGACCTGTTCATGGTCTTCTCAGCATCATCCGCTCACTCTCCGTCAGCAGCTCCGTTCCCAAACATCTCCGGCGGACCGTAGACCAGCTGCTGGAGCCGCCCGTCCTCCTCAGGGTCGTAGCTGTCAAGCTCCTCCGGAGGCGGACCGTATACCGTCTGGTTAAGCTCCTGATCCTCCTCAGGGTCATAGCTGTCCTCAGTCTCCTCCTCGTCCTCAAAAGGCGGCGGACCGTAAACGTCCTGAACATCGTCGTCCTCAGGGTCATAACTGTCCTCCTGCTCCGCCAGAGACGAGCTTTCCTCCTTATCCTCTGAAGAGCTCTCCGATGAGCTGTCGGAGTCTGTCTCAGAGAAAGACTCCGCTGTCTCCGACGGGGGACCGTAAACGGTCTGGACCTCATCATCGTTCTGCCAGGGCAGCGTGCAGGCAGTAAGGTTAGCGGCAGCGGCCAGCAATGCCGCCGTCAGCATGGTCTTCTTAGTCTTTTTCATTCATCTTCGTCCCCCTTCTTTTCTTCGTTCTGCGTGTTTCTTCCGGCAGCCGCAGAGTTACCTCCGAAAAGCATCTCAGGCGGGCCGTAGATCTTCTGGGGGTTCTCATTTTCAGGTCTGACGAGCCTTTCCGGCCTGTTTCCATCAAGCATCTCAGGCGGCCCGTAAATGCACTCCGGGACCTGCTGCTGCGGACTTTCCTCGCCGCTGATGCCGAACATCTCCGGTGGGCCGTATACTTCCTGAGGGTCGTCCCTGGCCGGGTCGTAATTATCCGGTCTCCCTTTTCTGGACAGATCTCTGAGCTTTCTCATGAGCCGCCTCCTTCCCACAAAAACACATCTTTTCGTAATGATTATAGCACACAGTTAACAAAATGTCAATAAGTTAAGCGGCGCAGATCATGACGTTTATTTGTATTGACAAAGGCCCCGGATTTGTGGTATAATCAAAACTGGTTTATTGTGCTTTCGGCACTGGATAAAAATTAAAAAAAAGGATTGATATGATAATGGATCACAAAGCACTTTCACAGCTGCTCTTTCCCGATGTAAAGGCTCTGCCTGAGGACATGGAAAAGCAGTTTCCCCCAAGGCAGCTCCCTGAGGGAGCCTGCGTCACAAGGATAGGGCCTAGCCCCACCGGTTTCGTACATCTGGGCAATCTTTACAATGCTGTCATCGGCGAGAGACTTGCTCATCAGTCCGGGGGCGTTTTTTACCTGAGGATAGAGGATACTGACGATAAGCGCAAGGTCGAAGGGGCTGTGGAGACTCTTATAAATGCTATGGCCTACTTCGGTGTACGCTTTGACGAGGGCGCCGCTGAGGAGGGTGACAAGGGAGCCTATGGTCCCTACAGACAGCGCCAGAGGAAAGACATCTATCACGTTTTCGCAAAGGACCTGGTGGAGAGGGGCTTAGCTTATCCCTGCTTTCTCACTGCCGAGGAGCTGGAGGCTATCCGTGAGGAGCAGATGGCAAATAAAGAGGACCCGGGCATTTACGGAAGATATGCCGAGCCTAACCGCAGCCTGACCCTTGAAGAGGTCAGGAAAAAGCTTGACGCAGGAGAGAGCTGGGTGCTGAGATACAAGGGCGAGATGAATGACGAGAGGATAACCGTCAGCGACGCCGTCCGGGGAAATATCGAGATGCCAAGAAACTTCATGGATTTCGTGCTTTTAAAAAGCGACGGCATCCCCACCTACCATTTCGCTCATGTAGTTGACGATCATCTTATGCGCTCCACCCACGTCATAAGGGGCGAGGAGTGGATAAGCTCACTGCCTATGCACGTTGAGCTGTTCAAGGTCCTTGGCTGGGAACAGCCGGTCTACTGCCACACTGCCACGCTGATGAAGGTGGAGCCTGACGAGGAGGACCCCTCTAAGCTGAAAAAGCGCAAGCTCTCCAAGCGCAAGGACCCGGAGCTGGCCCTGAGCTACTACCAGCAGGAGGGCATCAGCAAGGACGTGGTATGGGAATTCTTGCTGACTCTGCTCAACTCCAATTATGAGGAATGGCGCACGGCTAACCCGGACAAGCCCTATACGGACTTCCCATACAGCATTTCAAAAATGTCCGTTTCCGGTGCTCTGGTAGACCTTGACAAGCTCAGGGACATCGCCAAAGACACCATCGCAAGAATGGACGCTGAGACAGTTTACAAAAACTGGCTTTCCTGGTGTGAGGAGTACGATAAAGGATATGCGGACCTTATAAAAAAATACCCCGAGAGGACCATGGCAGCCCTGAATGTGGGCAAGAACGGCAAAAAGCCCCGCAAGGACATCGAGACATGGAAACAGGCCTGCGAGTTCATGAGCTTTTACTATGACGAGACTTTCAAGGTCCAGGACGATATGAACGAGCAGGCCGAAGAGGCCGTTCAGAAGGAGTTCTTCAGGAAATATCTGGAGAGCTACGACCATGCTGACGACAGTGCGGCGTGGTTCGACAAGGTAAAGGCCATCACCGAGGAGCTTGGCTTTGCGGTCAAGCCCAAGGACTTCAAGAAAGAGCCGGAGAAGTACAAGGGCAGCATAGTCCATATCACGAATATGCTCAGGATAGCACTGACAGGCAGGGCAAACGCCCCCGATATCCACGAGGTCAGCCATGTGCTGGGGGAGGATATGGTGAGAGCAAGGCTGTCTGAATGGGTGTGAAGGGCACAGCTGCTCTGACGCTAGTAAAAATAATACGAAAGAGATGAATAAAAATGGCAAAAAACAAAGAGGGCGGCAAGCCCTTTGAGATACCCCGCCCGGAATTCCCGAAAAGGGCGGTAATAACGGGCGGTATGCCCTACGGCAACAAGGAGCTGCATTTCGGCCATGTGGGCGGTATGTTCGTGTTCGCAGATACCTTTGCGAGATTTCTGCGTGACAGGATAGGCAGGGAGAACGTTATTTTCGTGGGCGGCACAGACTGCTACGGTTCACCCATAGCCGAGGGCTGGCGCAAGAAGGTGGAGGCAGGCGAGTTCAGTGGCACTCTGGAGGAATTCGTGCAGAGGAACCACGACAGGCAGCAGAAGACCCTTGACGACTACGGTATCTCGCCGGATATCTTCGCCGCCTCAGGCCTTGGCAGGAGCAAGGAGATACACGCCGAGGTGACGGACTGGTTCATAAGGAGCCTTTACGAAAAGGGACAGCTCAAACAGATAAGCACCATGCAGTTCTATGACGAAAAGGCAGGCTGTTTCCTGAACGGCAGGCAGGTCATCGGCAAATGCCCTGTGGAGGGCTGCACCTCAGAGAAGGGCTATGCGGACGAATGTGACCTGGGCCATCAGTATATGCCGGAGAACCTTATCGACCCCATCAGCACCCTGACCGGCGAAAAGCCTTCCATGCGGCCTGTGACGAACTGGTATTTCAGACTGGCTGACTACAATGAGCTGTTGAAGCAATGGATAGAAAAGCTCAAAAAGCGCAAGGATATCCGCCCGGTGGTCTGGAAGACCATCGAGGAGTTCTTAAAGCCGCCGGTCATCTACATAAAGAGAGAGTTCGAGGAGAAGTATCTTGCCCTTAAAGACTCGATGCCCGGGCATAATTACTATGAAGAGCCGAAAAAGCCTTCTTTCACCATAGAGTTTGAAAAGCTTGAGGACTGCGACGAGGCCTGCCGGATAATGGCAAACAACGGCATACGCTACCGCACGGGCAAGACCCTTGTTCCTTTCAGGCTGACGGGCAATATCGAATGGGGCGTACCTGCGCCGGTGATGGACGGGGCCGAGGGGCTGACGGTCTGGGTATGGCCGGAATCGCTCTGGGCACCTGTGTCATTCACGCAGACCTACTTAGAGCAGTCCGGCAGGAGCAGAGAGGAATGGAAAGACTACTGGTGCAGCAAGGACGCCGGGGTCTACCAGTTCATCGGGCAGGACAATATCTATTTCTACGGCATAGCCGAGCCGGCCATGTGGATGGCACAGCAGGCGGGCGAAGAGAAGTCCGCCGAGCCTGGAGAGGGAGAGATGCAGCTGCCGGTGATAATCGCTAACCACCACATTCTTTTCCTGGACAAGAAGGCCTCCAGCTCCGGTGCGGTCAAGCCCCCTATGGCTGACGATCTTCTGAACTTCTACACCCCGGAACAGCTCAGGATGCACTGGCTGGGTCTTGGTCTTGGTCAGCGGTCGGTGAGCTTCATGCCGAAGCCCTACAACCCTGCGGCTGACCCCAAGGACGCCGACCCGGTGGTAAAGGACGGTCTGCTGCTTTCAAACGTCTATAACAGAATGGTAAGGACGGCGTTCTACACCACCCAGAAGTATCTGGACGGGGTCATGCCGGACAACGCCCCCAGTGAGGATATCCTGGCCGAGGGCAAAAAAGCCGTGCTGGAATACGAAAGGCATATGTCGAAGTTCGCTTTCCATCAGTGTACCTACGTGCTTGACAGCTATATCAGAAACGGCAGCAAGTTCATGGCAAAGGCCTTGAAGGACGAGGCCCAGCCCGCCGAAGAGAGGGCGCAGGCCCTGGCGGACCTTTTCTACATCATAAAGACCGCCGCCGTGCTGCTGCACCCAATGGCTCCTTTCGGCACAGAAAAGGTCAGGGAGTATCTTCAGGCCGATGAAAGCATATGGAGCTGGGAGCATATCTTTGAGCCTCTGACCTTTTTCACCGGCCCCGGCCACAAGCTGAGATTTCTCCCCCCAAGGACGGATTTCTTCACCAGGCACGAGAGCCAGTTCGAGACTTCGGAGTAATAAAAATATCCCTTACCGGTTGAGACGGTAAGGGATATTTTTGTATTTCTCCAGTTTTAAGTCGAGTTTTGTTTAAATTTGTATTACATTTTGGTGACATCTAATTATATTTATTTTTTTAGCTTTTCTTCTTTATGTAGTTCCCTAAGTTTTTAATAGTAAAACTATTTATTATAATAAAATTAAATTGAGGCGGAAATATATTTATTTTTCCGTCTCAATTTAATTTATTTACAACCACAATATTTTTCGTTTAAACTAGTAACACATAATGCTAAAAATATATGCATTTATATATTAACTTTATAAACAATCACCCCATTTTCAAATGTATCAAACAACTCTTTGTTTACTTTTTCTCCAGAGTCATAAATATCCTTATTAATAAAAATACTATTATAATCTCCATCTGTTGTCCATGCTAAAAAAGAACCTGAAGCGGATTCAGTAATATAATCCAGTTCTTTTCCGTATTTTTCCTCTAATATTTGTTTAATACACTCTTCGAAAGGTAAGTACTCTCCATCTTCTGGCTCTATGTTGGAAGAATCTACTTCTGTAGTTGTAACTTCTTCCGTTGTCGTCGTTGCCTCAGTAGTCGTAGCCTCGGTTGTGGTCGTTTCGGGTTCCTGTGTAGTTGCAGCGGCAGTTGTTGTTGTCTCAGGTTCAGAAGTTGTTGTTGCAGCTGTGGTGGTCGTGGCAGCAGCAGTGTCAGTTGTTTCAGACTCAGTGCTCCCGCAGGCGGTCAGACCTGCCATTGCTAAAACGATCGTTAAAACTATT
>JAFVCV010000039.1 GCA_017478965.1 Ruminococcus sp. | reverse complement strand
TCCTGAAAACTGTGCATATGGTCAGCATCATCACCGCAAAGGTCGTGACCTTTATGCCGCAGGCCGTAGACCCCGGGGAGCCGCCTATGAACATAAAACATATGAGCATCAGCACAGAGGTCATCCTCAGGGAGGTTATGCTCACAGAGGCGAACCCGGCATCTCTTCCCGAAGTGATGAGCATTGAGGAGGCCACTATCTTCCCCCCCGTGCTCATGTCCGACATGGAATTGCCCCATTCCAGCGACATCATATCCGCCATGCCAAGCACATAGAAAAGCACTGTGATGAGCAGTATTATCTTGGTCTGTGCGCTGTATTTCTTGATGTGATGCCTGTGGGTCACGATATCCGACCAGGTGAAGAAGCCTATGCCGCCTATTATAAGAAGAATGATTATAGGCACATTCAGCAGAACACTGTCGTTGGCGGTTATAAGTGATGAATTAGGCTCAAAATACCCCATCAGGTCCATACCTGCGGTGCAGAAGGCCGAGATGGAATGGAACAGCGCAAAATAGAGTCCCCTGGCAGTACCGCACCGTGGCACGAACCAGAAACTCAGTATTACGGTACCGATGCTCTCAAACAGCGCCGTGCCCTTCAATATGAACTTAGTCATCTTGACCACGCCGCCGCTGGAAAGGCTGCCTATGCTCTCCCTCATGGTCGCCCTTTGTTTTAGGCCTATCTTCTTGCCCATAAAGCTCATTGCGAACAGACCTATGGACATAAATCCTATGCCGCCCACCTGGATTATTATCAGTATGACTATCTGCCCGAAGAGGGACCAGTAGCTATATGTATCGAACAGGGTCAGCCCCGTTCCGCTCAGGGCAGAGGTCGTGGTGAAAACGCACTTGTTCAGCGGCGTGAACACCCTCTCAGTAGATGAGAAAGGGAAAGCTAAAAGTATCGCCCCCACAAGTATCACCAGTGAATACCCGAACATCAGGAACTGCGTCAGAGACATTTTGTTCATCAGCCGTTTTCTGACAGATGTGCCGCTGCCCCCGTCCTCGCTATCCTTTTTCCTTAAAAACTTCATATCTCCAATTGTCTCCGTCTCTGTATTTTCGGTCTTTACGACGAAAGGCCCCACTATGACCAGTGTATTATATCACTTTATTTATAACTACTGTAGGATATATTATGAATATTTTATTAATACTTTTCCTGCCGGCAAGGCCATTCAAAAAGCACCCCTGCCCCGGCGGAGCAAAGGTGCTTGTATTCAGGCTCTGCCTGTGGAGCCGAAGCCGCCCTGACCTCTGTCAGTCTCGCTCAGTTCATCTGTCACTGCAACCTCCGGAGTGAACACCGGTGTGATGACCAGCTGGGCTATCCTGTCGCCGGGACTGACTGTGTAGTCCTGTGAACTGCTGTTTCTCAGGGCGACAGCTATCTCCCCCCGGTAATCCCAGTCCACCACGCCCACGCAGTTGGCCGGTGCGATACCGGACTTAGACGCCAGAGAGCTGCGGGCATATATGAGCAGCACCGCATCTCTCTCCCCCTCCAGCTCGGCGCTGATGCCGGTGGGTATCTTCACTGTCTCTCCGGCTCTTATCACCGCCGGCTCCTCCAGGCAGGCACAAAGGTCATATCCGGCGCTGTAGGCCGTCTGTCTCCTGGGGACCTGTGCGCCGTCCCTGAGTTTTTTTATCAGTAGTCTCATTTACAATACTCCTCTGAAATACAGTCCTCTGGTGAGCTGTGAAGGCTTGGCCCCGGCACTAAGTCCTGCATAGCTCTCTATTATCTTACGGGCCTCCTGCGGTCCTTCATCGGTGAGATAAATGTCGAAGAAGTCCGTCCCCACGAATTCGTCCAGCCTGTCAGCCAGGTAAAGCACCTCACTGTTGAGTATCTCCACATAGCCCTCTTTTTTGGAGCATTTCACCGGGAATATCCTGCCGGTGCGGTCGCTTACGTATTTTGTGCAGTTCTTACAGCCCACGGCCTGGGCTATGGGGCAGTTCACTGTCAGCATCAGGGGCAGTCTTCCGTAGGCGGCTATGCCTATGGGCAGATGTTTTTTCAGTTTCCTTATCTGAGCGGCCCTGATCTCAAACGACACCGTGCAGTCCGAAAGGCCCAGCTCCGCTGCCTGTTTAAGGGCCAGCGAATTCGTGATGTTAAGCCCTGCCCCGCCGTGGCATTCAAGGTCCAGCTCCCCTGCGGTCCTGATATGGGCGATATTCTGCGCAATGATCCTTTTGCAGCCGGCGCTGACCGCACTTCTGAGCTCTCCGGTCTGTTTCTCCTCGTCAAAGGTAAACCTTGGCATGGCCGCCGCCAGCCTGTCAGCCGGACAGAGCTTTGCCGCCTGCCCGAACATTCCCAGTGGCACCGCAAAGAATTCGGCAGGACTGTCCAGGTCTTCCAGAAGTTTCAGCTGCTGCAAAGAGCTTATAAACACCCTTAGCCCGGGCTTTTTCCCGGCTGCTGGCTCAGTTCCCGGTCCTTCGTCAAGGTCAAGGGCGCTCCTGTCAAAGGGAACGGTGCGGGTGTTCCTCTCCGCTCTGACTCTGTCCAGCTCTTCACAGGCCTGCCGCCGCATGGAATTCAGCTGTGCCGGGCTGATAAAAAGCCCCTCCTCTATACTGCCGCTGACTTCCCCGAGAGAATAAACGGTGTCCCCCAGCTTTTTCAGCTGCCTGGTGACGCTCTCAAGGTCAGTGGGCTTGTTCCGGGCCTTTTGCGCAGCTGCTCCGAAGACAGTGACCTCACTGCCAAGGCTGTCTGCGGCCTTTAAGCTCACTCCCGTGCCTGCCGCAGCGTTAAGCTCAAAGCTTATCCTGTCACGCTTTTCCTCACACCTGTAAAGCTCGTGTATCTTAGGCAGAGCTGCCGCTGAAGCGTCCACATCGTCCTTCTGACGGCGGCCGAACATCTCATGGCCCCTCCTGCCGTAAAGATAGCCGTCCGTAAATCCCCCACGGGAAAATACTCCGGCCAGAGTCTCCCTGTCATAGTCCCTGCCCTCCAGGGCGTTTTTAAGACTGGCCACCGCCATGGCGGTATATTCGGGCCTTTTCATCCTCCCCTCTATCTTCAGGGAGGCCGCTCCGGCCTTGACAAGGCTGTCTATACTGTCAAGGTAGGACATATCTTTAAGGGAAAGGTCATACCTCTCCCCACGGGTCCCACCCGCATTGCAGGGCAGCCGGCAGGCCTGGGCGCAAAGCCCTCTGTTAGCGCTGCGGGAGCCTACCAGGGCGCTCATATAACACTGCCCGGAAACTGACATACACATTGCCCCGTGAACAAATACCTCTATCTCGGTCCCAAGGCTGCAAAGCTCTCCGATCTTCTCTATGGGAAGCTCCCTTGCCACTACTGTCCGTGAAAAGCCAAGCTCCATGGCGGTTTTAACACCCTGGGCGGTATGTATGGTCATCTGTGTGGAGGCATGGACCGGCAGTCCCGGACAGCATTTTCTGACTATCTGAACAAGGGCCAGGTCCTGGGTGATGAGTCCGTCTATCCCGCAGCGGGCCGAATGTTCCACAGCTCTCATCAGTTCATCCATCTGCTCGTCAAAGACCAGGGTGTTGATGGTCCTGTAGACCTTCACCCCACGCTTATGGCACAGGAACACCGCCTCTTCGATCTGCCTGTCGGTAAAATTCACCGCATTCTGCCTTGCCGAAAAGCTCTCTCCCCCAAGATAGACCGCATCGCAGCCAGCCCTCAGGGCGGCCATGAGCACCTCAGGCGAGCCGCAGGGCGCTAATATCTCCGCCAATTACTTACCGTCCCCCGTATCCTTTTTCGGCAGTGTAGGGTCTATCATACCCACAGGCCTTACCCGTGAGCCGCCGTAGACAGGCGTTTTCTTCTCCTCAGGCTTTTCGTCCTTCGCCGCCCCCTTCACTTCTTCAGTGGAATATTCTTCAGGCTCTTCCGGGCTTTCCTCAGCACCGGGGCCTATGTCCCCAAAGAGCATATCCGCAGCGCTGACTGGTGAGTCGTTGGTACTGCCGGAGGCAAAATTGGTCCTCTCCTCCAGCTCCTTCTCCAGTGCGGCCACCTTTTCTTTAAGGGCCATGATCTCCCTCTGGGCAGAAGCGCTCTGGGTACGGGCACGGCCTGCGTCGTCAACATAGTCCTTTATCTGGGTGCGGATATTGTCGATATTGCGGTTTGCCTGAGCCAGCTCGTCCATGCAGTCCAGAGCCGTCAGTATGGCGCAGTCGCTGGCAGAAAGGCTCTTGAATTTGCTCTTCATATCCTTGATGCGCTTGTCCAGCATGGCCGCTAACTTGACAGTATAGTCCTTGTTGTCCTCACTGGTAAGCGTGTATTCCTTGCCGCAGATAACTACCTTATACTTGTTTGCCATCTCTTATACCTCCCGGTGATCTTTTCGATTTAGTTTATCATTTTCATTATACAACATTTTTTTGAAAAAATAAAGGGGGTCAGAGCAGTTTTTCTTCGTCACGGAGCAATTTTGCGGCTTTTTTCACCTTAAAGAGCCAAAAAGCGTCCCCGGCCTTACCGGAGACGCTGAAAAAGGTCTTACATCTTTGCTCTGTCCTTGGCCCTCTGGGTGTTGGAGAGAGTGCGCTTTCTTATCCTGATATTCTTGGGTGTGACCTCAAGCAGCTCGTCCTCTGCCAAGAACTCCAGGGCGTCCTCAAGGGACATATTTCTCGGCGGTATAAGTCTCAGCGCATCGTCTGAACCGCTGGCACGGGTATTTGTCAGGTGCTTTTTCTTGCATACGTTCACAACCAGGTCATCGGACTTCGGAGATGCGCCCACTACCATGCCCTCATAAACAGGAGTGCCGGCAGTTATGAACAGCTCCCCTCTCTCCTGCGCATTGTAAAGACCGTAGGTAACGGCCTCGCCTGTCTCAAAGGCCACCAGGGAGCCGCTGGACCTTCTGGGGATATCACCCTTGTAAGGTTCATAGCCCTCAAACACCGAGTTCATTATGCCCTCGCCCTTGGTGTCGGTGAGAAATTCGCTCTTGTAGCCGAAAAGTCCTCTGGCGGGGATAAGGAATTCCAGTCTCATCCTGCTGCCAACGGGGTTCATAGACTGAAGCTCGCCCTTTCTGCCGCCAAGCTTCTCCATTACCGAGCCCACACAGTCCTCAGGAACGTCTATGACTACTCTCTCGATAGGCTCGTTGAGCTTTCCGTCTATCTCCCTGTAAAGCACACGGGGTGTGGAAACGCCCAGCTCGTAGCCCTCACGGCGCATATTCTCTATCAGTATGGATAGGTGCATCTCACCTCTGCCGGCCACCTTGAAGCTGTCGGTGGTGTCCGTCTCTGAAACTCTCAGTGAAACGTCCTTTAAAAGCTCTCTGAAAAGCCTGTCCCTGATATGGCGTGAGGTGACGAACTTGCCCTCTCTTCCTGCGAAGGGACTGTCGTTGACGGAGAAGGTCATCTCCACCGTAGGCTCCGATATCTTCACGAAAGGCACAGCCTCGAACTTGCCGAAATCGCAGATGGTGTCGCCGATGGTGATATTCTCGATACCGCTTATGCAGACGATGTCTCCCGCCTTAGCTTCTGTGCACGGCACTCTGTTAAGGCCCTCTATCTGGTACATGGTCACTATCTTGCCCCTGTATTCCTGCTTGGTCTTGTGGTAGTCGCCGATGGTCACGTCCTGGTTCACCTTCATGACGCCCCTCTCGATACGGCCTATGGCTATCCTTCCCACATACTCGTTATAGTCTATGGCGGATACCAGGTACTGCATATCGCCCTCAGTGTCGACCTCGGGAGCGGGAACGGACTTGATTATCTCGTCAAACAGGGGTATCATGTCCTTGCCGCCGTCCATTGTAAGGGAAGCAGTGCCGTCTCTGCCGGAGCAGAAGATGACGGGACTGTCAAGCTGCTCATCGGTGGCGTCAAGGTCGAGCAGAAGCTCCAGTACCTCGTCAACGACCTCAGCCAGCCTTGCGTCCGGCCTGTCTATCTTGTTTATTACTATTATTATCTTGTGGCCAAGCTCCAGGGCCTTCTGGAGAACGAACCTGGTCTGGGGCATAGGTCCCTCAGCAGCGTCTACCAGCAGCAGCACGCCGTTGACCATTTTCAGCACTCTCTCCACCTCGCCGCCGAAGTCAGCGTGGCCGGGGGTGTCGATGACGTTTATCTTGACGCCGTTATACTTGATGGAGGTGTTCTTGGCAAGTATGGTTATGCCCCTTTCCCTCTCGATATCGTTAGAGTCCATGACCCTCTCGTCAACTGCCTGGTTCTCCCTGAAGGTCCCGCTCTGCTTGAGCATCTGGTCAACCAGGGTGGTCTTGCCGTGGTCAACGTGAGCAATGATAGCAACGTTTCTCAGGTCTTCTCTTATCATAAATCTACCTCCATACAACTCTCTGTCCCGGTCCTCATGTGTAACTGTTCCCGTGGGAAATTGGGCGATAAAAATTAACGCAGTTTGCCCAAATCTTTAAATCACCGAATTTTTAATAACCCGGTGTTAATTTTTTTACAAAAATAAGTGCATTTTAACGAAATCACCTTAACAGCAAAAGAACCCTGCGGTCGGATCCGCAAGGCGCTTCAGGTAGGTGCTTTATACAAAATAGTATTATATCAGATTTTTCGGCATTTGTCAAGTCATCTTGCCATAAAAGTCATTCTTTTTTTGCTTTTTCTTAAAATCCCTTGACAAAATCATTTTATATGTTATTATTATTTCATGAACGTTTTATGCCCGTATTATTGCCGGGGACGAAAGGAGATATTATGAAAAAGACAGTGGTATTTATACTCTCTCTTAGCATGGCTGTTTCAATGGCCGCCTGCGGAGGGAGCAGCGACAGCAGCGACGTGAAGAACGAGCCTGCGGCAAGCAGGGAGCAGAAGGCTGGGGATAGCTCACAGGCCGATGAGAGCCAGGAGAGCAGTTCTCAGGATATTTCCCGTTCTGATGAAAGTGAGCAAAGCAAGGCGGACAGCAGTTCTGACAGCAAGACAGAGAGCGCAGCCGACAGCAAGGCGGACAGCCAGGCTGAAAGCAAGCCTGACGCAGGACAGATGACTGAGGTCAGGAGCGGCGACGTCCATATTCTCTGCGACAAATATTCGGAAGATATTCAGACGGACAAGCTGGAGGGCCGGGTAATAGACGATATCAGCGCTGATATCATAGCTGAGTACAGGTGCGGGCTGAATGACGATTTTGAGAACTATTTCAAGTACTACGGCGCAGATAAGGTCGTGACCGCAGACAATATGAAGCTCTTTATCGAGGACGATATAGACTACGATTCCGTCAGGACAGAAGTCCTCAGCGAATACGTCATGCTGATAATAGCCTACATGGACGAGTTATATGCCGACGATGAAGAGAAATACGAGGCGTTCTTCTCCCTGGATGATGACAACGCCATAATCAGCAATGTGGAGAAACAGGCAAAGAGCATCGACTTGGATCTGATGAAGACCTGTCTTGCTGACGACTATATGCCCTATGACGAGCTGGTGAGCGAGATAGAGGCCTGCCGTGAAGATGACATAAAGACCCCGGCAGACGGTAATATCAGGAGCTTTTTCGAGGTCACAGGCTATGAGACAGACGGCGGCACCACCTATGTGACCGGGTCGCTCTATGTGCTTATCGACGATGTGGGACTGGAATTTGAGGACATTTACGCCTGGTGGTCAGAGGACGGCCACGGTGCATTTGCTGAGAGCACCTATATCGAAGACGAGCTGGAAGAGGCCGCACTGACAGACGAGGAGCTTATGCAGCTATTCTATGACAGCGAGTATATTGATGACGCCAACACTAAGGCCAGGTATGCCTGGAGGGCAGTGGCAAACTACCTTAGCGAAAACGGCCTGAGCTTTGAAGAGGCCGTGGCCAGAGGGGACTTTGCAGAAATGAATTCTTCCGCCGGCATCAACATCAAGAATAAGGGTACCGGCAGCGGTGAGAAGGCTGTGCTCGAAGAGCTTGAGAGCATCACCAGGGCGACCACAGCCGGCGATCTCTATGTGGGCGCTCTTGCCGGTGAAGACGGCGACTTTTTCGTTCAGTACAGACACCCGGAGGGCGTTATGGGACAGTACCCCCACCCACTGTATTCGGCAAACTCCAGAGAAGCTTCCTTCGGTACCTATTACTGAGATCGGGAATAAAAAACGCAGTCCGTGGGGACTGCGTTTTTTTGCTCACAGCTCTTTGTACATCATCACATGGGGACAGAACTCGTCGTAGTAGACGTCTCCCCTGGCCTTGTACCCGTTGGCGTTATAGAACTTTTCGGCTCTGCACTGTGCGGACAGTGCGGTGCGCTTATAGCCATTCTCCCTGGCATAAGTCTCCACGGCCTTCATCACTGCCGAGCCTATGCCAAGGCCACGCATCTCCTTCACCACAGCCACCCTGCCGATGTGGGCACATTCCTTGTCCTCACTGTCCGGGTAGAGCCTAGCTGCCGCCACAGGTTCCTCTCCTCTGCACAGCAGACACTGCACTGCGCTTTTGTCCAGCTCGTCGAACTCAACGGTGAAGCCCTGCTCCTTTATGAATATCTCTTCCCTTATCTCTGCGGCCTTCGGCAGGGACTCTATACCCACGGCAAACACCGCTCTGTAGCTTTTTCCGTTATGCTCGATATTCATGATATCTTTTTCCATATCTTACCTCTTTTCGGGAATTCCCTGCTTTTACAGTACCTTTGAAAGGAAATCTTTAAGGCGCTGGTTCTTCGGCTCAGCAAAGAATTTCTCAGGCTCGTTCTGCTCCATCACATAGCCCTCGGCCATGAAAAGCACTCTCGAAGCCACTTCTCTTGCAAAGCCCATCTCATGAGTGACCACCACCATGGTCATGCCGTCGGCGGCGAGCTGTTTCATAAGCTCCAGCACCTCACCCACCATCTCCGGGTCCAGGGCGGAGGTAGGCTCGTCAAAAAGCATGACCTCAGGGTTCATAGCCAGCGCCCTGGCTATGGCGATACGCTGTTTCTGTCCGCCCGAGAGCCTGGAGGGGTATTCCTCGGCCTTATCCGGAAGTCCCACCCTTTTCAGCAGTTCCTCGGCCTTTGCATCGGCCTCGTCCTGCGACATGAGTTTGAGCTTCACCGGCGCTAAGGTGATATTTTTTCTTATGGTCAGATGGGGGAAAAGATTAAAGTGCTGGAAAACCATTCCCATCCTCATCCTGACCCGGTCGATCTCCTTGTCTTTAAGAGAGGTTATGTCTCTGCCATCGAAGGTAATGACGCCCTCTGTAGGCTTTTCCATAAGGTTCAGGCACCTGAGGAAGGTGGACTTTCCCGAGCCGGAGGGGCCTACTATGACCACCTTTTCGCCCTTGTCGATATGCTCGTCTATGCCTTTGAGGACCTCTATCTCCCCAAAGGACTTTTTAAGTCCCTTAACGTCTATCATTAGCAGACAGCCTCCTTTCCAGCCTGCCCACCAGGGAGGTCAGGAACATTACCATTATAAGATATATCACCGCCACCGAGATAAGCGGCAGGAACGGCGAGAAGGTCTGGGAACGTATAATATCTCCGCCCTTGGTCAGGTCTGCGATAGCTATGTAGCCCGCCACGCTGGTCTCCTTCAGAAGGACGATGGCCTCGTTGGCTAAAGAAGGCAGCACTGTTTTCAGAGCCTGGGGCATGACGATATAGAGCATAGTCTGCCGGTAGTTGAGGCCAAGGCTCCTGCCGGCCTCAAACTGTCCGTTGTCCACTGACATTATGCCTCCCCTGACTATCTCAGCCACATAGGCCCCGGAATTTATGCCAAAGGCCATTATGGCCACAAAGGTCTTGGAGATGTTGACGCTTCCGAAGATGACGAAATAGGTTATCAGCAGCTGCACCACCATAGGCGTTCCCCTTATGACGGTAAGATATACTCTGCAAAGGGCGTTAAGTATCCTGAGCTTGCCGGTCTTCAGATAAGTGGACCTGACGATGGCCACCAGAAATCCCAGCAGCATACCCAGCAGGACCGCAAAGGCGGTTATGACCAGGGTGGTCTTTAAACCGTCGAGAAGATATTTCCATCTGTCCTGCTCGATAAAATTCTGTTTGAAACTGTCTATGAATCCCAAAGCGGACTCCTCCCCGAAAATAATATCGGCTGCCACGGTGCGCCATGACAGCCGTAAAAGTCTGTTCTGTCAGCTTACTTCCTGACCATCACGACTAAGTGCGTGGTGGTGTAGGGGTCGGAGAACCTGACGTTCTTCTGTCTTTCCTCGGTGACTGACATACCTGCCACGCCCACCTGTGCCTTGCCGGACTGAACGGCGGGGATTATGGACTCGAAGGCCATGTCGGATATCTCCAGCTCATAGCCGAGCTTGTCACACACAGCGGTCATCATGTCCACATCAAAGCCGATTATCTTATCGCCCTCTCTGTACTCATAAGGAGGGAACTCTGCGTTGGTAGCCATTATGAGCTTGCCCTTGCTCCTGTCCACATCGGCGGGAGACTTGTAGCCCTCGCCCTTATCCTCTGCATCATAGAAATCCTTGATAGCTTTAAGGGTCCCGTCATTGCTGAGTTCTTTCAGCGCCCCGTTTATCTCGGTCTGCAAAGTCTCGTTATCAAGCGCCATAGCTATGGCATACTCTTCGTCTGCAAAGCCCTCGCTGAGCAGCTCCACATCGTCGTTCTTGCTGACGAAAACAGATGCGGTGTCGTTATCTATTATAACGGCGTCTATCTTGCCCTGCTTGAGTGCCTGCACTGCATCTGAATACTTGGTGTATTTCTCAACGTTGGCGTTCTCGATATCTCCTGCCAGAGTATCGCCGGTGGTGCCTATCTGCACTCCGATGTTCTTACCGTTAAGGTCGTCAACTGAATGAACTGTATTCTCCTCAGCCTTTCCGCAGGATGCCAGCATCACTGCTGAAAGGGCCATGGCAGCCAGTCCTGCAACTATCTTTTTCATACTCATTTTCCTTTCCATGCTTTTATTTGCCGTAACGGCAGAGCTGAGATCCGGCGCTCAGGCCGCCGATCCACTATACATATTAGCACATTTCTCCCCCGAATTCAAGGGATTTAGCGATAATTAATATTTTATCAACAATTAAAGAACAATTGCCGGAGCATAATGTAAAAAACTGTAATTAATGCGGCCCTAGTCCTTTATATACCGGGCCTTCATATTGTTCATATACCTGCCCCGGCCCACGGTCTTGCTGCCGAACTCTATGGCCCTGGCAGGACAGCCGTTTATGCAGGCCATGCAGTGAGTGCATCGGTCCGCCCAGACCGGACGGCCGTCTTTCAGACTGATACTGCCGAAAGGACAGACTATCTCGCATCTCCCGCAGCCCGTACACTTGTCGGTAGCGCAGAATTTTCTGGTGTTCACCATCGTCATATAAAACAGCGGGTTCACCAGGCCGGTGAAGTGTTTGAGCACCCTCATGTCCATGCTGTCATCCAGCTTTTCGCCTGCCTCGATGGTCCTGCATATCCTCAATATCTCCTCAAGAGCCTTGTCCACAGTTGCCCTGGCCTCGTCTTTCGTGGGTGCGTCGTACATAACGGTATAGTTCTCAGGCATGGCCACCCCCGCAAAGCCGCAGAAGGTAAGGCCCTTTTCCCCGCATATCTTCTCCAGGACCCGTCCGGCATTGCCGGTCTGTGACTCGCAGGTGGCCACGAAGTAAAAGCGGTCAACGCCCCAGAAATTGGACTTTCTGATAAAGCTCTCCAGTATCCTGGGATAGCGCCAGGCATATATAGGCGCCACGAACACATAGGGAGTATAGGAATAAAACCTCTTGTGCCTTTTTGACCTTATGTGCGGCACCAGGTCTATAACGTCCCTGTCCCCAAGATAAGACCCTATGGCCTCTGCCACGAACCTGGAATTGCCCGTTCCCGAAAAATAAAGGATCATGCTTTGCCTCCTTTTCACATACCGTTTAGCGCCGGCCTCAAAGGCCTGTATCAGAGACGGGCAGGCAAAGCCCGCCCGCATTTTTTATTTCAGCACTATCATGGCCGTCCTGTCGTTGTCAACAGCATCGATGGTACTTTCCAGGAACGATGAGCTGACTTTTTTCAGCCCCTCGCCGCCGGTATAGTAGTAGGGGTCCGCATAGTAGAAATAAGTCTCCCCGCCCTCGGTGGAATAGCCGCAGACCACGATTAGCTGTGTGGCCGTGGTGCTGCCGGTGAGATAGTTTATATCCGTGTCCGTCAGCCCGATGTCCGCAGCATACCTGACGGAGGTCATGACCCTGTGGCCCTGGTCTATAAGGTCCTGCAAAGTATTGACGTTGTCTATGCTGAATCTGTTCTCGGCTATATATTCTCCGCCGGAATAATCTCTTATCATATTTATGACGCTCTCTGCGGACATACCGCCGTCAAGGGTCAGCATACTGCCGAGGTCGTCATAACCGTAAGACGAGCAGAATTCTATGAGCCTGTCCTTATCCCAGTCTGCGCCCTTCTCGCTGACTGCAAGTATGGCCGCCGCCGCTGCACCGCTGCCTGTGTAGGCGTAGTATGAGCCGCCGAGCTGGCCTATGGCCGAGGTGGGAAGTATCTTTGCGCCCACTACCTTCTGTGCATACTGAGCGGGAAGATACATTGTCCTGTCCTGATAGACCACCGGCACGAACTTGCCCTCGGTCAGCTCGCCTTCCTTCATGTCGGCATAGGAGCTGTAATACTCTCCGCCATAGGCTAAAGCGTCCGGATAGGCCGAACTTACGTCGTCCGGTATCTCGCTGTAAAGTCCCGTATAGTCAGTGACCATGTACAGGGCGCCGCCCTCCCTTGTCACAGGCACATATTCTTCCTTTTCTTCCCTTGCCTCTTCCCCGGCTTCACTGCCGGTCTGCTCCTTCGCTGCCGGCAGCGTGTCCGGCGTACTGCTCTCCTCACCGGTGCTCTTGCCGCCCAGCCCGTGAAAGACCAGAGTTATGATAAGGACCGCTGCGATTATGATGACCGCCCCCATAATGGCAGCCTTCAGTATTGCGTCCCGATTTTCCTTCCAGTAATCTTTAAAGGAACCGTCCATGTTATTTTTTCTTCCTTCGTATTTTTCTTGATGGATATGCCATGACCTATCTCAGTCTCAGCAGCAGCGCACTTGAGTCCTCCTGCGCCCAGCATGGCTCATAAAGCCTGTAGCACCCAAAATATTTATCAAAAATGAAATAAGTGTTGTCGCTGTTGAAACCGCTGTCCTCGTTAAGCTCCAGACTTATCCTTTCCCCGTCAAATCCATACTTCACCCCGCCGTCAAAGGCGCTCACAGGGTGGTCGCTGACCTCATTCCCCTCGAAATCGTACCATCTTGCGGTGATCTCTCCGTCCTCAAAACTGTATACCGGACAGGGTCTGTCGGTCCTTGGAACATCATACCTGAAAAGGTCGTGCTGTAAGACCCCTACCCTCATCTCATATCCCTCCGGGTCAAAAGCCTGAACGTCCCGTACCTGGCTGTAGAGCTTAGGGCTATAGTCATCGCCGTAGCCCTCCAGAGGCATCAGTTCCTCGTTTATCTCCACGGCCATCAGCATTATATAGCCCTCGCTGTCAAAATAGAATTTGAGGTCCGCCACGTTTGCAAAAGCCTTGCTGCACCCGGGCACTGTATAGAAATACTGCACATACTCAGTGCTTCGCTCCATCATGTCCATCATTTTCATAGCGGCGTTCTCCACAGCGTAGGCGTAGAGCCGGTCATTATCAAGGTCCGTCTCAAAGACCTCAGTCTCACCGTAGTTTTCCAGCACGCTCTCCTTAGTAGAGGTGAGCCATAGCCTTGGGGCCAGGCTGCCGATACTCAAAAGCTCCCCATCGTCGTCAAGGCCCCTCCAGCAGGTATAGGCGTAGATCTCCCCGTTCTCGATGATATGCTCATTAAGAGGGTCCCCGCCGCCGATCTGGAAATCGGAATATCTGAGCCTGCCGCCTTTGCGCCAGGGCGCATTTTTTACCATAAGCGGTATCTCGGGGAGCAGCTTCTCATATCTCTCCTCCTCCACAGCCGCCGGCTGGGCCTGGCTGCTGTCGTCGGGCAGCTCTCTTTCATAAAGCGTACATCCGCTCAGCATCATGACCGCACAAAGCAGTGCCGCAATATATTTTTTCATACCAACACTCTCCATGATCCCGATCATTACCTTTCACTCAACCTGATCCGTTCAGACACTGTCTGAAAGCACTGCACGGCAGGGTGCGCCGTCGCATCCTCCCAGACCGAGCGGCGCCGCCATGAGAAAATACTTCCCCTCGCTGACTCCCTCAAGCCTTATGCCCTCCAGCAGCGCCGCCCCGGCGCCGAGAAGTATAAGATGCACCTCCTTAGGTGCGTCCTCCGGCCCTACGGTCTGGCTCTCGTTGCCGAGGAGCTTTATCCCGCCATCTGCAAAGACCTTTGCCGCCCCGGCAGTTACCGTGGCTCTGCCGCCAATAAGTATCCTCTCCCCGCAGCCCTGCGCTCCTGCCCTTTCGAGCATGGTCCGTGCGTCCTCAGCGCTCACATCGCCTTCATGTCTGAACACGCAACAGCTGCCTATGAATGTGTCAAGCTCCATCATGTCGATGGTCCTGCCGTCATTCAGAAAATGGTACGGTGCATCGACATGGGTGCCGTTGTGGGCGCACATGGAAAGGTATGTAAGATTGCATACATCGCCGTTTTCAAGGCTTTGCAGCATCCTTTTCTCCGGCGCCGGGTCCCCCGGAAAGACTTTGCAGCCAAAGACCTCCTGAGAAATATCTATCAGCACTCCCATCACCTCTTCACACACCCGATATACACTATAATTATATCAGTATTCCCGCCCCTTGTCAATAGCAAATACAGCGTGCTGTGAGGTCCTGTCCGCAGTCTCTTGACAGAATGTTAAAAATGTGTTATAATTTAGTAATAATGTTTATTGTTAATTACCAAATACAGTCTTGCCGGTTATGAAAAATGGCGGCAAAACGATGGGGGGCTTTATGGATATAAGGGGATACGAAGGCGCAGTAAAGGCCTTTTTCCGGGCTTTTGGGTCTGTGCTTATGTTTTTTTTGGCAGCGGTCTTCTGTTCGCCTGCCTCGGCAGCTGGAGGGAAAACGATCTATGTCAGGCTCTATGAGGGAGAGAATAACGGAGGGCTGAACTATCAGGCGATCCACCAGGCGCTCATGTCTGCCGACGAGAAGGAGACCCTGACGGTAGTGCTGCCGAGGGGCGGGGAATACTATATAAACACCACCACCGGAAACGCACTGAGAATGAAGTCGAACACCGTTCTTGACCTTAACGGGTCCACGATAAAGAAGTCGGGGAATATGTTCAATACAAATATGCTGCAAAACTGTGACTCCACAGGCGAAAAGCTCTACGGTACGGGATATTACATGACCCATGACATCACTGTGAAGAACGGGACCATCGACGGCTGCGGCTACTCGCCCAGCGCCGTGGAGGTAAATCTGTTGAATTTCGGCCATGCCACCGGGGTAAAGGTCCTCAATGTTGACCTGCGCAATTCCTATCAGGGCCATCTGATAGAGTTCTCAGGCTGTCAGGACTGCCTGGTGAAGGACTGCACCTTCTCCGGCTTTTACGGCGTCGCAAGGAGCTCCAGCGAGGCTTTGCAGATAGACATCAGCCACCCTGGCTGGAACGGGGCTTATTACTGCGACGACACCGTCAGCAAAAATATCACCGTCACAGGCTGCACATTCTACGATTATCCCATCGGCATCGGCAACCACCACACCCTTTCCGGGGGACACCATATGAGCGGCATCGTCATAAGCAGCAACAATTTTCTCAACACCCGCCGCTATGCCGAAAACGGTCCGGCTATCCATGCCTACGCTTTCGATAACAGCACCGTGACCGGCAACAATATATGCGGACTTTATTCCCAGGGCATAAGAGAGGCCGCCGGCTATCCGGACATCACGAGAAATACCATAAATCTGCGGAACACACCCGGAAGCATCGGCATCTACGGCACTCTTACAAACAGCTACCGTTACGGCGGCGGCAGCAGCGTCACGGAGTATATAACCTCCGGGTCTGTAAGCAATAATCTTATCACCCAGTACGGGCAATTCGGCATTTTCTACACCAACCAGGCCGTTCTGAGGACCGTCAGCGGCAATACAGTCACCCGTGGCACGGGGACAGGCATACTCATCGCAAATTCCAGAGTGACCTCCGGCATGGACCGCAACCATGTGTCAAACTGCCGGTATTACAGCAACGACAGCCCCGGCAACGGCATCCATATCCAGCCCAGCTCCTTCGTAAGCTCCATGAGCGGCAACAGCGCCCGCAGCTGCGCAGGTCTTGGCATCGGGAACTATACCCACAGCACTGATGTGCTCATGACCGGCAATTTCTATACCAATAATGCCGGCGGCACCTACAAGACCTGGTCAGGGGCAGGCTGGTCTACCGTCAGGCCGGACAACGTGAAGTCGCTGAAGTCTGCCGCAGTCAGCAGCAGCTCGGTCATACTCACCTGGGGCCAGGCCGACAAGGCGGAAGGGTATGTGATCTACCGCTCGACGGACGGCGGCATGAGCTATGAAAGGCTCAAAAAACAGTCCTTCAACGTTTTTACCGATACCTCAGTCAAGCCGAACACTTCATATTTCTATGCGGTGAAAGGTTATAAGACTGTCGATGGCGCCGAGCTTTTAAGCTCCTCCAGCGCAACTGTCACGGTATACACCAGGTATGAAGGGCCTGAGATAACGGTGACTTCACCCGGCAAGGGCATAGTCAGCGTGCAGTGGAAAAATGTCACGGGGGCCAGCGGCTATGAGATAAGCTCTAAGCGGACCTCCGGCGAGGCACGTTCTCCCATAGGCTGCACCACCGGTACAAGCTTTCTGAAAAACGGCTTTGTCAGCGGAGAGAACTACTATATCTCCGTGCGGGCCTACAAGACCATCGACGGAAAGAACTATTATTCCACCGTCAGCGAACAGCTGGTAAAGGTGAGCTGACCTTATATTATCTCCTCCGCAGTCAGCGGGGGGGATTTTTTTGTGCTGTGAGATCTGATAGATTTGTTCATAGTTTTGAGTTATAATATAATGAGATGTGATATGAAAGGAAGATGACCATGCCATTTACACCTGAAGCTCCGCAGTTTCTGTTCGAGAACTATTCCCGCAACGACAAGGAATGGTTCAGGGCCAATAAAGCCGTTTATGAGAAAGAGATCCTTACCCCCTTCGCTGAGATCATCACGGAGCTGACTCCGCTGATGAAGGAGACTGACCCGGAGATAGTCTGCGACCCCAAAAAGGTCTCCAGACTCTACCGTGATGTGAGACTGATAAAGGACGGTATGTTTTTCAGAAAAAGCGTCTGGTGCTCATTCATGAGGAGAAAGGAAAGATTTGACAGCAAGCCGGAATTCTATGTGTGGATAAGCGACGAAGCTTTCGGCTGGGGCTGCGGGTATTATATGATGCCTGTGCCGGTCATGGAGAGCGTCAGAAAGCTCATACTTTCCGGGGACAGGACCGCAATGTCCGCCATAAAAGCCTATGAGGGACAGGAGCATCTGGTCATGACCGGGGAAAAGTATAAGCGGGACAGATTTCCGCAGGAGCCGGAAAGGCTTAAAAACTGGCTCTGCCGCAAGCGGATAGGCTTTAATTTTGAGAGCGACGACCCGGAACTTTTCTTTTCACCCAGGTTCATAAGCACAGTAAAGGAGGACCTTGCCGCCATCGCACCGGTCTATAAGCTTTTCATAAAGGCTGAAGAACAGGCCGCCGCCGAGAAGGCAGCTCTTATCGCAGGAACAGCAGGAAAGTAGCACTTTTATGCTGGGAGCCACAGCCGATGTTGACAAAGCTTTTCGACTGTGTTATACTGATTTTGACTGTGGCCAGGGTCAGCCGCAGAGCTTTAGGGAACAGTGACCCTTTACCCTTTTTCGGGAGGAATAAGGATGAGTATAACTAACCTGTTCGAGCTGCTGTGCGGTATGGCGATGTTCATGTTCGGCATGGCGCTGATGGGCGACGGACTTAAAAAGGCTGCGGGCAACCAGCTGGAGAAATTTTTAGCCAAGCTGACTGACACCCCGCTCAAGGGCATACTTCTCGGCACCGGGGTCACTGCTGTGATACAGTCTTCATCAGCTACTTCGGTCATGACCGTGGGCTTTGTCAATTCGGGCATGATGAAATTCAGACAGTCCATAGGCATAATCCTTGGCTCCATAGTGGGCACCAGCGTCACCGGCTGGATCATCGCCCTTTCAAGCATACACGGCGCCGGTGGCTGGACGGATCTGCTGTCCACCACCACCATAACCGGCGTTATCGCAGTTATCGGCCTTTACTGCCGGTCATTCTCAAAACGGCAGAAGAACCTGGGGGATATACTCCTGGGTTTCGTAGTGCTGATGGTAGGGATCGAGACTATGAGCGGAGCCATGGCTCCCCTCTCCGAGAGCAAGGCCTTCGTTGAGATACTGACTATGTTCTCAAACCCCATTCTGGGCATACTGGCCGGCACGGTGTTCACGGCGGTGCTTCAAAGCGCATCGGCAGCCGTGGGTATTTTACAGGCCCTTACGGCCACAGGGGCCATTGATTTTGATACGGCTTTCCCTATCCTGCTGGGTATCTCCATAGGCGCTGCGGTGCCGGTGCTGCTGTCGGCCCTGGCTGCCAATACCGCCGGCAAAAGGACCGCCTTCGTCTACCTCATCGCTTCGGTGCTCGGCGTCATCGTCTGCGGCGGCGGACTTTACATTATCAATATTTTCGCAGATCTGCCTTTTATGACAAAGACCATGACCTCATTCTCCATAGCTGAGGTCAACACCCTTTTCAGGGTCATAAACATCATCGTGCTGTTCCCGTTCATAGGCCTGCTGGAAAAACTTACCTGCTTTCTTATCAAGGACAGGAAGAGGCCGGAAAAGAAAGAGCTGGTCCAGATACAGCTGGAGGAACGCTTTCTTCCCTACCCTTCTCTGGCCATCTCTCAGAGCAAGAATGCCGTCTACGATATGGCGAAGACCACGGTCAACAGCGTGAAAAGCTGCTTTTCCGCCCTGGAGGATTATAAGGACGAGTATCTGGAGGAGACTTCCCTGTGCGAGCAGCTTGCGGACAGGTATGAGAACGACATCGGCACTTATCTGATGAAGCTTTCAAGACGTGAACTGAACAAGTGGCAGAATGCTGACGTTTTTAAATACCTCCACACCCTGTCTGACTTTGAGAGGATAACCGACCACGCCATGAGCATAGCCTATATCGCCAAGAACAACAAGGAGGACAACATCGTCTATTCCGAAAAGGCCGGCCGGGACTTAGGGCAGATAAAGAACGCCGTCAACGAGATACTTGACCTGACGGTAGAGGCTTTCATGCAGGAAAAATGGCAGGCTGACGACCGGGTGGCAGCGCTCAACACCGTTATCCGTGCGCTGTGCAACCGGGCGGAGATGCACCACGTAAGGCGTTTGCAGGCCGGGGAATGTACCCTGAGACAGGGTTCTGACTTCGGCGAGCTGCTGACTAATCTGGAAAGGATGGCTGTCCACTGCGGAAAGATAGTGATGGCTATGATAGAAGTCAATGCGGACAGCTACCGCATACATATCGAAAACGGAGACCCCATCAGCATCAAAGGCTCCGACATGGAAAAGACCGTCAGAGAATACAGTCTGAAATACGGGCTGAAAACTGACTCGGCGGTGAACATTTAGCGGAAGGCCCGGAAAAGCGGGGCTATCCGCAGACCTAGGGTATGGTAAGAGAGGTGAGGACTGTGAATGAGGACGTAAGCAAGTATGATGACATCATAACACTCCCCCACAGGACTTCGTCGAAACGCAGCCGCATGAGCCGGCAGGAAAGAGCTTCGCAGTTCTCGCCCTTTTCAGCGCTGACGGGACTGGAGGAGGAGATCGGCGAGGCCGCAAGGCTCACAGAGAGCCGCCCGCAGCTCAGCGAGGACGACCTGGCAGAGCTTGATGAGGCCATTTGCCGGCTGGAGGAAAAGGCTCATGAGCTGCCGGCGGTCAGGATCACATATTTTTTGCCCGACAGTGAAAAAGAGGGCGGAGCCGCCGCTTTAGCTGAGGGAAGAGTCAGGAGGATAGAAAGAGAGACAGGGACCGTCATTTTCAGCGACGGACGGCGGCTCCCGCTGAGCGATATTCTCAGGATAGAGGAAAAGGAAGACAAAAGTGAAGATCAGCTTTAAAGAGAAGTACATAGGCGACAGGAGGTTTTACAGCAGGGTGCTGAAAATGGTCATCCCCATGGTGCTGCAAAGCCTGGTAACTAACCTGGTCAGCCTTATAGACAATATAATGGTGGGGCGCATAGGCACCGAGCAGATGAGCGGCGTATCCATCGTCAATCAGTTCGTGTTCGTTTTTAACATCACTGTTTTCGGAGCTGTGGCGGGGCCAAGCATCTTCGGAGCGCAGTTTTTCGGCAAAGGGGACAGCAAGGGACAGAAGTACACTTTCAGGTTCAGGCTAATGATAACGGCGGCAATAATCATCATCGCCGCCCTTTTCTTTGGCAGTCTGGACAAAGAACTCATATCTCTTTATCTCAGCGACGACGACCCACCTGACGTGGTGGCAAGGACCCTTGGCTTTGGCAAAGAGTATATGCGCATAATGCTCATCGGATTTATCCCCTTCGGCATCGGACAGGCCTATTCCAGCGTCATAAGAGAATGCGGAGAGACAAGGATACCCATGATAGGCTCCTTTTCAGCTGTAGGGGTCAATATACTGCTTGACTACGGACTGATCTTTGGCAGGCTGGGAATGCCTGAGATGGGGGTCCGGGGCGCCGCTCTGGCAACTGTCATATCTAAGGTCATCGAGGCCGGAGTAGTGATAGTATGGTCACACACCCACGCTGATAAGTACCGTTACATCAAGGGCGTATACCGCAGCCTTCATATCCCTGAGGAGCTGACAAAGGATATGATAAAGAAAGGACTGCCCCTGCTGATAAATGAGTTCCTCTGGGCTGCCGGAATGTCGGTAATAGCACAGTGCTATTCTGAAAGGGGCTTGCAGGCTGTGGCAGCAAGGAACATATCCAGCACCATGACCAATCTTTTCAGTTCCATATATATCCAGCTTGGGGCCTGCATAGGGATACTTGTAGGCGCCGAGCTGGGTGCGGGAAGGCTGAAAGAGGCCCGCAGGCTTGATGACAGGCTGAGATTTTTCTCCGTGGCGGTGACGGTAATAGCGGCGCTTTTAGCTCTTCCCCTGGCGGCTTTTTTCCCTCAGATATACAAGACAGAGGAAGACATCAGGCAGCTGGCGAGCTTTATGATAGTGGTCCAGGCCATGGCGATGCCCCTATGGTCCTACACCAACGCCTGCTATTTCACACTGAGGAGCGGCGGCAAGACGGGTCTTACATTTATCTTTGACTTTGGCTACACCTGGCTTTTGATGATACCCTTAGCCTTTCTGCTCTCTCACTTCACCGGGCTTGACATTCACCCGTTATTCGCAGTGGTGACTTTTTCTGAGATAGTAAAAGTTGTCATAGGCTACTACATGGTAAAGGGCGATATCTGGATAAACAACATCGTGTCATAGTCAGTCCGTTATGGGAGGGATATTAAAAAAGCTTTTTTAACAGCGGCGAGACGGTCTTAGCAAGACCCGTTAGACTCACCATAGCAGAAGTCTTTGGAGATGTTCCCCAAAAGCAGCGCAAGCACAGACCCAGACAAAAAGCACCCCGGTACCGGGGTGCTTTTCATTTACTGCAAATATGAAGGCAAGGTGTCAAAATCAAAGGTAAATGTACCTTTGGCGGCAGCGCCCTCAAGAGGGTCGCTCACTCTGCCGTCCTGCTCGGTATTGTCCGTTCCGTAGTCTCCGCTGTCAAACACCCCGTAGGTATAGGTCAGTACGCCGGCAAAATCATCGACTGTAACGGCCGTCATCGTCTGCGGGTCGGGGTCAAGCCCTGTGCCGCCGAAGGAAGTTCCCTCCTTTTCTCCCGGCGCACTCAGCCCCATTCTGTAACCGGATCCGACCATATCCTTCCCGCCGGTATATTCCGCCGATATCAGCAGCGTCGGCAGGATACCCGAATAAGGGTACTTGTTCACGTAGTAGGTGAACCTTATGTCCCCGTCCTGCATTGTGTGGACGGTATAGCCCTTTATCTCTTCCCCCGGCAGACAGTCCTCGAACAGAGTGTCCTTTCTGCTCTCGCTGTCAAGGGTCACGGTATGGATATGCGAAGTCTCATACCTTGTGTCGCTTTTTGCTGAAAACAGCCAGGCGAACAGCAGGATCAGCATATATGCACCCGCCGTGACCCCAAGCAGTGTCAGCACGAACACCGCTATAGGCGTAAGCATCTTCCTCTTTGAAGTTTCTTCACCCTCTCCGAAATCTCCCTCTCTGAGTCTCTGGTTTATTCTCTTTTTATAGACTCTAAGGTATATGACCGTGGTCAGAAACAGCACTGACAGTGCCAAAATCAGCAGAATTATTATCCTTCCTGCAAATCCCATGTTGCTCCCTCCTTAAATACCGATGAATTCCTTGAAGATGTAGTAATAGGTCCTGGTGACGTCTACCTTAGCCCCGTCCTCCAGGGTAAGGATAAACTTCTGGGTAAGAGCGGGCTTTATGCTCTTTATATGTCCCGCCGAGACGATGACCGAGTTGCTGACCCGTATGAATTCCTTGGGGTCAAGTATCTCCTCCAGCCTTCTCAGTCTCTCGCTGAGCCTGTACTCGCCCCCGCCGCAGTGAGCGATGACGTCGTGAGAAAAGCTCTCTATATAGGTTATCTCCGAGGTCCGCAGACGGAATATCTCATCTCCCAGTCTGCCGATCAGGTATCCAACATAAACGTTTTTCTGCGACAGTATCAGCTCTGCGCTGTCATCGATCTCAAAGCCCATTCCCGTCAGCTCAGCCGCAAGAGCGCTGTAGCTCTCCTCGCTGACCATCAGCTTTATCTTCATTGGTCCACCTCACATAGTTTCTCTTATTCTCCGCATCCACCGGGCAGCTGTCCCGGTATCGTCCTTGTCATGACATTTCTGATAGTTCCTATCATGGTCATATTATAACCTGCCCGGCCAGAAAAAGCAATAGCCTTTGCACACCTTACACAACTGAATGCACAGCTTGCAAAAAAATGCCCGCATTATGCGGGCATTGCTGTATCTACATATCAAGCAGGCTCTTTATCTCGCTTATGGCCGGGATTATCTCGTCAACGGTCTTTATCATGTCGTAAAGCCTCAGCTTTTCCTCCTCGTCCACTATGCCGTCCCTGGCGATGTCCACCAGCTCCTTGGATATCTTGTCAAGGTCCGAGGCGGAGTTTAAGAACTCTATGACTATCCTGTCAAGATTCTTTTCCTCCGACACAGGACTGAGGTCCTTTAGCAGAAAGTCCGTAGAGACCTTGAAATAGTCGCTGAGAGCCACAACGTTCTCAGCGTCCGGCACCGACTGGCCCAGCTCCCACTTGGACACGGTCTGCCGGCTTATACCTAAAGCGTCCGCCAGAGTCTCCTGTGAAACGCCGTTCTTGCTGCGTAAAAACGACAGCTTTTCGCCTATGTTCATTCAAAGCACCTCCGCTATCCTTTCTATAGATGTCCCGATAAGCTTTTTGAAAAGCGGCGCTGCTTTGTCGGCAGCAGCCTGGACCTCTTCATGGGTCAGCGGCTCGTCCTTCATGCCTGCCGCAAGATTTGCCACGCAGGACACAGCGCATATCCTCATTCCCATATGGTTGGCGGCTATGGCCTCGCAGACCGTGGACATTCCCACAGCGTCCGCCCCAAGGGTCCTTAACATCCTTATCTCCGCCGGAGACTCAAAGCTGGGTCCGGTAAGCTGGACATATACGCCCTCCTTCAGACCGATGCCCAGGTCCTCTGCGCAGTTTCTTACGATAGCGCAAAGCTCTTCGTCGTAAACATGGCTCATATCCGGGAACCTGGTACCCAGCTCATCTATGTTCGGCCCGATAAGAGGGTTAGGCACAAAGCTGGAGATATGGTCCCTGACAAGCATGAAGTCTCCTGCCGAAAAGCCGGAGTTTATGCCCCCGGAGGCGTTGGTAAGAAAAAGCACCTTTGCCCCCAGCATAGCCATAAGCCTTGCGGGCAGCACCACGTCCTCCATACTGTAGCCCTCGTAGTAATGGACCCTGCCCTGCATGATGACCGTCGGGACCCGTGACTTTCCCACATAGCCGAAAACAAATCTGCCCTTATGCCCCGGCACTGTGGACTGAGGAAATCCCTCTATCTCGCTGTAATCCACCACGGCCTCAGTCTCGATCTCGTCTGCGAAGGCCCCCAGGCCGGAGCCTAGCACCAGGGCTGCCTTGGGCACCATGCCGGTCTTATCACGGACTGCTCTGAAACATTTTTCCAGCCTTTTATACGATGATGTATCTTTCATAGAAACGCTCCTTACCGATCAAAAATAGAACTGTCATGAGCCTGACATAAACAGTATCTGCATTTAATATTTTAACCCAAAAACCGCCCTTTGTCAACAGGTCCCCTGCCTGTTTTTATTCGGCCGCTGGGACCGTTTCCCCACTCTCCTCTGCGGGGGAAAGCCCGTTCTCCTCCAGGGCCTTCATCAGCCTTTCATAGTTGAGCCACCTTATCTTATGGCAGCTGCGGTTCTCGGTGCTGGTGTAGACCCTCAGATGGCAGGTGCCGTTGAGAAAGCGCTGGAAAGGATTCTGGGTCACTGTTATCTTGCTTATCCTGTCGAGACTCACCACAGCCCGGTGAAATCTGAAAAACTTGCAGTAGCAAAGCATACAGCAGCCGTTCTCAAAGCCCACAGAAGTGGTAAAAGCCGCCGAGGCCTTCACCACCGTCAGCCACACCAGCGGAATGACCGACAGGCCCGCCAGGTTCCTCAGACTCTCCTGCCAGTCGGGTATAGCCTTCACCAGGCCCTCAAATGCCGGGATATACCGGCAAAGGAGCTTATAGGCCACGAATGGGATAAGACAGCCGAGCATCGGCTCTCTGGTATATCTCAGCAGGTCCCCCTTGCCGGTGCGGACCCCCGCCTTCATGCCAGTGGGAGTATCGGGCATCAGCAGCCTGATAGAAGTCTCTGCTCTTGCCACGGTGGTTATCGGCACCAGTGCCGATATCTCAAGCCTTCTCTTCCCGTAGCCCGTACACTGGGCCGACACCATACAGATGCCGAATATCCTCATCAGCATGGACTGCTGGTAGTCGATGAAATTTATCCTGTCCCGCATGATAACGTGACGGCGCTTGGTACCCTTGCCGCTGCTGACAAGGAGCATATCCGCACACCTTGTGCAGCTGAAATTCCAGTGACGCAGCAGATTTGACAGAAAGCTCACAAGCCAGCTGCCCGCCACCACTGCCGCCGCAATGAGCAGATACTTGGGTATATGGACCGCCAGCTTTTCCAGGGTCTGGTTTACCCTCTGGATAAACTCCTCCTCCAGCTCTCTTCCAACAATGCGGTAGGCCTCGTAGATAAAGGTCAGTGTCAGCAGCATACCCGACAGAGTGGATGAGAACAGCAGCGAGAAAATAATAAGGCTGCTTTTCTGGGAATTGAAGATATACTTAGGCTTTTCTGCACACTTTGCCGTGGCAAGGCCATAGATATAAAAGGCCTGCTTGGAGCTTACATCGAGCCTTATGTCAGCGCTCTGAATGCTCTTGGCGTCGGTGTCGATATAGATAGTGCAGGCGCCGATGAGCCGGTAAAGATATCCCTGGCACAGTGACATGGTAGACATCTCGCTGAAATAGACCCTTGTCCGCTCGATGCCGAAATAACCTGTGTGGGCGATTATGCTGTCGTCCTCGATATCAAAATAGATAAATGCCCACCGCAGTATACCGTATCCCACCACGACCGAAAGTGTCAGTATGTCCACCCAGTTGGTCCTTAGCCAGGTCTCGAAATTGAAGTGATCGGCGATAAGATATTTAGCCAGAGGTATGAGCATCAGCCATAGATACTTGGCGATATACTGTATTATTTTGACAGGGTGCTGCCTTCGCCGGAAAAATCCCCTTATGCCCTTTGCAGAGGTCTCTGAGTTCATCTTCCATCACCCCGTTTTCTTATGGAGCCGTTGACGATGTCAGCGATCTCCTCTGCGTCCTTCCTGGACAGGAACGGGATCAGCAGCCTGGAGCCAAGGGCGTTGAGTATCAGAAAATTCATGCCTGTAAATCGCCCTAAAGGCATCATGACCGTAGTCACCGACATGACCGATGAGGTCAGCATGAACTGCTTCGAGGTAAAGAAAAGCCCTCCCTTTGCGGTTATCTCCTTGGCGGACACCGTGAACCTGGCCTTATGGAAATAAAACGGCAGCACCAGCACAGCAAAGGTGGCCGTTATGACCCACACAGGCAGCAGCACATAGTAGTCCGCAAAATTATTGTAGTGCAGATATCTGTCCAGCAGCCAGGTGATAAGGTCCAGAGCATATCTTATCAGCAGAAGTGCGCCGCCCAGCAGCAGATATATGAGCACCAGCGGCCTTTTCGACAGCTTGTATATCTTTATCCCTCTCACTCCCTTCTGCCCCGTGGGCAACGGTCAGATACCGTATCGTCCTTCCTGCGGACGGTGTGTATTTTCCTTTGCCTGTTATTTTTGTGTACAGGCTCTCATATAATGCTATCGGACAACATGAAAGATCACAGACAAAGGAAGATGCACATGGTAAATACTTTGAACGCTGATATTTTAAAGGCTTTGCGCCGACTTAGCTCCGTGCTGTGGGGCGGACCGGTGCTGGTGCTGTTTCTGGCCGGCGGGCTTTATCTGAGCATTCGGCTCAGTTTTCCTCAGCTAAGGCTGAAAAGGATAGCCCTTTCCACCCTTGACACTCTGAAAAACAGCAGCAGTCCCGGAGGACAAAGCCCTTTCCGGGCCTTTTCCACCTCTCTTGCCGCAGCGGTAGGCACAGGCTCTGTAGCCGGCGCCGGGGCTGCCCTGGCTGTCGGTGGTCCCGGCGCCCTGTTCTGGATGTGGATAAGCGCCCTTATAGGAATGGCTCTTTCCTACTGCGAGAATTGTCTGGCAGTTCAGTTTTCATCTGAAAAGAGCGCCCCCGGCGGAGCCTACGCCTACATAAGCGCCTTGCCCAAGGGCCGGACGCTCTCCAAAGCCTATGCCCTTTTCACCGTGCTTTCCTCCCTGGGGATGGGCAGCATGGTCCAGTCCAGCACCGGAGCCGCCGCCATGAAAAACGGCCTTGGACTACCTGGAAGCGCCGGAGCTTTGATAATACTTATCTTCACTGCCGCCGCCCTCATGGGGACCGGCAGCGCCCAGAGACTCTGCGAAAAGCTCCTGCCCTTTACGGCCCTGGTCTTCGTACTCGGTTCCCTGCTGATCCTTATTTGCAGTCCCACGGCACTGATAAAGGCCCTTGGTTCTGTATTCTCCTGCGCCTTCAGTCCCCGCAGCGCCGCCGGAGGGCTGATAGGCACCGCCTGCATAGAAGGCCTTCGCAGAGGCGCCTTTTCCAACGAAGCGGGTCTGGGCTCCTCCCCCGCCGTCCACTGTGACTGCGCCCAGGCCCTGAGGGATCCGGAGCGTTCTGTAGGCATAATGTCCATGGCTGAGATCTTCATCGACACCGTGGTCATCTGCACCCTCACCGCCATGGTGGTCCTTGTCAGCGGGGTCCCCCTTGACATGGACTGCGCACAGGCCGCCTACGGTGCTGTTCTCGGTCCGGCAGGCAGAGTCTTCATCTCCCTGAGCCTTACCCTTTTTGCCCTTGCCACCATAGCCGGCTGGTCCTGCATAGGCTCAAAGGCCTTCTCTTACCTGACCGGGGGCAAGGAGTCGCTTTACAGCTTTATCTATATTATATGCGTCTATGCGGGGGCATTATACAGTCCGGAGCTGATATGGGCTGTCAGCGACGTTTTCAACGCCCTTATGGCCCTGCCTAATATGGCCGCCCTGCTATGCTTCTCCTCCCGCATAAAAAAGCCCTTTTCAGACAGCGCCTGTCAGTGACCACGGTCAACCACGTTCTGCGGGGTACCCTTGGCCCACTGTCTGAGGTTTTCTGCCACTACGCCAAGAAGTCTCACCCTGGTCTGCAAGGGCGCCCAGGCGATATGAGGAGTGATGGTGCAGTTCTTCGCCCCTCTCAGCTCACAGTCCTCACGCATAGGCTCATAGGTCAGACAGTCGATGCCTGCGCCGGCGATAGTGCCGCTGTTCAGAGCCTCAGCCAGGTCGTGCTCGTTCATTATGCCGCCACGGGCGGTGTTGACAAAATAGGCTGTAGACTTCATTTTATTCAGGGCGTCTTTGTTTATGAGCTCCTTAGTCTCCTCCGTCAGGGGACAGTGGACAGTTACCACGTCGGACTCCCTCAGAAGCTCCTCAAGGCTCACGGCCCTGACTCCGTCCTTCGGGCCGATTTTCTGAGGGGACCGGGTAAAGGTCACGACCCTCATGCCAAAGGCCTGACCAAGTGCGGCCACCCTCCTGCCTATGTCGCCGTAGCCGATCACGCCAAGGGTCATGCCTTCCAGCTCGTAGTTCGGCAGGCTGAAATTAGAGAACAGCTTATAGTTCACCCAGCCGCCCTTATCTACCATGTCCGCATATTCCCTGATTTTGGAAAAATGATTCAGGATCAGGGCAAAAGTGTGCTGGGCCACCGAATTGGTGGAATATGCCGGCACATTGCAGACGCAGGCCCCATGCCGTTCGGCGGCATGAAGGTCCACATTATTATAGCCGGTGGCGAAAAGTCCTACATATTTCAAATTCTTGCAGCTCTGAAAGACCTCCTCGGTTATCAGGCACTTGTTGCATATCACCGCATCGGCGTCCCCGATAGCTGAGGCGACCTCATCGTTGGGGGTGAACCCGAACACTCTGCTCTCCCCCTGGGAGGTTATTCCCTCCAGAGAAACATCGTTGTTCTTCGAGACAGTCTCGCTGTCAAGTATAACTATCTTCATTACCGTTCTCCATTCTTGTCATGAAAACATCGTTCTAAAATAAAAGGCAGATATCCGCCTGCGAAAGCAGCACGGTGATCTGCCGTTGGCTTATGTCCGTCCCCGGTTCAATCGTCGAAGGCGCCGTCGCCCGTAGGGTCGCTGTTACCTGCCGGGGCGGCCTTGGGCGGCTTGTTCTTCTTATTGTACCTATGGGCAAGTATCCCCGCTGCGATGAGCAGCATGGCCTCCACCACGAACAGCACTCCGATGAACCAGTCCTCAGTATAGATCTGTGTGGCAAAGGTAGCATCAGCGGCGAACATCAGCATCACATAATGCCAGGAGCCTTTCCTGTAGAACTGGATCAGATATACCACCGAGGCCAATATGCAAAAGCCTACGTGCATCTTAAAGGGCAGCGGAGTGCATACGTTCTGCATCATATTGCTGCCTGCGCTGAAAAGCTGTATCATTTTTAGTCATCTCCGTAATATCTAAAAGGTCTGCTTTAACCTAATTATTATAACCTATTTTTCCGTCAATTGCAATAGCCTTGCCCAATTTTTTAACATTCTCCCAAAATTCCCCGCCCGTTAAAGGCGGGTTTTATTGCTTTAGTTCCCACCAGGACTTGAAAACATGGAAAAAATGTGTTATTATAGTTTTATTGTACGATATGAACAGGAGAGGTGAGAAAATGGATGGCGGTATAGAAACTCCCTTCGGCATGATAGAGGTCTGGCCCAAACGGGCAGCGGCCTGCGCAGGGTACTCCTGTAAGAAGTATATTTTCAGGAATGGCCATGAGGCACAGCTTTACACTGTCAGCCTTGACCTGCCGGAAGACTTCTGCGAAGAGATCGGTCTGGGCATAAGAGGAGGAGATGGATTTTCCTATTACGACTCGGACGAGCATTCACTGATGGTCAGCTGCTCAGATGCAGTGTACTGCACGGCGCTCATAGCCTTTGACCCTTTCCCTGACCCCGGGCCAAGGCCGTCGCCTACCCGGCAGGGTCTGCTGTTTCACTGTGAAAAGGGCGGCGGACATATCCACGCCAGGGTGCTGACGGTGCCGGCCGACAGAGACTTTGCAGCCGCAGAGCTTATAGATACGGAGCTTTGTTAAACTAACAGTTCTCAGCCTGCGGGACCCTGAGTCTCAGGGGAACGGGGCATAAATACTAGTCTGGAGGAAAAAATGAAAATCACGAACGTTAAGATCTTTACCATGAACGAGGAAGAAGAGATAATCGACAACGGCTATGTCGTTTTTGAGAACGGCAAGATAACCGAGGTCAGTCACGGCATACCCAAGAACGTGGGGGATGACGATATCGACGGCGAGGGCATGACCCTTTACCCCGGCTTTATCGATGCCCAGACCCACATGGGCCTTACCAGCGCCGGCGTAGGCGTTGAGGGAGAGGACCTCAATGAGGAATACGACCCCTGCACACCTCAGCTGAGGATAATCGACGGGGTCAATCCTATGGACTACTCCTTCAGGCAGGCCAGGCAGGCAGGAGTCACCTCCGTGCTGATCTGTCCCGGTTCCGCCAACCCCATCGCCGGAGACATCAGTGCCTTCAAGACCGCAGGGAAAAGAGCGGACAAGATGCTGATAAAGACTGTGGGGATGAAGTTCGCTCTGGGCGAGAATCCCAAGCTCAACTATATGGACAAGGACCAGAGCCCCTGCACAAGAATGGCGGTGGCCGCCACTATCCGTGAGATGCTCCTGAAAGCTGTCAGGTACAACAGCGATATCACCAGGGCAGAGAATGAGGAGGCCGATATGCCGGACTACGACATAAAGCTGGAGGCTCTGCTGCCGGTGCTCAGACGTGAGGTCACGGCCCATTTTCACTGCCACCGGGCTGACGATATCTTCACCGCTGTCAGGATAGCCAACGAATTCAACCTGGACTACACCCTGGTCCACTGCACAGACGGCAGGCTCATTGCCGATGAGCTGGCCTATGAGAGCGCAAGCTGCATCGTGGGGCCAATTATCTGCGACCGATGCAAGCCTGAGATGGCTAATCTCAGCCCCGACAACGCCGCTGTGCTCACCGCCAACGGACTTGATGTGGCTATATGCACAGACCACAGCGAGGTCCCGATAGAATTTCTGCCTGCATCGGTAGGCTATGCGGTGAAGAACGGGCTGAGCTTTTATAACGGTCTTCGCTCCATAACCCGCAATGCGGCCAAGATAGGCAGGATATTCGACAGAGTAGGCTCCATAGAAGTGGGGAAGGACGCAGATTTCGTCATGTTTGACGAAAGCCCCTTCGACGTCATGGCTTCTCCCAGCCTGGTGGTCATCGACGGAAATGTGATAGTCAAGGAGCTGGGATAAAATGGGTATACTGTATGTAGTCGGCACTCCCATCGGCAACCTGGGAGACATGACCTACCGGGCGATGGAGACTCTGAAAAATGTGGACTTCATCTGTGCCGAGGACACCAGGGTCACGATGAAGCTGCTGAACCATTTTGAGATAAAAAAGCCCATGCTCTGCTATCAGGAGCATAACGCTGCCCAGGCCGGAGAAACGGCGCTGAGAAGGCTCCTTGCGGGGGAGAACGCCGCCATAGTCACCGATGCGGGTATGCCCTGTATCTCAGACCCCGGTGAAAGACTGGTAAGGCTCTGTGCAGAAAACGGCGTAAGGGTAGAAGTGGTGCCGGGGCCGTCGGCAGTTGTGTCCGCCCTGGCCATCAGCGGACTTAACACTTCAAGATTTCGGTTCGAGGGCTTTCTGTCGGTGAACAAAAGGCAGCGCTACGACCACCTGGCAAAGGTCAAAAATGCCGAAGAAACGCTGATATTCTACGAGGCTCCCCACAAGCTCCACAAGACCCTCAGAGATATGCTGGAGTATTTCGGAGACAGACGGATATCTCTTTGCAGGGAGCTGACAAAGGTCCATGAGGAGGTCATAAGGACCACACTTTCACAGGCCCTGGAGCTTTACCCCGACAACAAGAGCGTCCGGGGCGAGTTCGTGCTTGTCATCGAAGGGGCTGCTGAGGAGGAGATAAGTCCTCCGGAAACTATCGGGGAGGCCTTCGGGCAGGTAATGGCCCTGGTGGAAAAAGGCGTTAAAGGCACCGACGCCTGCCGGGAGATCGCCAAGGCCACTGGCTTTTCCAAAGGAGAGCTTTATGCGATGCTGGTCGAAAACAGCCGGGAATAGCAGAAGAGTGTGAACAGAAAAGATCACAGTTTCTATCGCTGCTGTTATGGCTGCTCTTTCCGGGTGCGGAAATATCAGTGACCACACCACCGGCAAGATAGACGGCAGCCCGGCTGAAGGAGCATCTGGACAGCATAAGTATAGTTGACCCTGATGAGCGTAAGCTATAAGAATACGTGATCGTCGGCTATGTTTATTCGGACCATAAAAATACAGAGCTGCCATATGAGCAGCATCGGCCCCTCCGCTCAGTCAGGCGAAGGGGCCGCTTTTTTTGAAGAATGAGCTGCGGACAGTGAACTGTAAAGGACATCACGTGGCCTAAGAGCACACCCGGGCTGTCCGCTGTTATTTATCCGCTGTTTACTTCTACAGGTCCTCCGGGTCCTCGCCGGGGTAGAACATTCCCCAGTCCCGGCGGCACCGGTCCATTATCCTGAGCACGTTCACCGTACTGCTGTAAGGCACAAGAAAGCTCTCTGTCAGTCCCTGATCGAGACAGCGCTGGACCTCCATGACCTCGTATTCATAGCCGTTCACCCCAGCCGGGGTGTCGAACCTGTCCACCTCATTGCCGTCTTTGTCGTAAAGCACAGCCTCGTCAGAGCAGAAAAACCAGTCTCCCAGGGTCACTGAGCCGTCTGTGCCGGAGATAACTGCATTGTTGCGGTTCTGGACCTCAAAGCCAGAGCTGAGAAGAGCGAAGACCCCCTCGGGGTATTTCAGCGTCACCGAGTTGCTCAGGTCCACACCGTGACGGATATGGGCGCAGCTCTCTATCTTCTCAGGCATCCCTAAAAAGTCCACCGCAAAGGTGATGGGATATACCCCCAGGTCAAGAAGAGCGCCGCCGCCGCAGTCAAGGGCGAAAACACGGTCCTTGGGGTCGTAGGGCATGAAATTGTTGAAATCTGCCTTTATGAACTCCACCTTCCCTATCCTGCCGGACTGGACCCATTCCACGGCTTTCAGAAACGATGGCCTGCACTTCATCCACATAGCCTCCATAAAAAACAGATTTTTCTCCGCCGCCTTATCCAGCACCCTTTCCAGCTGGGAGGAATTCAGTGTCAGGGTCTTTTCACAGAGCACGTTCCTGCCGTTTTCAAGGCAGAGCATAGCGTCATCGAAATGAGAGGACATGGGCGTAGCGATATAGACCACATCGACCTCACTGTCAACGGCCAGCTCCTTATAGCTGCCATAAGCCTTTTCAAAACCGAACTCATTTGCAAAGGCCCTGGCCTTATCCCCGGTCCTGGAAGCCACAGCATAAAGCTCGGCGCCGCAGGTGCCTTTGAGAGCAGCGGCAAAGCTCCTTGCTATCCTGCCTGTGCCGATGATGCCCCATTTATAACTCATATCCATCATTCCTTTCTGTTTCGGTCTGTTTTTTTACAAGCCCCCTGGGCCTGAAACTCCGCACCTATATCATACCATTTTTTGATATTTTCTACTAATCATATATTGCGATAAACCGCATTTTTTGTAATACCTGCCCTTGGGGACAGAAAAGACTTTGGTCCGGGGCAGAGGTCCCCGGCAAAAAAAATTTTCGCAAGCTACTTGACAATGCAAAGTAGTTGTGGTATAATACAGTCAAGCTACTAGGTAATGCAAAGTACCTGACCGCAGTCGGACGAAGTACAAGTTCACAAAAAAGGCAGGAGATGTAATGGACAACGCACAGCTTATGAAAGGGGTGCTGGAGGGCTGTATCCTCAGCATAATCGCCCGTGGTGAGACTTACGGCTATGTGATCCTCAGTGAGCTGGAGAAAGCCGGTTTTGAGGACCTGGGTGAAGGGACCCTTTACCCCATCATCACCCGGCTGGACAAGAACAAGCTCATTGCCTGTAGGAAAGCCAAGTCCCCCCTGGGGCCGGTGAGGAAGTATTACAGCCTGACCCCCGGGGGACAGACAGCCCTGGAGGATTTCAGGAACAGATACAGAAAGATAAGCGAAAGCGCCGCCAAGGTGCTTTACGGAGAGTGAGAAAGGAGAACGTTATGGAATTTGAGCTTATGAAGGAGCAGCTGAAAGGCGAATACCGTCAGGTGTTTTCGGAGGTATTGGTCTACGGCTCCATGAAGAACATTTCGGCAGATATGCTGACCGACAGACTGACAGAACTATATGATATACTGCTGACTGCCCAGACAGAGGGCAGGGACGTCAGGCGGATAACGGGCAGCGACCGGGAGCGGTTTTGCAGGGACTTTTTTGGGGACTTCACCCCATTGGAAAGGCTAAGGGAGCTGCCGGGCAGGTTTTACAGCTTTGCTTGGGTGATCTTTGTAATGGAGCTGCTCCCTTTTACCGCAGACGCCGGCAGTAATGAAAAGGCGGTCAGTAATATCCTGCCTTATCTTTTCGGGATAGGGCTGGGTGTGGTTTTCGAGCTGATGTGCAGCTTAGTTATCTTGCCGCTGATGTTCAGGAACAGGAAGATCAGCCCGGAAACCTGGAACAATATCGCTATTGTCGGCTTTGCCGCTATGTTTTTCGGGATGCTGATATCTCAGGACAGCATCAGTGCGCAGCTCAATGTTCCCTCTCTGCCCCTTGTGATATGCAGCGGGGCATATATAGCGATATTCTTCACGGTTCGGTCAGTATGGAGGTACAAGCACTTCGGCACTATCCGCAACGAACGTAAGCTGATGCTCAAAGACAGCTACTACAAAAATCTGAGCAGCGTGCGGCTGGAACTCATAGTTATGAACGGCTGGAAGAAACAGTATGAAAGGCTTTCGTCCAGGGGCAAGGTCACTGCTGAGGGCTATCTGGATAAGCTGAAAAGCAGTGAGCACATCAACGACATTGTGGACAGGGGCTTTGACCTTTTTGTCGCAGTTATTTATCTTGCTTCGGTCATTGGCACAGCTGCCGCCAGCGAGGGTATCACTGACATTTTAGTTTTCGCTCTGATAAGCGGTGTGATATCCTATTTCATCTGGAGGTTCTTTTCCAAAGCTTTCAGGCAGGGCGCCGGGGTGAGAAAAAAACTTATCAGTCAGTGCGAGACTGCCGGAAAGACCATGCCGGAATATCTTGAGGACAGACTGAGCCTGGAGGACGGCTGATAGTACTATAGCTTGTCACCTTAACTCTGATAGCACTGCTCATAACTGTACTGACAGGAGCTTTGGGAAGCTGAGTTTACAAACACAAAAAGCCCATATACTGCAAAAGCAGTATATGGGCAGTTTTTTTATCAGGTAAAGCTTAGTTAGCAAGACCGGATTTCTCGATACCTTCGATGAAGTACCTCTGGAGGAAAACATACATGATAAGTATCGGGGTGATCGACAGCAGACAGCCGGCCTCCAGCCACACGATTATCTGTCTGACAGATACGGTCTGACCGTCGAAGAGCTGCTGAGTCAGGTTGGTGTTAAGGTTCTTCAGCATCAGCGCAATGGTATTGTTGTTGGTGAAGAACGATGATGATACATAGTAGTCGTTCCAGTACCATACGATGGAGAACAGGAAAACTGTCAGGAAGCTCTGTCTTGCGTTGGGCACCATTATCTTCACATAAGTGTAAAGAGGTGAGCAGCCGTCAAGGTAAGCCGCATCTTCAAGCTCCTTAGGCAGTCCTCTGAAAAACTGGCGGAAGATGAAGATGAACAGTCCGGCTCTCAGGCCGTTGGCGAACAGTGCCGGCAGATACATGGTCCAGCCGCTGTTGATAAGAGAACCTGTACCCTTAAAGTCCATGGTCAGCAGCTGACCTAAGAACTTGGGCTTGAAATAATGGAACTGCATATAAAGCGGTATGGTCGTTATCTGCGGGGGAACGATTATCATAAGTATAACGATAGCGAACAGCAGATTTTTGCCCTTGAACTTAAATCTTGCAAAGCCGTAGCCTGTTATCGAACAGGTCAGCACCTGAAGTATCGATGCCACAAGGTTCATCTTGATGGTGTTCAGAAGCGTATTCTCGCCTAAGGGGACGTTCTTATACTTCATAACTCCCATAACGTCGTTGATGTTGGACATCGTAAAGCTCTTGGGTATCCAAACGATAGAGGGGTCATTCATCTGCTCGTTAGGCCTGAATGCTGTAGAAAGCATGAATATCAGAGGATAGAGTATGATAAAGCACAGACCGAAGAGTATGATCGCTCTGAACACCGGCCATACTGTGCCGATAGCCTTTTTCCTCTTGTTGTACTTGATCTGCTCGGGCGTAAGGAAGTTCTCTATGCCCAGCTCCTTCATTCGCTTTTCACGGGCCTTTATAGCAGCCTTGCGTTCTTTTTCAAACTGCTTTTCTTCTTTTTTAGTTGCCACTTAGATCCCCCCTTATTCTACTTCATAGTATACGACCTTGTTCAGTATAGCAACGATTATCGCCAGGCAGACACCAATGATAAGGAAGTATGCCCAGGCCATTGCTGCTGAATAGCCGTGCTCCCAGTTGGTAGACTTGTTAAGAACAATGGTCATTACCTTGTTGCCGGGGTCTACGAATGAGTCAACTACGGTGTAAACTACGCTTGCTAAGATCATGGGGCTGATGGTAGGCAGGGTGATCTTCCAGAAGAACTCCCATGCGGTAGCGCCCTCCATCTGAGCGGCCTCCTTCGAGGAAGGAGATATGCCCTGGAGCGCTGAAAGTATCAGCAGGATCTGTATACCTGAGTTCCACACCAGGTTGAAGATATCCGTTGTCAGCGAATTTATGATCTCGGACAGCCTGTCGCTGATGTTGTAGATACCCAGGAAGTTCAGCAGCTGGTCCACCAGGTCAGCCTCGAACATGGAGCTGAACTGCTCTGAACCGCCGGCGTAGCCGCCTGTGCTCATGTTGCCGTTGATGATGTCCATTACAGGGCCGGTGGCGATGATAACAGGCAGGAAGAATACCGCTCTTGCGAAGGTCCTTCCGTGGAATTTCTGGTTGAGGACCAGGGCGATGAATATCGAGAAAATGATTATCAGCGGCGTCCTCAGCGCAGTATTTTTCAGCATATCCACAAGTGCCAGGGAATAATCCTGGTCCTTACGGAAAGCATTCACGTAGTTTTTAAAACCGATATACTTCATCTCCATACCGCCGGGCTGTACCGACGTCTGGTTAAAGGAATATATCAGTGATTCGATCAGCGGTGCTACGAAGAAGTAGGCCGTACCTAAGATCCACAGGGCTATAAAACCGTAGCCGTAAAGGCCCTTTCTCTTCTCATAGGAGAGCTTGTGGTTCTTTTCAGCCTTGACGGGTGCAGCAGCCGCAGCTGCGGGGGCTGTATCTTCAGAAGTCTGAACTGCCTGATCGAGTTCTTCTTCGGTATTGATCTTATTGGTGTCACTCATTACTGATCCAAACCTCCTTCGATACAATTTCCGAGATCTATGACGGTGCCGTCGACCTTAGCCGTTGCATCAGCCTTGTTTATGACTATCACAACGTCCTTAGCGCCGTCCTTAGAGTAAGTGGTGGTGATCTCGTTTCCGTCCTCACTTACCTCATATTTGGAAATAGTGTAGTCAGCTACGCCGCTGAGAACATCGTTCGCAGCCTTATACTGATTAGCTGCCGCATCCAGCCAGCCCTTATAGTTGGTGTAGTACAGGTCGTTATAATCCGTATCCTGAAGGATATCAGGGTCCACATAGGTGAAGTCGTAATGGATCTGCGAACCTGCCGCCAGGGAGAGCATAAAGGTCTCGTCCGTATCAGAGCTCTTATTGATGGCTGTTGTAGCATAGGGCACATAACCGTGGACCACCATCTGGTAGAAAGGTATGTCCATATCGGTGATGACATAGCCGCTTGACGATACAGGCACATTAGTCACGGTAGAAACATAAGGCAGGATATAAGCATTTGCCTCGTCGCCGATGACTGAACCTATCTTGTCCTTGGCCTTGCTGTATTCGTCTACCAGAACGCCCATAGTCTTGTTCCTTACATATGTATCTCTTCTTGTATAGTCGCCTACCAGTCTTGAAGAGAACATACCGAAACCTATGTTGTTTATGCCCTTGTCACTGTAGCTGTCTATCATCTGCTCCATAGCCTGGCTGTACTTGCTGGGTGACAGAAGTGCAGGCGAAACGCCCTTCTTTGCCACGCCGAAGCTCAGGCTGTATGAAGACTGTCTTGAATAAGCGTTCGATATCCTTATGGCGGTGGCTGTCAGTGTCCAGTACCCTGCGGAGCTCTTCTTGAAGGTGAAGTTGTTCAGTGAGGGATAGACCGTCACATTGTCCGTAGCTAGGAAGTCATTGAAATCGCTCTTGCCGCCCAGGGTGCCGGAAGGCTTTACCTTGGTGGATATCTTGTTCTTCATGGTGTCGTTGGTCCAGTCGTTGTAGTTCACCTGGAAGGTCCCGACGCCCTTGTCTTTCAGCTGCTGAACTATCTCGCCGGCCTGGTCAAATCCGGTTATCTCGGTCTTCAGGTTGAAAGGAAGGCCCACGATAGAAGTCCTCTTCACAACACCGCCGAACATATCAAGATAAAGGTCAGTTCCGCTGACGTCCCCTGCGGTCAGCCCCTTGTTCTTTATCAGATAGTCTCTGTAGACCTCAGCGCAGTCCGCATAGTTCACATCCTCACCGTTCTTGCCCTCCACGGCATAGTACCTCACGCCGAAACGCTCGGTCTTTATCTCGTCCTTCTCAAAAACGTTGAGCTTGTTGGAGGTATCGCCGCTCATGAAGTAGGTATCGGAGGAGCGGGTCTCGAACTCGAAGTAGCAGCAGTTATAGGCCTGTTTGTTCTGACCGCTGACCTGTGCCTTGGCGTAAACATTAGCGTCGCCGTCGGAAGCCACGGCCACCAGACCGTCCTTGCCGTTCACGGTGGCCACTACCGGCATATAAGCCTGTTCAGTCACCTTAGGAGCGTTCAGCGGAACAGCGGTATAGTCTCTGCCATATACCTGCTGTGTATAATCAGGGTAGTTGCCCTTGCCGTTATTATACTTTATCACTGCGCCGGAGCCGTCAGGGATTATCATATAGCCCTCTACAGGGTTCCCGTCGATATCCGTTGCAGGCATCGCACCGAAATAGGGTGCGAGCTGTACCTTGGTAAGTATCTTGCCGTCCACCGTGCTGATATTGGCCTCCTCGACCTCGGAGGAATCCATATAAACGTAAAGGTTATCCTCACACAGCTCATAGTGTATCTTGACGTTGACGCCCTCGGCCTTGTACTTATAGGTGATGACTACGCCGTTATTGCCTTCCTTCCAGACGCAGCTGGCCTTGTTGGAATAAACAGGCGCAGCGGACTCTGTCCTCTTCTCCTGTCTCAGGTCGGCCACCTTGATGGCGCAGTTTGATGTCAGCTGCTTTCTCAGCGCAGCCTTCATCGTATCGTTCTTTTCGATATCAACGATAGTATTATCGGCCATTACATTTATTGGCGAGGTCCACCAGTGTCTGCCGCTGCTCTTCACATAAAGGCAGAGCCTGTTGTTGTCCTTGTCGCCGTAGAGAATTAAGTTGTCGTTCTCTGCCAGCTTCTCGCACATGGCCACAGCCTCTTCATCGGTGATAGGCTCGGCCAGGTCTTCGTCCTTGCTGCTGCCGCCCTCGTCTGCGGTATCCTCAGAGGCACTTTCCTCGGCTGCCGGTGCGGTATCCTCCTCGGCGTAAGAAACTGCCATCGAACCCAGAGGTACCAGCATCGTAAGACACAACGCAAAGACTATCGCTTTTTTATAATTTTTGCTATGCATTTTTACACCACCGTTTCTAATTAGCCTCGGATCCTATACGCAATCTCTGTATAGACTGAGTAGAAGAACACATATACCTGCTGGAACAGGGAAAGCAGAAGTATCGCAAGGAACAGTATCAAAAGCATTGCTACCAGAGTCAGCAGCATAGATACCAGGGTCTTGCTGAAACTGTACTGGTGGCAGGCCTTCATTGCCTGTATCATCAGCACTATGGACCAGCCAAGGCCAAGGTAAGCCAGAGCTGAGATCCATATGGATTCCTCCTGAACCAGGAAGTTTGAAAGGATGACCTTGATTATCGTACAAACTATGTAGGGCACCAGGGAATAAGCCGAATAGATAGCGATCTTCTTGAAGGTGCCTTCGCCCTCGAGCAGAGTACAGATAGACCAGTTGCCCACTACCCAGGTGATGTAGTAGACCACCGACTGCACTATCAGCGGTACGACATTGAATATCTTTACATAATTGTCATTGAACTGAAAGCCTGTAGCCTGTCTGTCGGCCACCATGGCCACGAAGAGGAAGAACACTATTATCAGCGAGATCTTCATCGAACCCTGTTTCTTCCACCTCAGGTCCTCAAAGCCTTCTACAGGGTGGAAGACGCAATGCTTGAGCCACCCTACCGGTGTGAATTCATACATACTATCTTCCCTCCTTTGCTTTCTTCTTAAATCTGCCCTTGAAGATGTACTTGTTCCTCTTGTGCATCTGTGAAACGACTACTAAGAGGACTGCCAGTACAGCCAGAACAACTACTATGGCAGTGAAGTGCTCTCTGATATATTCCTCTCTTGCATACTTGAAGGCCTTGTCGTAGTCCTTCTGGTCATATGCAGCCTTGAAATAATCCAGGGCCTTCTGATACTCACCGTCGTTGAGCGCAGCCTTGCCGAGGCCGATATAGGCCAAAGGATAACCGCCGTCTCTCTCGATGACGCTCTGCCATACGGGCTTGGCTTCGGTATACTTACCTTCGTCATACAGCTCCACTGCCTCATGCATGAGCTTGCCGAAGGTAGTTTCGGAATATATCGTGATATCGCACTTTGCGCCGTCTATCACATATATATTGTTTTTATAAGCCTCTACCGCATTGGGGTTAGAGAAAGTACCTCTCTGGTCGTTTGTGGAGTTCTTTGCGCCGAAGATACAGAGCAGATTTGCATTTCTGTCATACTGGAACACACGGCCTGTGGTATAGTCAAGGACGTTTATCAGTCCGTTGTTGCCCACACAGATGTCTGTCAGCCTTGTGCTGTGGTTGGAGTTAGATGTGGGGTCCCACTCAGACTGCATATCACCGAACTTATACTCGTTGCCGGTAACGTTGTCCCAGATGTTATAGCCTGCGGGGTTCAGCTTCTTAACGGCGTCGGTAGTCGTATTGGACTTCTCAGTTACCGTATAGATGAAACCGCCCTCATCAATATCGAAGTTTGCATACTCGACAGGCACGTTTCTCTTCATGCCGTCGATCTGTTCATTCGATGCGAATTTTCTCCAGAGCTTCTGAGCGATGACCGCAGCGGTCACCTCGACACGGTTTGCACCGTAATAGCCCTGGAAAGCGCCCTTTGCGTTGAACTGAACGGCGCCCTGGTTTACAGCCGAGCAGACCGCATACACGTTCTCAGCGGCGTCAGCCACTACTTTGGAGGGGTTGAAAGTCTCTACTGTATAAAGGTCAGTATCGGGTTTGCCGTACTCCTTTACCATCTCAAGCTCCATATCGCCCTCCACCGAAGCTTTTATTATCCTGGAATTATTGGTATCTGCGATATAGATATAAAGCTTATCGGTATAAAGGCTCCTTTTTACATACAGCCCTGTAGGAGCTGAAAACGTGGAGCCGCCCACAGAGTAATAGCACCCTGTGATCTGCAGGTCCTCATCGAGCCGTATGATACGGTTGTTATCAGTATCGGCTATCCAGAACTGTTTTTCGTCATCATCGAAATACAGGTCCCTGGGGTTAGCCAGCTTCTTCGCTGCATTCTCGCTCACGAACAGCGGGTCCTCCGGATCAGACAGCCTTTGCAGCCCCATATCGTAGCCTGTCACGGTCCTGTCAATACGGTATGAGTTCTGGGAAGGTATAGCGTCCTGCCAGGTATCGTATATATAGGATTCATAAGGCTCGGCTGCGAATGCAGAGATGCTCATAGACAGAGCAGTGACTGCGGCCATACTAAAGCAGAGAATTTTCTTCAGTGGTCTTTTTATTCTCAACACTACTTATCACCTTTTCCTTTTCTCAGATTTGTTTTAAGTCACACTCTTATCCGGATGAAGTCATCAATCCTTCATACCCGAGTTAGCCATAGTTTCCATAACGTTGCCCTGGGCAATAAGGAAAACAAGCAGCGGAGGGATGAGCAGTACCACAGACGATGCGAAGGTAACGCCCTGACGGGCAAGACCTGCGGCGGATATCTGCTGTACAACGGTAGGTAGTGTTTTCAGTTCTTCTGAATAAGTAAGGGTGCCGCCCTGCATATTCCATGCGCCCTGGAATGCGAAGATTATCAGGGTCATGATAGCGGGCTTCTGGTTGGGAACGACTATCTGCCAGCATATCCTGAACAGACCTGCGCCGTCCACCTTGGCGGCCTCGACCATAGCGTCATGTATGGAGGACATACTCTGTCTCATCAGGTACAGACCCATGGAGGTGGAGATGCTGGGCAGTATCAGAGCCCAGTAGGTATCGATCATATGGAGCTTAGCCATTACCATGAACTGCATGATCCATGTAGCGTTCGATGCGAACAGCAGGGCAAGAACTATGATCTGGTTGATTATGCCGTTGCCGGGAAATCTGCACTTTGAAAGAACAAATGCAGCACAGCAGCAAACGAACAGGTTAGCCACGCAGATAACTATTGTAATAAAGAAACTGTTGAAGATGTATCTTGAAAGCGGCACCTGCCATGAGCTTGCGGCGACCCTGAACATATCCGAGAAGTTACGACCTGTGGGGTTGAGCACGTAGAGCTTAGGCGGGAACACGAACAGCTCCTCAACGGGTTTGAGTGACTGTATCACCGAGTAATACAGAGGGAACACCATGAAGGCGCCCAGCAGCAGCAGGAAGATGAATATACAAACGTCGCCTGCACGGGAACCGTTGACGTGCTTGTTCTTATTGTCCTTGACCTTGAGCTTTTCTATACTCTGCTTCTTTTTTCTTCTTTTAGCCATTTGTTATATTCCCCCCCTTAATCCGTATATTTGCCAAGGAGCCAGTTTACTCCCTTATTGGCAAGCAGCATCGCTGCGAAGAGGATAAAGCATATTGCCGACGAATAGCCCATCTCGTAACGAATGTAGCCATAGTCTGTCGCATGGTTCATTATTGTGTGTGCGGCATAGTCTGTGGAAGGAAGACCTACCAGGTTCTGACCAACGACGCCCACGGTGAAGGATGCGGAGATCTGCATAACGGCAGCGAACAGCAGCTGAGGTCCCATTGAAGGGATAGTTATCATGAACAGCTCCTGCCATCTGTTCTTTATGCCCTCTATAGCGCCGGCCTCGTACATGGACTTGTCTATGTTCTGGAAACCTGCACGTATAGCAAGGAATCCGGCGCCCATGGACATCCATAGCTGAACTATGATAACGACGGTGAGTATGTAGTTGGTATCCGTTATCCACTGAGCGGGGGTCTTGAGTATGCCAAGGTCCATGAGCACAGCGTTCAGATAACCGTAAGAGTCGCCTGAAAGTATCAGCTGCCAGGTAACGTACACCGAGGTGGTCATAGAAGGCGCATAGAATACGAATGTGAAGAAAGTTTTCAGGAACGCATTCATCTCGTTTATGAGCCAGGCTATCATAAAGCTCAGCACATAGGAGAAGGGTCCTGTGAATATTGCGAATATCAGGGTGTTCCTGACAGCTATCAGGAACACGTCGTCATCGACGAACAGTGTGTAGAAATTTGACAGTCCTACGAACTTGGGCATCTGTATCATGTTGAAATTCGTAAAGCCCATAGGCAGCGACATGATAACGGGCACCACGGTAAAGATTATGAAAAAGATCATGAAAGGGACGAGCATCAGGTAGCAAGCCTTGTTGGTCTTCATCATATGCCATGTATAAGCCCATTTGCCCTGTTTGTTCATAGGGACGTCAGGGTTAGCATTTCTTGCCATTTACATACTCTCCTTTCATCAGTCAAGTCCGAGGTTCTCACGCTTACGTGTGATCTCGTCGTTGATATCCCTGTTGTACCAGAACAGTGTCTCTCTGGCGTTCTCGGCCTCATTGACAACAGTTCTGAAGGCGTTCATGATATTACGTGTCACGCCGTAGGATGCAGGGATTATCGGTATCTCGACCTGGGAATCCATCTGCTCGAGCAGAGTATCCACTTCCTTGGTAGTCCATGAGAGCATCCTCAGGGCCTCCTGGTTAGCGGTGGAGTAACGGCCCATAGGTCCGAGAACGGACTCGATATTGTTGCCGTACTTAGCCTGTATCTCAGCAGAGGTGAACCACTTTATGAAGTCCCATGCAGCCTGCTTGTCTTCAACTTTATTGAAGATTATGCAGCCTGAGCCTTCGGAGTTGGCAGCGTGGTTAAGATTGCCGTCCTTATCGAAGGTACCGGGAACAGGTCTGAAGCTCCAGCAGCCCTTTATCTCAGGAGCGGCGGCTGTGAGCTGGTTATAGAAGGCATAGTCCTGTACGAGCACAGGCATATCGCCCTGTCTGAATCTGGTGAACGCATCGTAGGTCTGCTGGAAGCTGTATGTAGTATAGAACTTGGTCCAGGTATCAAAGGCCTCGATGGCAGGCTGCTGGTCGAAGGTGGTCTTCTTCAGGTCAGGGGTATAGTAGTTCAGCCCTTGCTGCAGCAGCATCATAGCGAATGTATTTCCGTTCTCGGTAACTGCCGAAACGGTGGTGACGCCGGCGCTTGCGGTAGCAGGCAGCTTCAGGCCCACCTCAAGATAGTTTCTCTGGAGAGTCGGGAGCATATTGATTATCCTGTCCCAGCTTACCAGGTCATACTCAGGGTCGATGTCATACTCTGCCAGGATATCTGTACGGTAGAACAGCACAGGGAAGTTCTGCGAGCACGGCAGACCGTATACGCCGTCGTTATAGGTATAGAGCGTCATCGCATTGTCAGCGAACCTGTGGGTCACTTCTTCATAATCCGAGAACTGAGTCAGGTCCACCAGCACCCCTCTGGCTGCCAGCTGAACGGGGTAGTCGCCGCCCATGAACAGTGCCATATCAGGGCCTTTTCCTGAGAAGGTAGCCTCAGTGATACCGCCCTGTACCAGTTTCAGAACGACCTTCCTTGATGCGGTAGCATTATAGTCGCTGTCGATTATTTCCTTGATGACGGTGGCGTTATCACGGCCAAGAGTTACCCAGCACTCGATAGCGGTGTCGTCGTCCTCATCGGAAAGAGAGTTATAGTCCTCGAAGAATGAACCCACGAAGGACTGGAACCCGGTAGAGAGGGTCCCAAAAAAGCTTGCCTTGCAGTCAGAAAAGCTCTGGTCCGCACTGCACACCTCTATCTTGTCAACTTCCAGAGGCTGCTCACGGTACTGATTGATAAAGGACGAAACAGAAGTGATGTTATCCTTTATCTGTCCCATCATCTCAGGGATTATATCAGGCTTCTTGACGCACTTGTCAAGAACGATAGCCATTTTCTCCAGTGTCTCGGCCTCTGTTCCGCCGGAGCCTGACAGCTGTTCGATCTTGGCCTTTTCATCTCTCAAAAGCTTGGCATAGTAAGTGAAATCCCCTACGATAGGAGGGATAGCCTTATCTATCATATAGTTGTTATACTGATCGGGGTTAGGGCCGGTGATCTGTCTTATCTGCCTGTAGTAGCTGTTGATGTCGAAAACGACCTCGTCCAGCTCACCCATTATCTCGCCTATCTCACCGGGCACAGCCTCCAGAGTCAGCTCGTGGCTGCCGGCTGTGAAGTAGAAATAAAGCGGATCTCCCCCGTTGGTAGCGGGTGATACAACGTTCCAGTCAGTATCGTAATAGAACTTTATCTGGTCAGCCTCAGCACAAGGCACCTGGCCGTCGATATAAAGACGTCTGTTGGAGTACATACCTCTCATAACGTCCTGTCTTGCAAAGATACCGATCTTATAATACCCGTCAGAGGCGATATCCAGCTTCCAGGTAACGGCCTGAGTGGACTGGGTCCAGCTGCCGCCGCCGATGGTATTGTATCTGGTCTTCGTAGGGCTGTATCCGTTCACAGCCGAAGTCATGTAAGAAGACTTGTCTGCTGTAGGATAAAGGGTCCTTGCAGACTTATACTCAGCAGTCTCGCCCTCTAAAATGAGCTTTTTGCCGGAAAGCTTGTTAAGCTCGCTCTCACTGGGCTTAGTATAGGCCTCGGGAGCCTTGTACTGATAAACGGTCAGGCTCTCCAGCACGAACTGCGCCTTCTCGGAATCAATGGTCAGTTCATGCTTTCCCTTTGTCAGATAGAACATCAGCGGTTCGTTGAAAAGTCCGTCGATATCCTCCAGAGGAGTTTCCTGCCAGCAGGGCTCCTCCACCTGGCCGGGCCTCATATCATGCTGTCTCGAATCCTGCGGTATGGTCTTGCCGGATTCGTTCACCCACCTTTTGGGGAGGGTTATCCTCGATGCTGTGCCGTAGGGCGATTCCCCATCTATGAGCAGCTCGAACTCTACCTCGTTAGTGCTGCCGGCAAGGCAATAGTAGGAGGCTTTAAGGTTATAGCACCCGTCCTGCGGTATCTCCACCTCATAAGTGACGGAGCCTGTCTGGTTGGCCCAGTACAGTACGTCCTCCCTGCCTTCAAAACTACTCTGGCCCAGTTCAAGATCGTCGCTGACGGAAACGTGATCCGCTCCCTTTATAACGATCTCGTCGATGGCCGGTCTGGCTGCGTCGGCATACTTCTTCACATAATTGGTGTAAGAGGTCTGCCTTATGGAGTCCGTACCGGTAGTCTCGACAGCGTCCTGGGTGCCTAGAGTGCTGTCACTGTCTGCAAAAGCTGCCGGAACAAAACAGGCCGCACACAAGGATAGTGCGACTGCGGCACTGACAACACGCCTAAACATTGCTTTTTTCACTGCAAATCCACCTTTCTTAATAAAATGCTGTGTTAAGCCTGAGATAACGCCTAATTTATCTCAAATAAAGCAGTGTGATCTCAATAGTTATCATATCAGCGCATCAGCGCCGACCTTCTCTCAGCCCGACCTGTAGAGGAACATACCGTTCCTTTCCTCGTCAAGCTCGACCTTGACCTTATCGCCGCCCTTGATATCCAGGGCCTGCATATAGTCCTTAGGGAGCTGCAGCCTTCCGGACCGGTCAAGCACCGCCAGCTCCTCATGGGTGAATTCTTCCTCGCCCCCGAGGCTGCCTATCTCCGAAAGCTCGTCTGCATAGGACTTCTTCCTGATTATCTCCGAGCTGGTCCTTCCGTCCCTGATGGCCACCACTCTGTCGATATGGTCCGCCAGTTTAAGGTCGTGGGTGACTATCACCACCGTGACTCCCTCCGTCCGGTTAAGCTCCTTGAAGATATCCAGTATCATAGCCGAAGTCCTGGTATCCACCGAGCCGGTAGGCTCATCGGCCAGGAGCAGCTTAGGATCATTGGCCATGGCAATGGCGATGGCCACCCTCTGCTGTTCGCCGCCGGACATCTGGTCCAGTCGGCTGTTCTTCCGCTTGGAAAGGCCCACCTTGTTCAGAAGTTCAAGAGCCCTCTGCCGCCGGCCTCTCTTCCCTTTCAGCAGCATCGGCAGCTCCACGTTCTGCACCGCCGTAAGATAAGGCACCAGGTTGCGGGCGTTGTTCTGCCACACGAACCCCACCGTATCACGCTTATATTCCATATAATCCTTATCCGTGAATTTCAGCAGGTTCTTCCCGTCTATGAGCAGGCTGCCTGCGGAAGGTCTGTCCAGTCCGCCCAGCATATTCAGCAGGGTAGATTTACCGCTCCCCGAATTGCCCACTATGGCCATCAGCTCGCCCTTCTTCACGTCAAGGTCCAGCCCCTGGAGAGCCACCGCCTCCACATCAGAAGTTTTGTATATCTTCACCAGGTTTTCACACCGGATCATATACTCATCATCGGAAGGCTTTACAATAGTATCATCGCTCTTCTCACTCAACTATCTCACCGTCCTCAAGGGTATAGACCCTGTCCGCCACGTCCATCATGCCCGGGTCGTGGGTAGTCATTATTATCGTCATACCACGGTCGGCCACCAGCTCCTTGAAGAGCTTTACTATGTGTAGCGCCGTGCCGGAGTCAAGCTCCGCCGTGGGTTCGTCTGCAAAAATTATACTCGGTTCATGGGCGATGGCCCTTGCTATGGCAACTCTCTGCTGCTCGCCGCCGGACATCTCCCCGGGTCTGTGAGTCATTCTCTTATCCAGTCCCACAGCCGCCAGACATTCCCTGGTCCGCCCGTCCCTTTTATCGTAGGGGTACCGGGCCAGTCTCAGGCCGAAATTAACGTTCTCATAAGCCGTCATGCCTGACATCAGTGCCACGGACTGGAACACGAAAGCCATCTCATGCCTTCTCAGCTTATCCCTGGCCCCTTCTGAGAGCCTTGTGATGTCCTTTCCCTTGAACATCACCTTACCCTTTGTGGGTCTGTCCAGAGCTCCTAAAATATTTATCAGCGTCGTTTTGCCGCTGCCGGAACGCCCTCTGAGCACTGTGAGCTTGCCTTTTTCTATCTCGACATTTATCCCTTTCAGCGCCGATACCACGCTGCCGTCGCCTATCTTGAAGTCCCGGCACAGGTCTTCGGTGCTCAATATCACTTCCACAAATATCACCGCCTAACGCCCCGCTGAAAAAAACGGGTCCATGCGCCCGCATGGTAGAAATATCCAGAATGGTCATAAAAGACCGACAGCATACCTCTGCCCGGCAGTTCCCTGCCTGCCGGCAAAGCTGTCACTATGCAGCCGCCTTGATATTTGTGCAATTTTAACATTCGTCCGGGCCTTGGTCAGCCTGGTCGATATGCTGAGATGTGCTCTGACGGCACTGTGAATTTTGTTCAAAAACCGAGCGCCAAACCAGTGCATTTTACCGTATTTTTTATGAAAAATTGCCAAAAGGGCATACTGTGCTACAAATAATTATAACAATTAAGCCCGGGTTTGTCAAGTAGCTAAAACGTTTAAGATTTTACTTTTTTGTATCCTTGTTTCGCCTTTGTGTATTTCAAACAAATATTTTTCACGATTTTTATACAACTCGCTGAATTTTTGACTCAGGACCCTGTTTTTTCCATGATGGTCCGGCTTTTATTCACAATTATTTTTCATTTTACTTTTGTGTAAAATTACTATAAAACTTTCATTTATTGATAACAGCTGACAATAATTTAAAAATTCGGCAGTTATGACAGACCGGAGCCGATGGGAAGGTCTGTTTTTTTGCGCAAAAAGTTATACAAAAAAGATGTTTTGGTTATTCACATTCATTAAAAAATATGCTATAATCAAAGAAGGGACTGCACCGTGAGGAGGGATACTTATGATGACTGAAGATTTCAGGGAAGAATGGCAGACCATGCCCAACGAGGACCTTAGGAACATCTACAGTTCTCTTGTCAGGAGACAGCGGCTTTTCTCCAGGATCACCTGGCTCTTCCTGCCGCCTGCTATATTGATCTACGGGGTCTTAGGCTGGGGGGCTTTTTTCGGCATGGAGATGAGCGGCTTTCAGAGTTCCCCGTCCACCGGAGTGGGAGCGTTTCTCTACTACGTGGCTTTCGCCTGTGCGGGACTTATGATGCTGGGGGCAAAGCCGCCTAAGCACTGGGCCATATGTCTTGTGATGCCGGCGGCAGGACTACTGGTGGAGCTTATATATGACGTAGTTTCCCCCGAGCCCCTGGCCATGGAAGTTTTCATTATCTACGCCTGTTTCCGCCTGCAAAAGATCTGCACCGACATCGAGTTCCTGAGAGGACTTCCAAGTTTTCCCTTTGACAGCAGAAGAGCAGAGCAGAATATGTCGGGTATGAACAGGTCGGATATCCTCAAGGAGCTGAACATGACCCACACCGGGATACAGAACATTGATATGGAAAAGATATTCACCGCCGATCACCCTGAGGAGATCGCTTCGCCACGGGAAAAGACCGAGGAATATTTTCAGCAGCACAAAATGCCTTACGGCAGAAAATAAAACGAAAGACAAGGTGAGAAAAAATGATCGAAGTAAAAGACAAGATCGCCGCAGGCGCAGTCTGGCTGGGCATAGAGTTCGGTTCGACAAGGATAAAGGCCTGCCTTATCGACGAAAGCACCGCCCCTATAGCCGAAGGGTCCCACAGCTGGGAGAACAGGCTGGAAAACGGGATATGGACCTACTCTGAGGAAGACATACGGTCCGGCCTGCAAAGCTGCTATGCCGACCTGAAAAGGGACGTTTATGAGAAATACGGCACCGTGCCGAAAAAACTGATGGGCATTGGTATTTCCGCCATGATGCACGGCTACCTGGCCTTTGACAGTCAGGACAGGCTGCTGACTCCATTCAGGACCTGGCGAAACACTGTAACAGCTGAGGCCGCCGGTAAGCTCAGCGCTCTTTTCGGTACCAATATCCCTCAGAGATGGAGCATAGCCCACCTCTATCAGGCCATACTGAACGGTGAGGACCATGTGAAGGAGGTCGCCAGCCTTAACACCCTGGCGGGCTGGGTACACTATCAGCTGACCGGCATAAGGGAGCTGGGCATAGGCGACGCTTCGGGTATGTTCCCCATAAAAGACGGGAACTACGACCAAGAGATGCTGGATAAATTCTCAGCCCTTGACGAGGTGAAGACCTCCGGGCTGGACATAAGGAAGATACTTCCCAAGGCAGTGAAGGCCGGAAAGGGCAGCGCCGTGCTGACTGAGGAAGGCGCCGGACTTCTGGACCCGGCGGGGGACCTGGAAAGCGGCTGCAAGGCTGCACCTCCTGAGGGCGACGCAGGCACTGGCATGACCGCCACTAATTCCGTGCGCATCGGCACCGGCAACGTTTCCGCCGGGACCTCGATATTCTCTATGATGGTCCTTGACAGACCTTTGAAGGGCTGCTATCCCCAGATAGATGTAGTTACCACTCCGGACGGCGCCGATGTGGCAATGGTCCACTGCAACAACTGCTGCGGAGAGCTTGACAAGTGGGTAGCTATGTTCGCTGAGTTCGCAAAACTCAGCGGCCATGAAACTGACATCTCCAAGATCTATGAGCTGCTTTATACCAACGCCATGAACGGCAGCCCGGACTGCGGAGGGATAACCTCATACAACTACATTTCCGGCGAACCTGTCACCGGGGTCGAGAAGGGCAGTCCGGCCTATTTCCGCAGCCCTGACAGCCCCATGAGACTTTCCGACTTCATCAGGGCGGAGCTTTACGGCGCAATGGCTGCACTGAAAGCCGGCAACGATATCCTTTTCGGGAAAGAAGGGGTTTCGCCGGCAAGCTTTACCGGTCACGGAGGACTTTTTAAAGTCAGGAGCGCCGCACAGCAGATCTTAGCAGACGCACTTGGCAGCGAAGTCAGCGTCATGTCTACCGCCGGCGAGGGCGGGGCCTGGGGAATGGCTCTTCTGGCGGCTTATAACGCTGAAAACTGTGAGAAGTCCCTGGCAGACTGGCTGGACGACAGGGTCTTCTCATGTATGGAAAAAACTACCCTCAAGCCCAGCGCCAAGGGCCAGGAGGGCTGGAATGAATATATGGAACGCTACAAAAAAGGTCTTGACGCTCAGCGCCTGCTGGGAGAGATCTGAGAGAGGAGAAGATCAAAGATGCTTGAAGAACTGAAAGAAAAGGTCCTGAGGGCCAATCTGCTGCTGCCTGAACATGGGCTGGTGAAATTCACCTGGGGCAATGTTTCCGAGATAGACCGCAGCCTTGGGCTGGTGGTAATAAAACCATCAGGTGTTGAATATAAAAATATGAAAGCAGATGATATGGTAGTGGTAGACCTGGAGAGCGGGAAGGTAGTGGAGGGCCATTACAAACCCTCCAGCGACACCCCCACCCATCTGGAGCTTTATAAGGCCTTTTCGGAGGCAGGCGGCATAGTCCACACCCACAGCAAGTGGGCCGTGAGCTTCGCCCAGGCCGGCAGGGGCGTTGCGGCCCTGGGGACCACTCAGGGGGATTATTTCTACGGCGAGATACCCTGCACAAGGAAAATGACCCCGGAGGAGATCGCCGGGGAATACGAGAAGGAGACAGGCAAGGTCATCGTGGAGACCTTCCAGGGCATTGACCCCATGACTGTCCCCGCAGTTCTGGTCCACAGCCACGGTCCGTTCACCTGGGGAACTGACAGCTTTGACGCCGTTCACAACTCTGTGGTCCTGGAGGAGGCGGCCTTCATGAACTTCCATACCCTTATGCTGACCCCGGACATTGGTCCTATGCAGCAGGAGCTGCTGGACAAGCACTATCTGAGAAAACACGGTAAAAACGCCTATTACGGCCAGAATTAACACCAAGAGCGCTCTTTCCCCCGGAGGGAGAAAGAGCGCTTTTTATTGTCTGTCGTAATATGCCTTGCCCTTGTCGGGCAGAAAATAGGTACGTATATAACCGTCCGTGGAGATCACAACGAACTCGTTGGTAGCCTCGATGTAGTAGATGTCGTCGCCGTCCTCAGCCTCGGTCTTGTGTAGGGCGGAGGGGTCGTTGGCCACCTCGCTGGCGCTCTCCTCATAGTCCCTGGCGGACTCAAAGCCCATATCACGGCCATGTTTTTCATAGTGCTGGTCAAGAAGCTTTTTATTGCGGAATTTGTAATCCACCCAGGGAGCGCTGTCCTCCGTGTCAGCTGTAGTGGTCGTTGTGACGGTCGTTTTCTCTGTAGTTGCCTTTCCGGTCTTCTTAGCCGCAGTCGTTTCCGTCGGGGCAGTCTCGGCCGATGAGGCCTTTTTATCCACGATCTCGGCACTCGTCTGCGGTCCATCGTCCTCAAAGATGGTCAGGCCAGTATAGACCGAGCTGTCCCCCGTCCCGGTCCCTGCGCAGCCTCCCAGGCAGAATATGACCCCGCAGACTGCGATCATCACCGCAGTCAGTCTGACAAAAAGCCTTCTTTTATCCAAAAACGACGCCCCCTTTTATTTCTTTATTCCATTATAGCCCATCTTCGGCCCTTTGTCAACAAAAAACGGCAGGACGCCAGGTCCTGCCGTAAATATTTGTCAGTCGTTATCAGCTTAAATTACTTTCTCTTCTTGGAAACAACGACCAGAGCAGCTGACAGAGCAGCCAGACCTACCACTGCGGTAGATGCAGCGCCGGTGTTAACGTTGTTATTGGGGTTAGTGGTAGACTTGCTGGAAGTAGAAGCCTTGCTGGAAGAGGAAGCCTTGCTGGAAGAAGCAGTGCTTGAGCTGCTGGAAGAAGAGCTGCTGCTTGAAGAGCTGCTTGATTCAGAGCTGGAAGAGCTGCTTGCAGCTGAGCTCTCAGGTGCAGAAGATGCAGAGCTCTCAGGTGCAGAAGATGCAGAGCTCTCAGGCTCGGAAACTACAGAACTCTCAGGCTCGGAAGAGCTGTCAGGAACAGAGCTGTCAGTAGCGTCAGCGTCTTTCAGAGTAACTGAGGGAGCAGCGGTATTAGCGCTTGCACCTGCAAACTTAGCTCTGTAGGTCTTAACAAGCTCGCCATCAGCATCTCTTATATCATATGTAACGATATTGTATGCGTTTACGTAGCTCAGTACTATGCTGCCGTCTTCTGCGGGCTTTGCAGTGAGCTTGCCCAGCTTGGTCTCGCCAACGGGATTTACCAGCTTCTTCACACGATTGGGAGCAACAGAACCAGTAATTGTATTCTTATAGGTTTTATCGCCTCCAGTAGTAGTCTCGCCGAACTGGAGCGAGTACCCGAAAGGGAACTGGCTGGGAGCCTTATCATCATCGTCAACGTGAGCATTGTCAAGAACAAAGCTTACGAACTCACCCTTCTCCATCTCATAAGCGAACTGTATTACCTTTGCAGGTACAGGAACGTTGATGGTAACGTCAAAAGTATAGCTGCCATCGCTGTTCTCTACGCCCTCGGAATAAGTAAAGGTAACTTCCTTATCCGGAGACCATTCTATACTGCTTGCGTCATCGCTGCTTGCTGCTACCGAAGGCACAGCGCTTATCATCATAGCCGCAGATGCCAGGAAAGCAAAAAGTTTCTTATTCATTGTTAATTCCTCCCAAAATCATTTTCATAATTTCGATCTTTAGCCGCCCGATCTCTCCATCGCCGGGGTAAAGGCCGCAGACTCTTTTTCTCCACCGACTGACAGTCGTCGTCATTTCCTATTATAATACGCACAGAGCTGCCAATGATGAATTTTCTGTTAACAATTCATTAACTTTCATCATTTTATAGCGCAGCACCGGGCAAAAACAGTATACTGACGCCGCCGCAGCCGCCGAACTTGTGTACATTATACCACAAAAGCGGTCCGATGTCAATAGCGTTTCGCCCACAATAGTCACAGTTAATGCAGGTATATTTTGGAGAAAATCACGTTTTTTCTAATTATTTCCTGTCCGCTGTACTAGCTGCGCTGCTTTTTCCGCTCCGTTTTATACCTGTACATATCCTCATCGGCCTTGGAAAAAAGGTTCTCGAAATCCTGCGGAGCGTCCTTTTCGCCCACGGCGATGCCAATGCTGGCCGTTATGGGGTAGGGTTTGCCGGCTTGCCTGCTCAAAGAGTCAAGTTCAGCTGAAAAGCGCTTTTCATATCCCTCACGGTCGAAGTCCCTGCAAAGTCCCGCTATGACGAACTCGTCGCCGCCAGTCCTGGCACAAAGGTCCTCCTTATTTTTAACAGCGTCCGCTGCCCGGCCCAACAGTTTTATACCGAAGTCGCCCTCATGGTGGCCGAAATTGTCGTTTATATATTTCAGCCCGTCCATATCCGCCACGCAGACGAACAGTCTCTCCCCGGGCTGTATCCTGCCAAGGAGCTTTTCCAGCCGGTCATACATACCACGGCGGTTCAGCAGGCCGGTCATCTTGTCGTGACTGGAAAGGACCACGAAACGGTTCTTTGACCTGACCATTTCCAGTGCGTTGCTGACGAACCTTATCCAGTTGCGGTAGACCAGATTGAATTTTCCGATATCCTTGAACTCCCTTTGCAGTACTGCATAGCCGAAGGTGTTGTCCAGAAAATGCACGGCTGTGAAATAGTATACATACGGCCTGTCATGCTCCTCAAAGATCTGCGGGAGCATCAGGCTCGCATCGAAGGATACCTTCTGTTCCTCCTTATTGATATCCAGCATACCGTTGTTGGACTTTGCCACAGCTATCTCCATATCCCCCAGGGGCGTATTGTTAAGGTCAGCCTCATCGCTCAGCCAGTCCTTTCTCATGCAAAGAAAGAAATTCACATACGGCGAACAGACATAGGTCGTCAGATAAATATTCATCAGACATTCCTGCGGGGTCTGGGACGAGGTCAGCAGCTCCGGGATATAGTTCTCCATCATAAGGCCGATGTCGATATTGTCCTCAAAAACGTCCGGCGTGTAATTTCGCTCGGTGTAATAGAGCTTGCTGCGGAAAGTCTCCATGTACCTGTTCACGTCCGCTTTGCAGCCGCAGCTGCTGCCGATATGTAGCATATCGCTCAGGTCCGGCTCATAGGGCAGTACAGGCTCCTCCGGCTCGATGGCCGCCCTTATGTAGTCCACGGCGTCGGCAGCGCACTTAGTGAAGTTTGATTCCACCGAAGTCAGGGGCACCCTGTTCAGTGCGGCCACATCGTTTGCCTCAAAGCCAAGGACCACCATATACTCCGGCACCTCCCTGCCGAGCCTTGAAAGCTCCTGCATGAGCCCCAAGGCCATATGGTCACTGGCAGCGATGACCGCATCGGGCTTCGCTATCTTCCCCGAAACGATGTCCCTTGCCAGCTGTTCTCCGGAGGTGTACCAGAAATCTCCGTACCTTATATGCTCCGGCCTGACCCTGCCGCCCAGCTCTTCAACTGCCCTCAGCATTATCTCCAGACGCTGCTCGGCCTCATGGTTCCCCCTTGCGCCTGTCAGCAGGCAGATATCCCGGCAGCCGTGGACCTCTATGGCGTGGCGGCAAAGCTCCCTTAACATAGGCTCGTTGCTGCCGTCCACGGTGGGAAGGTCCCCGTAAGGTATACCCACGCATACCACAGGAGCATCGGTCTGCTCCTTTATCTTTTTATACAGGCGGGCCGTCAGCTCATCGCTGTTGCCGTAAAAAAGGCTGACGGTGTCAAGGACGATCCCGTCAAAGGGTCCGAACCCGATCAGATCATAGACCCTGCGCTCGCCATCCACATAGTTGACCTGCTCAAAATCCAGGTTTATCATAGATGCGAACTGCACCATATCGTAGCCGTATTTTTCGCACTGCGCCCCTACTCCCCTGGCCAGCCTCATGCCGTGGGTAGTCTCGGCCATAGCTGTGACAAGGCATATTTTCCTGCGGCCGCTCATGTTCCTGCTCACTCCTTTGTATCCTCCCCGTTTTACGGTATACGGTGCCCCATGCCGTCTGATATGGATATGATAGCACATTTCCCTCAGTTTTTCAAGTAGGCGGGAGAGCAAAAGCAAAAAATATGCCCTGTCTCATCTGACATAGATAAAGACCCCATATCCAGAGCCGGATATGGGGTCCTTATACAGACTGAGGGAGCATACTTTCCGTATGCTCCCTGGGTAAGTCTCAGCACGAGTCTTCAACACTGTACAACGTTATGGTCTCATAAGATGAACCGCTGTAGACTTTAAAGACAGTTTTATGCCGATATGTACCGCTGGGCAGTGTAGTTGTGTTAGCGAAATTGCAGTACCAGTTGTAGAATGTGTCGCTCCAGCTTGTAACATCATACCAGCTATTGCCGTCCTTCCTTTGCAGCGTCTGGGTAACGGTTATCTTCGTTGTAGTGCCGGAATAGCCAATAAGAGAGCAGTCGCAGGTAGCTTGCTTATTTACGATTCCAAAGCCGATAGTCGCTGAGCTCGTGTATGAGTATTCCTCTATGATAGGTCCGTCGTCAATAATAGTATCAAATTCATTAGCAGAAACAGAAAAACTCATGGTGGCGATGAGCGCCAGAGCCGAAACGAGTGAGAAGACTTTACGCAGCATTATCATTCCCCCCCTTTCAAAAAAACTGACAGGCAAAGATCTTCTCCTTACCTGCCAGTCATAACGACTTATTCAGCCGATTTGTGATATTATTCTTTTATTTTCGTGCTCTTGCACAGTTCTATCACCTCATTTTTATCTATATTGCTGTGTACTTTAAAAACATATTCTTCATTTTCCCATATTACAGAATAAGAATTATCTTTCATATCATAACGAATAAAAAAGATGATATCTTCATCGACAGGGACTTCATAATACTCAGAATGTTCATTATCAAAAACAAATTGATACTGGTCAGCCGTATGCTGCTCAAAAATTACGAATTCATCGCCTTTAACAAACATAGTAAAACACCTGAGTTCCCTAAAACTGTGCTCCACCAGCTCAAATCCCTCCGGCAGACCGTCGAGATAATACTCCGTTTCGATAGTTTTAGGGTGATCTCCCATGTCGCTCTCCACGGCCACTTCGGTATGGTCGCCGAATATCCCGACAAGAAATCTGTAAACTGTTTCACGGACAGCCCTGACTGTCAGCAGGCTCATAGACGCAATGATTATTACGGCCGCTATGCAGGCCGCTCTCTTTCCTGCGGTATTTATGAACTTGTAGTACGATCTTGAACGGCGCTTTATCAGCCTGTCCATTTTCTTGTTGAATTTCTCAGAAAAAACATGGTCGGGCAATGAATAGGCCTCTTTGGCAAAACTATCAAGTTCCTTCTCAAAGACCTCGCCAAGGGCATTTTTCAGGATACTGTAATCATTCATAGCTTTCGCCTCCGTTTTCAAGCAGTTTCCTCAGATGCTCCTTCGCATATTGGAGCCTTTTCCTGGCGGCTGCAGCGGTGATGCCCTTGTAGTTTGATATAGCACTGTAGTCCAGTTCACAGTTGAATTTGAGGTACAGTATCTCCTTGTCCTGAAAGCTGAGCTTTTTTATACATTCTTTCAGATAGAACTGGTCGTAGTCCTCGATACTCTTGTTGTCCAGCATCAGCTCGTCATTATATTCCGTATTTCCCATATATTTCATCTCCTTCCTCATCATGTCCAAAGCGCTGCTCCTGCTTGCTAAGATCACGTAATATTCAAGCTGAGGAGGCTCCAGCGACCTGATCTTATCGTAATTCTTCGCCAGACGAATGAAGGCCTCAGAGGCTGCGTCCTCGGCAAGCTGTTCGTTTCTCAGAACTCTAAACGCTATCTTATATACTTTCTCTCTGTAATTCTTGTACAGCTCAGTAAACGACTCCTCGTCAGAACTGTCAGCCAATAACGCCAGACATATGTACAGCATATATATCAACTCCAATAGTCATCTGCATCAGAAATACCCGGTCATTAATAAAAACGGCCGCAGGCACAGATCTGTGATAATGCAGAAAATAAAATTACTGTTAACAACATCACGCCGATAATGAACAATAATGTTTTTACAGGAATGGACCGGCGGATTTAACAATGTGTTTAAAAATATCATATCACGTCTTGACCGGATTTGCAACATACAGGAAAAAACTGCGGTCCGAAAGACCGCATCGCTCCCTGAGACGGTGAGAAAGGCATAAAAAGATCCCCCGCACTGCAAGTGCGGAGGATACGGCTCCATAGGGATATTATCACAATAACAAAACCCCGCAGCTTTCACTGCGGGGCGTTTCTGGTGGGAGAAGATGGATTCGAACCATCGAAGTCGAAGACAACAGATTTACAGTCTGCCCCCTTTGGCCGCTCGGGAATTCTCCCATAAATTCACCCGAAATATTTCCCGAATGAATTCTGGAGCTGGTGGACGGACTCGAACCCCCGACCTGCTGATTACAAATCAGCTGCACTACCAACTGTGCTACACCAGCAAATGCTCTGCCGAACCGTTACACGGCTCTATAATTCATTTTTTAAAACCGAGAAATCTTCGTGTCATCTTCCTGACGACTTATTTATTATATCACAACAGTCTCTGATTGTCAAGTATTTTTTTGATTGTTTTCATTTTATTCATTTTTTGCCGCATCGGCAACATCAGCGGCGAAAAAAAACAAAAGCCGCCGTCAAACTAAACCGCCCTGCACATCAAACCGATAGCAGGCGGATACGGCCCTCAGGCCTCAGAAGTCGAGGCGACAGGACTTGAACCTGCGGCATCTTGGTCCCAAACCAAGCACTCTACCAAACTGAGTTACGCCTCGATGTTGTTCTTCACAACCACTATATTATATCACCTTTTGGCTGACCTGTCAAGCAGGGCGGCAGATTTTTGTGATATCTGACAATTTCAGCCCCCGGGCCGGGGGCTGTTTAAAGCACTGTCTTTTACCTTCTCTTGAAGACCGTGGCAGACATGGGAGCGCACCTTACGTAGCCCTGACAGCCGTTCTCGTCCACATATCCGAATTCGTCCAGCCTTCTGTAAAATATCCCCCAGGGCAGGTTCAGATACCTTTCCTCGCTGTAGGGGTTAAGGGCGACCACATAGCACTCCTTTTCGTCCTCCAGCTTCCACACGATGAAGTTCCAGTCGCCGTTGTCCAGAAATTGCAGATGCTTTTCCACCTGCTCCTTGCTGCTCATGGAGAACAGCCCGCTCTCCTTCCTCAGTCTGATAAGAGCCTTGTAATAGTTGAACACGCACCTATAGTCGTTCTTACGGCCCCATTTTATGGAGTTGGTGAAGTCCGGGGCATTGTAGCTGTCACTGCTGTAGATATTTGTCTCGTCAGGAGTCTCGCCCTCTTTCAGCAGCCTTGGCTTGGTCCTCAGAAAATCCTGCCCCAGCTGCAAAAAAGGCATACCCTGGGAAAGTATGACTATCGCCGCCGCCAGCCTGTCCATTTTTATAAGGTCCTCCGGAGAATAATGGTTGCTGCTGGAGATCTTCAGCTTGTCCCAGAGAGTGTTGTTGTCGTGGGCCTCGCAGTAGTTCACCGCCTGGGTAGGCTCAAAGGCCCAGCAGGCTTCATTAGCGTCCCTGAGCTGATAATGGGGCACCGACCCGACTATGCCCCTTCGCAGGATAGATGCGGTGTTGCGGTTGCCGCTTATGTAGCCAAGGTCGTAGGGATTGAAGGTCCCGCCCTTGACGGAATCCCTGATATTGTCGTTGAAAAGCCCCACCCTGCCAAAATCGTAGCTGTTCCACTTATAGGCCAGCTTGTCCGCCGGCATGGGCGACTCGCCCCCGGTCCAGCCCTCGCCGTACATCAGCAGCTGAGGGTCGATCCTGTCAAGCTCGTCCCTTATCATATTCACTGTCTCGATATCGTGCAGGGCCATCAGGTCAAAACGAAAGCCGTCTATCTTATACTCTGTGGCCCAGAACTTCAGAGAGTCCAGCATGAACTTCCTGTACATCAGGTGATCGGAAGCCGTCTCGTTGCCGCAGCCGGAGCCGTTGGAAAAACTGCCGTCCTTCCAGGTCCGGTGGTAATATTTAGGAAAAGCCTTCTCAAAGGAGGACTCCTCCGTGTAGTAGGTATGGTTATAGACCACATCCATGATGACCCCTATGCCGTTTTTATGCAGGGTCATGACCATCTCCTTGAACTCTCTTATCCTGCACTTAGGGTCTTCCGGGTCCGTGGAATACGAGCCTTCAAGGCAGTTGTAGTTCTTGGGGTCATATCCCCAGTTGAACTGAGGCACCTCCGGCTTGCTCTCGTCCACAGTTGCATAGTCCGCCACCGGCAGCAGATGCACATGGGTGATCCCCAGCTCTTTAAGGTGGTCAAGACAGGTCTCCGACCTGCCGCAGCGGGTCCTGCTCTGGGTCATGCCCTTGAACTTCCCCCGGTATTCAGGCCTTACGCCGGAGCTTTCGTCAATGGAAAAATCTCTGACATGGCACTCATAGACCACGGCCTTACAGGCATTCTCGCACTTAGGCCTTTCCACCTTATCCCAGCCCGGAGGGTCCGTATCCCTCATATCCACCACGGCGCCCCTTTCGCCGTTCACGCCGCAGGCCTTTGCATAGATGTCGATAGTCTCGTTACGGGGCCATTTATAATTGAACTCATATGAATATGTATAGAAATACCCGTCGCAGTTGCGGAAAAGCTCCACATACCAGACGCCCTTATCAAGCTGCTGCATGGGCAGAGTCTCCATCTTGTTATCGCCCCTGCCGCCCAGATAAAGGTTCAGGTAGACCCCTGTGGCCAGTGGTGACCAGGTCTTGAAAACTGTCTTTTTGCGCCCGTCCTCCATAGCAACTATCTCGGCCCCAAGGTCATCGCCATCATAATAGAACTCTTTGTCCACCTTTCCCACGTCAAGTATAGCCAAGCTTTATTCACCCTCTCTGCCGCCCGCAGGCTGCAATATTTCTCCCATGATCTTTACACTTTTATATATTTCGCCGATCACCTGGCCGCTGCCAGATGCTCGCCCTGTCTCACCTTTGTCTCGAAGCCCTCACGGGTGTTTCTGAGCAGATCCCCGTCCAGGACCGCCTTATCCTTCTCTGTCAGCAGGACGATGGTAGAGCCGCCGAACTCGAACATACCCTTTTCCTCACCCTGTCTCACCCTTGCCTTACCGGGGGTCAGATTGCTTATCCTCCCCACCATCAGCGCCCCGACTTCCATCTGGATAAGGTCGCCGAGATGCTCAGTCCTTATCATGCAGTAGGTTCGGCTGTTCTCCTTATATACCTCCACATACCGGTTAGCCACAGGGTTGACGGTGTTGAGAAAGCCCTTTACGGTCCTGTCATGGCTCTTTACACCACTGACTGGGTATATATACCTGTGATAATCGTCAACGCTGAGCCTGATGACTAGGGCATATCCTCCGGCATACTTTGCAGCCAGCTTTTTGTCCCTCAGCAGGCTGTCGATACTGTAGACCGAATTCTTGATGACGAAGGTCAGTCCACCGCTTATCTCATAGGCGCTGACCTTGCCGTCCGACGGCGACACCAGCGTTCTTTCATCGGGCTGGAAGTACCTCCTGCCGGGCTTTATCTTTCTGGTGAAGAAGTCGTTAAAGCTTTCAAAATGTCTTTGCTCATAGTCGAACAGATCTATGCCGTTATCATCAGCGAACTGTTTTACGAACCCAGCGCTGAGCCTGCCTCCGAGGACCGCCCGGCTGAGCTTTGACACCGCCGGCAGAGAAGCTATCTGCAGCAGTGACCTGCCGAAATATGACTCATAGGCCTTTGCCAGAAGCTTGTCCTGCCCGGTGGTAACGCTGTATTCACGGCCCTGTCTGTCCCTGTATCTCATTTTAAAGCCTCCTTATGCTGCTGTGTCATTATATGATATGGTTCATCTTCAGATACCCCAGGAAGATGAGCACGCCGATGGTGAAAAGCACCAGAAGGCCCTTGTTGGTGGGCTTGTTCACCTTTATCTTCAGAATGAAAAGTATGGATATGAGCATCATAAAGCCCTGAAAAACGTAGGGGTAGACCGCCGGGGGAAGATTGTGCCTTCCCATGTATATAAGAGGCAGTATCATGCACACCGAAGTCACCGGCAGGCCCTCATACTCCTTGCGGTTCTCTGCGGTGGAACGCTGTCTCTCCTCCTCCATGACGTTGAAATACCCCAGTCTGATGACGGCGCCAAGGACTATCATCATAGCCGACAGGAGCCTTACCGGGTAGACTGTTTCATAATGATACCCTATCACCGCCGGAAAGACCCCGAAGCAGACCAGGTCGCACAGCGAGTCTATCTGTATGCCGAAGACCTTCTCATGGTCCGTCCGGCTCTTCATGCTCCTGGCGATCTTTCCGTCGAACAGATCGCATATGCCCGAAAGCACCAGGCAAAGAAATGCTGCGCTCTCGTTGCCCTCGAATATCTGAGTGATGCCGAACACCGACGAGAGCAGTCCCACGTAGGTCAGTATCACTGAATAGTTATAAAAGCCGATCATTTCGTTATCTCCTCTTTTCCCCCGGTATCCTTGTCTGCCGGAGCGTTTATCTGCTTATCGCTCTTTATCACCATGATATGGGCTATCATGGTCACTATGCCGCCCACTATCAGCACGGCATAGAAAGTCAGCCCCCTGCTGATGAGCATAGCCGGCTTTATCAGTTCCTCCCCGAAGATGTCAGTAAAGGCCAGTATAAAACACCCCTCGGTTATGCCCGCAGCCCCCGGCAGCGGCAGCATCTCCACCGCCACGCCTATCATTACCTGCATGGTGACGATATCTATAAAGCTCACTCCCGAAAGGCCATAGGCTTTATAAACTATCCATGTCACCGAGAACAGCCAGAGTCTCTGCACCACGGTCATAAGGAACACCACGGCAACAGTGTGCATATTCTCCCTGACGTAGGTGGCGCCCATGGTATAGGTATCGCAGATACGGGTTATTCTGGACACGTATCTCTCATTGTTCTCCGGCCTTATCACCAGACCTGTGAGCGCATTTACGACCTTTATGCCCGCCCGTCTTGCATAGGCAGGCCTGAAAAACACGAAGGCCAGTATGCCGATGAAGGCAACGTTCAGCACCGCCCCCAGGGGCAGCAGGAACCCCAGCCCGTCACCGTACTCGGCCACAGTATCGTTCCTCACCACGAAAAGGACCAGGCCCAGCAGCACCAGCACCGCTTTATAAGCGATGGTTATGACCAGCATGACCAGGGTGGAGAAACCTATCTTCACACCGTCTTTTTTCATGTAGTACATCTGCGCAGGCTGCCCTCCCGAGGAGGAAGGGGTGATATAGCTGAAAAAAAATCCTATGAAGGAATATTTAAGACAGCTCAAAAACCTTATCTTCTGCCTGAACACTTTCAGCATATAGAAGATTATGCAGGACTCGCCTGCTATGAAAAAGAACACTGCCGCACCGCCGGATACTATCCAGCCCGGTGACGCATGGCGAATGTCTTTAAGTATCTCTGAGATCTCCTGTCCCTTGAAAAGCAGGCGGTAAGTGAGGAAGAGCACCAGCACTATAAAGCCCACATCAAGCACATATTTGAAATATTTCTTTATAATGCCCTTTATCTCAGTCCCCTCCCGTCTGAAAGAGCAATTCAAGACTCAGTATATGAGCGCCCAGTTTGCAGCGCCGATATAGCAAAGGCTGATGACAGCCTGGATAATGACGAACCTTAGCACCACCTGAGTGTCAGACCAGCCCTTGTTCTTTCTCTCATGGTCGTGGATAGGCGTGCGGATATTCTTCATGAAATCCTTCATGTGGAGAAATCTTATGAAAGAGACTTTCAGCAGGCTCAGCCCTCCGTCAAGTATCAGCACCAGGCACAGGGGTATGAAGCTGAACGGCGCCCGGCTCAGAAGAAACAGCACCGCCAGCAGAACGCCTAAGGCCCTTGAGCCGGCATCTCCCATCAGCATGGAGCTGGGGGAGCAGTTGAACCAGAGGTAAGCCGCCAGGGTGGCAAGCATCACCAGAGGTATGAGACTGAAAAAAGAGCTGCTCATATTCCCCGAAAGGACACCGGACGTTATGACCAGAGAGACCAGCACCACCATGACCTGTGTGCAGCAAAGGCCGTCAACGCCATCTGAACAGTTGGTCACGTTTATAGAGGTCCAGACCAGCACCCCGGCAAGCACGATGAAAATGACCGCCGGTATGTGGAACTTCAGGCCGAACAGAGGCACCTTCACATCGGAGCCGTTAAAGTACCAGTAGTCCACAGCGACGCCCACTGAGATGGCAAGGTCGAAAAGGCCCTTTTTAAGGTTCCCCCAGGGGACCTTGGCGGCGTCGTCAAAATAGCCCGTAAGCATAGCGCCGTAGATGCAGACCAGGTATACGATATATTCCACCGTCAGCGGCACGAACAGGGCCGCCGCAAAGGTAAAAGTCGTGATGAACAGCAGTCCGCAGCCCCTGGCCTTGCCCTGGGACAGTTCGCCGTTGACCGCAAATTCCCTGCCCTGGTCCTTGGGGAGGATGGCTTTCAGATACCTGAGGGCCAGATAAGACGCCCCGAAACTGAAAGCGAGCATAAGGGCCAGGAACAGCGACCATCTGGCCGGCAGCTTGTCCGTGACCTCCCCGATGCCGTTCATATCGTTTATAACATAGGTGCATAGCCATTTGTAGATCATTTTTATCTTTCCTTCACATGAGATTTTATCACAGTCATATATCATTATTATACTATATTGCCGGACAAAATGCAAATATAATCTCACGTCATTTTGCACAAATTTTCGCCGCCAAAATAAGCCCATTTGCAGAATTAAAAATACAGAAGTACAAAAAAACGGTCTTATTGACAAAAACGGAAAGAAAAGTGTAAAAAAATCTTCTCAGACTATTGACATTTTGATGAATAAGTATTATTATAATATCAATGCCGGAGCTGCGGCAAAATAATAAAAAAGGGGAAAAGATATCATGGGAAATTACGTTGAAAAGAACCTGAGACCTAACGAAAGGCTCATCGCAAAGGCACAGATAAGCTGGATACCGGTCATACCGACTGCTGTTTATGCACTTATCATCATTATCATCGGCGCTGTGGCCAAGCATCCTGTTTGGGGCATACTGATAGGCCTTGTTCTGGTCGGACTGAGAGTGCTGGGCATCATGAGCGTGGAGCTTGGCGTTACGGACAAGAAGATAATCGGTAAGACCGGTGTGATAATGGCGAACTCACTTGACACCTATCTGGAAAAGATAGACAATTTCTCCATCAACGAGAGCCTTGCGGGCAAGATCTTCGGCTATGCGACCATACAGATCTGCACCACCTCCTCCAGGCTCAGATTTGCCTGTGTAAAGGACGCTATGGCATTCAAGAACCTTGTTATGGACTGCATAGACCAGAAGGAGGCCAACAAGATGGGTCTCCAGGCTCAGATGATCGGCGGCGCTGCAGCAGGCGCACCTCAGATGAACGCTCCGGCTGCTCCTGTAGGCGGCAACGTTTGCAGAGCCTGCGGCAATGCCAACAAGCCCTCTTCCAGGTTCTGCGAGAAGTGCGGACAGCCCCTGCAGTGATATAAGAGAAACGATACAAAAGGCCCGGACTCAGACCGGGTCTTTTTTTGCGGTGAAAACAGGCTGAAAGGCCATTGACAAAACCCGGTCAGCGTGGTATAATATCCAGTTGTAAAATACAAATGCACCCCCGTCTTTTGCGAAAGCCGGGGTTATTGTGCGTTATCTGAAACGAGGGTAAGGGATATGGATATTTTTGAGAAACTCAGAAAACTCAGCGCCGAAAGAGAGGACGCAGGGGGTACAAAGCCGGAATTCATCATCGCAGGGCTGGGCAATCCGGGGATACAGTATGAGGGAACACGCCATAACGCCGGGTTCATCACCGTGGGAGCAATGGAGAAAAAATACGGATTTTCGGCGGACAGACATAAGTTCAGGGCCAGAGTAGGCAATGCCCGAATCGGAGGGAAGAGCTGTCTGGTAATGATGCCGGAGACATTTATGAATCTCAGCGGAGAGGCTGTGGAGCAGGCCATGGGTTTTTACAAGATACCCCTGGAAAGGGTCATCGTGATCTTTGACGACATCTCTTTAGAGCCTGGACAGATGAGGATAAGGCGCAAAGGCTCCGCCGGGGGCCACAACGGCATAAAGAGCATCATCGCCTGCTGCGGCGGGGAGGATTTCCCAAGGATAAAGATAGGGGTGGGCAAAAAGCCCAGGCCCGACTACGACCTGGCGGCATGGGTGCTGTCAAAATTCAGCAGCGAGGATATGGAAAAGGTGGAGGAGACTGCCGCAAAGGCCTGCGAGGCCCTGGAGCTGATGGTGCAGGGAAAGACAGACCAGGCCATGAACAAATTCAACTGAGCCACGCAGACAGTAAAGGAAAGACAGATAAACATGAGTAATATTTTCTTTGATATAAGCGACAGACTGAGCTTTTATCCCGACATACGCAACTGCCTGATAAACGGCTACACACCTGCGGCAGTGACGGGAGTTTCGGGCATACACAAGGCTCATCTGGCGGCAGCGCTGAGCCGCCTGGGCAGCTTTCTGCTCATCTGCGACGATGAGGCCTCCGCTACAAGAATGGCCTCGGACATAAATCTTATGGCCGGAGAGGACACAGCCTGTGTATACCCGGCTAAGGACTACAATTTCGCCTACATGGAGGGTATCTCCAGAGAATACGAGCACCGGCGGCTGGAGGCCCTTTCGGACATCTCCGACGGCAGGTGCAGGGTAATGTGCGCAAGCATGGAGGCCTGTTTGCAGGGGACCATACCCCCGTCAAAGCTCAGGAGCTGCTCGTTCTCGCTAAAGACCGGGGAGGACACGGACTTAGAGGACCTTAAACGCAGGCTGCTGGCCGCCGGCTATGCCCCTACGGACAAGGTGGAGGGCCAGGCGCAGTTCTCGGTCAGAGGGTCCATAATCGACATCTTTCCCGTGCAGGAAAAGTTGCCGGTGAGGATAGAGCTGTGGGGGGACCAGGTGGACACCATAGCAAGATTCGATACCGAGAGCCAGCGCCGCACGGAGAATATCGACAGCATAAAGGTATTCCCCGCCCTGGAGATAATCTTTGACAGCACCGAGGATCTGATATCGAGGCTGGAAAAACTGGCGGCCTCAGCCAGAGGTAAGCTGGCCGACAAGATAAGGGAGCATATCTACAAGGACATAGACCTTGCTAAAAGCGGACTGACGCTGACAGACCTTGACAAGTATTACTCCCTTGCCTACGGCGAGATCGCCACGGTGTTCGATTATTTCGGCAGCGGAGCCTGCCTGGTGAGCGAGTACTCCAACTGCATAGAAAAGGGCAAGGCAGCACTTTCTCAGCTCTCAGAGGACATGAAACTGCTTTATAACGACGGGATACTCTTCAAAAAGCTGGAGGGATTTTTCATCGACCTCGGGAAGGCCGAGAGCCTTATCACAAGCATGAGATGCGTTTTTCTCGATACCTTCATGCGCTCGAACAACAACATAAGGCTCAAAAGGCTCATCAACACCGACTGCCGCCAGACCTCGGCCTGGGGCGGAAGTACGGTGGTGCTCCAGGACGAGCTGGGGACCCTTTGCGACAGCGGCTACTGCACGGTGGTGCTGGCGGGGTCGGAAAAGACCCTTCCCATCATAGTCAAGGACCTTCAGGACAGCGGCATACCGGCTCAGATAATGACCGAAAGCTCTGAGCTGGTCTCTGGCAGGGTCTATGTCAGGACCGGAAGCCTTTCCGCCGGATTTGACTATCCGGAGGCCAGGTGCGCCCTCATAACACAGATGCGCTCGATGTCCTCCAAGCGCAAAAAGCCCAGGCACAAGGCCGGGGAAGAGATAAAGGCCCTGTCCGATATCCACAGCGGGGACCTGGTGGTACATTCGATGTACGGCATAGGCAGGTTTTTAGGCATAAGGAACCTGGAGACCAACGGGGTCAAGAAGGACTATATCACCATAAGTTACGCCGGCACGGACGTGCTGTATGTTCCGGTGACTCAGCTTGATCTGGTGTCGAGATACGTAGGCCCCGGTGACGACAGCGGCGTAAAGCTCAACAAGCTCAATTCCACCGAATGGAACCGGACCCGCAGCAAGGTAAGGGCCGCAGTGAAGGACATGGCGGAGGAGCTGACAAAGCTCTATGCCCAGCGTCAGCTGGCGAAGGGCTATGCCTTTTCCGAGGACGACGACTGGCAGCTGAACTTCGAGGAGAGGTTCGACTATACTGAGACCGATGACCAGATAAGGTCCATAGCCGAGATAAAGGAAGATATGCAGAAGGACACCCCCATGGACCGGCTGCTCTGCGGTGACGTAGGTTTCGGAAAGACCGAGGTAGCACTGAGGGCGGCATTCAAGTGCATAACCAACGGCAAGCAGTGTGCGATCCTGGCCCCTACCACGGTCCTGGCATGGCAGCATTACCAGACCGCCATAAAGAGGTTCGAGCATTTCCCTGTCAAGGTGGAGCTTTTGTCCAGGTTCAGAAAGCCCAGGGAGCAGGCTGCCATCGTAAGGGAACTGAAAAGGGGTACCGTTGACCTGGTCATCGGCACCCACAGAGTCGTATCAAAGGACGTGAAGTTCAAGGACCTAGGCCTTGCCATCATAGATGAGGAGCAGCGTTTCGGAGTTGCGCACAAGGAGAGGTTCAAGGAGAATTTCCCCGGCGTGGACATACTTACCCTATCGGCCACACCCATACCCAGGACCCTCAATATGGCCCTCAGCGGCATCAGGGATATGTCGGTGCTGGAGGACCCGCCTACAGACCGAAAGCCCATACAGACCTACGTCATCGAGCACAGCCCCGGCGTTATCGCCCAGGCCATAAACAAGGAGCTGCGGCGTGGCGGACAGGTATACTATATCCATAACCGCATAGAGACTATCCACCGCACGGCCTCACAGCTCCAGGAGCTGATACCTGAGGCCAGGATAGGCATAGCCCACGGCCAGCTCGGGGAGGCGGAGCTTTCTGAGATCTGGCGGCAGGTGGTAGAGCATGAGATAGACATACTCATCTGCACCACCCTTATAGAGACCGGCATAGATGTGCCGAACGTCAACACCCTCATCATCGAAGACGCCGACCGTCTGGGGCTCTCGCAGCTCCACCAGCTAAGAGGGCGTGTGGGCCGCTCCAGCAGGAGGGCCTTCGCCTACTTCACTTTCCGCCGGGGCAAGGTGCTCTCCGAGGTGGCGGCGAAAAGGCTGGAGGCCATAAGGGAGTTCACCCAGTTTGGCTCCGGCTTTCACATCGCACTCAGAGACCTGGAGATAAGGGGCGCCGGTTCCATACTCAGCGCAAAGCAGCACGGCCATATGGAGGCGGTGGGGTATGATATGTACCTGAGGCTGCTGAACGAAGCCATAGCTGAGCAGAATGGCGAGGCTCTGCCAAGAAGTCCAGAGGACTGCCTGGTGGATATCTCAATAAACGCCTTTATACCTGAGAGCTATATCGAAAACCTGGGGCAGCGCATCGACGCTTACCGCAAGATCGCATCCATCACCACCGACGAGGACAGCACCGACGTCATAGACGAGCTCATCGACCGCTACGGCGACCCGCCGGAGAGCGTGACGGGTCTTATAAACGTGGCGCTGCTGCGAAACCGTGCTTCCATGCAGGGGGTCAAGGAGATAAAGCAGGCCGGGGAGAAGATGCAGTTCTATGTCAGCTCACTGGAGCCTGAACAGATAAACAGCCTGGTCAGGACCTATAAGAACAGACTCAGGTTCGTAGACGCCAAAAAGCCTTATTTTGAGATAAAGACCGGCAAGGGCCAGCGCTCGCCGGAGCTGATGAAGGAGGTCATCGGCCTGCTCAGCTCAGCAAAATAACAAACGGCTGTGTCCGGACTTCCGTGACACAGCCGTTTTATTTACCATCAGCTCTCGGCAGCCTTTTCAGCAGCCTCCTCCGGAGACGTGTCCGGAGACTTTGAATACAGCATTTTCAGCATTATGGGCGTTACCACGCTGGAGACTATTATGAGCATTATGACCGCAGTGGAATAGCCAGGGTCAAGTATCTTCATGGCCAGACCCTTGCTGGTGATTATAAGGGCCACCTCGCCCCTGGTCATCATGCCTGCGCCTATCTTCACACAGTCGATGTTCCTGAACCTGAAGCACTTCGCCGCCAAGCCGCAGCCTATGAGCTTGGTGAGCATCGCCACCGCCACAAAGCACAGTGCGAACAGCACCATGCTGCCGCCAAGGCCTTTGAAGGTGGTTTTAAGCCCTATCCCCACGAAGAATATGGGAGCAAAGAACATATACCCGTTGACGCTTATCTTGCGGTCGATATAAGCGGCGTCACGGACGCTGCAAAGGATTATGCCGGCTATGTAAGCGCCGGTGATGTCAGCTATGCCGAAGTACTCCTCCGCCACGAAGGCCAGCACGAAGCAAAGGCTCAGTGCGATTATTGGTATCCTTCTGGTGTGGGGATAGCGCTCGTCAACTATCCTGAATACTCTGTATATAGCATAGCCCAAAACAAATGAGAAGCCTATGAACAAGGCAACTTTTAGGGACACCGCCGCCGGTCTGTTGTTGGGGTCTTTAAAGCCCAGAACGAAGGTCAGCACCACTATGCCGATGATGTCGTCGATGATGGCGGCGCTGAGTATGGTCTGCCCTACCCTGCCCTTGAGAACGTCCATCTCCTTGAGGGCCTCCACGGTTATCCCCACTGAGGTCGCAGTCATTATGCAGCCAATGAAAAGTGCGGTGAAGAACTTATCCGTCCCAAAGCCGTCAAAACCGTGAAAGCACAGGTAAAGCACCGTGCCGCCGATCAGAGGCACGAATACCCCCACACAGGCTATGACAAAGGCTATAAAGCCAGACTTTTTAAGCTCCTTCAGATTAGTCTCCAGGCCCGCCGAGAACATTATCAGTATGACGCCTATCTCAGCCATGCGGTCTAAAAACTCGTCAGGCTGAACAAGGCCTAAGAGGCAAGGCCCTATTATCAGCCCTGCCGCTATCTCGCCCACTACCATGGGCGCTCTGAGTTTTCTTGCGATAAGTCCGAAAAGCTTGGCCGCCATCATTATGATGGCCAGCTGCATAAGGACTTCATAATTCTCCATGTCATTACCCCTTTTTCTGTAACTGTCTGCTCCTTATCCCACGAACTGTTATTATAGCACACCATTTGGCATTTTTGATTAACCATTCTTTTCCGAACTGTGAATTATGTCAAAGCCATGGAAAAATTCCACTTTCAGGCTGTTAAAAGCGGTTGACTTTTCGGTCCGGGGGTGATATAATTGACTTGTGTGCCGGATATATACTGATCTCTCGGTCTTCGGCGGAAAGACTTCGGCGGAAAGATCGGTATCAAAACGCATTTGCTGAAAGTAATATACCCCATGGCCGGCTGCCGGTCATGTGTAAACAATTCTTTGAAAAGAGGTCATTTTAAATGCTTACTTTGGACAAAGTATTTGACGCATCGAATGTTCTGAAGGAGGTCATCAGGCCTACCGCCTGTATAGCCGCTCCTAATGTGAACCCGGACTGCAATGTTTTTCTCAAGACCGAGAATTTGCAGATAACAGGCTCGTTCAAGGTCAGGGGTGCTTACTACAAGATCTCCCAGCTTTCCGACGAGGAGAAGAGCCATGGCGTTATCGCCTGCTCTGCGGGCAACCATGCCCAGGGCGTGGCTCTTGCAGCTGCCAAGAACGGTATCAGATCCGTTATCTGCCTGCCGGACGGTGCGCCCATCTCCAAGGTCGAGGCGACCAGGAGCTACGGGGCGGAGATATGCCTGGTCCCGGGGGTCTATGACGATGCTTACGCCGAGGCCATAAGGCAGAGGGACGAGTGCGGTTATACATTTATCCACCCCTTTGACGACGAAAACGTTATCGCCGGCCAGGGCACCATAGGCCTGGAGATACTCAACCAGGTCACCAACGCCAATGTAGTGGTGGTCCCTGTGGGGGGCGGCGGACTTATCTCCGGCGTAGCCTTCGCTATCAAGCAGCTCAACCCAAGGGTGAAGGTATACGGCGTTCAGGCCGAGGGTGCGCCTTCCATGGTAAAGTCTATCAAGGAGGACAAGATACTTTGTCTTGACAGCGTCCACACTATAGCTGACGGTATCCAGGTCAAGGAGCCGGGAGAGCATACCTTTGAGTACTGCAAGCAGTATGTGGACGGCATCGTGACTGTCAGCGACGATGAGGTCAGCTCGGCTATCCTTCACCTTATAGAGAAGCAGAAGCTCATCGCCGAGGGCGCCGGTGCAGTTTCCGTAGCGGCTGTGATGTTCAACAAGATACCCGACATCAAGGGCAAGAACGTGGTCTGCCTGGTGTCCGGCGGGAACATCGACGTTACTATACTTTCCAGGGTCATCAAGAGAGGTCTGCTGAAATCCGGCAGGTCCGATACGCTGACTATCCAGCTCACCGACAAGCCCGGCCAGCTCAAGGACGTTTCGGCCATCATCGCAGATCTTGGCGGAAACGTAGTATCTATCCACCACGAGAGGGCCAGCGAGGACAGCGACATAACCGAGTGCCTGCTGAGACTGGTTCTGGAGACCAGAGATTACAGCCATATCAGGGACATCAGGGCCGCACTGACCAACAAGGGCTTCAAGATAGTCAATAAGTAACGCTCCGGCGGGAATTTTAAAAAAATATTAAAAGTTTTAAAAAGCTCTTGAAATAAAGGGCGAAGTATGGTATAATACTTCGTATAGATATGTGCAGATGTATAGGCGGCTATTTGCGGTATATAGGCTGGACATTAAACAATTATCATGGAGGTTATAAAATTATGGTAACAGCTGGTGATTTCAGGAACGGCATGACTTTTGAAGAGGAAGGCAACGTAATGCAGATAGTCGAGTTCCAGCACGTTAAGCCCGGCAAGGGTGCGGCATTCGTAAGAGCTAAGGTAAAGAATGTCATCACAGGCTCTGTAGTTGAGAAGACCTACAACCCTACCGCTAAGTTCCCCACCGCTTATGTGGAGAGAAAGGATATGGAGTATTCCTACAGCGACGGCGATCTCTATTATTTCATGGACCAGGAGACCTATGAGCTGATCCCTGTGAACAAGAACGAGCTTTCGGACAACTTCAAGTTCGTGAAGGAGAACGATGTCTGCAAGGTACTTTCCTACAAGGGCAAGGTGTTTGGTGTGGAGCCTCCTTATTTCGTTGAGCTGGTCGTTACCGATACCGAGCCTGGTGAGAAGGGCAACACTGCCACCAACGCCACCAAGCCTGCGACTGTCGAGACCGGCGCTGAGCTGAGAGTTCCTCTGTTCATCAACACCGGCGACAAGATAAGGATAGATACACGTACCTGTGAGTACATGGAAAGAGCGTAAGCTTTTACTGCAAAGGACTTGGTCTGAAGGGAGCGATAATAAATGGAGCTGGTCAAGAAGGCTGCTTATATCAAAGGCCTGATGGAAGGACTGAAACTGGAGGAAAGCTCGGACGAGGGCAAGGTGCTCAAGGCTATGAGCGAGCTGCTGGAGGAAATGGCGGCGCAGGTGGAGGACCTGACTGTGGCTTTCAACGACACTGTTGATACGCTGGACGATATCAACTGCGACCTGACAGACTTGGAGGAATTCGTTTACGGCGACTCTGAGGAGGACGCCGAGGGCGAGTCGGTATATGAGTGCATATGTCCGACCTGCGGCGATTCTATACGTCTTACCGAGGCGCTGCTGGCTGACGGTGAGATAACCTGTCCAGGCTGCGGCGAAAAGCTGGAGTTTGATTATTCCGATGTTGAAGATGCTTTCAGCGAAGAGGAAGAGTCTGAGGACAGCGACAACTGATAAGGTCATAACGGTATGATACCGTAAGATCAGGGGCAGTGCCCCGATATAAGATCAATTTAAAATCTAATTGTGTTTCAGGGGTGGTGAAATTCCACACCGGAGGTCAAAGTCCTCGACCGCAGTGATCCAGAACGTTGTGAGCTGCGCTGAATCGGTGAAATTCCGATACCGACGGTAAAAGTCCGGATGGAAGAAACGGCAGTTCAATAAAATTGTACGCCCCCGTAAGAGCATTACGGGGGCGATTTTGTTCTCCTGCGTTTCTGACAAATAATACTTTATTTGGAGGAATTTTTATGACAAACAATGCAGCTATTGAAAAAAAGGATCTTTTCACGGTCAGAAAAATGGTGCTCATCTCTATGATGAGCGCAGTGGCACTCATCATTTATCTGCTTGATTTCAATGTGCCGCTCATGCCAGGCTTTATCAAGCTTGACCTTTCAAACGTCATCTCACTGCTGGCAAGCTTTTCGATGGGGCCGGTGGAGGGCGTGATGGTGTGCCTGATAAAGAACCTTATCCACCTTATCATCAAGGGCTATGCCTCTACCATGGGCGTAGGGAATATCTTTGACTTTGTGACCTCAGCGGCCTTTGCATTCACCGCCGGGGTGATCTATCAGAAAAACCGCACCAAAAAGGGCGCCCTCATTGGTTCAATAGTAGGCGCAGTGGTTTTCACCGTTATCAGCCTGCCGCTGAATTACTTTATCGTTTACCCATTCTACTTCAAGCTTTTCGCCAAGTACGGCGGTGAGGCCGGAGTCCTGGGTATGTATCAGGCCATTCTGCCCTCCACCGGCAGCATTTTACAGGCTCTGCTCATTTTCAATCTGCCATTCACTCTCATAAAGGGTGCTTTGTGCGCAGCTGTCACCGGGGTGATCTATAAACCCCTTTCGCCTATAATAAAAGGCAGGAGATAACTGCCGGGCTTACCGTTATGACTAAAGTATCTCCCCCGGACTACGGTCCGGGGGAGATTTTTCACTCAGATCCCCTTTTCACCCATGCAGTCTTTAAAAAGCTCAGGCCTATTGCTAAAGGACAGACCATAACAAGCGTCACCACATAGACGAAAACGAAATAAGGCTTTCCCATGAGCCTTTCTATCAGAGCGGCGCTAAGGGGGATAAATGGCATGGGGGTGTAGTGGAGGACCATGATATCCATGGAGCTTTTGCCCAGCAGCGACAGTCCTTTAAGTCCCTCCGGCAGTCCCCGGCAAATAAGTATCACCGCTGCCGAGCCGATGGCGCCGGTCATGAAAAAATAAAGTATGTCTCCGAAACGGAATATGTGCATATTCACGCCGGGAGAATAGACCGTGACCATGACTGTCAGCAGGGCTGCCAGGCCGGCCCCCCTGCGCAGGTCCCCACGGCGGCTGCGCTTTCCCAGCAGGCCGTACAGATAACAGCCAAAAGCTACAAAGAACGCTGAGGGGAGCAGCCGGCAGGCCGCTATGGTAAGATAGCGTGGCACCTGCTCAAGCTCCGGCATATTTTCATTATAGAGCCTGCTTGCCATCACAGACAGCACCGCCGCCCCGGCCATTATCTTCCTCTCGTTTATCCCTAAGGAATATCTCAGTGCCCCGAAGATAAGCTCGCTGAAAAACAGAGCGTTCAAGAACCACAGCGGGGCCGACCCGCACATGAAGACCGCTGCCTTAGCCATGTCCCATAATTTTTCTGCATCGCTGCGGTCAGTGAGATACTGGGCGATCATATAGACGGCCGACCATATAAAATAAGGCACCATGAGCCTGAGAAACAGCCTTTTGGGGGATATCCTGTGTATCTTTCCCTCTGCGGCCCGCTGTCTTGCCAGGTGGCCCTGGACAAAACCCGTCAGCACAAAGAACAGCGGCATATGAAAGGAATATATTATATGGACCACGGCCCTGCCTGCTTCGTCATCATCGCTGATGATAAGGTTCATGTGGCCTAAGACGACCAGCAGTATGCCAAGTCCCTTGGCCAGGTCGATATACTCCAGCCGCTTGTTTTTTTCTTTCATTTTTTCCTTACTCCAGACCTGAGGACAGCACCCGCCCCTGATGTGCGGATGCTGTCCTGCAAAAAGTTTATATCAAGTTTATATCAGGATATCGCATCAAGCAATGCCTGGGTCCTGTCGGTCCTTTCCCAGGCCACCCCAAGGTCCTCACGGCCGATATGACCGTAGGCGGCCAGCTGCTTATACTGAGGCTTTCTCAGATCAAGATCGTCTATGATCGCCGAGGGCCTCAGGTCAAAGACCTTTGTCACTGCCTCGGAGAGCTTTTCGTCGCTTACCTTGCCGGTACCGAAGGTATCCACCATGACCGATACGGGGTTCGCAACGCCTATGGCGTAAGCCAGCTCCACCTCGCACTTTGAGGCCAGGCCAGCGGCAACGATGTTCTTCGCCGCATATCTGGCAGCATAGGCGGCCGAACGATCCACCTTCGTGGGATCCTTTCCGGAGAAGGCTCCGCCGCCGTGGCGGGCATAGCCGCCGTAGGTGTCAACGATTATTTTTCTGCCGGTCAGGCCGCTGTCGCCCTGAGGGCCGCCTATAACGAAACGCCCGGTGGGATTGACGAAATAGATGGTCTGCTCGTCTAAAAGCTCAGCGGGTATCACGGTCTTTATGACCTTCTCGATGATGTCGGCCCTTATCTGTTCAAGGCCCACCTTTTCGTCATGCTGAGAGGAAACGACCACGGTATCCACTCTCACCGGCCTGCCGTCCTCATACTCTACCGTTACCTGGGTCTTTCCGTCGGGCCTGAGATAGGGCAGTGTGCCGTTCTTTCTGACCTCGGTGAGCTTCATGGCAAGCTTATGTGCCAACGATATCGGCATCGGCATCAGCTCCGGAGTCTCGTCGCAGGCGAAACCGAACATCAGCCCCTGGTCGCCGGCGCCGGTGTCAAAGGCGTTCTCCTCTCTGCCCTCCAGAGCATTGTCAACGCCCATGGCGATATCGGGGCTCTGTTTGTCGATGGTGGTAAACACAGCGCAGGTATTTCCGTCAAAGCCGTACTTGGCCCGGTCATAACCTATCTCCACCACAGTGTCCCTGACTATCTGAGGGATATCCACCTGTGCCTTGGTAGTTATCTCGCCCATGCACATGACCATGCCCGTGGTAGTGACTGTCTCACAGGCTACTCTGGAGAACGGGTCCTGCTCAAGCATTGCGTCAAGTATAGCGTCTGATATACGGTCGCAGATCTTATCAGGATGACCCTCTGTGACCGATTCTGATGTAAACAACATTCTGTTCATTTAAACTGACCTCTTTTCTGTATTTGCGCAAAAATGCGGCTGCTAACTTCGGGGCTGTCCCCCGGCTCATAAAATTGATCTTCCGCAAAAAAGCCCTCATTCACTGACCGATGAATGAGAGCCGAGAAAACTATATTCTGTCTTTCCTCATCTTCCGGACATTACCGCAGGAATTAGCACCTTGACAGACTGCAAACAGCCTTTACAGGTTGCCGGGCATCACAGGGCCTGATCCCTCCGCCGCTCTTGATAAGGTAATATTCAGCAGGCAAAGGCCCGCCGCAGATCATATATATATTATACCACGTTATCCCGGCCCTTGTCAACGATTTTTTACACAAATCCTCATGGGCTGACAAGGACCTTATTATCAAATAGCGATAATATCTTTCCCGGGGTGAACTTCCTGTGGATAGATCCCGCAATAATGAGCATATCTGACGCAATTCATAATATTGACAAATGGAACGCAGGGTGGTATAATATAGAAAAATTAAAGACGATGCGAGAATATGAAAGGAAGAACGGAGAACAATGGCAAGAAGGACAACAAAAACCAATATGATGATAGTAACGGTATTTTTCACGGTGATAATACTGGCGGGACTTGTACAGGGCGCAAGATATCTTTTTTACAACGGCAGAGAGAACAGGCAGGAAACCAACTGCACCGCTGAGATCACCGGGGTCATCACCGAGTCGGAGAAGACCTGGAGCTCTTATTCAAACAGCAATACCCGCAGTTACGGCTCTACGGGCAGATACAGATACAAGGTCAAGGCCGAATACAAGGTGGACGGCAAGGTCTACGAGGCACGGCGCTCCAGCTCTCATCGCTATGCAAAGGGTGACGAATGTACAGTATACTACGACCCAGGGGACCCGAAGCTCAGTTATATCGACCAGCTGGACAAGGTCAGCGTGAACATTAAGGCCAGCAGTATGGCTATGCTCGTCTCCGGGGGGCTGGGGCTGGTGGTCACGGTGCTGAAATACAGGAGAGAATATATCTGACAAAAAGGAAGGACGAGAAATGGCAAGAAGAAAAACCAGCAGGATCAGCTACGCATTTATGGCGGTCATAACCATGGTGCTTGCGATCATGACTACAGTGGGTTATTTCAGGATGAGAGATCGGGAGGAAGAGTATATAAACAGATGTACGGCCTGGGCGGAAGGGACTGTGGAACACAGTCAGGAATACTACCGCAAGGAAAAACGTGGCTCCGGCAGGCACGCAAGAACGGTGGATATCAAATACTACAAGACAACGGCGGACTTTGAGGTGAACGGCAGGAGCTATCAGGCCTTTCAGGACGACCGTGAGGCCTACAGTGACGGCGAACAGGTAAGGATATTCTACGATCCGGCAGACCCGACCTTCTGCTACATAAACAACGTTTTCAGACAGAGCAAGAGCCGGCTGCCCATGTTGCTGGCCGAATGGGGAATGTTCATTATAACAGTACTGTTGTTTGTTTTCTACCGCAAAAACTGAACAGGCCGCAGAAAAAAAGACCGCCCGGAGACTTTTCTTTAAGTCTCCGGGTTTTTTGTCAGCCGTTGAACTCAGGCAGGATAACGGCAGCCGCCAGGTAGATCAGGGCCACCGTGCCAAAGCTCACACAGGCGGCGATAACCGCTGCTAACCGCACCAGGCTCACATCTGCGTTCAGATAGTCTGCAACGCCATTGCAGACTCCGCATATCATCTGTCCGTTGGTCTTCTTATAAAGTCTTTTCTCCATGAGTATCTTCCTTTCTTATCCACTTAGTTTTTTTGAAGGCCTTCTGTAAAGGTCCTTATTTCTCCGCTTATCCGTTGATATTCAAAATTGTGTACATAGTGTCCGCAGTTCAGCTCGATGACTTTTGCAGAGGTAAGGTCTTCGGCATAGTCATACTGAGCGGTGATCCAGTTTTCGCAGCCTGTCTCCTTTCCGTCGGAGGTAAACATCAGCATGGGCACATCAGGCTTTGGCCGGCTGTCTATGAGCCTGCAGGCGTCGGGTATAGCCACGCCTTCGTTCATTACGTCCACATTGCAGGCTTTCTTGCAGCCGATGGCCCGGTAAAGCTTTTTTTCATCTTTAGTCAGCTTTTCGGGGAGAGCGCTGTCAAGGTAGCCGAACCTTACCACCCCGGCCTCTCTGCCAAAGGCCGCTAACTTTTCAAAACGCAGGGAACTTTTAAGGTCCAGCTCATCATAGTGTCTGGGCAGGGCCATATCCAGCCCCACTATGCCCTCCACCTCCTCCGGGTGCTCCTGCGCCCAGAGTATGGCTTCAATGCCTGACATAGAGTGGGGACAAAGAATGTAGGGGCCGCTCACACCGGCTTTTTCCAGAGCCTCCCGGTCCTGACGGAGGATCACCTCAAAGTCCCTGTCACAGTCCACCACATCGCTGAAACCGTAGCCGTACTTCTCCACCACCGCTATCTTGTATTCGCCGCTCAGCTGCGAATAAAGGCTCTTGAAATCAAGCGCCGGCGCCGCCGTTCCTGAACCGGAGAGAAAGAGAAGGGTATGGTCCCCCTGGCCTTCGGTGTAGACGTGCATATTATGTCCGTCCACCTCCACCAGCTGGCCCATGGGCTTTTCAAGGAGACTCTCCTCGCTCTTCATCAGTATCCTGTTGACCACAAAGCAGATCAGCAGAGCCGCCGCAAACAGTATCACTATGCTGAGCAGTATCTTACCGGTCACTTTAAGTGCTTTTTTCATTTATCAGCCCCCAGCTTTCCATGGGCGGACCTTCCCGGTCCAGCCCTTCTCCTGCCAGTAGCGGGCGTCCCGCTCATTAAATCCCTTGCGCTGCATAAGGTGCATGATGAAAAACAGGCCCCGGGTCTTCAGTCCCGGCTTTACCTTTCCCTGGCTCAGAAGTATCTTCCTTGCTATGGCAGAGGTGGCCTTGTCAGCCTTTTTCTTCTTCTTTTCACTGACCCCGTCCCAGTTCGCTGCGGCCACCGCCAGGCCGAACCTGTATATCTTAGCCACGCCCCAGAAAAACAGGCTGTGCTCCATATCCTTCATTGCCGTTGCCATGCCCGCACCGGCGGCGGTAGTTATGCAGACCGCCTGCTTGCGGAACATTTTCTCTTCCGGGCTGTGTACCATCCACCTGTAGCCGTAGTGATCCAGGAAGGCCTTCATAGCGCCGGTGGCGTGATACACATATACCGGGCTGGCAAGTATGATAACGTCCGCACGGTCCATGGCCTCGGTCAGCGGAGCAAGCTTTTTATAGTGGGGACATTTCTTCTCGCTGTCAACAAAACACCTGGTACAGCCCACGCAGAACTCACCGAAGTCCCCGGGCAGAAAGAATTCTTCCAGCTCTCCCCCCAGCTTGATGCCCAGGTCGTGGGCTATGCGGTAGGTGGAACCTTTATGGTCCGTACCGTTTATTATCACCGTTCTCACTGCTCCTGCGCCTCGCTTTCCTTTATACGCACCGGTGCCTTTTTCATGTAGATCTTATCGTAGAAAATGCAGATCAGTATGGCCGCCACAGGCATTATCCCAAACTCGATGACGTCCTTCACCGTTTCGATGACCTCCGGAGCAAGACCTGTCTCAGGGACCATCATAAAGGCATTCGGCACTCTCACTGCGATATCCCAGACTGCGTGTATGACCATCACCAGCAGCAGACTGTTTGAACACATATAAACTGCCGCTATGAACATTCCCCACATAGCAGTGCAGAAGCCCTGCCATACCGAGCCTAAGATATCCCCGGTGAAAATGACATTGAGGATATGGAATACTCCGAATACCAGTCCTGAGGTCAGGACCATTTTGAGCCTGCCCTGATAGCTCAGCTTATACTTAGGCATCATACCCGACAGCATCAGCCCCCTGGAGGTGGCCTCCTCAAAATACCCTGTCAGCAGCTGCTGGACACAGTTTATAAGAAATATGGTGAGCATTTTCAGCGTATAGCTGGTGCTTACAAAACAGTAGCAAAGGTGTACTCCAAGGTAAAGGGCCAGGGGTATCATCATCAGGGCCACAGGTCCGCTGAATCTTATCTTCATCTTCTCCTCCAGCCTTTTGCCGTAGCGCTTATGAAGCAGGACCATGGACACAGTGCCGAAGAAAAGCCTGCATATCCCGTCCACCATATACATTCTCGCCCCTGTGCCCATTACGCCGGTCCTGACTAAAATGAACTCGGTCAGCAGAAAGGCTGCCGTCACTGCGGACGCCGCTATGACCCCGAAGGCCGGGGTAAAGCGCTTTTCATTTATCATGATGTTCTCTCCTTTTCGGTTCAGCCAAGATATTCTATCTCTTTCTCGCCTATGCCTATACTTATTTTCATATCATACTTTCCGTCAAAATCGCTCTTTGCGTTGTTAAGAGTGAGCTTTACACTGCCGGTGCCGCAGTCGATATCCACGTTGCCGTTGACGGTACCGTGATAGTCCACATCGCCGGCTCCTGAGTCTATGTTGAGGCCGCCCACTGTGCTTTCGGTGATATCTATATCCCCTGCGCCGTTATCAATATCAACTATGCCGTCTGCGGTCAGTCCTGTGCAGTCCAGGTCTCCGGCAGCCAGGTCTATTTCTGCCGAGCCGAAGGTGCAGGAACCGATCTCCACATCGCCGGCTGCTGCATCCACGTCCAGCTTCTTGATATTCAGGCCGTTTATCCTGACGTCGCCGGCAGCTGCGTCAAGGATAAGCTCGCCGTATTCCCCGCCGGGCAGCGATACGGTCAGCTTTGGGCTCCTGCCGTCTTTCATAGCATTGAAATCAAAGTCTGTGAGTTTGAACTTGCCGTCTTTCTTCTGTATTATCTCCAGTCGGCTGCCCTTCAGACCGACCTCAAGCTCCTCCGGAACGTCCTGTCCCTCCACGTGGACCTGACCGTCCGTGCTTTCCTCGAAGGTAACATTGCCGTAGGCGAAGTCTACATTGATATCCCTTACCGAACCTGCGGCAAAGGTCTCGCTGATATTTTTAGTCTTATAATATTTTCCCATATCAGAACTCCTGTAATAAATGATCCCAAGCACCAGAACTATCACGCCCAGGATAATGAAGGCCAGCGAGGCGGCCGGGACGTTGCGGTACTTTCTCATATCGTCGTATTTCTTCTCGTTGAGTCTTATATCTTTCATTTTATTCTCCCCCTATGTTAAGTATCTCTCTTATCTTACTAACGGTCTTTCTCACGCCGTCCACTGCCGCAGGAGCGAGCTTGCTGAATGCGGGCTTGGCCAGCAGGCCGAACACTCCCAGGCAAATCATGCCGCTGCCAATGAGTATCACTGCCACGGGAGGAACTGCGAAGAGCGACCCTACGCCCCCGGCTATCAGTCCCACGCCTGCGGCTCCAAGCGCTACTACCAAGGCGAAAATTATTGCGATAGAAGCCACGGAAAGTGCGAACAGCACCGCTGCCACCGGCACCCAGATGGGGAAGGTGATGATGAGCAGGAGGAGCTTTATCAGCGTTGAGGAGCTGTCATTGCTGCCCTCACTGCTGTTTCTGTAGCTTTCGCCGTAGCCGTAAGTGTAGCCGTTGCCGCTCTCCTTGCCCTTTTCCTCAAAGCCCTCGGGCCTTACGGCCTCTTCCATCATATAACCAGGTTCCCCGTCAGCGTGTATCCCGCTGTCAAGAAGTATCTCCCTGGCGATATCCTCCGGAGAGCCAAGGCTCTCGGCAGTTTCGTTCTCTCTTCCGAAGCCTGCGTCAAGAAAGACCTCTTCGTAGTAATTCAGTGCGTCGTCTATGTCACCTGCGGGCAGGCCGCCTTTTTCCAGACTGCTGCGCAGCCTTGTCAAAAATTCCAACCTGTTCATTCTGCTGCCTCCTCATTCATCAATATACTGTCTACCTTCCTCTTGTGGCTCAGCCACTGAGCTCTGTAATCCTGCAAAGTCTCTACGCCTTTCATAGTCACTCTGTAGTACCTTCTGTTTCGGCCCATATACTCCTTGTCGTAGGTCTCCAGCATCTCATTTTTCTGTAATCTTCTCAGGACCGGGTAAAGGGTCGATTCGGAAACATCCACCGCCTTTCGCAGATACTGTGTGATCTCGTATCCGTAAGTATCGTCACGCTCCACGATGGACAGCACCATGGCGTCTAAAAGTCCTGCATTTATCGGGATACCCATATCCTCTCTCCTTTCTTTGTTCTCCCTTTAAGGGATATGATATTTTGTTCATCATAATATTAACGTTCGTATAATACCTTCGTTCTGACAATATTATACGTCATATAATATTGTTTGTCAATACAATATTGCAAAAAATTCAGACTTTGTAGGCCTGCACAAACTAAACGTTTTCTGACTCAGTATTTTATTTACTTTTCACACATTTTTGCTGTAAATATATTCCATCTATATATATTTCGGAAATAATTTGTTATTGTCCTGCATAAAAACAGACCTTTTTACATAGAATACTGACAGTGCCGGACGTTTTTTCCCCCAGTGTCCCGGCGACGGCAAATGCTCTTGCTCAGAGCCGTGAAAAATCAGTGCTGCGTGAGCGTGCAAAGGCTCATTGCCGATATGCACAAAACAATGTTAAGTTTTCTGTCATATCAACCATTTTCCTACAGTTCCATTGTAAAAAAATGCGACTCGTTCATATCGTCTTTACAAATAGTCTGCTTTTGATATAAAGATCTGAAATTGCAGAAAGTTTATTAAGCAATTATAAACGGCGTTTTGTAGATAACTTACAAACTAAACGTTTTCTAACTCCATATTTTATCTACTTTTCACACAGTTTTATTTACATATTTTTACATTCGTACATATTTAATCAATATTTTATTATCGGTAAGTATAAAAATATTCAGCCGTGGTAAAATATTATTAATAAATTCTCGTAAAAAAGGAGCAGGAAATGGATAGATTTGTCGAAAAGACCGGCATTGACCGCCGGCAGTACGAAAGAATGTATAAGAGCGCTGACAAGAGCAGTCCACTGGCAAAAAACGTGGCAAAGGCATTTTTCACCGGCGGAGCCATCTGCCTGATCGGTCAGATCATCAGCAGTATCTACAGCGCTGCGGGGCTTGGCGAAGACGATGCGTCTCTGGCGGTATCGGTGACGCTGGTCGCCTTATCGGTCCTGCTGACCGGACTGGGGCTTTACGAAAAGCTGGCCACCCAGGCCGGTGCGGGCACCCTTGTGCCCATAACCGGCTTTGCCAACTCCGTAGCCGCACCGGCCCTGGAATTCAAGACCGAGGGCCTTGTCACTGGCCTTGGCTCGAAGATATTCGTCATCTGCGGCCCGGTGATACTCTACGGGACTCTGGCCAGCTTTATCTACGGAGCAGTGTATTTTCTCTCGACCCTATAAAACAAACAGTCTGCCCTCCCCTATCCGGGAAGGCAGACTGTTTTTTATTGCGTTCTTTGTCCTACATCATTTCTCCGTCCTCAAAAACCGTCTCTCCTGTTTCCATATCCGTCACTGCCATGGTGGCTGTGGTAAAGGCGTAGAGATAGCCGTCTTTATAATAGGTCCCCACAAAGCTCACCTCATCTGAGATCCTGTCATCGAAAATGACCCAGGTGCCTGCGGAGAAGTCCCCCAGGTCGGTGAGCCTGCCGCCGCTGACACCGTAGCCACGGAACCTGTTTTTTATCTCTATCTCATCTATATAATAGTACCTTGTGGTGAAGGTACCGTCCTCGTTGTTTTCCGTTTCGGCATAGAACCTTCCCATATCCTCATAGGTCAGGGCCTCGTATTCCTCCTGCGTTATCTCATGCTGGGATACTGTTTTCTCCTTATGCGGCATGAAGACCGCACCGGCATCTTTACTGTAAAGGCTCATGGTAGAGAAGCCAAGACTTCCTCCGCCGCCAGTTGTCATGGAAGAAAATGCCATATCGTCACTGAGCTTTATGCTGTCCTTGATGCCTGCGGCCCGGGCGGTGTAGCTCTCCTGGGGCTTTATCTTCCCCATACCGTGTTCCTCGTCGCCATAGTTGAGATGATCCGTATAGGTAAAGCTGTCCTCAGGGTCAAGTGACCTGAGAGCCAGATATCTTTCATATAAATTATCTTCCTCACCCAGATCTTCATAGTTCTCTTTAGGCTGTACGTAAACAGAGAGGTATTCCTTATTGCTCATCTTTACCAGGTCGGTGAAGAGAGTTCTGCCATACCAGAAACTGGATAAGTCTCCCTCCAGTGCCGGGGCATCAGACTGTGACCTGCCATCAAGGTCGTAATAGGTCACATCAGGCTTATCGGGGTCGCTCAGGTCTACCATGCACCGGCATACGCACCCCCCGCCTGCGGAAAGGCCCAGCGTGCCGTCGTCATAGCAGTCGAAGTAGTATACATCTGACCCGTCCAGCACCGGTATTCCTGAAGTATAACCGACATAGATCTGGTCTTCTTCGATCTTCTTCATTATCCCCATATTAAAGCCTGTGGAGTTATAGGCGCTGTCATAGCCGTTAAGATCCGTCAGCTCTTCAAGGTCCTTATCAAAAACATACACGGCGCCGTCGCTGCTGCAAAGGTAGAGCCTGCCCTCCTCCATGCTGCAGTCAGTCAAGAAGGTGCCGAAAATGCTGTCGGGGTATTTGGCAGCTGTGATGGCGATGCCTCTGTCCTTATCGCCGTAGTCGGCCCTAATGATATGCGACTGGGGGTCGGCGTAATAGGTGGCATAGCCGTCCCCAAAGCTCTCGACCCTTTCATCCTCCTTTTTACCCAGATAGGTGTTGCACAAATAAAAGCTGTCCCCTGCGGTGACAAGGCTCTCGCAGAAACAGGTCATAAGCAGGGTCCCGGTCCTTTCCGCTCTGCCGGTGCTCAACGAAAAGCTGCTCATATAGGTCATGGCGCTGTTCTCATTTTTGTTGGCTATATAGATACTGTCCTCCGGGACCGGCTCCACACTGCCGCAGTCGAACAGGAAGGGTGCGAAGGCGGGAACTTCGCCCTCCTTGTAGGACACGAAATGTGAGAGCCGCCTTTTCCCGTTAAAATATTCCGAGACTATAGCAAGGCTGCCGTCCTCCGTCAGCCCGGATCCTTTGAGGGTGCCAGGCTGCTCAAATTCATAGATGAGAGAAATATCATCAGCATTGCTGACGTCAAAGGCGCAGATACCGCAGTATTCCGTCACCACCAGCTTTGTGTCCATCTCCTCCACATTATGGAAATCAAAAAGGACCGTGAGCACCTCATCCTTGAGGTACATACCTATTATATATGGCTTGAGGGTGTGGTTTTTTGCTTGGAAGGCAGCATTCTGACCCATGGTGTTTCTGAAATAGGTCCCCTCGAAGAAGTCCTTTTCTATGCGCCGGGTGTGGTCGCCGTCGGCGGTATAGGCAGCGATATCGCTTAGTCCTGCCACAAAAACAGTTTTTCCGTCGCTCTTTACAAGCTCCGGCCGAAGGCTCATATCGACCTCGGGAGAGTCAAAGCCCTTCTGGGTAACGACCCTTACAGACTTCATCTCCGCATCGACCGTGTACCTGTCGTAATAGTCACGAAACTGTCTTGCGATCTCAGTCTCATCATCAACGTCAAGCTTATCGTCGGCTGTGAGGATATAGGCATTGTCCGGCCCGTCACGGTAGGAATGGCTCTCGCTGACTGAGCCTTTCAGATAGTTGTAGAGAGAGTTGTACGTGGCCCCTCTCAGTCCTGAAAGCCCCTGTGTGTCAGCTATCCTCACGCTTTCCTCTGCTGCGGGAGAGTTGGGCGCAGGAGTTGTTTGCCTGTCCATACCGGAAATGGCCAGACCTCCGAAGGCTATGACCATGACCGCCGCTGCGGCCGCCGCCCTGAGAAGTCCCTGTTTTCTGCCGTTGAGTCTGACCTCGTTCAGCTTTGCGCCTATGATAGGCCCGGGAAGTCTTTTCTCCAGCATTGCCCGGATATTTTCGGGAGAGAGCCTCTCGGGTATGCTGTTCTCCTCCTCCAGCCTGCTGATGATATTTCTTCTCATTTTTTCACCTCCTTTTTGATATCAAGTATCTCTCTGAGCTTTTTTCGTCCCCTGGAGATCAGGGACCTTACGGTCGAGGGCCTGAGGCCGGTCATCTCGGCTATCTCCCCGGTCCTGTATCCCCCTATGGTGTAAAGGCTCAGACAAAGCCGCTGTTTCTCCTCCAGCTGCGAAAACCCCTCTACTATCTCACACTGGCTGAAGGCTCCGTCCTCGGCGGGAAGGTCATTTTCTTTCCCCTCCCCCAGCTCTGCTCCGAAATTCCTGCCCTGGACATATTCCGCCTGTTTCCGCTTTATCCGGGCGCTGAGTATACTGAACAGCCAGCTGTCGAAGGCGGCGGCGTTTTTCAGCCCGCCTATGCTGTCGAATGCGTCAAGTACAGCGTCCTGCACTGCATCTGCGGCGTCCTCGCTGCTGCCCAGGTTGGCCAGGGCATAGTAATAAAGCTTTTTATATATGCCTGAATACAGCTCTGCGAAGGCTTTGGCGTCCCCTTTCACCGCCCTCTCCACAAGCCCGGCCCTGGTCCTCCTGTTCAATTTCTCTACCCCGCTCTCTTTCCCCGGTTTTGACGTCCGTCATAATATAAGTGTGAAAAAAAGCCCGGAATGCTGCAAAGTGCCTTCCGGGCGATCAAATATTCGTATGTATGCACAAAAGCGATCCGCCGTTCTGGTGCAGAATAACAAAGCTATTCCTTCTCCAGCTCCTCCATCAGGGCACAAAGCTTTGAAAAGCACTTCGACCCCGTACCTTTGCCGTCATCAAGTATGAACTTGGGCCTGACGGTGACTATGGTGCCTGCCTTCTCCGGCGAAAGTTCCATTATGACCTCGCTGCGGCGTCCCAATGGCAGGGTGCAGACCAGCAGCGTCTCACCTGAGGCCTTTTTCACCCTTACCGAAAAGTCCTCTTTCTCATAGCCGTTCAGAAAGCTTTCCACCTCGTCGGGGCTGTATTTGAGGAAAAATGCCCTCACCGCACCTATCCTTGCCCTCACCAGTCCAAAGCATATGACAGCCACGGCAGCGATCACCAGCAGTCCGTCCAGCAAGGCACTCACCTTACTTTCTCACAAAGTGAAGTATCTTAGATGAGAAGTCCCCATAGATGCCGTCGCCGTTCCAGATCCAGGCCACATTGATGCCGGCGTTCATCAGCGCCGCACCTGAGAAGGTTTCCTCAGGCCTGCTCTCCTCATAGTAATAAGCGTCCGGATCAAGACCTTTAAGGCGTATCCTTCTGGAGCGCTGGTTGGGCCTTCCCATGACCTGCACGAACTCGAACATAGCCTCGCTCTTGTCCTTGGCCACGAACATCCAGGCATCAAAGGTATTGTCCTCGAACATATTGCCGATCCTGTAGTGGTCGCCGGTCCTTACCAGGGGGTTATACTTCTTGAATTCCTCTATCTGGCCGGGGATAGCGTCCCTGTCCTCCTGAGGGATATGGGTAACATCCAGCTCATAGCCGAAAGTGCCGACCATTGCCACATGGCCCCTGGTCTTAAAGGGCGTGTTCCTTCCTACAGTGTGGTTAGGGCAGTCGGAAACATGAGCGCCCATTGCCGAGCAGGGGTAGCACATGGAGGTGCCGTGCTGTATCTTCAGCCTTTCGATGGCGTCGGTATCATCAGAGCACCAGATCTGCGGCGAGAAATAGAGCATACCCGCATCGAACCTGGCCCCGCCGCCGGAGCAGTTCTCTAAAAGAATATGCGGATAGTCAGAAGTCAGCCTGCCCATCAGATCATAAACGCCCAGTACATACCTGTGCCACAGTTCTCTCTGCCTTTCCTTAGGCAGGGCATTTGAGCCTACCTCGGTGAGCTGACGGTTCATGTCCCACTTGATATACTCGATATTGGCATTATCCAGTATCTTCCTCATCATGTCGTAGACATAGTCCCTGACTTCTTTGCGTGAATAATCCAGCACATACTGCTCTCTGCAAAGAGTCAGGTCACGGCCCTTTATCTGAATGGCCCAGTCGGGGTGAGCCTTATAAAGCTCTGAATCCGGTGACACCATCTCAGGCTCGAACCATATGCCGAACTTCATGCCGAGGGCGTTGACCTTTTCCACCAGGGCGCTAAGTCCCCCCTCCAGCTTTTTCTCATAGACGAACCAGTCCCCCAGGGAGGAATTGTCGCTGTCCCGATGACCGAACCAGCCGTCATCCATGACCAGCATCTCTATGCCTAGCTTTGAGGCCTCCTTAGCGATATCAAGGAGCTTTTCCGAAGTGAAACCGAAATAGGTAGCCTCCCAGTTATTTATAAGTATGGGCCTTCTCCTGTCCTTATATTCACCTCTGATAAGGTTTTCTCTGTAAAGATCGTGGAAGGTCCTTGACATCTTGCCAAGGCCGCTGTCGGAGTAGACCATCACCACCTCCGGCGCCGTGAAGCTCTCCCCCGGCTCTAACAGCCATTCAAAGTCAAGAGGATTTATGCCCATGAGAAATCTGGTCTTGGCGTGCTGAGTGACCTCGGCCTCGGCCACGAAATTGCCCGAATAAACGAAGTTGAACCCATAGACCTCTCCCCTGTCTTCATCAGCGTTATGCTCGCACAGGGCCACGAACGGGTTGTTCTGGTGAGAGGACTCGCCCCGGCAGGAATCTATCAGCTGCTTGCCCACATGAAGCCTGCACCTTTCCATATGTCTCTCCCTGGCCCAGGAGCCGTTGAGAGTTATCATATCCATCTTGTCCGTATCGAATTCCACGCAGGCGGATAGCGCCCTGGTGAGCTTGATAGGCTTGTCATTGCCGTTTACGAACCTTACGGACCTGGTGATGACGTCAAGCTCCTCAAAGACTGTATAGACCAGCACCGCCGTGAGCCTTTCGTGTGCGTCCTCCATGGTTATCTCCAGAGTCTCTGCGGGGCTTTTCTCCGTAGCAAAAGTCGCCGGCAGGCCTTCCAGGGCAGGCTTGCCCTCATATATCCTGTGAGAAACATACCTCAGGTCGCAGGCAGACATACCCTCGCTGTCCATGACCTTCAGGGCGCTCTCTCTATAGTCCCCTATGCCGAAACAGGGGTACTCGAAGGGCGTGGTGTCAAGATATACCGCCCTGTCCCTGTTGTTCCTTTCGGGGGTAAAGGGGCTCTCCTCCAGTCTCATAAGATAGTTGAGCTGTTCATCGGGGACCTTTTTGCCGTAATAGACGTGGCCCAGATACTCCCCGTTTATCACTGCCAGCATATAGACAGTGTCCTTTGCTGTGAGCTTGAAGCTCCTGCTTTCTTCGTTATAGCTTATTCCCATTTTCCGCACTCCTTCTGATCGTTATTCCGGGCAGTCCGTCCCTTGCTATTATTTTAGCAGAAAACTGCCTTTTTTTCAACCGTCCCGTTCAGGATGAAAACGTTCTAATGTTAATTTTCCGTTAATTCTCCCGTCCGAGCAGGAAGGCCTCGTCCTGCATGATATAGCTGCCCTCCATTTCTGCCCGCCAGAAGAACACCTGTCTTATATCTGTTTCAGCCCTGTCTCCCTGTTCAAGACCGCACTCTGCCGGGACGTTCACTAAAGTCCCCGCTATAGTGTCCCCCATACAGCTCTCAGCCGAAAGATAAGCCCCGTAGGTCTGTCCGTCCTTCACCACGTCAAAGCCTATTATCAGTTCCTCCAGCCTGCCCTCGATGAAAGCTTTCAGGGCCAGGCCCACGGTCTCCCTGGACTTTCTCTCGTCCAGCTGATAAAAAACATTGGCTTTTCTAAGCTCCAGCCTTTCCAGCTCGTCGCTGTCAAGGTCGCTGAGCTCCACCTCACGGCCCCTTATGTCAAAGCAGATCAGGGCAGTCCCGGCGGCGTCCTCACCGCAGTCCTCCACCCGCTCCTCTGCGGGGTACCAGAGCATATCCATCATCCTGCGCTTATCGTAGACTATCCCGCTGGCCTGCTTTTCTCCTGCGTCCCTCATTCTTCCCCCAAGGGAGATGAACTCAGCGATATGGCAGAGTATGCGGTAGACTCCGTCGGCGTTCTCTTCCCTGACCCTCAGGGCCGAGATCTCTCTCATTCCCAGGGCCCCAAGGCCAGTAGTCCGCATATCCAGATACCCCGGCTCCGTGGAACCGTCCACCATTACCGTAAAATCATACATAGGCATCAGCGGCGAGCTGCTGCCTGACTGGAGCTTCACCCAGTCGATATCATAGGCCTGGGCGGTGCCAAGGTTGAGTACCACCCGGCTGCCGCAGGTATCAAGGGCATTCACAGCCTTCAGAAGCCTTATACGGTCCCGGCCCTCCTGCCCACGGCTGAGCATCGCCGTCACCATCAGCAGGCCGGCGCCCCCGCCCACATACTCCTCTATCACCTCTTCCGGCAAAAAATGCCTGCATTGCAGAGATCGGGGAGCATAGCCGAAGTTTATCTGGTCATAGGAGATGGGGGTAATGTTCATATCCAGCTCCTCGCCGTTCTCAAAGCCGATATCCATATTAACGGTGCCCAGCTCGTCGGCGGTCTTGGTGTAGCGGCACTCAAAGCCGTCTATGCTGCTGATGAGAGAGACTATCCTGCCGTTGTCCGGGAAAGCGCCGGTATCAGGGAAAGGTATGGCAAGCACCACCGGGTCGGCAGGACGGGTAAAGTGGGCGGTCTGCACCTGCGGCGCCCCTTTTCCGTCGGGAGCGGATACCATGGTCTGCAAAGCCTTTTCCATATAGTATCCGGTGCCGAACTTAGCGTCAAACCGCTGGGCGATGCCCAGGGCTATCTTCCTGAAATATTCCGAAAGCTCGGCGGTGCTGTAGGTCCCGCTCCTCTGATAGATCTCGCAGCCTGAGGGCAAAGTCAGCTCCACCGTTTCGCTCACAGAAGCGAAGTTCTCAAAAAGCCTGTGAGCGGCGTCAGCAAAATAAAAGCACATCCTGGGGTTCTTACAGCCAAAGAACATCGGCGCATGACGGCGGAAGGCACGCAGGCCTGCACTGAGTCCGGTGATGCTCTTTGTCAGTATGTAAAAGCCCACCTCCATAAGATAGTTGCTGTGTCCGTTTATCATGGGCCACATCAGGTCGGCATAATGGTCGGCCTCCGGAGCACAGCCGCTGCGGGCGAAATGCTCAGTGAGTACGCCGTAGGTCCTCTGGTGGCCCTCGGTGCTGCGAAGTCCCTGGTCGTCAAGCTCTTTGAGGAGCTCAACGGCCCGCTGCTCAGAACCGAACTCCAGCTGCATCTTTATCTCCAGGCACATCTCGTCACAGCGCCCGTCGCTGAGCTCATCACTGTCGGCAGCCCGGAATTTTTCCATCAGGGGCATAACGGTATCCTTTCCCATAGGGATAAGATACTCGGCCTTTTTCATATATCCCACCCTGGGAGAATAGCCCATCTTTTCACAGCGCATGAAAAAGTCCCCGTAAAGCTCCTCGCCCTTATCAAGGCCCACCTGCGGGAAATTTGCCAGGTCCTCCAGGATCCACTTATAGGCAAACATAAATGAATACCTGTCGTGAAGATCGGGGTGTTTATCATAAAGGGCCGCATATTCCGGGAACATGATTATGGCTGAAAAATTATCGTCCCCGAAAATAGACTCCGCTATATAGCTGTGTCTCAGCTCCAGCCCCAGGGCATGGTCCTGCCCGTTATCGGCCTCTGTGATACAGTTTTTCAGATAAGCCATACGCTCGCTGCCCCGCTGGAGGCTGTCAAAATACACTTTGTCAAACATCGCTTTTCCCCGCTTTCCTTGTTTGCTTTTTCTCTTTCCGCCCGGCAAGATTTATAGATATTATACAATTTTTGCCCCCGATTGTCAATACACTTCAAAAAGCCGAAAATCTGCACAAGGGGGAGGTCCTGAGGGGGCTGTCTTTTTTTAGTTTATGATAGTTGCGCATCAAGCAAATATGTGATATAATTGATTTGTATGAGCATTATCGGGCCGGGTAACAAATGAACGAAGGATGAGGGTATGTGATGGTATGCTGCTAAAAACAGAGCATTTGTATAAATACTTCAACGGCGAACCGCTGCTGAAGGACATAAGCTTTACCGTGGAAGAACACGAGGCCGTGGGGCTGATCGGCGTAAACGGCTGCGGGAAATCCACACTGCTCGGCATCATATTGGGCGAGATCGGGTTTGACCGCACCCCCGAGGGCCTTGGGTCGGTGGAGATCAGCCCTGGCTGTACGGTGGGTTTTCTAAGGCAGAACAGCGGGCTGGAAAGCTCCGCCACCATCGACGAGGAGCTGCACAAGGCCTTTGACAAGCTGCTGAAAACACGCCGCCGCATGGACGAGCTGGAAAGACAGATGACCGGACTGACCGGGGCGGATCTGGAGAACGTCAGCGGCGAGTATTCGGAGCTGGCAGCCTTCTTTGAGGCCAACGACGGCTACAGGATAGATGTAAGGATAGACCGCATCACCAACGGCATGGGGTTCGCAGACGTTCCCAGGGACCGGATCGTTTCCACACTTTCCGGCGGCGAGAAGACCAGGCTGGCAATGATAAAGCTTTTGCTGGAGGAACCGGACCTGCTCATACTGGACGAGCCCTCCAACCACCTTGACCTTAATACCCTCATGTGGCTGGAGGACTATTTAAAGACCTACCGTGGCAGCGTACTGGCAGTGAGCCACGACAGATATTTTCTCAACAAGGTCTGCTCCCGTATCTGCGAGATAGAGCAGGGAAGGCTGACCTCCTACAAGGGGGGCTATTCGGCCTACCTGGTCAGGAAGAAGATGGACACCGAAAGGCAGATGAAGGAGTACCAGGCCCAGCAGGAGGAGATACATAAGCTGGAGGACTACATAGTCCGCAACAAGACCAGAGCCTCCACTGCAAAGATGGCAAAGTCAAGGCAGCATATGCTTGACAGGATAGAACGGGTGGACAGGCCGCTGACCTTCATAAAGCCCCCAAAGATAAAGCTCGGATACGACATCGAGCCTACCAGGGAGATAGTGATGGTGACAGACTGCGACGTGACCGTGGGGGAAGGCAGGACGCTGGTGAAAAAGCTGGATATGCTCATAAGGCGTGGCGAACACGCCGCCATCATCGGGCCAAACGGCATCGGCAAGACCTCTGTGCTGAAAATGATACAGGGCATCATTCCTCACAGGACCGGCAGCGTGGTCTGGGGCGGTAACGTGAAGATATCCTACTTTGAGCAGGAGCACAATATCCTCAATATGCACAACACGGTCATAGACGAGCTTATGGACCGTTTCCCAAGAATGACGCCGGAGGAAGCAAGGAGGGTCTTAGGTTCGGTGCTCATCAGCGGAGAGGACGTTTTCAAGCCCATATCCGTCCTCAGCGGCGGCGAGAGGGCGAAGCTGTGCTTTGCCATAATGGCCTGCACCAGGGGCAACGTCCTGGTGCTGGACGAGCCCACCAACCATCTGGACTTCACTACCAAGGAGGTCCTGGAGGACGTGCTGGCTGAGTTCGGGGGGACCATTATCCTGGTCAGCCACGACAGATATCTTCTTAATAAGGTGGCCGGCAGGATAATCGAGCTGGGTCCCCAGGGGGCCAGGTCTTTCGAGGGGAATTTTGACAGCTACAGCGAGGCCATCAAGGCGGAACAGGACAGCCTTGCCATTGCTCAGGCCGAAAAGAAAAGGGCCGCCGAACTGGAGGAATACACCCGGCAGAAGGAGGTCAAGTACCGCTCAAAGGAACAGCGGGCTCTGGACGCTAAGAGAAGAGAGCGCATAAGGGAGCTGGAAAAGCTTATCGAGGACACAGAGGTGGAGATATTCAGGTTAGAGAACGAGATCTCCGACCCTGAGGTCGCTGCCAATTATGAAGTCATGAACGAAAAGTGCCACAGGCTGGAGGAATGCCGGACCAGCCTTGACGAATTGATGGACGAATGGGCGGAGCTTTCCGACCAGTAAGATAAAAAAGATCCGGCCCAGCCGGGACGAAAGGAATGTTTTAAAATGAACGTTATGGAAGAATCACTTCAGATGCACAAGCAGTGGAAGGGCAAGATCGAGGTCATTTCAAGGGCTAAGATCAATAATGCCAGGGACCTTACCCTGGCTTACACACCGGGCGTGGCCCAGCCCTGCCTGGAGATCGAAAAGAACATCGACCTGAGCTACGAGTATACGAGAAGGGCCAACCTGGTGGCTGTCATAACCGACGGCTCCGCAGTCCTTGGCCTTGGCAACATCGGCCCTGAGGCCGGTATGCCTGTTATGGAGGGCAAGTGCGCACTGTTCAAGGAGTTCGCCGACGTTGACGCTTTCCCCCTTTGCATAAAGTCCAACGACGTTGACGAGATAGTCAATACAGTTGCGCTCATCTCAGGGAGCTTCGGCGGGATAAACCTGGAGGATATCGCAGCGCCGAGATGCTTTGAGATAGAGGCAAAGCTGAAGCAGAGGGTCGATATCCCGGTATTCCACGACGATCAGCATGGCACCGCCATCGTAGTGGGCGCTGCGATGCTCAACGCCTGCAAGCTCACCGGCAGGGACATAGGCAGCCTTAAAGTAGTTATGAGCGGCGCAGGTGCGGCAGGCTGTGCGATAGCGAAATTCCTTCTGAGCCTGGGCGTTAAGGATATCATAATGCTCAACTCAAAGGGGATCATCTGTGAGGGCGATGACATAAAGAACCCCGCCCAGGCCGAGATGGCAAAGCTCACCAACAGAGAGCACCTCAGAGGCGGCCTGGCTGATGCTATGAAGGGCGCCGACGTTTTCGTAGGCGTTTCAAAACCGGATCTGGTAACTGCCGAGATGGTGAAGAGCATGAACGACAAGCCCTTCATCTTTGCTATGTCAAACCCTGTGCCTGAGATAATGCCCGACGTGGCAAAGGCCGCCGGGGCCTATATAGTCGGCACAGGCCGCTCCGACTTCCCCAACCAGATAAATAACGTTGTGGCCTTCCCCGGCATCTTCAAGGGCGCTCTGGCTGTAAGGGCCTCGGATATCAACGAAGAGATGAAGCTGGCGGCTGCCAGGGCCATCGCAGACTGCGTAAGCGAAGACAGGCTCAGCACTGAGTTCATACTTCCCGACGCATTCGACAGAAGCATCGCCCCCGCTGTGGCAAAGGCTGTGGCAGAGGCCGCAAGAAGATCCGGCGTGGCAAGGATCTGAAAAATAACAGCGTTTATGCTCCCCGTGAGATCTTCATAAAAGGCTCACGGGGAGCTTTTTGTGGGAAAAATACGATTTATTTGTGCTGATACTTGAAAAATATAGGAATATGTGCTATAATGTCATTGCAGGGTCTGCAAGGCAGACTGATAAGCTTATTTTCGACTTCATGGAAAGGAGGGTGCGGACGATGGTCATATCTGACAGGGAATTCAGTATGCTGGTGACCTTTGTGAAACGGGGCTACGGCATAGACCTGCGGGGCAAGAAGTCCATGGTGGAATCCAGACTTTCCAATTATATACAGGACTGTGGTTTCAAAGACTTCACTGAGTATATGAGCGTCATCTTCTGCGACAATTCCGGCAGGGAGATAGCCAACCTCATAAACCGCCTTACCACCAACCACACCTATTTCATGCGGGAAAGCGAGCATTTTTCTCACTTCACCCAGGTATTCCTGCCGCAGGCCGAGAAGAGCATAAAGGACCACGACCTTCGCATATGGTCGGCGGGGTGCTCCTTCGGCAACGAAGCCTACAATCTGGCTATGTGCATGGACGAGTATTTCGGGCCAAGGCAGCTGGGATGGGACCTGAAGATACTTGCCACCGATATCTCCTTCAACGCACTGAGGGCCGCCCAGCGGGGCGTTTACGGCGAACAGTCCCTGAAAGAGATCCCGGAGAGCTGGCGGGCGAAGTATTTCGTGCCTATGAACCACGGGCTTTATAAGGTCTGCGACCGGATACGCAATAACGTCGTTTTCAAATACCATAACCTCATGGACGAGATGAGTTTCAAGAAGGGCTTTGACCTTATCGTATGCCGCAACGTCATGATATATTTCGATGACGCCACGAAGTCCGCCCTTTGCAAAAAATTCTACGGCGCCACGGAGGAAGGCGGCTATCTGTATATAGGACACGCTGAGATACCCCCCATGGATATACCCTACAAAAGGGTACAGACTGCGGTCTACAGAAAGGGGGATAGCCTCTGATGAAGATACTGCTGATATCAGACAATACCAGACTGAGAGGTATGCTTTCCATCGGACTGACGGACAGCATCGACCCAAGACCTTTAGTGACGGCCTGTGCTCTCATGAACGGCAGGACGCAGCTGCTGACGGACAAGCCTACCGTGGCGGTGGTGGATATAGACGGGGACAAGGACCCGGAGTCCTATATCATGAACTTGGCGCCTAAGTACTATGTACCCATAGTTGCGGTGACGAAGTCCACGGGGGATATGTCCTCGCTCATCAGAGCCGGGGCGGTCGATATAATCAGCCGGCGCTCGGGACAGGCCGGGGACGAAAGGCTCCTGCAGCGGCTGACGGTGAGCATAAGAAACATCGCCCGGTCAGTCAGCGGCAAGAACGAGCTCCAAAGCTCGGTGAAACGTGATGAGAAAAAGATAATCGCCATAGGCGGCTCCACCGGCAGCACTAATGCACTGCCGGTACTGCTGAGGGGACTGCGTCCCGACTGTCCGCCGGTGGTGTGCGTGCTGCATATGCCGATGGGATATACAAAGCTCTACGCCCAGCAGCTCAACCAGAGTCTGCCCCTGGAGGTAAAGGAGGCCGTCAGCGGCACCTATCCTAAGAACGGTCAGGTCATAATCGCAGAAGGCTCAAAGCACCTGAGGGTCTTTAAAGACAGCAAGGGGTACTTTATCACCAGCGAGACCGGCGAGAAGGTCAACGGACACTGTCCGTCGGTAAGCGTGCTGTTCGACTCGGTGGCCTATGCGGCCCGGGGCAGCGGCATAGGGGTGATATTGACCGGTATGGGCGCCGACGGGGCCGAGGGTATGCTGAATATGCGTAAAATGGGCGCTTTCAATATCGCTGAGAGCGAGAGCACCGCTGTGGTCTACGGTATGCCTAAGGCAGCTGTAGATGCAGACGCAGTCAATGTCATCAAGCCGCTGCACGACATCGCAGCGGAGATCAATAAACGTATCTGAACGGAGGTATTTTATATGAGCAGGATAAATGAATTTTTAAACGAAGCAGGGCTGTTTTTTCTCGCCACCGTGGACGGCGGCCAGCCTAAGCTGAGGCCCCTTGGGCTGCATTTTGAGATGGACGGCAAGGTGCTCTTCGGCGTGGGAGACCAGAAGGACGTTTATAAGCAGATGCTGGCAGAACCAAAGGTAGAGATAGCTGCGGCAAAGCCCGACGGCCACTGGCTGCGCTATACAGGCAAGGCAGTTTTTGAGACTGACCCAAAGTACAGCGAGAAGGCTCTGGAGCTTAGTCCTGGTCTTAGAGACATATACAATGAGACGACCGGAAATAGGCTGGCAGTTTTCAGCCTGACCGAGGCCGAGGCCTATGACATTGCCGTTATGGGAAAGGGCGAAAAGCTGATCTGAGCCTGCGAAATTTCAAATTCATTGAAATATTTTCGTAAATTCAAAGATTTTAGCTTTTATGAGATTTGCACAAATATAATAATATTAAGCTCTTCTTTTTGAACGTTTGTTAAGAAAAATAATGAATTCTCAGGAAAAATAGTTAATATATTAAATTACTGTAAGAACTGTTAAATCGGTTTTTACGAAATTTGTGCAAAGCGCCGAAATTGAATGTATACTAAAAAAATATTGTAACATTGCTTGACTTTTGTGGTAATAGGGTGTATAATATAGTTGATGTTAAGGATGAATTGAATATTCGATTTAACATCCGTTTTGTTGTCTCCTTTCTTTTGTTCTACACATAGTTTTTTTGTTTTATTTTCCGCAGGTCACCGTTGACCTGCCTTTTTTTTGCCTGAAAAAGTCTGGCAGATAAGGAGTTAATATGAGAGAAGTTGACGCTATTTTTGAAAGTGAATCCCCCATCACGATGTGGACTGCCCTGGTGGACAGAGGGGACGATACCTATTATTTCTACCTCTGGAACAGCGAGACCGGAGGGCAGAAGGGCGATCTGAGGTCCTGCTGGATATGCAACAGGATACCTGCGCCGCAGGAGGTGGACAAGGAGAGAATGAATGCGGGCATAGCGCCCATGCAGCCCGCAGAGTTCGTGGGCCACGACCCCGACGGCATGGACCTTGACGCTGATAAGCTTGACATAGTCTGGTTCGAGGAGGGGGACGCCGCCGCACTTTACTACGACGGCGAGATGATCGCCGCTATCCCCTGCTATAGCAGAAAAAACGGGTTCTATGGCTATTCTAAGTACGCTGTGGGGAAAGGCCCCTTCGCTCATGAGCTGAGCGGCGAGGCACTGGAAGATATGACCAGGCGGGCCGAGAGAGCCAATGCCCAGTGGGACTGGGCAGAGTCGGACTTCTGGCCGGACGTTCAGCAGATGCACATAGACGCAGCACAAAAGCTCTTCGGGGAGTATGAGAAGTACTATGCCATCGACGAGGGCGAGTTCCCCCCCAGGGCCGTAATAGAAGGCACCAGAGACGGAGTAAAATATGAGATGACCGCCGGCATAAGCACCTTCAGGATGCCTAAGACCGAGCTTTATTTCGAGGACAACAGGGACCGCTGCCGTATCGAGCTGGGCTTTGCCTGCGATGTGAACGGCCCCGACATCACCGAGGATATCCGCACTTTGATGAAAGCAATTTCGGATTACCCCTGGGATAAGGACACATTCTTTGCCCACGGTCATTCCAACGGAGTGGACTTCATCGAAGGCTTCGGGGGCATAATGTTCGTAAGCCCCAGAAGAGTGGAGGGCCTGCCGATGCCTGAATATCCGGAGTTCCGGGGAGACGAGATCGAATTTCTGTGGCTGGTGCCGCTGACACAGGACGAGTACGAGCTTGCAAGGGACAGCGGCAGTGAACAGCTGTTCAGGTATCTTGAAAACAACGAGGGTCTCCACATCTTCAACGGAGAGCCGAAGTTCCTGACCTGAGATGACAAGGTGGAAAAAGCTGCTCACACCCGATGAACGGCTTATCTGGAAAGGCAGACCAGCCCGTTTTTTCTGCTTTTCAAGGATACCGCTGATAGTGCCGCTGGCCTTGACGGCGCTGTTGAATGCAGGCAACATAAGGTTTTATTTGAAGAATATGCTCACTTTAAAAGATCTTATCTCAGGACTTGCCGTGTGGGGAGGACTGGTAATGGCGGGGCATATCCTCATATGCCTGCTCATGGTACTGCCGGTGACGGAATATGCCCTTACAGACCGGCGGCTGCTCATAAGGGAGGGCCGGACCGTCAAAGAGCTTTTCTTAGAGGAAGTCAGTGACATCAAGGTCAGCACCAGGCTCTCGATGCTCACCACGCAGCTTTCTGAGGTCCATGAAAGGTTACACAGCGAGATAAACAAGATGCTGCAAAGCGATGAACTGAAAGACGATGAGAAGATAGAGCTGGCAAAGATCAATTTCGGCCATGTCCCCACAGTGAAGGTGCCGCAGGAGGGCGGAAGGCTCACCCATACAAAAGGGTATCTGCTTTTTGTAGAACACAGCGGCGGCACCGAAGAGCTTTGGGTCAACAGGCCCGATAAGCTCAGCAGGCTCATTGCCGACGTGATGGAGGGCAGGCGTTAGGACCGCTTAAAGAGACAGAAAGGGACAGCTATGAGAGAACTTGAAAAAATGGTGCCGCCGGAAGAGAGGGTGCTCTGGAAAGGACGCTCTGTCACCTTCGGACGGTTTTCACACCTGCCGGCCTGGGTGCCGGGGCTGATGTGGGCGGTGCTGATGATACAGCCGGTCACAGCCTATGGAAAGGGCTTTGTGAAGACCGCCGGACTGATAAAGGGCGGGGCGCTTATTGCGGTGATGCTGCTCGTTCCCTGGGGGCTGCTGAACCTGTTTCTCTTAAAGGGTGCCGGGACCTTCCTGCTGACGGACAGGAGGCTGCTGATAAAACGTGACGGACAGATAAGGGACATCGCCCTGGGGGACGTCATAAGGCTGGAGGTCCTTCCGATGAAGTCACAGCTTTCGATGGAGCTGGAAAAGGTCAATGCCCGGCTCAGAGAGTCCCTTGACAGCGTCAGCCCTGAGAACAGGGCTGAAAATGCCGGCCGGATATCAAATGCGGCGCAGACAGGAAAACTCACCAGGGCACAGGGCTATGTGCTTTATATCACCACGCCTGAGGGCGAGGAAGCCGTGGACGTTTACAGGCCGGACCTGGCTGCCGGGCTGATAGAAAAACAGCGGACAGCATAGCCGGCTGAAAACGGCCGGTCATCATGTTACAGAAAAGGGGGATACTGTGGTTTATTTTGACACTATAGGAGAAAAGGCTCTTGCCGCACAGAGAGAGGCCGGATTTGCGAAAACAGAGATAATAAACGACGCTCTGCTGGAGATCGCCCATATCCTCAGGAGCAGCAAGGAAGAGCTTGCAAGGGTCAGCGCCGGGGACATCGAGAGAGAGTCCCGCACCAACAGGATAGGGCAAAGCGCTGAGATAGTTGCCTTTGATGACAGGCTGACGGAGGAACTGGCGGTCATGTGCGAAAGGCTCACCGGCCTTCCCACGCCGGTGGGGACCACAGCAGGCGCCTTCACAAGGCCGGATGGACTGAGAGTGGAAAAGCTGAGAGTTCCGGTGGGGGTAGTGGGCTTTATGTACGAAAATGACTGTTCCGCACCGATCAGGGCGGCAGCGGCCTGCATAAAGACAGGCAATGCAGTTATCCTCAGAGGGTCAAAGGAGTCCGTAAAAACGGGGTTTTACGTGGCTGATATAATGAGGACCGCCATAAAGCGCAGCGGCCTTGAGCCGGACCTTATACAGTTCATTGATGACACCGACCCCACCCTGGCCATGGATATGATGAGGGCGGAGAGATATATCGGACTTATCATTCCCTTCGGCAGCAGCAGCCTGGTAAAGGCGGTGAGAAAGAATTCCTCAGTGCCGGTGCTGAACACCGCAGTCTGCGGCTGTATGTACGTAGACTCTGCGGCAGATACCATCTCTGCGGCAGCCATTGCGGCACAGAGCGTAGATGCGGGGGTAAGGACTTGCTTTGTTCACCGTGATGCGGGAGAGAGCTTTATAAGAAGAGTGGGCGAGAAGATGAAGCTGCGCAGCACTGAGGTCAGGGGCTGCGGGATAACGGAGCATATCTTAGGCAAAGTAAGGCCAGCCAACAGCACTGACTATTCCGGCAGGACCGGAGACGACTGCTTTGCAGTTATGGTCGTTGAGGACCTGGCGGAGGCTATGGAGAACATCAGGAAATACGATTTTGACGGACCGCTGTGCGTTATGACCGACAGCCTATTCGCAGCCGATGCTTTTCGCTCCAGGACCGGAAGCAACGCTGTCTACATAAACCGTCCGGCAAGCATGACCGCCGGAGCTATCGGCACAGGCACAGACATAGGCTTTGCCGCTCAGACCGGACCCATCGGCCTGGAAGAGCTGACAAGGATAAAATATGTGATAAGCTGAAAAACTGCGGCAGGAAAAGCTCCTGCCGCAGTTTTGTTATGCTCTTATTCCTTGGCCTCATACCAGCTCCGGCCGGAGCCTACAGACACCGTCAGCGGGACCTCCAGGGAAACGGCATTCTCCATCTCCTCCTTCAGGAGCTGAGCGGCCCGGTCCTTGTCCTTCTCAGCGGCCTCGATTATCAGCTCGTCGTGGACCTGCAAGATAAGCCTTGCGTCAAGGCCCTCTTTTTTCAGCCTGTCATAGACCTTCACCATGGCTATCTTGATGATATCCGCCGCAGCCCCCTGGATAGGCGCATTCATCGCCGCCCTGCGGCCGAAGGCCTGGACCTGCTTGTTGCCGGCGGAAAGCTCGGGGATATAGCGCCTTCGCCCGAATATCGTGGTCACAAAGCCGTTCTTTATGCCGTCCTCTACGGTCTTGTTCATGAACTCTGAGACCTTTGGGAAGTTGTCCAGATAATTCTGGATATACTGCTTGGCCTCCTTCTGGCTCACTCCGATGTCCTTTGAGAGCGAGAAGGCCCCTATGCCGTAGATTATGCCGAAATTGACCGCCTTTGCCGCCGACCTCATCTCCGGCAGCACATAATCCTCCGGCAGATCGAATACCTGAGCCGCCGTCATGGTGTGGATATCCTTGCCGCTGGCGAAGGTCTCCTGCATATTGCTGTCGTGGCACACCGAAGCCAGCACTCTCAGCTCTATCTGGCTGTAGTCGGCGTCAAGCAGCGTATAGCCCGGGTCTGCAATGAAGAACTTGCGCATATTCCGGCCTATCTCCTTACGGACAGGGATATTCTGCATATTCGGCTCCGTGGAAGAGATCCGCCCGGTGCGGGTCTCGGTCTGTTTGAAAACGCTCCTGACCCTGCCATCGGGGTTGACCTCCTTCAGCAGCCCGTCCACATAGGTCCCGGCCAGCTTTGAAAGTGTCCGGTATTCTAAGATAAGAGGAATGATCGGGTGCTTGTCAGACAGCTCCTCCAGGACCTCGGCGTTAGTGGAATAGCCGGACTTGGTCTTTTTCTTTGCCGGCAGGCCCAGCTTTTCAAAAAGCACCTCCCCCAGCTGTTTAGGGGAAGCTATATTGAACTCGCCCCCGGCGTAGGTGTAGATCTGCTCGGTCAGCGCTCTTATATCGGCCTTGACCCCCACGCCGAATTCCTTTATCCCCTCTACATCGGCCCTGACGCCATAATGCTCCATAGAGGCCAGGACCCTGCAAAGCGGCATCTCCACTTCATCAAACAGCTTTTGCATATCGGTCTTTTCAAGCTGAAGTCTCAGATTAGCCGCCAGGGGCAGCACCGAGCTGACCTCAGCATACTCACCCATATCGCTGCGGTAAAGGACCTTATAGGCCAGGCACAGGCTCTCGGCAGTGTAATCCCCGGCCATAGAATTGAGCAGATACCCAGCCAGGTCGCAGCAGAAGCTCAGTCCACGCAGCTCTCTGCCCTTATCAAAGGCAGCCTTATAGGCGGTCTTTCCCTCAAAGGTCAGCTTTTCGCAGCCGCTCTCAAAAAAGTCCATGATCCTGTCTTCATCATCGCTCACATAGACCTTGTCCCCGAAAAACACCTGCAAGCTCCCGTTATCATAAATAAAGGCCGCTGTCCCCGTACCCATGGCGGAAAGCGCCTGTTCGTCCAGGGGCAGTCCTGCCTCGTACTTAGGCAGCGAAGAAAGCTTTGCCTTCTGCTCAGGGGCAGCCTGTGCCGGAGCGGCACCGTTTCCCGTAAGGCGCAGCCTTTCCATGAGCCTTAACATCTCCAGCTCCGTCAGCAGCTCCTTGGCCCGCTGTGCGTCCGGCTCGCCTTTTTTGTAATGCTCTATAACAGTATCCACCGGGGCGGTAAGACATATCTCCGCCAAGAACCTGCTGTCTATTGCATCCTGATGGCCGGCCTCCAGCTTCTTCCTCACCGATGGGGTTAGGCTCAGGCTGTCAAGGCTTTTATAAAGCTCTTCCACCGAGCCGGTCTGCTGGATAAGGCTCAGGGCTGTCTTTTCGCCTATGCCCTTGACGCCGGAGATATTGTCCGAGCTGTCGCCCATCAGCGCCTTGACCTCTATCATCTGCCTAGGCTCGACCCCGAATTCGGTCCTTATGACTTCCGGCGTGATGACCCTGGTCTCCTTGTTCCCTGCAAGCCTTACTGTAACGTTGTCAGTGACCAGCTGATAGCTGTCCCGGTCCCCGGTGAGTATAAAGCAGCTGTCCCCATTAAGGTCCGCCGCATGGGAAAGTGTACCAAGGATATCATCGGCCTCATAGCCCTCGCATTCCACTATCTTTATGTTAAGAGTCTCCAGCAGCCTTTTTATCAGCGGCATCTGCTCGGCCAGCTCATCGGGCATACCCTTGCGGTTGGCCTTATAGGCGGCGCTGGCCTTATGGCGGAAGGTAGGCGCCCTCAGGTCAAAAGCCACCGCAACACAGTCCGGCTCCACCTCTGCGGTCTCTTTAAGATAGATGTTCATGAACCCCGTGATGGCGTTGGTGAATATCCCCTTGGAATTGGACAGGGCCTTTATGCCGTAAAAAGCCCTGTTCATTATGCTGTTGCCGTCTATACAAAGCAGTTTCATCTCAGTTCCTCCTGTCCTATGGCATAAAGCTGTATTCGCCCTCTGAGAGCATATCCAGCGAAAGGGTCGCCACGCCGTTAAGGCTCATATCGGCCCTTTTGCCCGCAAGATAGTCGTAATAGCCCTGGCTCGCTATCATGGCCCCGTTGTCGCCGCAGTATTCAAGCTGCGGCATACAGAGCTTATATCCCCTCTTGTCACATTCCCTCTGCAAAAGCTCCCTTACGCCGGAATTGGCAGAAACGCCCCCGGCCAGGGCAACGGTCTTATACCCAAGGTCCTCGGCGGCCAGCATGGTCTTCGAGACCAGGCTAGTCGCTATGGTCCGCTGGAAAGAAGCGGCCAGGTCCTCCCTGCGTATCTTCTCACCCTTCTGTTCAGCGTTGTGTACCAGGTTTATGACAGCGGTCTTCAGTCCCGAAAAGCTCAGGTCATACTTGCTGCCCGTGACCTTCGGCACCGGCAGCTTATAGCCCTCCGGGTCCCCAAGCTTAGCGGCGGCGTCGATGAACTTCCCCCCCGGATACTCATACCCCAGGGTCCTTGCCACCTTGTCAAAGCACTCTCCTGCCGCATCGTCCCTGGTCCTTCCTACCACATGGTAGGTGGTCCTGTCCTTCACCTCAACGATGTGTGAATGTCCTCCCGATGCCACCAGGCACAGGTACGGGGGTACCAGCTCCGGGTGGGAGATATAGTTTGAGGCAATATGCCCGGCGATATGGTGGACAGGGACCAGGGGCTTGCCGGTGCTCATGGCTAAGCCCTTGGCAAAGCTCACCCCCACCAGCAGCGCCCCGATAAGTCCCGGGGCATAGGTAACACCGATGGCTCCGATATCGTCCATGGTGCAGCCCGCCTCCTCAAGGGCAGCCTGAGTCACCCAGAGGATATTTTCCGCATGGCGGCGGGAGGCTATCTCCGGCACCACGCCTCCGTATAGCCTGTGCTCCCCTATCTGGCTGGCAACAATATTTGAAAGCACCCTGCACCCGTCCTCCACCACAGCGCAGGCCGTCTCGTCACAGGAGCTTTCTATACCAAGTATCTTCATCAGCTATCATTCCTTGCTAAAAATAGTCTAGGTCTATTATAACACGCTTTCCCCTTTTAATCAAGTCTATTTTTCGGACACAAAAGACCGCCGGCAGAAAAACCTCTGCCGGCGGCAAACTCTATAAGATAACGCCCTTTTTTAACAGGGCCTTTCTGAGCCTTTCCTTTCTTCTGCTCAGTATATTCTCCACCTTCTTATCCTTTACCCTATGCCGTTTTGCGATCTCCTTAACAGAGAGCCGGTAATAATATCTGTCTATAAATATCTCTCTGTCCGGGGACTTCATATCTCTTATGCACTCTGCGATGACTTTCATATTGATGGCTCTGGCGGTCTGGTCGGCGTAATCCACCTCGACGCCTATATCGTTCTCCTCGGCGCTGAGGGTATCATAGTCTGTGGAGGAAGAGCTTCTCAGCTTATCCACCCCGCAGCCCGCCGCCACCATATTCACATAGCCTTTCAGGCTCCGCTTTTCCAGGTCAATAGACTCCCGGTTCTTCCAGACCTTGTAAAAGGTATCCTGCACCGCCTCCTCGCAGTCGGCCCTGTTGACCACTATCCGGGAGACTACCCTTTCCACGGAGCCTTTATATGCCTTTATCAGTTCGTCCAGTCCACGGCTGTCGTTAGCTTTCATCAGCTCCAGTATCTCCCTGTCGGTCAAAGCTTTTACCCCTCAGTCTTTAAATTAGCAACTGGCAGAAGATCCATTACTATGCTCCCGGCCTGTATGCCGTGAATGTCTTCACTGCTGAACGGATGGTAAGTCTTCTTGTAATAAAGGGTGATAGTACCGTCGCTGTTCCTCTCAACTTCCATATCTGAGAATAACAGCGGCCTCGGGACGCCGTAGCGCCATACCTTGACAAAATAGGGATCCATATCAGGGTCGATACCGACATCGGCAGCATATTGCTCCAGTCCCTCCGGGTCGTAATAAGCCAGCTGTCCTGCGAAGTTGTTGAAGAGCTCATAAAGCTCCGTGTCGTCATAATTCTGCTCCATATCAAGGGTGACGGCCACACCTACATTGCAGTACTGTACCTTCTTCAGTTCGTACTCAACGGCAGTGTTTTCGCCGTTGATATTGCCTTCCCAGGTCCCGTGACCAAGGGACCGTTCCTCGCTGCCTCCCACGGTCTTATCCATATAGTTTATCTTGCCGATATCAACTGCCGCTCCGAAATTTCCGTTGTATACGGTATCCCCGAACTTCACCTGGGAGATGTTTATATTTACCTGAGCGTTGTCGTCCAGCCCGTTTCTGATGAGCGAGGTGCGGATAGTGCCTGTGGCAGCATTGCCGTAGTGATCCATCCCACCGACGCTAAAGTTGCCCAGTCCCGCATCGCAGGTGAATTCCACCGCATTAGAAGCCGGCGCCGGGGGCAGGTCACTGCCGTCAAGGGTCTCCACAGCCACCTCTATATCCACAAAGGGATAGCAGCTGGTCACGCTTATCACCCTGATATCAAGGCCCTCAAAACCGCTGTTTATCCTGCCGACCCTTTCGCTGAATACGGTCTTGTAGGGGCTGGCAAGCTCGAAGTCACAGTCACAGGTCTCATAGGCCAGCTTAGCCAGGGTCAGATTTCTCTCATATAGTTCCTCAGTCTGTATACTGTCCTCGGCATCGGTGGACACCTGGGAAGCAGGTGGGTCAAAACTCTGCCTGTTATTGGCAAACAGCATAGTCCCCCCGATAGCCACCACTGCACAGGCAGCCACTGCCGCAGCGGCGGTGCCGGTCCTCTTAGCCCTTGGTCTGCTGCTCTCCTTCTCCTCCATAGTTATGGTCTTATTTTCCGTATCTTTGTCTGCTCTCATGACATCATCTCCAGTCAGCTCGTCAAGGGGTATCTCCTGCAATAGTTCTGTTATTTTTCTCATAGCGGCCCCTCCTGTAGTTACATTCTTCTGAAATTCTGTGAAAGCGCTTTCGGAAACTTTTGGTTTCTGTTTATATATACGAACTGCGACTGGTTTTTCACTCACTTTTTTTGACATCAGGCTGATTTTTCTGCTCCATAGGCAAAAAAAGACGGTGTCCGAAAACACCGTCCCCGTTATCATAAAGTACAATACTCTGCCCTGCCGGCCGAGAAGATGTCTCCGCCCCGGCAGTCATCGGCCACTATCAGCGGAAAATCCTCCACATAAAGCTTTTTCACCGACTCACATCCCAGGTCCTCAAAAGCGATGACCTCACAGGACTTGATGCAGTTGCAGGCCAGTGCCCCTGCGCCGCCTACAGCGCACAGATAGACCGCACCGTTCCTCACGATAGCGTCCCTGACCTCCCCAGAGCGTTCGCCCTTTCCTATCATGGCCCCCAGACCAAGGTCCAGAAGCCTTGGTGCGAACCTATCCATACGCCCCGAGGTCGTGGGGCCGCAGGAACCTATAGCCTTGCCCTCCGGGGCAGGCGTCGGTCCGGCATAGTAAATGACAGCACCCTCAAGAGGAATGGGCAATGCGCCTATATCTCCTCCGCTTTCGTCCAGCAGCGCTGCGAACCTCTTATGAGCGGCGTCCCTGGCGGTGTAAACAGTACCCGTCAGCAATATCTTATCGCCGCACCTCAGTTCAGCGCTCCTGTCCTTCAGCTCCTCAGTCCTGAAAGACCTGATCTGTGACATAAACTGATCTTCCTTATTGTTTATTCTTCCTCTTTATCATCGCTGACCAGCTCAAGGCCATCGTCGATAAGATCTCTGGCGGTATTAACAGAGCCTATGCTGCTGCCGTAGAGGTCGTTGAGCGCAGTAACGAGTTTCTGAACAGTGTCACTGAGGCTGGTGAACTCCTTCTTGACTGCCTCCCTGATCTCCTTGGAATCGTTCTTGATGCTCGCAGCCTCTTCCTTAGCCTCCTGAACCAGTCTCGCAGCGGTGGCATTAGCGTCAGTAGTAACTCTTTGTGCGGTAGCGTTAGCCTCGTTCTTCAGCTTAGCAGCCTCTGCATAAGCGGCGCCTGTTACCTGGTCTGCCTCCTTCTGGGCAGCCTCCTTGGTGTTCTCTGCGCTGGCCTTTGCGGCGCTCAGAGTAGCCTCGGCCTCTTCGTTAGCCTTTGTTACCGTAGCCTCAGCCTGTGCATTTGCGTCATCTATTACCTGGTTAGCCTGTGCCTCAGCCTCGTCAGTCATCTGCTTAGCATCAGCCCTTGCCTTCTCGATGGCCATATTAGCGGTCTGCTGTGCCTGTACGAAGATCTGTGTCATATCGAAAGCCTGCTGTGAACCGCCGGACTGCTGTGCCTGCTGTGCCTTCTGCTCAGCGTCAGCCACCTTGTCCTTGAGTTCCTCTATCTCGGTGTTCTTGGCCTCGATCTCTGCATCCTTCTCAGCGATCTGCTGCTCATAGTCAGCTATCCTTACCTTCATGGTGTCGGTGGACGCCATGAGCTCGGCGATCTTGTTCTTGGCCTCCTCTACCTTATCCTCAAGTTCCTTCTTGCCCTCGAACTCCGCCTGTTCAGCGGCGCCCTCCTGCTTTTCCAGACGCTCGATGGTCTCTTCCTGATCCTTGACCTTGTTCTCAAGCTGATAGATCTTAGAAGTCAGCTCATCAACATATGAAAGCACGTCCTGCTTGTCAAATCCGCCAACTCTTACAGTTCTCAAAAAACCATTACTAGCCATTTCTATTCCCTCCTGAGGTCATATTTTCAAAAATAAGCACTACTGATATTATACTATAACCTGCCGCATTTTTCAACTGATTTAGTTATTTTTAAAAAAATTCATTATTACGTACAATTATAATATAATAATTTGGGCAAAATGCTGATTGCAGCCATTTCTCCCTACTCCACAACTATATTATAACAAATACCTGCAAAAATTGCAAGTGTTTTTTCAAAATTTCTCAAAACTTCGGTGAAGTTCAGATAATATTTCACTTTACTGAACCTGTTGCGATTTTCTGAACCGGTATTTATAATACAAAGGCGAACGCTTTTTCGTTTCGCCTTTGTTAAAGTCGTTATTTTCAGCCTTTTACTTATTCTTCAGCACATTGAAGATGTCATCGTAAAAACCGTTGTTGTCAGCGGCCTTGACGCCGGCCTTGTACATAGCCTCTGCATCAGCCTTCTTATCCTCAGCTGTCTTCTGGAAATTGAAAGCGCCGCCTGAACTAAAAGAATTATTAGCGCCCTGTGCCTGCTGCTCAGGCTCGTCATATCCACCGAAGCTGCCCTCTGCATAATCCGCAGCAATAACGGTAACGTCCATGCTGTCCTTAGCATCAGGATTGGTGCCGTTGCCAAAGATTATCTCTGCGCCGTCGTCAGCAGCATCTGCGATAGCAGCAGTAAGCTCGTCCATATCGCTGATGAGAAGATCCTCGGACATGGTAACGTTGACGATAAGTCTCCTTGCGCCCTCGATGGAGGTCTCCAGTATCTTGGAAGCGATGACCTGGTTGACGATATCCTGCACCTTATCCTTGCCCTCGCCGTGGCCGATCGCGATATGAGCTCTGCCTGCACCCTTGAGTATAGTGGTAACGTCGGCAAAGTCAACATTTATCTCATCATGTCTTGTGATTATCTCTGCAATTGCGATAACATCGGTCTTCAGCACCTCATCTGCGATCTGATAGGACTGCTTCATGGTCAGTCTCATATCGCTGGTGATAAGGTTCTGGTTAGGTATAACGATCAGAGCGTCAACGTGCTTTACCAGCTCTGCGATACCTGCCTCTGCCCTTGCCATCTTCTTTGCGCCCTCGAACTTGAAGGGCTTGGTAACTACGCCTATGGTGAGCTTTTCAAGGTCCTGAGCGATCTCAGCCACGATAGGAGCCGCACCCGTACCGGTCCCGCCGCCCATACCTGCGGTGATAAACACCATATCAGAGTCCTTGATAGCGTCAGCGATCTCGTCCCTGTTCTCGTTTGCGGAGGCTTCGCCTACCTCAGGCTTTGCCCCTGCGCCAAGGCCATGGGTCAGCTTTGCGCCTATCTGTATCTTGACATCGGCCTGAGATTTGCCCAGCGCCTGTGCGTCTGTATTTATTGCTATGTATTCAACATTGCCCTGGATACCGGTCTGTGTGATGCCGTTCAGAGCATTTCCGCCGCCGCCGCCGACGCCGATCACCTTGATGCGTGCGCCTTTGACAGGCTCTTCAACAAATTCGTAACTCATAGTAACATCCTCCTGAAAATTTTACATATCCTGCGTCCTTACTTTCTCCAATATCTCGCTGCTGTCGCAGAATAATTAGATACATTAATATGATATCACAATTTCCTCGAATTGTAAAGGATTTTGCGATTATTTTTAAATTCTGACAATTAATTTTTTGTGAATAGGTCTACCATCCATAATTATTGTCCCAGCTCTGATAATCCTGATAACCGCCGCCCTGGTCCCACTGACCGCCCTGGTCATATCCGTCGTAATATCCCGGGTCATTGTAATTCGGGTCATAATATCCCGGTTCATAATAACCGGGGTCATAATAGCCTGGGTCCGTATAGCCCGGATCATAGCCCGGATCGTAGTAGTACTGTCCGCCGCCGTCATCAGGCTCGGTGCTTGCGGGCAGGCTCTCCTGGCTGTCAGTTCCCTGCTCTCCGATGAGATCTTCCGCTGAGGAGCTGTCGGCGCCGGAGCTGTTCCTGCTGTCATTGGAAAGCCTGGGCCTGTCATAGTTCTTGTCCTTAGGGATAGCCGAAACGCCGCTCTCTGCGCCGTTATAGATAAGTGTCCCCTCATAGTCCTCCGCCAGGGACCCCATAACGGCTCTGAAATAGCTGAGCTTATACTCGATATCCGCTGAGCTGCCCATCTTTATCTCTATCCTGTCGTCAATATTTATCCTTATGTCTGCTCTCGACCCGATGTTGATATCAACGACGTTCTTATACCCCTGCTCTCTCAGCTCACTGAGCAGGTCGGTGACTATCTTATGGCTGTAACCGTCCTCGCTTTGCAGCTCATTCCCCGGCTGTCTGAAGCTCTTGCGGAACTCCTCCGCTTCCTTCTCGGTCATCTCGTACTTCATCTTTTCCTCGATGTCGGCCCCCTGATAGAATGAAAAGCCCTCTATTACAAGTATCCCTCCAGTAGGCTCCGGGTTGGCCGACTCCAATATCCTTCCGCTCTCAGAAAGCACATAGTATCCGTCATCATAGCTGATATCCGCCGCTTTGACGGCTTCCTTGCAGCTTATGACCACTGACGAGGGGTAAGACTTCTTAACAGTCACGTCGTCTATATAGACCAGGTTATCTTTCAGCCGCTGCTCCGCCTTATGGACGTCAGTCCTTACCAGATTCATTTCTTTGACGATGCCGCCGATATTGACGATCTGGTCCTTTTTGTACACGCTGACTCCCTCGACCCTTACCTCTGTGATATTGAAAAACACTGTCATACACAGTATCAGCACTATCATAGCGGCTATCACAGCTGCCAGTGCATAAAAGACCCTGATATTCGGCCTTTTCTTAGCTCCCGGCCTGCCCTTAGTCGTCCCGCTCATTTTCTTCTTCCTTCCTGTTTTTTCTGTTCCTGGCAAGACCCGGTACTGCGCATCGGGTCAAGGGCTGGGCGGGCTTTTCCCGCCCTAGTCCCGTTTCAAAGACTTTTTACAGTGTGCTTTTCGGGTCTGCCGGAGCCATCATTCACTCCCTGACTATATCTGCGCCCACTGCTGAGAGTTTTTTCTCGAATTCTTCATAACCTCTGTCGATGAGGTGAAGGCCCTCTATCTCGGTGGTGCCCTCGGCGGCCAGTGCGGCCACCGCCAGGGCTGCGCCCCCTCTCAGGTCCGCCGCCCTTACCTTAGCACCGTAAAGCTCCTTTACTCCCTTTATCACCGCTACCTTGCCCTCTGCCCTGATATCTGCGCCCATTCTGACCAGTTCGTCCACATGGAGATAGCGGTTCTCAAAAATATTCTCTATTATCATGCTGCTGCCTTCCGCTAAGGTCAGCGCCGCCATGACAATGGCCTGTGCGTCTGTAGGAAAGCCCGGATAGGGCATGGTCCTCACCGGCTCCACTGCTTTCAGGGGCTTTTTGCCGCTTATGAAAAGGGTCCCGCCCTCTCCCTCGCCGCCCTGGCAGTAGATATCGCAGCCCATCTGCTCGAATACATTTATCACGGCTCTGAGGTCCCCGCACCTGATCTGTCTCAGGGCCAGCTCTCCCCCCGTTACCGCCGCTGCCGCCATATAGGTAGCCGCCGCTATCCTGTCAGGCATGACCTCATAGGTACACCCGCAAAGCTCTTTTACGCCTTTTATATGAACGGTACCGCTGCCGGCGCCGCTCACATCGGCCCCGCAGAGGTTCAAAAACCCCGCCAGGTCCTCTATCTCCGGCTCCCTTGCAGCGTTTCTTATGACCGTTTCCCCCTCTGCCAAGACAGCAGAGAGCATTATGTTCTCCGTAGCTCCCACCGAAGGAAAGGACAGACTGATATCGGCCCCTTTCAGTCCTCCGGGACACGAGCAGTCCAGGACCCCGTGCTCCTCTCTGATGGAGACGCCCATTTTTCGCAGCGCCGAAAGATGCAGGTCGATCGGCCTTGAACCCAGGGGACAACCTCCGGGAAAGGTGAGCCTGCACCGTCTGAGTCTCCCCAGCAGGGGACCCATAAAAACTATGGAGCCCCGCATGGTCCTCATAAGCTCCTCCCTGACCTCGAAGCCCCCAAGCTCCGTACCGTCGGCCCTGACGGTGCCCTTTTCCCACCGGCACCGGCATCCAAGGCTGTTGAGTATCCTACAGGCGGAATAAACGTCCGACAGTCCCGGCACGTTTTTTATCTCGCAGCTGCCCTTACCGACCAGCAGAGTCCCTGCCAGCAGGGGCAGGGCGCTGTTTTTAGCACCCTGTATCCGTATCTCTCCGCACAGCTTTTTTCCCCCGTTTATGATAAGCCTTTGCATAAGTATCTCTCCTTCTGGATAAGTACGATCAAAGTCCGTCTTTCTCCGTGGCCGTACATTCCGGGCCGGTGAAAAAAACGCTCTTTTCTACACATATCTTATGCACAGACTCATTTTTAGGTTCGTATGCTTTCCCCTAGGGGTCAAGGGAAACGCTGACATTATTTGAGATGAACAGCAGTCCCGGAAGACAGTGTATATACTTCTTAGGAGCTATCTTCTTCTGTGCGTCGTCGGTGCAGAGCACCAGCCCGGTTATGCACTTATCAAGCTCCTCGTCCGTCATATCTGTCACATTCACCATTATCTCTATCTTGATATCCGCCCCGGCGAATCCCGGCACCGTGTCCCCGATGACCCTGGTGGTCCCGTCGGCGTCCTCCGCAGTATTGGCCGAGGTCACATAGCATATCCTGCTGCGGTACTTCTCGGGGCATTTGAATACCTTATACTGCGGTATCTTAGTCTCAAAGGGCGAAGAGTTCTGCATATGCACGCTCAGCTCTATGACCCTGTAGTTCTCATTCTTCTCGGACAGAAAAGCGTTCTCGTTATAGACAGAATAGTTGGCTAAAGCATAGGACTTGAACTCGGTCATGCCCTTGCTTGCGAAAACGTTCCTGTCATAAAGGACCCTGGTATCCTCTGCCTTGCTGCTCATGACCGGAGGCAAAAACAGCAGTGCCGCAATTATCAGAGCGATAAAGAACCCTATCCAGATGAACACCCTTTTCCTCTCCACATAGGCTGTGCCTACCTTTACGCCCTTGTGGAGATGGTCAGGGGCCTTTTTCGTGGGATCCGGCTTGGGGATAAAGGCGTCCTCAGGGTTTTCCCTGGGCTTTTTCTCCTCCAGCTTTTCGTGGAACCTTCCCACTGCATCGAAATTCCCCGGCTTATTGAACCTATGACCGTCGAAGATCTGGTCCGCCATTGCGTTGACGCCCACCCCGGGCTTGCGCTTGTTCAGCTGGTTTATCTTGCTCTCATCAGGCAGCGAAATGGAATCCATAGATGCCCTGCGCCTGAAATCGTTATCTGCCATGGGTAGATATTCTCTCCTTTATTACTGTCATTACTTGTTCCCGATAAGCGGCCTGAGGGCCTCTGCTATCCTCTTTGGCGTATCAGTGATATAGAGACTCCTTGCGGCCTCTGAGCACTTTCTCAGCTTTTCCTTGTCATCTATAAAGCTCCTGACCGTTTCGATGAACCTGTCACCGGTCAGGTCCTTTTCCTCTATGACCACGCCCGCACCGGCGTTTTGCAGCACCATGCCGTTATGATACTGATGGTTCTCCGCTACCCAGGGCGAGGGGATGAGTATGGAGCATCTGCCCATGGCCTCTATCTCCGCCAGAGATGCAGCGCCGCACCTGGTGATGATAAGGTCGCAGGCCGCCATAGCCTTTGGCATATCCACATAGCTGCTGACCCTCAGCAGATCGTTGCCGTTTATCCTTATGCCCTGCTTTTCACAGTCGTCTATATAATTCTCATAGTCCTTATAGGTGCCGTAGGAATGGATATGGTATACCAGTCTTCCTTCCTGCTGATACCATCTGAAGAGCTTTGCGATGTTCTCGTTAAGGACCTTGGCCCCCAGACTGCCACCGGCGGAAAGGACCACCGTTGCGTCCTCAGGTATACCCAGTTCCTTCCTGGCCTCTTCCTTCGAGATCCTCCCGAACATACCCCTGACAGGCAGCCCGGTAGTCACGCACTTCTTAGCCTGCGGGAAATACTTCTCCGACTCCCCCACGGTCATCATGACCACATCGGCCTTTTTGGAAAGGAGCTTATTTGTCACCCCCGCAAAAGCGTTCTGTTCATGGACAGCGGTCTTTATCCCCATCTTAGCCGCAGCACGCACTATAGGTCCCGAGACATAGCCCCCGGTGCCGATGACCAGGTCGGGCCTGAATTCATTTATTATCTTTCTGCACCTGCTGCCTGACTTTGCCAGACACATGGCGGCATGGAGATTTCTTTTGATATTCTCTGCGTTTATCTTCCTCTGAAAGCCCTCTATCTGTAACGGCTCGAACCTGTACCCGGCCTTGGGCACAAGCTTTGCCTCCAGCTTTTCCGGGTTCCCCACAAAGCAGAACTCGCTGTCGGGATAGTTATCCTTGATTATCTCAGCGATGGCCAGGGCAGGATTTACGTGTCCTGCGGTGCCGCCGCCCGCCATTATAACTCTGGGCATGATCTTGACCTCACTTATCATTGGCATTTTGTGACTGCGATCTGACAAACGGGGCACTCCGCCCCATTTTTATCATACTATTATAGCACTTATTTTGTTAAAAATACTACTTCTTTATATTACCCTGTCTTGAAATATTCAAAAGCACTCCCATCTCAGCCAGCTGGATTATCAGCGCCGTGCCGCCGTAGCTGAAAAATGGCAGGGATATACCCGTGTTGGGAAAGGAATTGGAGGCCACCATTATGTTCAGGAATGCCTGTATGCCTATCTGGATAGTTATGCCCGTCGCCACCATCATGCCAAACCTGTCCTTGGCATTGGAGGCGATATAAAATCCCCTGAGCACGAACATAACGAACAGTATTATGACCACCACGGCTCCCACAAATCCAAGCTCCTCGCAGATGATGGCGAAAACGAAGTCGTTCTGTGCTTCGGGCAGATAAAGGAACTTCTGTCTCGACTCACCGAAGCCAAGACCTAAAAATCCTCCGGAGCCGATAGCCAGCAGAGAGTTGTAGGTCTGCCAGGTAGTGTCCTGGATATCCGATTCCGGGTTCCTCCAGCTGACCAACCTGTCTTCTATATAGCCGAATTTTCCGATAGCCTTCAGCACCAGCAGTCCCAGGCCAGCCATAACGGCCAGCACTGCCATGACTTTCCAGAAGGTCTTTGCCGGCATACCGCTGACAAACATCATGCTCACGCCGATGACGCCCACTATGAGCACGGCGGAAAGGTGTCTCTGCATTACCAGTACACCCACGGTGATGCCAAGTATTATCATAAAAGGTATCACGCAGTATCGCCAGTCAGTGAACTTGCGGTAGTTCACCGACATTATATAAGCAAAAATGATTATAAAGGCGACCTTCAGCAGCTCCGATGGCTGGAACTGAACAAAGCCCAGGTCTATCCATCTGCTCGCATCGGCCGTCGAGGAGCCGAAAAGAGCCGCATAGACCGTGACTATGAACATGATAATATAGAATGCGTAGCAGATAGATGCGTTCTGATAGAAATGATAGTCCAGAAAGGACACCAGCAGCATACCCGTCAGTCCCATCAGGGCAAAGATGACCTGCTTTCTGGCATAAAAATACCCGTCGCCCTCGTCGCTCAGTCCCCAGGCGAAGGAGGCCGAGAACATCATGACGATGCCGAAGACCAGCAGCACCAGTATCAGTATCAGGAACGGTTTGTCGATGCCGCTGGTGATAAATCTGAAATTCCAGTTTTTCTTTTTGCGCTTTGAGTTCTGTTTTTTTATGACCGGTATGCGGTTGTTGTAGACCAGTCCGCCGTCCCGCTCACGGTAAATGCCTTTGGTATCGGGCATAAGTCCTGTCCCCCTAATTGTTTATCAAAAGTTTGCTCTCATAGACCGCCATCGCTGCGGCCCCTACGGCCCCGGCCGCCTGCAAAAGGGCTGCCAAGACTATTATTTTATATTCGGACCATTCCAAGGCCCTCAGATGCTCATGGAGCGAGGCTCCCTTTAAAAGCAGCTTTTTCGTCTTTATGAACACCAGCTTTTCTGCCGCCGCACAGGCTCCGTCTGCAAGCATTGCCGCTGCGCAGAAAAAGGTCCCCAGGTGCATGGAAGACAGTATCATCGCCGCCCCCAGAGCGCCCCCCAGCAAAAGGCTCCCCGACTGACCGGGGTATATCTTCGACGGCGCCATGGACCATATCAGGAACGCCCCGCAGGCCGCCGCAGTACTGAGCGCTAAAAGCTGGGCGCTGTCATCGGAGCTGTTTATCACGGCGCTTGCGGCACCCAGCCCCAGCATACCCACCGTGACAGAGGTAAGACACAGTCCGTCCACCCCGGTCCCGTGATAGCCCCTCTGGCAGTCGTGGACCTCCACGGCGGTGATGAGCACTGTCATAAGCACCGCATTTATCGGGATCTCAGCGGCACCCAGCCCCACCGTCCCCATACGGAAAGGCAGCACCAGAACGCCGCAGCTATGTCCGAAAGCCTTCATCACAGCGCAGAACCCTGCGCTGGCCCCCAGCTTGATAAAAAGCCTGTATCCGTCCTTCATGCCCGGGCCGCCTCCGGTGTCCTTCTGGATATCCTCCAGAAATCCCACTCCGGTCAGCATGAACAGGTACATCACAAGACAGAGGACTTCTCTGGCCCTTACCGCAGCCCCGGCAGCGGTCCCCACAGCCAGTCCCAGCACGATCGCCGCAAATATCACAGCCCCGCCCATTCTCGGCTCCGAGCCGTCCTTTTTCAGCCTGTCTCCCAGATAGGCCTCAAATCTGCCTGTCCTTATCTTTCTCAGCGGCGGTATACAGGCCCTGGTGAGAACGGCCCCTGCTGCCAAGCCTGTTAAAAGCACCGCCGTCTGCTGTTTTATATCCAAGCTCAGCTGCCCGTGACAAGCTCGTAGACCTGTTCCAGTTTCATTCCTCTGCTTCCCTTGAAAAGAACAGCGTCACCTTTACGGATATTGGCTCTCAGATACTCGGCCAGCTCCTCACGGGTGTCAAAATGCCTGGCGTTTTCTGCATCAAAGCCCTTGTCTACGGCCCCGGCGATATAGTTCACCGAATTTTCCCCGAAACACAGCAGTCTGTCGGCCTTAGAAGCGCTTACGTACTCACCCACGGTCCTGTGATACTTTGCCGAGCCCTTCCCAAGCTCCAGCATATCCCCCAGTACGCACCAGCGCCTGCCCTCAGCCTTCGCCAGTGACAGTATGGAAAGGCTGGCCTTCATGGAGTCCGGTGCGGCGTTATAGCAGTCAAGTATATAGGTCACGCCGTCCTTTTCCGTCAGGTTCTGTCTCATGCCCTCGGGCCTGAAATCTCCCAGTCCTGCCACTATCTCCTCCGGGCTTATCCCAAGAACGGTCCCCACGCAGAAGGCGGCCAGGGCGTTTTTCACATTATGCTCGCCCAGGCAGTTTATGACGGCATCATAGCTGCTGCCGCCGAAGTTTATCTTAAATCTCACCTTATCCTTATCGGTGACGATGTCTGTGGCAAAAACATCGCAGTCGGTCTTTGCGGCGGAATAGCATATCTTCTTCCTTTCACCGTAAAGCTCCACCTTAGAGAGCAGTCTGTCGTCACGGCAGACTATCAGCGGCGCATCTGTAGCGGCCCCGTCCAGGATCTCCAGCTTGGCCTGCAATATCCCCTTCTGGCTGCCTAAGTTCTCTATATGAGAAACGCCGATATTGGTTATGACGCAGACCGTAGGCTTGCAGCACATGGACATTCTGGATATCTCGCCCTTGTGGTTCATCCCCATCTCGATGACGGCGGCGCCGTGGCTGCTGTCAAGCTGCAAAAGGGTCTTGGGCATACCCACCTCGTTATTATGGTTGGCTTCAGTTTTAAGGGTACTGAACTTCCTTGCCGTGACGCAGGCTATCATTTCCTTGGTAGTTGTCATGCCTACGCTGCCTGTAACGCCCACCAGCGGTATCCGGAACCTGCTCCTGTAATACGACGCCACGTCCAGCAGAGCCTGGGCAGTGGAATCGACTATTATACACCTGGCTCCCTCCACCGGCCTTTCAGTGACCACCGCCTCAGCACCCTGTTTCATGGCCTTCACGGCGAACTCATGTCCGTCGAAATTGGCACCCCGAAGTGCTATGAACACCGAGCCTTTAGTTATGGTCCTGGTATCTGTTGATATATCCGCTATCTCAATATCTGCGGGGTAGCCATAGCTCCCTCTGACCGCAGCTATTATCTCAGACAGTTTTATTTTTTCCATTATCCCACCTCTTAGTTCCGTCCGGCAGCCTTCCGCTCAGCAAGAGCCTGCGCCACCACTTCTCTCTCGTCAAAGTGTATCTTAACGCCCCCGGCTAAGATCTGATAGTCCTCATGGCCCTTGCCGGCCAGCACTATGATATCGTCCTTTTCAGCGTTCTTGACAGCATAGGATATTGCCTCACGCCTGTCCGGTATGCACACATAGGGGGTATCCTTCCCTTCAAGGCCCTTTAGGATATCCGCTATGATAGCCTGCGGGTCCTCATTTCTCGGGTTGTCTGAGGTCACTATCAGAAAGTCCGCATTGTCGGCGGCTGCCGCTGCCATCAGCGGCCTTTTTGTGCTGTCCCTGTTGCCCCCGCAGCCGAACAGGCACTTTACTTTTCCAGGTGCGCTCTCTCTTATGGCTGACAGCACGTTCACCAGAGCGTCCGGCGTGTGGGCGTAATCACAGATCACTGTAAAGTCCAGCCCTGTAGGGACCGACTCGGCCCTTCCTCTTACCCCTCCTATGCTGCCGAGCACCTCCGCCGTTTTCTGCGGCTCAAAGCCCAAGGTCTCCAGGCAGGCTATGACCGCCAGAGAATTGGAGACATTGAACATTCCCGGCATACCGAAATCCACCCTCTGCCTTACCCGGCCGTCCGTGAAGGTATACTCTACCCCCGCAGCCCCAAGCTTTATGTCCTCAGCGTAAAAATCCGCCTTACCCTTAGCTGAATAGGTCTTGTAAGGGCAGGCTATCTCGCTTATATACCTTCGGCCGTAGCTGTCGTCTATATTTACTATGGCCCTGTCCGAGATGCCGAACAGAAGCTTTTTAGCCTGATAGTAATTCTCCATGGTACCATGGACGTCCAGATGGTCCTGGGTCAGGTTCGTGAATACGCCTGCCTCGAACCGGCAGCCCTGCACCCTTTTCTGCTCTAAGCCCTGTGAGGACACTTCCATCACACAGTACTCGCAGCCTGCGTCGGCCATCTCTCTGAAAAGCTCAAAAAGGTCATATGGCTCTGGGGTGGTCCTGGCAGTGGGTATGATCCTTTCTCCTATCTCATTCTGACAGGTGCCGATGAGCCCCACCTTTTTCCCGAAGGCCGTAAGAGTCTTTTTTATGACAGTGGTGATGGTGGTCTTGCCGTTGGTGCCTGTGACGCCTATAAGTTTCAGTTCCCTTTGCGGGTGGCCGAACCAGGCGGAGCACAGCAGGGGGAACACAGCCCTGGTGTCCTCCACGATCACCTGTTCTTTCAGACCTAAGTCCCTCTGGCAGACCACAGCCGAGCAGCCCTTTTCCAACATCTGCGCTGCGGCGTCGTGTCCGTCAAAGGTACCTCCCTTGATGCAAACGAACACCTTGCCCTCACATTCCTTTGCCCTGCTGTCCGAGATCACTCCGGTTATCTCCCTGTCCGGCAGGTCTGTCACTGCCACGTCCTTTAAAAGCTCATATAATCTCATACTGTTCAGTCCTTTTTATCAGTTTAGCAGCCCTGTTACCAGGAAGCCACGGTGGCGGTATTGAAGGTCACGGTCACAGCGGTGCCGATGGGCACGCTGGTCCCGGGAGCATAGCTCTGGTCCCCTAAGGCATAGGCGTCCTCCTCGGTGTCCATACCCAGTCCCTCAGAGACCAGGTTCAGTCCGTAGGCTTCCAGAGCCTCCTTGGCCTGCTGTCGTGTCAGCCCCTCCAGATTGGGTACCGTTACCTTCTCTATCTCCTGCTTATCATCGGTGTAAAGCACCACCGAGCCGCCGTGTTCTATCTTGACCTGCGAAGGCGTCTGCCTTATGACGGTATCGCCCTCTCCCTTTATCTTCACCTCAAAGCCCAGCTCCTGCAAGGTCGAAACAGCCTCGTCAACAGTATAGTACTGGACATTGGGGACATTGATGCTGACATACTGCAGCTCTTCCTCAGTATACTGCGGGAAAAATCCCAGATAGGGCAGTACCTCGCTGAGCACCTCTGCGCAGACCGGCGCTGCCACCTGGCTTCCATAGAAATTATCCCCCGTAGGCTGATCCACCATGACCAGCATTATGACCTGAGGGTCCTCTGCCGGTGCAAAACCGCAGTAGGAGGCCACATAAAGTTCCTCGCCGCCGATAAGGTCCAGCTTCTGTGAGGTACCGGACTTACCGCCGATGCTGTAGCCCTGTACATAGGCGTTGGTGCTCTTGTTGGTATCCACCACGCCTTTGAGTATCTCTCTCATGGTGGCTGAAGTCTCCTCAGAGATTATCTGTCTCTTGACCACCGGCTCGTTCTTCTTCACCACGTTCCCGTTGGGGTCAACGATAGAGTCCACAACCTGCGGGGTGAGCACATAGCCGCCGTTGACCGCAGCAGAAACGCCGGTTATCATCTGTATAGGCGTGACCTTATTGGTCTGGCCAAAGGAGGACGAAGCAAGCTCTACCACGCCCATGCGCTCCGGGGTCATACTGTAGGAATTTACCTCTCCCGGCAGATCTATGCCCGTAAGTTCCCTGTATCCAAAGCCGTCGTAATATTTGAAGAAATTATCCTTCCCCAGTCTCAGGCCTATCTGCACGAAAGCCGGGTTGCAGGAATTGGCCATAGCCACTGGCAGTGTCTGATAGCCGTGGTCCCCGGCGGTCCAGCAGTGGATAGGCTTATCCCAGCCCTCTACGGTTATCTTACCGCCGCAGTAGAAGGTATCCTCCAGACTGACTGCGTCCTCCTCCAGGGCCGCAGATGCGGTTATTATCTTGAATACCGAACCGGGGATATATATTTCAGAAACGGCCTTGTTGGTCCACTGAACGCTCCATGCGTCCAGCTGTGCCTTTTGATACTCCTCACTGTCCTCATTGAGCAGAGCAAGCTTTGCGGCTGTTTCCTTATCGGTTATGATCGCAGGCTTATTGGGGTCATAGCTGTAGGTGGTCGCCATAGCATAGACCTGTGCTGTCTGCGGGTTCATTATGATGGAGCATATCCTATAGGCAGGCTGATGCTCCTCATAGCATTTCTCCAGAGCCTTTTCCAGCATATACTGGATATTTATGTCGATATTGAGTATCAGGTCGTTGCCGTCCTGTGCGTCATAGCTCTGCTTATAGCGGTAGGGTATCTCGTTCCCGTCCTTATCCTTGGCGGTGACCACCCTGCCGTCAACGCCGCTGAGATAATCGTTATAATATGCCTCCAGCCCGTAAACGCCGTCGCCTGTATAGTCCGTATGGCCCAGGACGTTCGCCGCTAAAGAGTTCTGCGGATAGACCCTCTTGACGTTAGGCTCGCCCCTGACGCCGTCGATCCTGAGCTCCGTCAGCTTGCTGTCTATCTCGTCTCTCATGGTCTTGTCGATGTCCTTTTTCAGCACTATATACTGGCTCGAATAGTCCGTCAGCTTTATCCTCAGCTCCGGCTTTCCTATCTCCAGCTCCTGCGCAAGGAAGTCCACCAGGGCCTCGAAGGTCTCCTCACTGTCAAGACTGAGGCTCAGCTCCTCCTTGTATTCCTTTATCTTGTCCTCATCGTCCTCCTCCTTGATGGCTCCCTCCAGCTCCTTTATCCTGCTGTCTCTCAGTTTCAGCTGGTCTCTGAGCATGATGGGGTCAACATAGATGGTATACACCGTAGCGCTCTGCGCCAGCACATTCCCGTTGGAGTCATAGATCGTCCCCCTGGAGGCCGGCACCACCGTGGATTTCAGCTGCTGTGAATTTGCCAGCGCCTTCCACTTGGCCCCCTCCTTTATGGACACCTTATATATACCCCAGATCATGTAGATAAGGAGTAAAAGCACCGGTATGCAAAGCCATATATTCAGCCTTGTTTTCATTCTGACAGTTGGCTTGTCGCTCATTTTTCCGCTCCTTTACGAATACTTGCCTGCCGTGTTCACTTGACTGATACTTTATTTATAAGCTGTTTATTCAAGAATTCGACACGGTACTGTAAAATAATTTTCAGATTTACACTGCTCCCGAAATATTTATAATAAGACAAGAAAGCTAAGCGCCGTTTTCAGCGCTTAACTTTCCCTTAAAATTCTATTGCGTTAAAGCCCCAGATATTCCTTCAGAACGTCCAGCCGATGCTTTATCTTCACAAAGATATCCTCGCTGTCGTTCTCCTTGACCTCCGCCACCGAGGGAGTCTCCACCTCGATATACTGTATCTGCAACTTATCCAGCTTTTGAAGACCAAGGTTGTTCTTAGCATAATCTTCCACCTTGGTAACATTCATCTTCGCTGCTATCTCGCTTTCCATACTGATATTCTCATTCTCGATGACCGCCAGCTTCGATTCGAGCTGCGCCCTTTCGCTGTACAGCCTCGAGATCTCTACCCGTCCGAATATATATGACCCCATCAGCGCTAAGGCCACTGTGATGAGCACCACCCAGGCTATAAGCTCCAGCGGGCTTATCCTGAATATGCCCTTTCTTTTCCTGTCCCTTGCCGCAGTCCTCTTATCTTCCTTGTCATTTTCCTCATAATGAAGTCTTACAGCAAGATTATCCTCTGCATGATGCAGCTCTGCCATGACCGAACACCTCTTTCACCCCTCAGGCATGAACGCCTGCCAAACGGTATTTACCAAAATCTTACACTTTTCTTTATACTTCTATCTTTATCTCTCTATCATCTCTGTCATGGAGCTTTTCAATTATCCTCAGCTTTGCGCTCCTGCTGCGGTTATTGGTCCTCAGCTCCTCCTCAGAAGGCTCTATAGGCTTTCTGTTGACCAGTCTTCCAGCCGGCGTCTTCCCGCAGACGCACACCGGAAAATCCGGCGGGCAGATGCAGCCTGTGCTAAATGCCCTGAACCTCTGCTTTACCAGCCTGTCCTCCAGGCTGTGAAAGGTTATTATGCAGAGCCTCCCCCCCATGTTCAGCAGGTCAAAGGCCTTATCAAGAGCGCTGCTCAGGTGTTCAAGCTCACTGTTGACCTCTATCCTGATAGCCTGGAAGGTCTTCTTGCAGGGATTTTTCTCCCGCCTTGCCCTCTGCGGGACCGCCGCCCTGACTATCTCCGAAAGTTCCATAGTGGTCTCTATAGGCTTCAATGCCCTGCTCTCCACTATCTTCTTAGCGATATTCCTCGAGAATTTCTCCTCGCCGTACTCAAAGAGTATCTTAGCCAGTCTCTGCTCATCGTAGCCGTTGACCACGTCCTTAGCAGAAAGTCCGTCCCTGCTCATTCTCATATCCAGCGGCGCATCACTGTGATAGGAAAATCCTCTCTCAGCCTTATCCAGCTGATAGGATGACACACCAAGGTCCATAAGTATCCCGTCCGCCCGGTCTATGCCAAGGCCGGCGAAGATCTCATCTATCTGTGAATAGTTCCCCTTCACCACCCTTGCGGGCAGCCCTTTCAGCCTTTCCGTGGCCACCGCCGCTGCCTCCGGGTCCCGGTCGATAGCTATGAGCAGCCCTCTCTCAGGATCGAGCCGTCCGGCGATCCCCCTTGAATGGCCTGCGCCGCCGGCGGTACCGTCACAGTAGACCCCGTCGGGCCTGATATCCAGCCCCTCCATGCACTCGTCAAAAAGCACCGGGATATGTCTGAACTCCGTAGTATTATTATTGATCTCCATTATCTGTATTCCCGCAGGACCGTCCTCAGAGCTGCAGACCCTCCAGGGTCGCAGCCAGCCTGTCCTCATTATCGCTGTTATAAAGCTCCCACTTCTCCTTGGACCATATCTCGCAGCGGTCGATAACGCCCACCACGACCACGTCCTTGCTCAGCCCTGCGCACTCCCTGAGTGCCTGGGGGATAAGTATGCGGCCGTTCTTATCCGTTTCAGCCACGGTGGCATAGCCCACAAAGCTCCGTGAGAACAGCCTGGCCTCAGCCATAGGCTTGGTCTTCAGTCTCCGGGTCATCTCCCTGAACTCCGTGCAGGAATATACATAAAGGCACCCGTCCAGTCCCTTGGTGACTATGAACCTGTCCCCGATGACCTCTCTGAGCTTTGAAGGAAAGCTCATTCTTCCCTTTGCGTCCATCGTAAGGTAAAAGGTCCCCATGAGAGTATCATCAAGACCCAGCATAGCCTCCAGGCTCAGCTCATCTTCCGCCGTTTCCAAAGCATCTGTCTCAGACAGCTTTTGTGCCAATACTCTCACCCCTTTTCCCACTGCCGCACAAAACGCAGGCATTTCTTTTCACTTGATGGCACCAAATCACACTTTTTACCACCAAGACCATTATACAATAAAAAATCAGAAATTGCAATCGTAATTTTGCCCGAATTCTCATCATATAAGGGGGATTTATTGTACACTTGATTTTCCAACGTCCTCCGGGGGGCTAGTCAGGACAGGTTTTCGACACCATCTGTAACCGTCATGTAATTTTGTAAATTTTTTATGAACTTTGTCGCATACTATATTTAGTTATCCAGGCCTTTTTTTGCCGGCACATTTAGGGCGGCGAAAAAAACTGCGTACCCGCTCAGGGCTGCTCAGATGATGGTCCGGAAATGCCGATTTTCTTGTCATATGACCTTTCCTGATAATATTGTACCACAATAGCTTGTATACGTCAATAGCTTTTTAAGTAATTTTCTACCAGATACAGTCGCCAGGCAGCCGCTTTTATGACAATATTGCCTTATTATATGGTTAAGTAATTTAATTATTACATTTTGTAATGTTCACCCTGCCTTATCTTTAGCACAGTTTTGATGAACGCCACAAAAACCCTGGGGGGATTTTGTGAAAATAATTATATAAGCGCATATATTTTTTCTGTTATGCACAAAATTTTTCTTCCCGGCGGCAGCAGGCAGCATGAGCCGGACATTTTTGCCAGAGTTTACAAAAAGCCCGTAAATACGCAATGTAAAAAGCCTTTTACATATGCTTTTCAGGCAAAAATGTAAAAGACCCTGGGTGGCGGACGGCCAGAAAAAGTGTTATGATAAGGACACAGAAAAACAAGGCTCAGACCATAAGGAGGAAACACTATGAGCATATCTATCACAGAAATGGAAACCCTACAGACCCTTGGCAGGCTCACCCGGGAGCTTGGCATCAGCAGCGGCACTCTGATAATAGTACTGGTGCTTTTGTACTTCATTATCAAATGGGGAGTATCCGCAGGCATAAAGTCCGCCTATGATGACATTCACGCCTGCAAGTCCTTTGAAGAAGACGGTAACGCCCCTGAGAGCCGGAACGGGCCCGGCGCCGTAAAAAGCTCTTGAACAAACGCACAAAATGTGGTATGATGACTTTATACCGCATCATCGAATATGTCAGGAGCTGAGAATATGGAACTGGGGAACACCATCAGAAAACTGAGAAAGCAGCACGGCTGGAACCAGGACGAATTTGCTGAGAAAGCCTTCGTTAGCCGGCAGACCGTTTCAAACTGGGAAAACGAAAAGAGCTATCCGGACGTTCACTCACTGCTTATCCTCAGCGACATCTTCAAAGTCTCCGTTGACGAGCTTTTAAAAGGAGATGTGGAGATCATGAAAAAACAGATACATAAGGCCGATATCGGAGAAATGAACAAATGGGGCGGCATATTTTCAGTAATGCTGCTGATAGCTTTCATTATTCCCTACCCACTGATAAAGTTCGGGGGAGTGCTTGGGACGGTGATACTTTTTCTGTACTTCACTGTGGTGATGATATCCGCACTGAAGGTAGAGAGCCTGAAAAAGAAGAACAACGTCCAGACCTACCGGGAGCTGACAGCCTTTTTAGAGGGCAAGTCCCTTGACGAGATCGAACAGGCACGTGAGGAGGCCAAGCGGCCCTATCAGAAGATACTTCTCGCCATAGGCTCCGCCCTGCTGTCCATGGTCATATTCCTGCTGTTTTACCTTATTCTTGGAAAATGAATTGCCATATACGCCAAAACTCCCCCTGCGGACGCAGAGGGAGTTTTATTACTGTCAGAACTATTTGCAGTATTTCTCTATATACCTGTCTATGCAGCTGTCGATGATGGCCTTGGCGTCATCGGGGCCTTTCACGTCGTCAATGACGGTGTCCTTGTTCTCCAGGGCCTTATAGACGGTAAAAAAGTGTTTCATCTCGTCAAAGATATGGTTAGGCAGCTCGCTGATATCCTTATAGACGTTGTATGTAGGGTCATTGAAGGGTATGCAGATTATCTTTTCGTCCGCCGCCCCGTTGTCCATCATGGTTATCATGCCTATAGGATAGCAATCGACCAGGGACAAAGGTTCAAGAGTCTCCGAGCAGAGCACCAGCACGTCCAGCGGGTCCCCGTCCTCTGCAAAGGTCCGGGGTATGAAACCGTAATTGGCAGGATAGTGAGTAGAGGTATAAAGTATCCTGTCCATTTTCAGCAGCCCCGTAGTCTTGTCAAGCTCATACTTTACCTTCGAGCCTTTCGGTATCTCCACCACTGCGGTGAATTTCTCCTTATTAACGGCCTTTGATGAAATGTCATGCCAGATGTTCATAGTATTCCTCCCCGTAATCTTTATCTCCGGCTTTCGGCGCTGAAGAAAGAGTGATCCCCCAGGCCCCTTTCCAAAGACTATTGTCTTGGTGCGTTTTTATTGCTGCGCTTGGTACATTCCAGCATCCTTCAGGTTTTCCGGTATATCGAACACCGTTTCCCCCTCTATCTCTATCCCTGAAAGGGTCCCCGGCTCTTCATCGCTCATAAGGTCCCAGAGTGATGAAGGCTCCTCCGTCTCCCTACAGCCCAGCTTTTTCAGCATATCCCTGACCTTGCCGGGGCTGAGACTATAGACCGAGAATTCCTGATAATCCGTGAAATAGATCTCCTCCTCAGTCCTGTTGGAACCAAAGCCGAACCTGCAAAGCCCGTCCTCCGCCAGAAGCTGCCCGTAGCGCTTTATAATGGCCCCGGCGACCTCCCTGGTGCAGTTGTCAAGGTAATAGACCTGATATCCCTCACCGCCGTTTTCCATCGGCAGCTCCAGAAAGAAGAACACCGGCTCAGGCACTGTCTCTAAAAAGCCCTCGGCGCACTTTAATATCAGCTCGGCGCTCAGCAGTCCCCTGACCTCTTGTCCGGAGACCGAAAAGCTGCTTTCAAGCCCCTCGCTGCCCGTCACGCTCACTCCCAAACAAAGCCTGAAGTCCATCTTTTACCTCCAAATGCTTATACCGGCCTTTTTCATAAAGCCTTACTTTCCTCTCTCTGCGATGATCTTCATCATCTCACCAACGTTGTTCATGCCCGATACCTCGCCCATCTTGAAGCGCATACCGAACTCCTCCTCCACAGCGCCGATCAGGGTGATATGCTCGATGGAGTCCCAGTCATCAATATCGTCAGCGGTGGTGTTCTCGTCGATAACTATACTGTCATCGTCAAAAACGTCCCTGAAAACGTCCGTCAGTCTTTTTTTAAGTTCCTTCATGTTCATCTTTGTCACCTCCTGCGAAATTTCTGCCGCCTGCTCCTAAGCGTTAACGGCAATGACGTGGTTCTTGTTCACGTAGTCCTTTATATCAAGTTTCCAGACAGCGTTCCCCTCTTCGTCCTCACTTATCTTATCAAAGCCAAAGGTGCCGAAAAGCTCTCTCACCATCTTGTTCTTGGCCGTGGGGTAATAATACCCTATGACACAGCTTATTCCCCTTTCACGGCAAGCTCTCACCAGCTCGTCCAGCATGGCAAACTCCATGTCCCTTTTGAGGACACGGCAGCTCATGAGCCACAGGTCGATATGGAGCGTTTCCCCCTCTACCCTGCCGATGACCTCTGAGACTACGCCGTTGTCGCCGAATTTGTCCGCCAGCTTTCCGTAAAGGGTGATATAGTCCGGGCTTTGGGCCACGCTCTCCATCTCCGAGGGCGTATACCTCCTGGTGGTAACGTTGAACTGATTGCTCTTATTGGCCAGCTGCGACAGCCTTTGTATATAGACCGCCGGGAAAGGCCCTATCTCCGCCTTCATATCCATAGCCGCAAGATAGTCCTCATAGCTCTGATACTTAGACTGCGCCTGCTTTCTCAGAGCGTTCTCCCTGTACATCTCGCTCCGTCTCAGATCGTCCTCTGAAAGTCCCACCGGCTCGAAAAAGCCCGACCTGTCGATGACCCTTATATAATCGTTCACCTCGCCGATGTCCGGTGCCACGATGCCCTCTGCCCTGACGATGTCCCTTTCTGCGGGATTGTCGTCCGCCAGAACTATGGCCTCAGGCAATATATTTATCTCGGCGGCGGTTTCGATGATGTTCTGCGACTTCGGCAGCCAGTTGGCCTTTATGACCGTGAAGTCATCAGGCCTCAGCACTCCCTCCGGGTGTTCAAGGCCTGCTATGGCGTTCTCCTCCTCGTTCTTCGAGCAGACCGTCAGCAGCACGCCGATATCTTTAAGGCTCTTCACATACTCCTGCCACTGATAAAATCCCATGGCCTCCGCAGTCTCCTGCCCTATGGCAAGAGCCTCCACCCCGTCGTCCCCGACTATCCCTCCCCAGAGGGTATTGTCAAGGTCCAGGGCAAGTGCCTTTTTATTGCGGCCGAAAATGGCCTTTATTATAGTGGCGATATTGAAAGCCAGCACCGGTATAGCGTCGATATTAAGGCAGTACTTATACATATACCAGTATTCCGGAGCCGTCCACTTCTCCAGGCCGTAGTCTGCGCTGAGCCAGTTTATGTCGTTGAGATAAAGGCCGTCCCGCTTTTCTATCTCCTCATATATCCTCATGTTCAGCCTGGTGACGAAATTCACAGCGCCCCTTCTGTCCCAGGCGTCCGTATTTCCTAAAAGCCTGTAGGGCGGCAGCTCAAAATTGTTCTGTATCACCGGGCAGCCGAACCTTTCTTTAAGGCTGTCCCAGATCTGTCTGAGACCATCAGTTTCGTTCTCCAGCCCCTCTTCTATCTGCTGGGCAGACATTCTCGGCGTGGGCCTGAAACTGAGATTTCTGAAACTGGTATGGATATAGATGATATCCGGCTTGAACCTGTCCAGCTCACTGTTCGGGAAAAGTGCGTCCTGTCTGTACTGTCCGTACTCGCTCTCATAAAACTCCGGTTCGATGCCGTTATCAAGCAAAAACAGCTCCAGGACCTTCACGATATCAGCCGTGGTGGAGCCGCCCAGCACGGCTATCCTCTTTTTCTGAAAGCCTTCAGTGTCAAGAGTCAGCTGCCTTCTCAGAGACTTTTTCTTTTTCATTATATATCCGCTGTCAAAGGGATACTCTAGTTCTTTCATATCAAAGCTTTCCTTTACAGATCGTCGTTTCCGCCTGAGACAGAGGCAGTCGTTTCGCCGCCCTCATATTCGGCCTGCTCCGGCACCTCGGCGCTCTCCACCTCGGTGATGGCGGGATTAACATTATCCTGCACACGGCAGTTGTTTATTGCCTGAATGTGCATCTCGGTAGCGCAGGAGGTCACAGAGATGGCAAACAGCAGGTCAGTGCAGCCGACCTTCTTGCAGAAGTCTATGGCGTTGTTATCAAAATACCTGAAATCGCACACATATATCTTCTCGAACCCGTGGGTCATGAAAGGCACCAGGGCGTTGCCGAAGCTGTCCTTGAAGATGACAAGGGTCCTTCCGTTCTTCACATCTGTCTCTATCTCCGCTACCTCCCAGTCAACGTCAAGTATAGCGGAATAGCAGTAAACGCCCTCGGCGTAGTCAAAGAACAGGTCCCCGGACCTGGGTGCGGTGAAGTCGGTGTCATAATAGGTCACACTGTAGCTGTTGTCGGGCTTATAGTAGATAAAGGTATCCGGGTTGGCCGCAAGCTCGCTGTCATAGTCGCTGTAGGCATACATGGTCCCAAGGAACCCTTCTATCTTCCACTCGTCATAGGTCTTTAAGTCTGGATAATCTATGCCTGCCTTGTCCGCAAAGACCTTGCCTGCGTAATAAGCTCCCCTGGGCTGCCAGTGGTGGTCGGTCCTGGAATAGATATACTCGTCCGTATGCTTTGCCAGGTCATTGAACACGTCAACGTTTATGATGCCCTTCAGCTCCGAGGCGATATTGTCGATATTATCCTTCTGGTCGGAGACAGTATCTCTGAAGCTCTTGGGCAGATAATAAGCCGAAGAGGTGGGTATGGACATATTGTAGACATTTACGTCCGGCAGCTCTTCCTTCCACTTGTTTATAGTTTCGGCATACATCTTGCCGTACTCGAACATTCCGTAATATCCTGCCACGGCCCTGACGTTCTCGCCTTTGCCGAATACTATGACGTCGCCTTCCCACTGTCCGTCGTCAAGGATCTCCGGCAGCTCCACTACCTCCTCGGATACTCTTGTGGTGGTAGTCGTGGTCTCACCGGGCCTGGTAGTAGTGGTGGTGCTGGGCTTGGGCTGCAAATTAGCGGTAACGGTAGTGATGGCCGCTACCTTCTCCTCGTCAAGCTCCTCCTTCTCGGCAGTCTTGTGGCTGCCCTTAACTACCATATCGTCAGTATTAATGCCAAGATGTTTTGAAAATTCCGAACCGAACTTCTTGAAGGTCTCCCTCCCGGGAATGGTATCTGTATAATACTCGGTTATCCCCTTGGTGAACTGTCCGTCAAAATAGGACTTCACGCTGAATGTGGGGAATTCTGCCAGGTTCCTGTTCTCCGAATGGATAAAACCGCTCTCTCTTTCCAGCACCACCAGAGACACAGCCACGGTGAAGAGCAGGCCCAGGCTCATGATGCTGTTTATAAAGCTGAACTCCATCTCGTGATACTTGTTCTCTTTCCTGCGCTTGAGACGCTTTTTCTTATGCACAGGTCTGGGTCCCTGTCCCTCGGTGGGTTTCTGCGTCTCATGGGCAGCTGCTGCATTTTCTACGCTGCCAGCGTTCTCCTCAGTCTCTGCCTCCTCTGCGGGTGCGGTCCTTTCGGTGTCCTCAGCAGTCCCGTCGGTCTTCTCAGGCTCCGTCAAAGTTTCCTGAGCCTGCTCCTCCTCACTGCCGTCTGCCTTTTCAGGCTCCTCTTCGGCCACGTCGGCGGCTCTTTTCTTCTTGTCGGCCCTGACCCTGCTTATCATATCCGCAAAATCGTACTCGCTCTCAGGGGTCAGCTTGGGCGTTACCCTTACATTTTCCTTTTTAAGGCTCACAGCCGCCGGCTCAGCGGTATCTGTCTCCTCCTGAGGTACAGCCTGCTCCTCAGGCTCCTCAGTTCCCTCTTCCCCGGGCAGCTGCGAAGTCTCCTCATCGGGGCTTTCCTCAGGACGGTCCTCTGCCTTAACGTTATCTTCAGCGGCAGTGTCTGTCAGAGCATCAGCTTGCCCGACCTCTTCATTCTCCTGTTTCCCGGCCTCCAGCTGCTCACTGATAGTTCCAAGGGCGGCCTTTTTCGCCTCCTCCTCGGCGTTGATATTACCTAGTATATCATCTATGACGCTCCTGGCATAATTGCTGCTTGCGGCACGGGCCTCTTCTTCCTGCCTTGCCTTTACGGCGGCCTGTTCCCGCTCCATCAGTTCACGCTCGGTAAGCATCTTCGACGCCGGCATCTCCAGATCTACGGTCTTTCTGACGCTGTCGTCATTATTCACGGCATTGACCTGATATTCCCTGTAGGTCTTGTCCGGTATCTTCATGGTTATCTGGGTCTTGCTGCGAAACTCCGGCTGTTCCGGATAGCGCTCCTCCCGCCTTCTTCTGCGGCGGCCGGTCCTTTCATCCGGCCTTTGCTCCCGGCTGTCCTCCGGACCGGTCCTTACCAGGGGAGCCAGTATATCCCCCTGGGCCTGCCTCTGTGCCGGTGTGCTGCCATGCTGGGCCAATATCAGCGGCTCAGAGGTCCCTGAGCTGCCAAGAGCCGATGCTTCGGCCTTAGCTCTCTCACCGCTCTGCCTGGCCTGATCGTTGGCATTATCCAGCCATGCGCTTTTTCTCGGCTTTACTACCGGCTCGCTGGTCCAGACGCTGTGACTGAGCCTTTCCTTGTTTTTGCGCATCTGCTCCAGCCTTCTGTCCTGCTCGGTGAGCCTTCTGGCGTCTTTAAGCTCCTCGCCGCCCCTGAGCAGCCTGTCGGTCTCCCTCCTGGCGGACCTCAGGTCCCTGCTGCCGCTGGGCTTGGTCTTTGGCGCACTGTCAAAGCTCAGGGCGCTGAGACTTTCCTCATAGGCCTTTGACAGCGCCTCCAGGTCGAGGATATCATGGCTGTGCTCGTTATTGTTTTTCTTGTCGTTATTGCTCATGCTCCCTCACCTGCCTAAAATCTGAAATACAAGAACGGATTGTTGGTGGTATTTACCAGCAGAAGACTGCTCACCACGAGTATAAGTGCGTTGGTCAGTATACCCGCAGACTGTATAAGATAGGCTGTGCCCTCCTTTTTGAAAGCCTTCTCCTTCAGCTTCGGAATGACCGGCAGGCTGAAGAACACCGCTGCGATGAACAGCCACAGATTGCTCATAAATGTATGGCTCGTGAACTGATCCGTCAGCGGATTTCCGTTGGCGCCCACCAGGCCCTTGAAGAATTTCCCCAGGGCTCCCAGATTTTCAAAATAGAAAATGCCAAATCCGACCACGATGACTATTTTCGTATAGATATGTGCAGCCACTGCCGGCATCTTCTTCATCTTCTTCTTGCCTATGAGTGTCTCTGCAAAAATGAATATGCCGTAGTAAAGGCCCCAGAATATGAAATTCCAGCTGGCGCCGTGCCAGAGCCCCGTCAGGAACCACACCAGGAAAAGTCCGCCGTATTTCCTTCTCTTGCCGAAGATCGGCACATAGAGCACGTAGTCTCTGAAAAACGACGAAAGGGAGATATGCCACCTCTGCCAGAACTCAGAAACTGTCCGGCAGATGAAGGGATATTTGAAGTTCTCATCGAAGTGGAAACCGAATATCCTTCCAAGCCCGATGGCTATATCAGAGTACCCGGAAAAGTCGAAATAATACCAGAGGGCCACCATTATCGCCCCGTACCAGGTGCCTGCCACTGACAAAGAACCCACATTCTGATAACTGTTGGCGGCGTTGCCGAAAACGGAAGTGACCACGGTGCTGATATTGTTGGCGATTATGACCTTCTTGCCAAGGCCTAAGATCACTCTTGAAAAGCCGTCGGAGAAATCCTTGACGGTGGTCTTCCTGTCCTCTATCTCCTCGCCGATGACTGAATACCTTACGATAGGCCCGGCCACCAGCTGCGGGAACAGGGACACATAAAGCAGAAATCTGCCAAAGCTCCTCTGGGGCTTCACCTTGCCCCAATAGCAGTCGATAGTATAGGAAATGGTCTGGAAGGTGTAAAACGAGATGCCTATAGGCAGCCTTATCTTCGGCACCTTCACCCCAAGTCCGGTCACGGCGTTAAAGTTCTCCACGATAAAGCCGGTGTATTTAAAGCCTACCAGCAGTCCTAAGTTGAATATGAGCGACCACACCACCGCCGCCTTCGCCTTTCCGCTCTCGGGATATTTCTCTATGACCCGGCCGTTGACATAGTCCACCAAAGCCGAAACGAACAGTATGCTCACCCAAATAGGCTCTCCCCAGGCATAGAACACCAGCGAGAACATTATCAGCACTGCATTTCTGACCTTTATGCTTCGTGTGGCAAAATAAAGCATCAGGCACACCGGCAGGTAGAAATACAGGAAAAACAGATCTGCGAAAACCACTTGAACTTCTCCTCACACTGTAATTTTTCGATAAAAAGCAATACAATATCACAAAATGCGATACTTGTATCTATTATACCATTTAAAATCCTCCCGGTCAACCTTTTTCGCAGAAATCGCCGTGAAAAATTTTGCCATAGTTTTAAGTGACTTTGCACATAATGCTCAAACGTTTTCGTAAAGGCGGATACAGCACCCCCCCAGAAACACAAAAAGCTCCCGCCGAAACGGGAGCTTTCATATGTCTGATAATATTACTTCAGCTCAACAGTAGCGCCGGCAGCCTCGAGCTTAGCCTTGATCTCCTCAGCCTCAGCCTTAGGAGCAGCCTCCTTAACAGCCTTAGGAGCCTCCTCGACCAGAGCCTTAGCCTCCTTCAGGCCAAGACCGGTGATCTCCTTAACAGCCTTGATAACGCCCATCTTAGCGTCGCCAAAGCTTACGAGAACTACGTCGAACTCGGTCTTCTCAGCCTCAGCAGCACCTGCAGCGCCGCCAACAGCGGGGCCAGCGGTCATAACTGCTGTTACGCCGAACTCTTCCTGGATTGCGTCTACGAGCTCTTTCAGCTCGAGAACGGACAGTGTCTTGATCTCTTCTACAAAATTCATAATCTTCTCAGAAGCCATGATTTTCATTCTCCTTTATCAATAGTTTTATGCAGGCCTTCTTCAATTCGTCGAACGCCGCCTCACGAGGCCTGTCATGCCGTAAGTGCGCCGTGTTCAAAGCCTTTTGAGCTCACGCTGCTATCAAGCAGCACCGTTCTCCTTGTCCACAACAGCCTGCAGCGTAGCAGCCAGTTTCTGGATAGGACCCTGGAGAGAACCGACCAGCTGTGCGAGCAGTACATCTCTGGAAGGGATCTTGGAAAGTGCGAGAACGCCGTTCTCATCATAGATCTCCTCACCGATGTAGCCGGCCTTCAGCTTGAAGCTCTCCAGCTTGGACTCCTCTGCGAACTTGCCTAAGATCCTTGCAGGAGCCGTCTGGTCATCGTTGGAGATAGCGATAGCGGTAGTGCCCTCCAGAACGCTGTTCAGGCTCTCCAGACCTGCATTGTTGAATGCAAATCTCAGCATGGTGTTCTTCTCAACGAAGTACTTTATGCCGGCCTCTCTCATTTCCTTTCTGAGCTTGGTGTCCTGTTCAACGGTGATGCCCTCATAGCTCACCAGAACGCCTGCTGCTGAATTCTTCAGCATCTCAGTCAGTTCAGCGACCCTTTCCTGCTTGGCAAGTAAAGTCTTTTCACTTGGCATTTTTAAGTTTCACCTCTTTGCAGCTATTTTGCAAAGCGTATACTAAAAAAGAACTCCTTCCGTCCAAAGACAGAAAGAGAAACAAAGCCTTCTTATAACTTTGCGTTCCTTTTCCTCGGCCGGGCTTACTGCGCTTTCACGCTGCCGACTGTCTTTAGAATACGAATGCTTATATATTATACCAGACTCCCCGGCGTTTGTCAAGGAGTCTGGCTTTTTTCGATCATATTCTTTTGTAAATTTTTTGTGAACGTTTCCCTTCGCTGGCAGATCGTACCGCCCGGAGAACTACTTGATCTTTATGGCCTCTGTCCAGTAGTCCTGGTTATAGATATCCGTGAACTTGTACATCAGCCTTACCTCGCCGTCGCCTACATCTGTGTTCGATACCGTCAGCTGCTTGCCCACGGTCATCTGGCTGCCAAGCTTGTAGCTTTCCTGATAAACGCCGTCATAACTGTAAAAATCACAAAGGAAGTCTATCTTGTCGCCCTCTGAAAGGGACTCTACGCTCTTCGCTATAGTCTCAGTCTCGCCGTTAACATAGTCGCTGCTGGCCCCGGCCACATAGCCGCCAGGCCTGTCGTTGTCGAACTTGATGATAAGGCTTGCCCTTTCACCGTTAAGGAGCACAGGCACATAGCCGCTTATGACATACTTGTCGCCCCCAAGCTCGGTGGTGTCGGTATGGTAATACGCCACCGGCTGACCGTTTATGGACAGCCAGTTCTTCTCAGTGTCAGCCACCAGCTTGCCGTCCTCGAAAGAGAACACGTTATCAAGGCCCATATCCACATAACCGGCCCCGTCGTCGTAGAACATATTCAGGTCCAGCAGATGTACCATCGACCACTGCTCCTCAGTGAGGGAAAGGGTATATTTGCCGTCCTTTTCCGTCCAGGTCAGCTTTGAAGGGTCGAAGGAGTTCAGTGCGATATAGTCCGCAGCTGTATCGTCGGAGATATCGGCGCTGCGCATGAAGTCCGTATTCCCGCTGTCAAGGCCTGCGATGCTCCTTCCGCTGCCTCCTAAGAACGATCCAAGCAGTCCGCTTATGATATCGGCGCTGCCGCTGGAACCGCCGGTCAGTCCCCCGAACAGAGACTCGACAGGAGAGGCCGTACCTCCGGCAGCTATCTGGCCGCTGGTCTCCAGCTTTGCGAACTGTCTTATGCACTTGCTGTACTCATCGTCCATACCTATCTGGCTGTATGTCACACAGGCGGTGTCAACATATGAGGTCCTCTTATAGGGGAAATAGATGGAAACGCCGTAAGCGTCCGAGATATTTGAGGAGGTGCGGTTATACTTCACAGCGTTTTTGAGCGAAGCTGCCAGCTCCTTGGCCTCAGGGGTCCCCACATTGTCCGCCAGGTTCACCAGATCCACCTGGTCTATCTTTGAGGACTTTGCGAACTCTCTGGTATTGTTTCTTGCGTCCGAAATGCTCTTATAGTCCTTGTCGTTTATCTTGCCGCTGACCGACTTTGCAAAGCCTGCCAGGTCCTCCGGCACAGTATTAGCAAATTCCGCCAGGTCGATGATGGAAAGGGTAGTGGCGCTGCTGGGGCACTTCCTGCCGCACTCGGCCACGAAATCGTCGATAATCACCTTGCCGATGTCAAGAGTTGACATAGAGGTGTTGCTGCCCAGCTGGGTGAGCCAGTTGGTATAATACCATCCGATGCCCGGCTCAGTTTCCTCAGAGGCTATCATATAGTCAGCATAGTCATTGAGCATCAGGGCGGTCTCTGCGGTAGCCATAAGGCAGGCGTCAAAGCCCACGAAATCGAATTTCACCCCGCCGGCTTTAAGGGCCTTGCTTATGCCCGCAAGGTTCATGGAGCCGCCGTTCTTGTTCTTCTCGTCATAGCCGTAGCCGCTGACTGAGCCGCCGCCGTGGTCCCAGAGGATAAGGTCGCTGCGGTCCGCCGGGAAATTCTTATTGCAGTATTTGATGAAAGAAGAAAGGGTATCCGGGTCAGTCATGGCCTTCGAGCCGTCATCCTTGACCAGAGACTTCAGTCCCCCGTCCTTTACCTGATATATCTGGTTGACCTTATTGCTTATGCCGCTGGTCTTCCATTCCTTGCAGCCGCCGGTGTAAACGATGATATTCACATTGCTGCCGTACTTTGCCGCTGCCATCTCGTTAAGGTCGTTGGAAGCCATGCCGTACTTGCTCTCCAGGTCCGTGCCGCACATATAGACCATCAGGGTAACAGTGTCCTTGCCGCCGCCCTTTATGCTGGTGTACTTTGCCCTGGACCCTGCTGCCACGTCGGTATTGACCTTACCGCCGGCGCTGGCCACATATCCGCTGCCCACGCTCTGTGAAAAGCCCGAAGGAAAAGAGGCCGAGGAACCGCCTGAGCTGCCGGTCAGCCCGGTGCCGCCGCTGCCGCCCCCGCCGAATATCTTCATCAGCAGCACTACCGCCACCACCAGCAGCGAACCGCCGCCGCCGATAGCCGCTCTGCTGGGTCCCCCGGAGCCGCCGGGACCGCCTGAGCTGCCGCCGCCGACCCTGCCGGTGCCGACGCTTTCACGCCTATGGACGCCGCTGCCGCCGGAAGTCACATTTTTTTGTCTGGCTCTTGGTCTGTTATCCGCCATATATTTACCTCCCTTAAATATGCAAATATATCATTATAATAGCACAGTTTCCCCCGGATTTCAAGACCCCGTGCCAAAAAAAGTGCAGCCCCCGCCGGGGACCGCACTCTGTACAGCCGCTTTACTTCTCAGCCTTGTCCTCAGAAGAGAGGTACTTGTAAGTCAGTGCAGCAAGGGCTGCGCCTGCTAAGGGACCGACTATGAACACCCACAGCTGGATAATGGGGTCGGTGTTGCCGGAGACTGCTGCAAAAATGGCAGGGCCAAGACTTCTGGCCGGGTTCACAGATGTGCCGGTCAGGCCTATGCCGAGAATGTGTACCAGGGTCAGGGTCAGGCCGATTATAAGGCCGCCGAAGGAGCCGTGGCCGGCTTTCTTCGAGGTGACGCCCAGTATGGTCAGCACGAAAACGAAGGTCAGCACCAGCTCCACCACCAGGCCGGCCAGATAGCTGCCGTTCACATTTCCGAGTGCGTTGGCGCCGTAGCCGCCTGTCTTGTCCTCAACGCCGCCCAGGGTGAAGATAATAGCCAGGATAGCCGACCCAAGCACTGAGCCTATGCACTGTGACACCACGTAGCCGCAGAGATCCGCAGCAGTCATGCCGCCGTTCATAAAAACTCCTAAGGAAACCGCCGGGTTGATGTGACAGCCGGAGATGTTGCCCACACAGTAGGCCATTCCCACGATGACCAGACCAAAGGCCAGAGCGGTCAGGATATAGCCCCCGCCGCTGGCAGCATCGCAGCCCACCAGCATAGCGGTGCCGCAGCCAAGAGTCACCAGCACACAGGTGCCTATGACCTCAGCGATGTACTTTTTCATATTTTTCATTTTAAACGACCTCCTTTACGCCTTGCGTAAAACATACGGATATCCCCACGGGATATCATGATACTGTGAACGGCCGTATTTCATGCCGTTTACTATATTATAAACTCACCCGGCGCCCTTGTCCACAGAGTAAGTATAATTTTTTTATTTTATACAAAATTTTTGACTTTTTAAACAAAGCCGCAAGCCCGCTCTTGGTGACTTTTGCGAAAGGCCCCTACCCAAAACGACAGTTTTTTTCTTTCCCCGGTGTTATCATATTAACGGAAAATTCAGATACCGGGCCAGGCTCAGAGCTCTGCCGCAGAGTTTTTCTTTGAGACAGCGCCTGACCTGTCCGGGTATCGCTGGAAGTCAGAAAGGACTGATGATATTGACTGAGATAACGACCGCAGGCGGCGTGACCCTTGCAAAGCTGACCGGCGACCTTGACCATCACACCGCCGGGCTTATACGCACAGAGATCGACAGGGAGATAAAGCTTGTCCGGCCGGAGCTGCTGATAATAGACTTTATCGGTGTGACCTTTATGGACAGCTCCGGCATAGGACTTATAATGGGCCGCTACAAGCTCATGCAGGACCACGGCGGGCGGGTGGTGGTAACAAGACCGCCTTCCTACATAAAGAAGGTACTGAAGCTTGCTGGCATAGACAGGCTCACCCCCATAAAGGACGAGCTTGACGGCCTGCTGCCTGAGAACAAGGAAACTGAGAAAGGAGCGAAAAGCACAGATGCCACGGACAGGATCCCGCAGAATAATTAACGAGATGAAGCTGATCTTCCCGGCCTATTCGGAGAACGAGCGGTTCGCCCGCATAGCCGTCAGCGGCTTTCTTTCCCAGCTCGACCCCTGTGTGGACGAGCTTTCAGACATCAAGACCGCCGTTTCCGAGGGAGTCACCAACGCCATCGTCCACGGCTACCGGGAAAAGCCCGGTCAGGTCCTGCTGCTGCTGAGGATATTTGAGGGGGGAAGGATAAGCATAAAGATACAGGACAAGGGCTGCGGGATAGCCGATGTGGAAAAGGCCATGGAGCCCCTTTTCACCACCCGCCCTGAGGACGAACGGGCCGGCCTTGGCTTTGCCATAATGGAGAGCTTTATGGAGGACGTCAGGGTCAGAAGTACGCTGGGAAAGGGCACCACGGTCATAATGGAGCGGACCGTGACCTCCCGCAGGGACAGGCTATGACCGAAAAAGACTGCGGCCGGACCATGCCGGACCCGGAGGAGAACTTAGGCTTAGTAAGGCTCTGCGCCAACCGTTTCAGGGGCAGGGGGATAGACTATGACGACCTTTACGGCGCCGGGTGCATAGGGCTGATGAAGGCAGTCAGGGCCTTCGACCCGGAGCGTGGAGTGAAGTTCTCCACTTATGCGGTGCCGGTGATCTTAGGAGAGATAAAGCGGCTCTTCCGTGACGGCGGCACCGTCAAGGTCTCCCGTTCCGCCAAGGAGCTGTCCCTGAGGATAAGCCGGCTCAGGGATGATTTTTCTCTGAAACACGGACGGGAACCCGCCATAAGCGAGCTTTGTAAACTCAGCGGCGAGGACGAGGAAAATGTCATCGAGGCCCTGAACGTGGCCATGCCGCCCATAAGCCTGACGGACAGCAGCGATGAAGACGGCGGAGGCCAGACCGACCTGCCTGTGGAGGCTCCGGACCTGGCCATAACCGACCGCATCGCCCTTTCACAGGTCCTTTCAGCACTGCCCGCCGAGGACCGCAGGCTCATCTACCTGCGGTATTTCTGCCGCAAGACCCAGACCCTTACCGCAGCCGCACTTGGCATGACCCAGGTACAGGTCTCCAGGCGGGAGAAAAAAATACTTGCCCGGCTCCGGGAAGCCCTGACCTGAGGCCTGCCCCGCCAGGAAATGAAAAAAGTTATGCGGCGCTGTCCCCTGTCTTAGGCGGGAGACAGCGTTTTTTGATGAAAAAAGGCTTGACAATCATTCCCAGGTATTGTATACTTTTATTAAATATGAAAGACGGGGCCTCCCCGCCTAATGACCTAATGAGGTGATGAGCTATGCTGCGTGATATTCAGGACGAGATCCTAAAGCTTAAAAAGGAAAAGGACATCTGCATACTTGCCCACAGCTACCAGGCAAGGGAGATAGTGGAGATAGCCGACATAACCGGCGACTCCTACAAGCTGAGCGTGGAGGCCGCAAAGGTGAAAAGCAGGAATATCCTGATGTGCGGGGTCCATTTTATGGCTGAGACGGCAAAGATGCTCTCTCCTGACAAGCGGGTGTTCCTGGCCAACCCCGAAGCAGGCTGCCCGATGGCGGAGCAGATGGAGCCGGAGATGATAGCAGCCCTTAAAGCTGCCGAGCCGGACAGGAAGGTGGTCTGCTACATCAACACCACTGCAAAACTGAAGGCCGTCTGCGACGTATGCGTCACCTCATCTTCGGCTGTGAAGATAGTCAGGGGAATGGAGGATAAAAAGATACTCTTTATCCCGGACTGCAACCTTGGGTCCTTCGTGGCTGAGGAATGTCCCGATAAGGATATAAAGCTTTTGCAGGGCGGCTGTCCGGTCCATGCGTCGGTGACGGTGAGGGATATGGAAAATGCCAGGGCCGCCCACCCGGACGCACTGGTGCTTGTCCACCCGGAATGTATACCGGCGGTGACTAAGATGGCGGACTATGCCGGCTCAACCTCGGGGATAATGGACTTTGCGGCTAAGTCTGACGCAAAGGAATTCATCATCGGCACAGAGATCTCCATAGCCGAGCATTTGCAGTACCGGTTCCCGGAGAAAAAGTTCTATGTGCTCTCCAAGAAGATAATCTGCCCGAACATGAAGCTCACCACCCTTATGGACGTTTACAGCACTGTAAAGGCCATAGGCGAGGGAGACAGTGAGGGCGCATTCGAGATAAAGATGACTGAGGAAGAGATAAGCGCCGCCATAGGCTGCATAAACGAGATGATAAGGCTGGGCGGCTGAGATGAGGGGCTTTCGCATCATCGGCTTTATGCTGGCTGCGGTGGGACTGACAGCCATTGGCTTAGCGTCAGCAGCGGCCCTTGGCATCAAGGCCCGGGCGGGCAAGGTCTCCGGCGGGCAGCTGGCAATGGCCTGCTATGGCTCTGCGGTCATAGTGCTGGGGGTGATCGTGGCTGCGGCGGCGGTAATGCTCATAAGGTATCTCAGGGGCCGTGAGAAAAAGCACAGCTCTGCGGAGATACTGGAGGATATGATAAGGCTGGGCCGTGAGGAGAAGGGAACGGAGCGGTCCCACTCGGAGGCGGAAAAAGCCATAAATGAAATACTCAGAAGATAGCAAGGGTCCGCAGGAAAGCTCCTGCGGACTTTTTAAGGTCACTGAACGCAGCGGAGGACGTAAAGATATGGATGAGCCAAAAAAAGTACAGGGATATAACTGCATAATGGTCCTTGACCCTGGGGGCGGGAAGCTTCTGATGTGCAGAAGGCGCAAAGACCCCTACAAGGGCCTGAAAAACCTGGTGGGCGGCAAGATAGAGCCGGGCGAGGACCACCTTGACGCCGCCTACAGGGAGCTTTGGGAGGAAAGCGGCCTTGGCCGTGAAGACGTCACCCTCACAAGGCTCATGACCTTTGACTATCCCCTGGACTTCTGCTATGTGGAAGTCTACGCCGGACAGCTCAGAGAGATGAAAACTGTCAGCGGCGATGAGAACGAGCTTTTGTGGGAAAGCACTGCCGCCGACCTTTTTGACATGAGATACTACGCCGGCGAGGGCAACATAGGGCATATGCTGGAGATACTGAAGCTCCACCCGGAGATAGCGGAAACGGCGAAAAGTGAAAAGTGAAACAGACACCTCTGCAACTACCTGCAGAGGTGTCTGTTATTTCAGCTGTCCTGTTTTGCCGGCGCAACGACTTCCACGGTGAACCTGCCCTCCTGATAGTCTACCTTTACGGTGCTGTCAGGCTCCGGGTCGTCGGCAATGATCTTCTTTGCGATAAGAGTCTCGATATGGCTCTGGATGAACCTTCTCAAAGGTCTTGCGCCGAACATCATGTCGTAGCCCTGCTCGACTATTGCGTCCTTTGCGGCGTCGCTGACCTCCATGGTCAGCCTGCGGTCCTGCAGCCTCTTGCCAAGGCTCTTTAACATCAGCCCGCAGATACCGTGTATCTCCTCCTTCATCAAAGGCTTATAGTAAACTATCTCGTCAAGACGGTTCAGGAATTCCGGCCTGAACTGCTTTTTCAGCAGTGCGTCCACCTGCTTTTTGGCCTCCTCCGAGATCTCGCCCTCTTCGTTGATGCCCTCCAGGATATATGGGGACCCCAGGTTCGAGGTCAGTATTATGACGGTGTTCTTGAAGTCTACCGTCCTGCCCTGGGAATCAGTGACCCTGCCGTCATCAAGGACTTGCAGAAGGATATTGAAAACGTCCGGATGGGCCTTTTCTACCTCGTCCAGAAGTACCACCGAGTAAGGCTTTCTTCTGACGGCCTCGGTGAGCTGTCCGCCTTCCTCATAGCCCACGTATCCGGGAGGCGCTCCGATAAGACGGCTTACGCTGAATTTCTCCATGTATTCCGACATATCTATCCTTACCATATTGTTCTCGTCATCAAAAAGCGCCTGTGCTAAGGACTTGGCCAGCTCCGTCTTTCCTACGCCGGTGGGTCCTAAGAACAGGAATGAGCCTATGGGAGTGTTGGGATTTGCGATGCCAGCCCTTGAACGCAGTATGGCCTCGCTGACCTTCTCCACCGCTTCGTTCTGCCCGATGACCCTCTGGTGGAGGATATCCTGGAGCCTCAGCAGCTTTTCTCTCTCCCCCTCCATGAGCTTTGCCACAGGTATGCCTGTCCAGCGGCAGATTATCCTTGCGATCTCGTCCTCGGTGACTTTATCTCTGAGCAGAGTGTTCTTCTTGCCGGAGCTTTCGGCCTTAGCCTCTTCCTCCTCCAGCTGCTTTCTCAGCTCTACCATCCTGCCGTACTGCAATTCGGCCAGCTTGCTCAGGTCATAATCCCTCTCGGCCTGTTTCATCTCCTTGGAACACTCCTCGATGTCCTCACGGAGCTTCTGTACCTTGGAGATGGCGTTCTTCTCGTTCTCCCACTTGGCCTTCATCTCATCGTACTGAGACCTCATCTCAGCCAGCTCTTTCTGTACCTCAGAGAGCTGCTCGGCGGCAAGCTTGTCGTCCTCTTTTTTGAGGACCGTTTCCTCTATCTCATGACGCAGGATCTTCCGCCTTATCTCGTCAAGCTCCGTGGGCATGGAGTCCATCTCGGTCCTGATAAGTGCGCAGGCTTCGTCCACCAGGTCTATGGCCTTATCCGGCAGGAACCTGTCGGTTATATATCTGTCCGAAAGCACAGCGGCAGTGATAAGGGCCTGGTCCTGTATCTTCACGCCGTGGAAGACCTCGTACCTCTCTTTGAGTCCCCTGAGGATAGAAATGGTGTCTTCAACGGTAGGCTCGTCGATCATCACCGGCTGGAACCTTCTTTCCAGAGCCTTGTCTTTCTCGATGAACTGCCTGTACTCATTCAGGGTGGTAGCGCCTATGCAGTGCAGCTCGCCCCTGGCAAGCATGGGTTTCAAAAGATTTCCAGCGTCCATAGCGCCGTCGGACTTGCCTGCGCCGACTATGGTATGGAGCTCGTCGATGAACAGTATTATCCTGCCCTCAGACTTCTTTATGGCCTCCACCACGGCCTTGAACCTTTCCTCGAACTCGCCCCTGAACTTAGCGCCTGCGATAAGGGAGCCAAGGTCAAGAGAGAATATCTGCCTGTCCTTCAGGCTGTCCGGCACGTCGCCGCTGACTATCCTCTGGGCCAGTCCCTCGGCTACAGCGGTCTTTCCAACGCCCGGCTCGCCTCTGAGGACGGGGTTGTTCTTGGTCTTTCTTGACAGTATCCTGATGGTGTTCCTTATCTCGGAGTCCCTGCCTATGACGGGGTCAAGCTTGTTCTGCCTTGCAAGGCCCACCAGCTCCTGCCCGTACTTTTTCAGCACGTCATAGGTCTCCTCAGGTTTCTGGCTGGTGACCTTTGCGTCGCCCCTGACGTTTTTGAGCACCCCAAGGAACCGGCTCTCGTCGATGCCGAAGGTGTTCATTATCTCGCTGACCTGTCTGTTGGCGCACTCTATTATGGCCATGAAAATATGCTCCACCGACACATACTCGTCCTTCATTCTCGAAGCCTTTGACTCGGCCTCTGCGAAGGCCCTGTTAAGGTCCTGTGAAATGAACACCTGCCCCTGGGCGCCGCCGCCCATAGTGACCTTAGGTATCCTGTCCACCGCTCTTTCCAGGCTCTCCATAAACTGTGCGGTATCTATCCCCATATTTGTCAGCAGCTGAGGGATCAGCCCATTCTCGTCCTGACAAAGGGCGATGAGAAGATGCTCCTGGTCCACAGCCTGGTTGCTGTTTCTGGCAGCTATGGACTGTGCCTCCTGCAAAGCCGACACTGACTTCTCGGTGAATTTATTGATATCCATACTCTCGTCCTCCTCTTATATTGTTTCCGGCTCATGTTTTCCGCCCAGGCGAAAAAACATATCCGGCTTTTGTTTACTTTAGACCGATCGTGAAATGCACCGGTGCTGCGATCTGATGCGCTGCGCATCTGGCAAAACCTTTCTGAATAAAGGTCATTCCCCTGACCTCTTTCAAACAACTCCTGGTTTGGCTGAATATTACCAGGGGCCTTTGGGGACCTCCCCTTTTTCTTTTATATATCTCCTGTATTCTTCCTCGATCTCTCTGCCGTTATCCTTTCCCCGGCTCAGTCCGTCAAAATAGAGCTGTATACACCTGTCCATCAGCCTTATATACCCGGCTATCGACCCCGCTATCTGCACGTCGCTGAGAGCGGCTGCATCAGGAGAATAAAAATCCCTCTCATACCTGCCCTCGCCGGACGCCGCCGGAACGCCGTCCTTGTAAATGCCGCCCAGATACTTGTCCTCCATAGCCTGCCAGCCGCTGAAAAAAACGTTGGCGTCTGCAATGAGCTGCCCGCTCTTGGTCCTGAAAAAGACCTTCAGCTTTGCCACCCGGCTGCTCATATCCCTGGTCAGCTCTATACTGTAGCGCACAGTGGGCTTATACTTGTACCGCACCGGACTTTTTATGGACATCATGGCCTCCGAGCTTTGCTCCATGAGCCGAAACTGCGGCTCCATGAGCTGCTGGATAGCGGTGAATATCTCCCTCATCCTCATCTCCGGGGTCATGAGCTGCAAATGCTCGGCCAAGATCTGGTTTATGAGATTTGACCTGCTGGTCCCCACAGAATAAGCCATTCTGTCCACAGCCTCGACCACCTGGTCCGAAAGCACTATGCTGTAAACGCTTTTTTCCACTGCCATCACCTCTTCTGACTCTGATAACAGTATAGCACCGCATAAATAATTTGTCAAGCAAATTATATAATTTTGCTTGTGATTTATTTAAGAGCACAGTTTTATTATACCGTCCAAAAGCAATACTTGTGCAAATTAAATAAAAACAATCAAAATTTTCGGCCTAATGTGTTATTTTGTCCGTCCGTGTCGAAGACAAAAACAGCGGACAATAAAGTCACGCCGCACGGGGCGGCGCCTTTATTATCCGCTGTTATCCGCTTTGCGCTCAGCCTTTTCACACCCGAATATTTGCCTCGATCAGGTCATTGACCATCTCGTATATAAGTATGGCAAGGTATATAAGCAGCACAGGGTTGGTGAAAATGCTCTTCCTGTCCTCAGCCAGCTCCTGTTTGGAGCGGTCCTCAGAGTACCTGAGCTGACGGTAGTAGGTCATCAGCACGTATACGCCCACAAGACCTATGAGTATCTCGATGATGCTCAGGGCCATATCCGAATGGGGTATCCCCAGGGCGTTGGCAAGAGTGGAGAAATTTGCGATAAGATTGTTAAAGCTGTGTATCAGTATGGAGGGTATTATGGAACCGCAGTTGACGGCGATGGAGGCATAGAGGATACCGGTCAGGAAAGCCGATACGGCCTGAGGGACATTCCCGTGCATCAGCCCGAAGGCTAAGGCCGAGAACAGGACCGCCGCACCCTTCCCGTATCTGGATATCATGCCAAGTATGACCCCACGGTAAAGAGTCTCTTCGATGATCGGCGCTATGACGACCACATATAAAAACTGCGTGACCACCGCCAGGATCGAGGGCCGGTTTATGGTGAAGTCTGCCTCCGGGACCGTAACACCCGCATTATTCAGAAACGCCATGACATAATACAGCATCATGGATATTATCATATTTATGACAAAGCAGGCCGGGGACCATCTGGCTCCGGCAGCGAAGCCCTTTTTTTCCGGGTGGAAAAACCCGTTGAAGTCCGCCTTGAAGACTGCCTTCCCCAGGATTAGCACCACCGCCAGGGTGGGAAGTGTTGCCGCAAGGTTAAGCCCCATGGTAAAGGAGGTGGAGGTCACCAGCCCGTAATGCTCCCTTACCAGATATGTGGCCGCCTCGGAAACGCTCAGCGTCACGGTCTTTGTCAGCACCGCATAGGTCACAAGATAGAATACATACATCAGCAGGTCGCTCATGACATGGTAGATTATGAGCATTGCGCCCATTTTCCCGCAGTCCTTGGCGATGGACTGTTTTCTCCTCATTCTTTCCTCGGAAGGAAAAATAATATTGACGTTCTGTCCGCTGTCATAGCTAAAACCCTGCGGCGTATTGTTGAAGTCCAAGGTCTCTCCTCCTTTCACGGTGCGGTATCTTTTACATTATAACATCTTTTGGCCGGAATTGCAAGAGTCTGAGGAAGTGTTTTGCCGGCCTTGACAGTGCTTTCCCATTGAGCAGCACGGTCCGGCCATGTGAAATATTAAGCTTTTGTAAATAAAATACACATATTTTATGTAACCACTTGAAATTCTTTTACAATGCGATATAATATATTTAGCACTCAAAAGACGAGAGTGCTAACCAGTTGCCCTTCAGGGGAAAGAAAAAGCCAGATATTTTTATGATATAAAGGAGAGTATGGAAAATGCAGCATAAGGAATTCAAAGCTGAGTCAAAAAGACTACTGGATATGATGATAAATTCCATCTATACCCATAAGGAGATATTTTTAAGAGAGCTGATCTCAAATGCCAGCGACGCCATAGACAAGCTCTATTTCAAGTCCCTGACCGATACCTCTGTGGGAATGGGAAAGGACGATTTTGCCATCACCATCGCCGTTGACAAGGACAAGAAGACCGTTACTGTAAGCGATAACGGCATCGGCATGACCGAGGAGGAACTGGAGAACAATCTTGGCACCATCGCTCAGTCCGGGTCCTTGGCTTTCAAGAAGGAGAACGACCTTGGGGAGGACGTTGACATAATCGGCCAGTTCGGCGTGGGCTTTTATTCCACCTTCATGGTAGCTAAGGAAGTGCAGGTGCTCTCAAAGGCCTTTGGCAGCGACAAGGCATATCTCTGGAAGTCCGACGGAGTTGACGGCTACACCATCGAGGAAGCCGAGAAGGATACCGCAGGCACTGTCATCACCATGTTCCTGAAGGACGACACTGAGGACGAGAAGTATTCAAGATACTGCGACCAGTTCCAGATACAGTCCCTGGTAAAGAAGTATTCTGATTATATCCGTTTCCCGATCAGGATGGAGGTGGAGCATACTCACTATACTGAAGAGGGCAAGGACCCGGAGATAACCAGAGAGGTCGAGACCCTCAACAGCATGACCCCTATCTGGAAACGCAACAAGAATGAGCTGACTGAGGAGGACTACAACAATTTCTACACCGAGAAATTCATGGACTATGAGCCTCCGGTCGCCCATATCCATTCTAAGAACGAGGGCCTTGCCACCTATGACGCTCTGCTCTATATACCTGCAAGGGCGCCCTTCGACTATTATTCAAAGGACTATGAAAAGGGCCTTCAGCTCTATTCCAGCGGCGTGCTGATAATGGACAAATGCGCCGATCTGCTGCCGGACTGGTTCAGCTTTGTCAAGGGCGTTGTGGACAGCGAGGACCTTTCGCTGAATATCTCCCGTGAGCTTTTGCAGCAGGACAGACAGCTGAAAATAATCGCCAAGAACCTGGAAAAGTCCATCAAGAACGAGCTTGCGAAAATGCTCAAGAACGACAGGGAGAAGTATGAGAAGTTCTACGAGGTCTTCGGGCTGCAATTCAAGTTCGGCATCTATCAGAGCTACGGCGCAGCCAACGAGACACTTAAAGACCTGCTGATGTTCAAGTCCAGCTTTGAGGACGGCAAGAACGTCACCCTCAGCGAGTATGTTTCAAGAATGAAGGAGGGACAGGAGCATATCTATTACGCCTGCGGAGAGACTAAGGAGAGGATAGATATGCTGCCGCAGATGGAGAAGATAAAGGACAAGGGCATCGAAGTCCTCTATCTTACTCAGGACGTGGACGAGTTCACCCTTAAAGTAATGATAAACTACGACGGAAAGACCTTCAAGTCCATCAGCGACGCAGATGTTGACCTTGACACCGAGGAGGAAAAGGAGGAGCTGAAAAAGCTCGATGAGGAGAACAAGGATATGTTCACCTTCATGCAGGAGGCCATCAAGGACAAGGCGAAGACTGTCCGCCTTTCTAAGAAGCTCAAGACCCACCCTGTGTGCCTGTCCTCCGACGGCGGCCCCATCAGTATCGAGATGGAAAAGGTCCTGAATGCCATGCCGCAGAACGATTCAAACAGGGTCAAGGCTGAAAAGGCCCTGGAGATAAACCCCGGCCACCCGATCTTTGAAAAGCTGAGATCACTTTATGCTGAGGATAAGGACACCCTGACGAAGTATTCAAAGATGCTCTACGACCAGGCTCTGCTCATCGAGGGCATGAATATCGACGATCCGGTAGAGTTCGCTAACCTGGTCTGCGAGCTTATGACAAAGTAAATGGTGACCAAAGTTCTCACACCGGAGCATCAGCGATAGGCGGATATTGCCTCATGGTCCGGCACCTTTATCTGCGCTGTCCACGTAATGCTTTGTTATAAGTACCCAAAACCAAAGATTTACTGCTGCCCCCACCTTTCGGCGGGGGGCATTTCTTTTGCCATTGTGAAAAATCACCTCAGGAAGGCTAAGTCAGCGGCTTTGAGTGTGCAAAACTCACAAAGTTGAAAAATATCCTCAAAACCTATTGACATGATAGGAAAAATATGATATTATAATTTCAGCAAAGCAATCCTAGAAACTCACTAGGAATAATAAGATTAATCATCTAAAGGCAGGTGTTCTCTGTGAGCTCTGTAAGACGGGGGCTGAATGTTTCGCCCCATATACGAATGTGCGGCGAGCGATGTTGATATAGGCCGTAATGAGCAGCATACAGCTGCGGGATATTAAAACAAACAATAACTTACAGAAAGAGGTAATCACAAATGAGTAATATAAATGAGAGAAAGCTTAGATTTGAGACGAGACAGCTCCATGCAGGCCAGGAAAAGCCGGACCCCGTCACTGACGCAAGGGCAGTGCCTATCTACCTGACTTCTTCCTATGTGTTCCATAATTCCGAACACGCTACTGACCGTTTCGGTCTGAGGGACGCCGGCAACATATACGGCAGACTGACTAACCCCACCCAGGGCACCTTTGAGGAAAGGATAGCTTCCCTGGAGGGCGGCGTTGCAGCCCTGGGCGTTTCCTCCGGCGCTGCTGCACTGACCTATGCTATACAGGCCGTTGCCCACGCAGGAAACCATGTGGTCGCTGCAAAGAACATCTATGGCGGCACCTACAATCTCTTGAAGCATACTCTGCCGGCCTACGGCATCGAGACTACTTTCGTTGACCCCTTTGACTACGAGGGCATCGAGGCAGCCATAAAGGACAACACCACAGCCATCGAGATAGAGACACTGGGCAACCCCAATTCCGAGGTGGTGGACATCGAGAAGATAGCCGCCATCGCCCATGCCCATAAGATACCGCTGATAGTTGACAATACCTTCGCTACGCCTTACCTGGTAAGGCCTATCGAATACGGCGCTGATATCGTCGTTCATTCCGCAACCAAGTTCATCGGCGGTCACGGCACTACCATCGGCGGCGTGATAGTTGACAGCGGAAAATTCGACTGGATATCTTCCGGCAAGCACCCATGGCTGGTGGAGCCTAATGTGAGCTACCACGGTGTCAGCTTCGCCAAAGACGTCGGCGCTGCGGCTTATGTTACCTACATAAGAGCTATACTGCTGAGAGACATCGGTTCTACCCTGTCCCCTGTTCACGCATTCATCTTCCTCCAGGGCCTGGAAACACTGTCACTGAGAGTTGAGAGACACGTGGAGAACGCACTGAAAGTCGTTCAGTTCCTGAAAGACCAGCCTCTGGTGGAAAAGGTCAACCACCCCTCTGTCACCGACAGCGAGGAGCAGAAGGCCCTTTACAAGAAGTACTTCCCCAACGGCGGCGGTTCTATATTCACCTTCGAGATAAAGGGCGGTGCTGCTGAGGCGCAGAAGTTCATCGACAATCTGCAGCTTTTCTCACTGCTTGCCAATGTGGCTGACGTGAAGTCCCTTGCTATCCACCCGGCCTCCACCACTCATTCCGAGTGCAACGAGGAAGAGCTGCTCGACCAGGGTATCAAGCCTAACACCATCAGGCTTTCCATCGGCACCGAGCACATCGACGACATCATCGAGGACCTTGCAACTGCCTTCGAGGCCCTGAAATAAGGACCAAGCGACCTCCTGAAAACAGATATCTTGCCATAAATATACCATACCAAAAAGTACCAGATAAAAAGCTCATTCCCCATAAAAAGGGAATGAGCTTTTTGTTCGATGTTCGGGATCCGATCCGTGGGGTCGGTCCTATATATTGTAAAAATCCGCCCCGTTGGTGCTTCGCTCCACTATATCAGCAATGGTGATGTTGTCCACCACGTCGTTTATGGCAGCATAGAGCTTTTCCCATATGAAGAGCGTCGGGCACTTCTCGGCCCTTTCGCACAGATTTTCCTCCGTTTCAAGACAGGACACCGGCGCTAAACTGCCCTCGGTGAGCCTCAGTATCATACCCACCGTGTACTTCTCCGGCGGGTAGGCCAGCCTGTAGCCGCCGCCAGCCCCCCTGATGCTGCGGACGTAGCCCGCACGGCTCAGTATGGAAATGATCTGTTCCAAATACTTATCGCTTATCTCCTGCCTTTCGGCTACGGCCTTTATGGGTACATACCCGTCCTCCATGTGCATAGCCAGGTCCGTCATCAGCCTTAAAGCATATCTGCCCTTGGTCGATATCTTCATAAACTACCTCCGTTTTGAAATTTTTTCTGTGTCTGCCCCTATACACAGAGAAAGCAGGGGCGATTATAAATCCTATTCAAATAATATGATTAAAGTATACAACATTTCCGTCCTGTTGTCAACCCCATTTTTCCTATAGGAGCTTTCCCGTCTGGAAAACTCTGTGACCTGAATAAAAGTGGTATTTTGTTTCAATATTTAGGATAGCTTGGTGTAAAATCACAAAGAATTAAACGAGAATATGTACGATATTACGAATTTTTTAGAAAATTAAAAGAATTTTTTGTTAACGCTTGACTTATTATTAAAAAAATGTTATGATTACTATACATCAGTTTGTACCTTTTGTATATCATCCAGGGAGTTTTGAATGGAAGCCACTGTTCTCACCGATGAGGAGCTTGCGCTGAAGGCAAGCGGAGATAAAAATGCCGTTTCAGCGCTTATAGCTAAGTATATACCCACGGTGGAGATGCTCGCCCGCCGGTTCGCCCCCGCCACAGGCCGGGAGCACAGGGAGCAGATGGTGGACGACCTTATCCAGGAGGGGCTGATAGCCCTGCTGCGGTCCGTCAACAGCTTTGATGAAAAGAAGGGCAGCTTTTCGGCGTATGCAGTGACCTGTATGCGCAACGCCATGTTCGGCTACCTGAAAGGGCAGAAGAGCGGCGGTGAGGAGCTCAGCCCGGAATTACTGGAGGAGCAGCTTTGTGACGACCTCAGTCTGATCCCGGAGAACATAGTGGTAGAGCAGGCGCAGATGGAGGAGCTTTACAGCCGGATAAGCCCTGTGCTTTCTCAGCTGGAATGGCAGGTGTTCAAGCTTTATCTTGACGGTATGGGATACGAAGAGATAGCCCGCCGGGTGGGGACAGACCGCAAGGCTGTGAACAATGCGGTACAGAGGGTCCGCAGGAAGCTGAGGACGCTGTTCTCTGACCTGAAAAAGAGCAGGGGCTGATGGACTGACAGTGATGAAAATAGCAGATATTGCCGTATAGCTTAATCGCAGAGCGTTCGGTGAAGGAATTTAAAGCCTTTAAAGTCTTTTTAACTGCATGGTTTTTGGGGAATTTTTGGGAGTTTAGAGTCTTTCTCGCAAAGGTGTCGGTGCAAGTCCGACTGCTGGCATCAAATACTAAATTTTTAAAAAGGTTGAGGTAAGAGTTATGTTTGAGGACAAGACATTAATATGCAAGGATTGTGGGAATGAGTTCGTTTTCACAGCAGGTGAGCAGGAGTTTTTTGCAGAGAAAGGTTTCACCAATGAACCTCAGAGATGCAAGGCTTGCAGGGATGCAAGAAAGGCTGCGTCCAGGTCTGGCAGACAGACCTACAAGGCAGTTTGTGCTGCCTGCGGCGGAGAGGCTATCATACCCTTCCAGCCCAGAGAGGACAGGCCTGTTTATTGCAGCGAGTGTTTCGCTAAGATGAAGGAGCAGGACTGATAACTGTTGCAGAACGGACCGCTGTCGTTGTGACTGCGGTCTTTTTTTGTGCAAAAAAACTTCCCCCCGTTTTTACGGAGGGAAGTTCTTTGCTTTTGGTCTTAGCCCATAACGACCTCTACCTCATGAGAAGTGCCGTTCTCAAATACAGGCAGAACGTTGCCGTTTATCTTAGTCCCGTCAACGGTGACTTCCTTGATGCCCTTGCATACGTGGTCAGGGTTCTTCACCGTTATATCGTAGGTGTTTCCACGGAACTTTCTGGTCAGCTTGAACCCGTCCCATGCAGCAGGGATAGAGGGGTCTATCTTCAGGCCGTCAAAGTCGGGTATGCAGCCCAGAATAAACTGGGATATAGCCACGAAGTTCCATGAAGCGGTACCGGTGAGCCAGCTGTTCTTGGCCTCGCCGTGTCTGCTTGCGTCCTTGCCGGCGATCATCTGAGCGTAAACATAAGGCTCGGTCCTGTGGAGGTCAGAAATGTCCTCAAGATATGCAGGAGCGATCTTGCTGTAATACTCAAAGGCCTGGTCGCCTCTTCCGATGGCAGCCTCTGCGCAGATTATCCAGGCATTATTGTGGCAGAATATACCGGCGTTCTCCTTATATCCGGCAGGATAAGTGGAGATCTCACCGTATTCCTTATAGTATCTTGTGAATGCAGGATTATTGAGTACCAGACCATACTTGCTGTCAAGATACTTCTTGACGCTGTTCATGGTGATAACGTCCTTGCCGCTCTCCCTGCCAAGGCCTGCCATAACTGCAAAGCCCTGAGGCTCAATGAATATCTTGCCCTCCTCACACTCGTGTGAGCCTACCTTCTTGCCGAAGTCGTCATAGGCTCTGAGGAACCACTCGCCGTCCCATGCGGACTCCAGAGTGTTCTTATTCATAGCGTCGATGGCGTCCTGAGCCTTCTTTGCCTCTTCTTCGTCGCCCTTGTACTTGCACAGAGCCACATACTCAGGTCCGATATAAGCCATCATTGCAGCCACCAGCACAGACTCGGCCACACGGCTGAACTTCTCGTCGCCGTACTTAGGCGAGGTATAGGTCTGGAAGCTCTCACCCGGAGTGTCGGAATGGCAGCTCAGGTTCAGACAGTCGTTCCAGTCAGCTCTCATAGCCAGCGGCAGTCCGTGAGGACCAACAGCGTTGGCAACGTGCCAGAAGCTCTGTTTCAGGTGGTGCATCATGCTCTGTGCCTTGCTCTCATCGTTGTCGTAAGGCACCTTCTCGTCCAGTATGCTGTAGTCGCCGGTCTCCTTTATGTACTGAGAAGTGGAAAGTATCATCCACAGCGGGTCATCGGAGAAATCGCCGCCGATCGCATCGTTGCCCTTCTTGGTAAGAGGCTGATACTGATGATAGCATCCGCCGTCCTCATACTGAGTGGCAGCAAGATCAAGTATCCTCTCCCTGGCTCTGTCAGGTATCTGATGAACAAATCCCAGCAGGTCCTGGTTAGAGTCACGAAAGCCCATGCCTCTGCCGATGCCGCTCTCGAAATAGGAAGCGGATCTTGACATATTGAAAGTCACCATGCACTGATACTGGTTCCAGATATTTACCATTCTGTTGAGCTTATCGTCAGCTGTCTCAACATGATACTGCGAAAGCAGTGCCTCCCAGCTTGCCTTCAGCTCAGCTAAGGCCTTGTCGGCCTTCTCTGCGGTATTCATGGACTCTATCATAGCATAGGCCTTGCTCTTGTTCATGGTGCCGTCGGCGTTCCACTTATCCTTGCCGTTCTCAACATAACCGAGCACGAACACCAGAGCCTTCTCCTCCCCTGCATCAAGGGTGATGTCCAGGCAGTGAGAAGCCACCGGCGACCAGCCGTCAGCCACTGAATTGGCAGCCTTGCCCTCAAAGACGGTGCCGGGATTTGCAAAGCCGTTGTAGATACCGCCCATGAAAGTCTCCCTGTCGGTATCAAAGCCGCAGATATCGGCATTTACGGTATAGAAAGCAAAATGGTCTCTTCTCTCCTTATACTCGGTCTTGTGGTAGATGGTCGAGCCCTCTATCTCCACCTCGCCGGTATTGAAGTTGCGCTGGAAATTCTCGCCGTCGTCAGAAGCATTCCAGAGACACCACTCTAAGAATGAGAACAGCTTGAAGCTCTTCTTCCCGCCGGACTTGTTCTTCAGCACTACCTTCTGTACCTCGCCGTTGTAGTCAACAGGAACGAAGAAGGTGACTTCGGCCTCCAGGCCGTTCTTCTCGCCCTTGATTATGGTATAGCCCATACCGTGACGGCATGAATATGCGTCAAGCTCGGTCTTCACAGGGCTCCAGCCGGGGTTCCACACTGTGCCGCCCTCGTTGATGTAGAAATACCTGCCGCCCATATCGACAGGAACATTGTTATAGCGGTAACGGGTTATCCTTCTCAGTCTGGCGTCCTTAAAAAAGCTGTAGCCGCCTGCTGTGTTGGAGATCAGTGAGAAGAACTCCTGCGTGCCCAGATAGTTTATCCAGGGATAAGGCGTCCTTGGGTTAGTGATGACGTATTCCTTGTTAACGTCGTCAAATGAGCCGAATTTCATTGAAATATCCACCTTTCAATATATGTATTTAAAATTAATCACGGTCCCGCACCATCAGCGTCCCCAAGGGCCGCCCGGTCCCGTATCAATTAATTTTCTTCTTCAGTGTCCCTTTCAGGACTCAGGGCAGGTCGCACTGACCCCATCCTTTTCATAATAAACATAGAGTACCTGTCCGTCCTTTATGGCTATATCTGCGATCTCGCTCTCCTCCTTGAAGAAGTCCGCCCGCAGATAATTCATAAAGTCAGTTACCTCGTCGCTGTGGTGCATACCGTCCCCCGGAAGTATCTTCCCCGTGAAATAGAGCACGTCCTGCTCGCCTATCTCGTTGGGGTCCGATACGGTATCAAAGCCATAGTTTATACTGTTGACGTAATCTATATACTTGACAGACAGCCTGTAAAGCTCTTTCGCCCTTTCCCTGGCCCGGCGGGACGCCATGACGGTCCCCTCGACCTCTTCTATGAGGTCCACCCGGCCGGTCTCTTCACCGCCATCGCCGTCCTCAAAGACCACCGCAGCCCTGCAAAGCAGCGGCTCCACGCCCTCCTTTTCCGGCGACGCCTGGAAATTCACTGTCACCACGGTCCTGCCGCCCTCCTTATTTTCCTCAGGAAAGCCGTAGAACCCTATCTCGCAGCTGCCGGGCCAGCTTTTATTGAAAAGCCTGTCCGTTTCGCTCGCTGCGTTATAGCTGTCCGTTGAAAGGGCCTTGCATCCCTCATAGTCCCCCTCGCTGTAGCTCTCGAACCACAGCGCCACCGTCATCTTGGCCCTGGTGACAAGGTCCTCCTGCTGCGAGCTGTCAGAGCCGCTCTCCTGCTCTTCAACAGGCACTGTGACCGCAGGCCGGCTGCTGCCGTGGGTGTAGACGGGGTCCAGGCCGCTGTCCGCATAGCCGTCCCACTCGCAGCCCACGCACACCAGAGCCGCAGCGAGCGCCAGCGCCGCCGCACCTATTCCTGAACATCTGCTTTTACGCACAGTCCCCCACCGCTCTCTCACTCGGTATAGAACCTCTGCCAGCACTTGAAAGTCTCTCCCCTGCTTATCTCTGTATATCCTGTCTGCTCACGGGGAAGGCTGAGATTAGGGGAATTTATCATAGCCGTCATAGGCTCAGGGCAGAAATACCCCTTGTCGCCGCTGTGGTTCCACATATTCCAGAACCTGAATTCCTTGGAAACTTCGTTTATCAGCACATGGCCGCTGTTGATATCCTTTACGTATGCGCCGTAGAGGTCCCGCCCGTTATAGCTGCCCATGACGGCGGTATACATATCATTGTCGATGACCTGTCCTGTAGGGACCTTGGTGCCAAGCTTATACTCCCTGTCCCAGTCAGCTAAGGGCAGGAGCCTTTCAGTAGGCAGGCACCTTCTGTTCAGCTCACACTTCTCCCCCACCGGAACGCACAGTCTCATATCGGCCTCGCTGCCGCCGTCTTTAAGGGGAGCATTAAGACAGGTATGGGTGCAGATGGTCACAGGCAGGGCCTTGTCGCTGTAGGAGGTCAGATAGATCTCCTGAAGCAGCCCGTCCTTTGACAGAGTAAAGGTATAGGATATCTTGAAATCCACCGGGAAGTACTGATACATCTCATCGTTCTCATCAAAGACATAGGAGGTTATCAGCACGCACTTGCCGCCCTCTTCAGAATAGCACTCTATCTCGTGGGCCCTCTTGTGTACCCAGCCATGGATAAAATTATCAAAAAGCGGTTCGTTTATGGGAAGGTTATAAACGCTGTCAGAGGTCTTCAATATGCCCTTATCGAACCGGTTCGGCAGATAAAGGGTCGGCAGGCCCCAGATCTCCCTCTGTCCGTCGATGGTATCTGCGTCCACATATTTCTTATATCTGAATATCTCCAGGTCATTCTGGTCGTCCCTCATCCTGAGCACTGCTGCGCCCATGGAGGGTGCGATGACAGCGGTATACTTATCCGACTGCATCTTCACGCACTTGATGCCCTTAAAGCTGTATTCAAGATCTATCTTATTCAACTTTCATTACCCCTTTTCAAAAAATAAGACCGGAATTTATATACAATTTATTATAGCATATTAAATAAAATTTATCAAGTGTTTTTCTGTAAAATTCCGTTCATCATATCTGTGCATACCGACAATAAATGAAAAGGGCCTGCTACCGAGGTCATTCAGCACGCAGGTCCTTTTCTGTTAAGATGGGTCTAGTGAAGTGCAAAACTAATACGGGCAGTCCTCAGGCGCTCTCGCCGCTGTCCTGGAGGGCGTCATAGCCCTCCTCCGAGGTCCTTACCTTGACGACGTTCTCAACGTCGTATACAAATATCTTACCGTCGCCGTAATGGCCGGTGTAAAGCACGCTTTTGGCAGTATCAATGACATTGCGAGGGGCCACCTTGCAGACCACCACCTCTACCTTTACCTTAGGTATGAGGCTGGCCTCCACCACAGCGCCTCTGTAGTACTCAGGCTGTCCCTTCTGCATACCGCAGCCCAGGACGTTGGTTATGGTCACACCGGTGACGTTGATGCTTTCAAGGGCATCTACCAGGGACCTCAGCTTGGTCTGGCTGCAAATGATGACTACCTTGGTCATCTTGGTCCTGTCAGCACCGGCCGTGTAGGAATTTACCTCGATGGCCTTTTCCACAGGGACAGCAGATGCGGGCCTTTCGACCTTCTTCACGCTCTTTGCGTCCTCCTTGGTGTAGGACAGGGCAGCCTGGCTCATGGTAGGTGCGAAGTCGGCGTAGGAGGATACCAGGCCGTGCTCGGTAACGTCAAGACCGATTATCTCTTCCTGTTCAGAGGCTCTCAGCCCGATGGTATGCTTGATGGCCTCAAAGATGATAAACATGGTGCCTGCCACCCAGGCGATGACTGCCAGGGCGCCAAGGGCCTGTATGCCAAGCAGATGTGCGCCGCCGCCTGTGAAAAGTCCCTTTTCGCCCATGGTCCCGTCAGAGAACAGTCCCACGGCGACGGTGCCCCAAAGGCCGTTGCAGAGGTGAACGCCGCAGGCGCCCACAGGATCGTCTATTTTCAGCACCTGGTCAATGAACTCAACGCCAAATACTACCAGCACGCCGGAGACAGTACCGATGATGGCAGCCGAAACAGGGCTTACAGTGTCGCAGCCGGCAGTGATGGCCACCAGACCTGCCAGAGATGCGTTAAGGGTCATGGAAACATCGGGCTTTTTATACTTGACCCAGGTGAAGATCATGCAGACCAGGGTCGCAACTGCCGCAGCCAGGTTCGTGGTGGTGAACACCTTTCCTGCCAGGCTAATAGCCTCGCCCTCCATGGAGACCGTGGATGCTCCGTTAAAGCCGAACCAGCAGAACCACAGGATACAGCAGCCCAGGGCGCCAAGGGTAAGGTTGTGTCCGGGGATAGCCCTGGCCTTGCCGTTCTTGTCGTATTTTCCGATACGGGGTCCTAGGATCGCAGCGCCCACGAAGGCTGCCACGCCGCCGGCCATATGAACGCAGGTCGAGCCGGCAAAATCGTGGAACCCCATCTCCGACAGCCAGCCGCCGCCCCAGATCCAATGGGCCTCGATGGGGTAGACTATCAGGCTGATAGCTGCCGAATATATGCAGTAGGAGATGAACTTAGTTCTCTCAGCCATGGCTCCGGAAACGATGGTCGCTGCCGTGGCGCAGAATACGGTCTGGAAAATGAAATAAGCGAAAAACGGTACACCGTCAGGTGAAACTGCACCGTAAGCGCTCTCAGCGGCTATGCCCTTATAGGCTCCTATAAAGGACCCGCTGCCGAACATTATGCCAAAGCCCACGAGCCAGAAGATAGGCGTTCCGATACAGAAATCCATCAGGTTCTTCATTATGATGTTGCCGGCGTTCTTTGCTCTGGTAAATCCGGTCTCCACCATGGCGAACCCGGCCTGCATGAAGAATACCAGGGCCGCCCCCACCAGCACCCACACGGTGCTGACCGCACTGTAGCCGCCCGCAGCGGGCGCATCAGCTAAAACTTTCAACATATATATCCCTCCAGTAAAAATAAAAAGTGCATAGGGACCGGATACATCTCTCAGTCTCTATGCACTTCCTTGTGCCTGTTATTATTCTGTTCCCCTCAGGGGAGATCTTATTTTACATAGAACAGCAGCTGACCGTAAGTCGGATAAGGCCAGTACTTCTCGCCAACCAGAGTCTCTATCTCGTCTGCCACTGCCCTCAGCTCGCCCATTGCCACGAACACGCTGTCGTGGTAGTAGCGTGAAAGTTCCTCCACATCGTCCAGATCCCTTGCGCCTGTCTCGGCTTCTTCAAGAGCGGTCAGTTTCTTGTAGGTCTGGGAGGCGAGAGACGAAAGTCTCTTCACCAGGTCGTCCTCAAAGCCCGTATCTGCGCCGCAGTCCTTTGCAAGGGCCGAGGTCTTTGCCAGGTCCTTGATGTAGGAGGCCACCGCAGGCAGGATATCCTTCTTGGTCATGTCGATCATAGTCAGGGCCTCGATGTTGATGGTCTTGCAGTATTCGTCAAGCAATATCTCCACCCTGGATCTCAGCTCAGTCTCGGAATATACTCCGTACTTCGAGAACAGCTCCACGTTCTTGGGCGCCAGATATGTAGGCACGGCCTCAGGAGTGCTCTTCAGATTGAGCAGTCCCCTCTTCTCAGCCTCTGCCACCCATTCGTCGGAATAGCCGTTGCCATTGAAGATGATGTCCTTGCTCTCTTTTATGGTATTCTTGATAAGGTCGTCCAGAGCATCCTGGAAGTTAGGCGCCTTTTCGAGAACGTCTGCAAAATCGTCCAGCACCTTTGCAACGATGGTATTGATGACCGTATTCGGTCCTGCGCAGGAGAGCCTTGAACCGGGGCTCCTGAACTCGAACTTGTTGCCTGTAAAGGCGAAAGGCGAGGTCCTGTTCCGGTCCGTAGTATCCTTGGGGAAATGAGGAAGAACGTCAACGCCTATCTCCATCTCCACGTGCTCGCCCTCATACTTGTAGCCGTTGACGATAGCGTCCAGCACCGCAGTCAGCTCATCACCCAGGAATATTGATATGATGGCCGGAGGAGCCTCGTTTGCCCCAAGTCTGTGGTCGTTGCCCGCAGTGGCCACACTGGCTCTCAGCACGTCCTGATAATCATAGACCGCCTTTATGACCGCCGTCAGGAACAGCAGGAACTGTGCGTTCTCAGCGGGGGTCTTGCCGGGTTCAAGAAGATTGACGCCGGTGTTGGTGGATATCGACCAGTTATTGTGCTTGCCGGAGCCGTTGATGCCTGCAAAGGGTTTTTCGTGGAGAAGGCACTTGAAGCCGTGTTTTCTTGCGGTCCTCTTCATTATCTCCATAGTCAGCTGGTTGTGGTCGGTGGCGATATTCGTAGTGCCATAGATGGGGGCCAGCTCATGCTGAGCGGGAGCCACCTCGTTATGCTTGGTCTTGGCATAGATGCCAAGTCTCCAGAGCTGCTCGTCCAGGTCCTTCATATAAGCTGCGACTCTGGTCTTGATGGTGCCGAAATAGTGGTCCTCAAGCTCCTGTCCCTTAGGAGCCGGTGCGCCGAAAAGGGTCCTGCCGGTGAAGATCATATCCTTTCTGTGGGAATACATCTCTCTGTCCACCAGGAAGTATTCCTGCTCGGGGCCAACGTTAGAGACTACTCTCGTAGCATCGGAGCCGAAGAGTTTCAGGACTCTCAGGGCCGATCTGTTGATGGCCTCCATGGACCTGAGCAGAGGTGTTTTCTTATCCAGAGCCTCGCCGTTATAGGAACAGAAGGCTGTAGGGATGCAAAGTGTCTGCTCCTTGATAAAAGCATATGAGGTAGGGTCCCATGCGGTGTAGCCCCTGGCCTCGAAGGTAGCCCTCAGTCCGCCGGAGGGGAAAGAAGAAGCGTCAGGCTCACCCTTTATGAGTTCCTTGCCTGAGAACTCCATGATAACGTGACCGTCGTCGGTGGGCGAGATAAAGCTGTCCAGCTTTTCTGCGGTAAGGCCTGTCATAGGCTGGAACCAGTGAGTATAGTGAGTGCAGCCCTTTTCAACTGCCCAGTCCTTCATGGCGTTGGCCACGATGTTAGCCACCTCAGAGCCAAGCGGATCGCCGTTGTCGATGGTCTTTTTCAGAGCCTTATAGGTAGCCTTCGGCAGTCTCTCTCTCATCACAGATTCATTGAACACGTCCGAACCGAAGATCTCGGGTACGTTTTTCATATTTATCCCTCCAATATAAATAAAAAGACGCTGCGGACACCCTCATCGGTATCCACAGCGCCATTGCTGTTTACGTGTATGATTATACATCAAACTTTTCCGTTTGTCAATAGCTTTTTCCAATTTCGGCCGAAACCACAAATCAGACCTCAAACAGTTAAAAATTGTTGGTAAGTATCAACTGAGCCGTCCTCAGAAAAGCCTTATCTTGCTTGCGATCTCCGCAGACTCGGCCAGAACTGCCAGGTCGGCGTCGATATCGCTCTCCACCATATTGGGGGTGATGAAGGCCAGCTCGTCATCGGGCCTGTTCTCCCTTTCGATATACATCACCTTGCCGAACATCTCGGAAACGGCAGGCTTGAGCGCAGCCGCATTATCTGCCTTTATCCTTACATACATAGATGCGTTTATGTCCTTGTACCTTACCACGAACTTCTCGTCAAGACTGGAATCCTCCCAGAAGATATTAAGACCCTTATGGATATGTTTGAGACAGTCGATGATGTCCCCCACCACAGCCGATGCGGTGGGCAGCTTTCCGGCGCCCTGGCCATAAAACAGCACGTCGCCCACGCCGTCGCCGGTGACGCTGATGGCGTTATACACCTCGTCAACACTGGCGAGCATATTGCTCTTAGGCACCAGTCTGGGACACACGATAGCGCTGAGACTGCCGTCAGAGAGCTTTTTCACCGAGCCGATGAGCTTTATGACATAACCGGCGTTGGCAGCATACTCCACATCGTCCAGAGTTATCCTGGTGATGCCGGACTTATGCACCATGGAAGGGTATATATGCTTGCCGAAGGCTAAGGAGCCAAGTATGCAGATCTTGCGGCAGGCGTCGTCGCCCTCCACGTCCGCAGAGGGGTCCGCCTCCGCATAGCCCAGCTGCTGGGCTAATTTCAGAGCGTCCTCAAAGCTCATGGAATCCTTTATCATCTTGGTCAGTATGAAATTGGTGGTACCGTTGAGGATACCGGATATCTGCTGTATCTCGTTGCCGGCCAGGCACTTGTAGATGGGCCTTATGATAGGGATACCGCCTCCTACGCTGGCCTCGAAAAGATAGCTGCAATTGTGTTCCCTGGCGATCCTCAGCAGCTCTGCGCCCTTTGCAGCCACCAGAGCCTTGTTGGAGGTCACCACGCTCTTGCCCTTTTCCAGCAGGCGCTTTGTGTAGTCATAAGCAAAAGTGGTGCCGCCCACTACCTCTGCCACAACTTCTATCTCATCGTCGTTGAGTACAGTCTCAAAATCATGTACTATGATATCCTTGTAGGGCGACTCGGGAAAATCTCTGATATCAAGTATATACTTGATGCCGCAGTCCCTGCCGACCTTCTTCTTTATCGCCTCGAGATTTTTGTTGAAAAGCTCCACCGTGCCGGAGCCTACCACACCGTAGCCTATTACTGCCACATTGCCTTTACTGCTCATAAATGATTCCTCTTTCTTTACTTATCCTTCATCTTTCACTTTGCAATACTGCCGCCGCTCATTCTCCGGAGATTATCTTGACCTCCACCACTCCGCTTATCCTCGAAAGCTCCTCCGTCAGCACTGAGGTGTTCAGCTGATCCCTGTCGAACCTGACCGAAAACGTCACCGTCGCCACGGAGTCCACGGGTATATTCTGGTTTATGGTCAATATATTGGTATTGAGCTCATATAGCCTGGAGATGATGGAGGACAGCACCCCCTTCTCGTCCCTGAGTATACAGTATACAGAGACTATGTTGTTGGTGAGCCTTTCCTCATAGTTGAACACCGAGTCCTTATATTTATAGTAGGCGCTCCTTGATATCCCCACCGCACGGCAGGCCTCCGTAGAGGTCGATACCTCGCCCCTGGCCCTCATTCGCTTGGCAGCCAGGACCTTCAGCACGATGTCAGGCAGCACCTCGCTGTTGACTATCACAAGGCCCGATGTTTTCTCCGTTCTCTCCCCCGTATTTTTCAATCGAGTTCACCTCCGGCAAACAACTGTATTTGCAACAAATACAAATATACCACTTTTCGACGCTTTTGTCAAGTACATAAAATTGTATAGATAATATTAATAAAGCATGAAGTGCGGTAAAAAAGTTTTTCTGTGACTGTCAGAATACGAAATTATATTTGAAATTTATCCAATATTTCTAAAAACTGACCGTCAGTTTGATTTCTGTTGTCTAAATTGCAGAAAAGAACCGGCATTTCTTGAAATTTCACAGAAAAAGTTGTACAATAAAAGTTAAATCGGGTCGGTGTAAAGGGCAGTTTCCGGGGTCATGGCCCTTGCTCCGGGCCGGCACCTATCTCTTTTTTGGGAAGTGATATAAAATGGATATCATCAGTGAGATATTAGAGACAGACAGGCAGGCCGAGGAAAAGCTCGAAGAGGCCCGCAACAAACGCTCAGAGCTGCTTAAAAACGCAGAGATAAGGGCGCAGGAGATAAAAGACAAGGCGAAGGCTGAGGCCGAGGCCTACCGCAGGCAGAGGCTGGAAAGCGCCGGCGATGCCGGGGAGAAAGGCACCGACAGCCCGGAAGACCGCCGGATAGAAGAATTCAAGGCTCTTTATGAGAAGGAGCACGGCCGCTGGGAGAAGGAGATATTCGATGCGGTCATCAGCGGCAGCTGAGGGGCCTGTGAAAAGATAAAAGGAGTTCAGACATATGCTTGAAGGCTACAGCACCAATGCGACCTCCGCCAAGATAAGGGCCAAGTATGCGCAGCTTTTCACCATAGACAATTACAGAGAGCTGGCAGCCCTCAGGACCATACCTGAAGCCTGCGAGTATCTGGCCAGGTCCTCCAGGTTCAGCGGCGTTCTTGCGGAGGTAGACCCGAACACGGTCCACAGAGGATATCTGGAGGAGCTGCTGATGAAGGAGAATTTCGAGACTTACATCAGGCTCTGCCGTTTCCAGGGACTGGATAAGGAGCCGTTTTTTTCGTTTCTGATAAAGCGAAACGAGATAGAGTGCATACTTTCGGTCATAAACCGGATAAACTCTTCTCTGGAGACTGCCTATCTGTCGGATATGCCGGGATATCTGGTAAGATATCTGGACGACAGGTACACCGAGATAAGCACAGCGCAGACCTTTGAGGAGCTGGTGGAAAAGCTCAGGGGCACGGCCTACTATAAGCTGCTGAGAAAGCTGCCGGTCAGAGAGGACGGCAAGGCCGACTACACCGAATGTGAGCTGAGACTGAGGACGCAGTACTATCAGGATATGCTCGAACAGGTGGAAAAGCACTATTCCGGCAGCACCGAAGCGGAGCTTAGGGACCTTATCTTAAAGGACATCGACTGCCGCAACATAATAAATGCTTACAGGATGAAGGCCTATTTCGGCTATCCTCCTGAGGTCATAAAAAAACAGTCGCTCCAGTTCTACGGCATAGGCAAAAAGGCCATGGAAAGGCTCTACGAGGCCGAGGACGCCGCAGAGATGATGGAAATGATAAACCGGACGGTCTACGGCAAAGGCTCGCCGGACACGGACAATATCGAGCTGGAGATAAACAGCGTTAAGATAAGAAGGCTGCGCTCACAGCTTGCAAGCAGCACCAATGCACCGGTGGCCATGTTCACCTTCGTGCAGCTGTGCGATATAGACGTTTCAAATCTTATAAGGATAATCGAGGGCATACGCTACGGGGTGGAGACTGCGGTCATAGAGTCACAGCTTGTGACTCTTTAAGTATGGTGTCACAGCTGGTGACTCTTTAAGTATGGTGTCACAGCTGGTGACTCTTTAAGTATGGTGTCACAGCCGGCTGCTCTTTTATGAGGTTCATCAGCTCAGCCTGCGTTCACGCAGAAACTGGGAAAAAATAAAAACTGCCTGCCCGGCAGCTCTGCCGGACACAAGGGAGATGGTTACAGATCATGGCAATCGAAAAAATGGCGCTTGTCAACATCATCGGCAGGTTCGAGGACCTGGACCGGGTGCTGGAGAAGTGCTGCGAGAGCGGGTGTTTCCATATGGAGCCGGCTTTCAAGAACGAGCAGAACAGCGAGGTCAGGCTGCTTAATGAGAAGAATCCCTACGGGGTCCCTATGAAGGCCTTTTCTTCCTTAGCGTCGGAAATGGACATTGAGCTGACGGAAAGCCCGGACGATAGGTATATAAACTACAGCGCCGAGGACTTCATGCAGCTGGCCGACAGCATGGACGACGAGATAGAGGAAAAGAGCAGGCTCAAAAAAGACGCCGCAAGAGAGGTGTCTGAGCTGGAGGGGGCGGTCTTGCAGATAGATCACCTCAAAGGTCTTAACAGTGACTTCCAGAAGATATTCTCCTTAAAGCACACCGCCTGCCGGGTAGGAAGACTGCCGGCGGACAACCTGGCAAAACTACAGTATTACGACCAGACCTTTTTCTTTGTCCCCTTTGAGACCACCAGGGACTTCTGCTGGGGGATGTATTTCTGCGCCGACGGCGACAAGGAGCTGGTAGACAGTATTTTCCGCTCCATGTTCTTTGAAAGGATAAGGATACCGGATTACGTTTCGGGCAACACCGACGAGGCCCTTGCAAAACTGGGCCGCAGCATAGACGAAAAGAAAGCCGAGATAGAACGGCTGGAGAAGGACATAAGCGAGCTGGCGAAAAAGCACAGCGATGTGATAAAAAAAGCCTACACGGCGGCTAAGAAAAAGTTCGATATCTTCGAGCTGCACCGAAAGGTGGGGGCTGTGAAGGAAAAATTCTACATAAAGGGATTTATACCCAAGAAGAAGGAAGAGAGCTTTAAAAAGCTCTTCGAGGACAGCAGCGAGGTTGAGGTAGTGCTGCTGCCGCCGGATGCTGACGCTTACTGCACACCGCCGTCAGTGCTGAAAAACTCCTGGTTCACCAGGCCTTTCGGTATGCTGGTGGAGATGTACGGCCTGCCGAAATACGGCGGGTTCAACCCCACGGCCTTCGTGGCGCTGACCTATACGCTGCTCTTCGGCATAATGTTCGGGGACCTTGGACAGGGGCTGCTGCTTTTCCTGGGCGGGTTCTTTGTCAGCAAAAAGCTTGACAAGCGGGCCGGAGGAATGGTTTCGAGAGTGGGACTTTCGAGCATGGTATTCGGTACGCTTTACGGTTCCTTCTTCGGATATGAGGAATTGCTGGACCCGGTGTTCGAGAGCATTGGGATAGGATTCCTGCCGCTGAAGGTCTTCAAGCAGACCAGCTTTATACTGATAACTGCCGTGGGGATAGGCATTGCGATGATACTTATCTCAATGATACTCAATATCTATGTGGGCTTTAAAGAAGGCAACATAGAAAAGGCCGTCTTCGGGAGCAACGGCATCGCCGGACTTGTGCTGTACGCCTCGGTGTGCGTGGGCGTGGTCTGCACTATGCTGCTGAAGATAAAGGTAATGAGCGCACCCTTCGTCATACTGCTGATAGTTATCCCCGTCATCTGCGTATTCTGCCGTGTGCCCTTTGCGGCGGCGGTGAAGTATAAGCAGTGGAGGCTGTCTGAGGACGAGGAGGATATGACGGTGGGCAACTTCATCGTGGAGAACTTCTTCGAGATGTTCGAGTATGCCCTGAGCTATGTCTCAAACACCATGTCTTTCCTGAGAGTGGGCGGTTTCGTGCTCTCCCATGCAGGAATGATGATGGTGGTGATGACCCTTATGGATATGGTCAGCACCGCCGGAAAGCCCGCCGTGCTCGTCATAGGCAACCTGTTCGTCATGGCCATGGAGGGCATGATAGTTGCCATTCAGATAATCAGGCTGGAATTCTATGAGATGTTCTCACGTTTCTATGAGGGCGACGGCAAGGCCTTCGAGCCCATCGCCGTAAGCTTTGACAGCCGCACAGATATATAAATAATTACAGGCCGGCTTTCCCGGACCCGAATACTGGAGGAATAAATTATGCTGAAATTAATGTTACTGCCCCTGGCAGCCGTAGTGCTGCTGATGATGCCGTTTGTGTTCATGGCAAAGAAGATAAAGAACGGAAAGTCCCCTAAGGGCGCTTTCATCGGCAATCTCTGCACCTTCGCCGGCGTTATGCTCACTGCCATCATCGTGCCTTTCGGCCACCTGGTGAGCTTTGCCGCTGAGGAGGGTGAGACTGTAAAGACCGCTGTTTCCATGGGCGCAGGCATCGGTTATCTGGCCGCAGCCTTAGCCGTAGGTCTTTCCTGCATAGGCTCCGGCATCGCCGTTGCAGCAGGCGCACCTGCCGCTATAGGCGCTACCTCGGAGGACCCCAAGAACTTTGTCAAGGCGCTGATATTCGTCGTTCTCGGCGAAGGTATCGCTCTTTACGGCCTGCTCATATCCATACTCATCGTTTCCAGCGTAGGCGGTTAAAAATGAGATTTTACCTGATAAGCGACAATATCGATACCCTTATGGGTATGCGCCTGGCAGGTATCGAAGGCACAGTGGTACACACTCATGATGAGGTCAGCGGTGCTCTTGACAGGGCCATGGAGATGGAGAACGTCGGGATAGTGCTGATAACGGAGCTGGCTCTCAAGCAGTGCGAGGAAAAGGTCATGAGCTATAAGCTCAGCCGTGCAGCGCCCCTTATCGTGGAGATACCCGACAGACACGCCACAGCAAATATAAGCGATACGATCTCAAAGTATCTGGCTGAAGCTGTGGGGATAAAGCTGTAAAAACCGAGAATAAAGTTTCATATCTGTCTCCGGCAGATCTTACCGCCGGAGCATCGAGGAGTTTTTATGATAGACCAGACACAAAAGCTTGAAAAATTCAAGCAGGCAGTCTTCGACGATGCAGCCGCTAATGCCGAGGAACTCATAAGCGGCACCGAGAAGGAGTGCAGCGAGCTGATAAGGGAGGCTGAGCGGGAGGCCGAAAGGGTCATAAGGACCGCTAAGGAGGCTGCGGACAGCGAATATAACGCCGCCGCCCTGAGGAAGGCGTCCTCGGGCAGGCTGGAGGCCAAGAGAAGGGTGCTGCTTTGCAGGGAAGAGATCATAGAGAAGGTCTTTGACAGCGTGAGACAGCAGCTGGAGGACTACCGCAAAACTGCTGAGTACGAAAAGCTCATGATCCAAATGGCAGAGGAATGCGCCAGGAAGGCCCCGGGCAAAAAGGGCAGACTGCTCATATCCCCTAAGGACAGCGCTCTGAAGGACAGGCTCACTGCCGGCGGCAGCTTTGAGGTGGCTCTGAGCGACAGCATCGTTTTAGGCGGGGTGATGGCGGTCTTTTCGCAGGACAACCTGGCCCTGGACATGACCTTTGACAACAGCTTTGCCGCACAGCGCAAGGGCTTTGCAGGCAAGGCCGGGCTTGTGATATGAAAAAGAGATCAGGGGACAGCCATGCTGTTTGGGGCTTTCCCTTGATATACCTTTACTGAGGGTGTGAGAGATTCAAATGACGACTGACAAGATATATTCGATAAACGGCCCTGTTGTCACCGTGCGGGACAGCGTTTCCTTCTCCATGCAGGAAATGGTATATGTGGGCAATAAAAGGCTCATCGCTGAGGTCATCAGGGTAAGCGCAAAGGAGACTACTATACAGGTCTATGAGGGCACAACGGGACTGAAGCCCGGCGAGCCGGTCTTCGGCACGGGTGCGCCTATGTCGGCCCTTTTAGGACCGGGCATACTGGACAATATGTATGACGGCATTGAAAGGCCCCTTAAAAAGCTGGAAGAGATAAGCGGCGCATTCATAGGCGACGGCGCAGAGGTGTCCTCTCTGGATACGCAAAAGAAGTACAATGTCACTATGACCGTGAAGACCGGCGATAAGCTCAGCGCCGGAGACATTTACTGTACCTGCCCGGAGACTGCGCTGATAGTACATAAGTGTATGCTCTCACCTCTCTCCAGGGGCGGCGAGGTCATCTGGACTGCCGAAGACGGCGGCTATACTGTAAACGATGTTGTCTGCAAGGTCAAAGATGAACTGGGACGTGTAGAGGAGCTGACCCTTTGCCAGAGGTGGCCCATAAGGACCCCGAGGCCCTGCGCACAGAGACTGCCTATGTCCAGGCCCCTGATAACCGGACAGAGAGTCATAGACACCATAGCCCCCATCGCCAAGGGCGGCACCGCCGCTATACCGGGCGGCTTCGGCACCGGCAAGACCATGACCCAGCACCAGCTGGCAAAGTGGTGCGATGCGGACATAATAGTTTATATCGGCTGCGGAGAGCGTGGGAACGAGATGACGCAGGTACTTGAAGAGTTCGCAGAGCTTATCGACCCCCATACCAACAGGCCCCTGACCGACAGGACCACCATGATAGCAAACACCTCCAATATGCCTGTAGCCGCAAGAGAGGCATCTATCTACACAGGCATAACCCTGGCGGAATATTACAGGGACATGGGCTATCATATCGCCATAATGGCCGACTCCACTTCAAGATGGGCCGAGGCCCTGAGAGAGATCTCGGGCCGACTGGAGGAAATGCCGGCGGAGGAGGGCTTCCCAGCTTATCTGCCTTCAAGGATCTCGGAATTCTATGAGAGGGCCGGCTATGTGAAGACCCTTAACGGCAAAGAAGGCTCAGTTACCATAATCGGCGCAGTTTCTCCCCAGGGGTCGGATTTCTCCGAGCCTGTGACGCAGAACACAAAGCGTTTCGTGCGCTGTTTCTGGGCGCTGGATAAGGCCCTGGCCTATGCCAGACACTATCCTGCAATAAACTGGATGAGCAGCTACTCTGAGTACACCGACGAGCTGGCCGGTTATTACAGCGCCAATGTTTCCGCAGACTTCATGGAGGTGAGACAGCAGATATCGAATATCCTTGCCACAGAGAATTCTCTTATGGAGATAGTAAAGCTCATGGGTACCGATGTGCTGCCGGACGATCAGAAACTGCTGATAGAGACAGCGAGAGTGGTGAGGGTCGGCTTTTTGCAGCAGAACGCTTACCATAAGGACGACACCTACGTCCCGCTGGAAAAGCAGTATCTGATGATGAAGACGATACTTGAATATTACGAGCTTTCAAAGCAGGCACTTGCAAAGGGCGTTGACGCCGGGAAGATAATGTCCAACGGGTTCTCTGAAAAGCTCATAAAGATAAAATACGACATACCCAACGACAAGCCGGAGCTTTTTGAGCAATACAGCAGGCAGATGGCAGAGTGGTACAGCAGCGCAGCATCGGAGGTGGTCTGATTGGATATCAAGTACATAGGTCTGAGCGAGATAAACGGACCACTGGTAGTCCTTGAAAAGTGTAAGGACGTTTCCTATGACGAGATAGCCTCCATAACCCTTAACGACGGCACCCAGAGACTGGCCAGAGTGGTGGAGGTCTATGAGGACAAGGCAGTCCTTCAGGTATTCGAGGGCACCAAAGGCCTTTCGCTGACCAACACCACCACCGCTTTCGAGGGCAGGCCTATGGAGCTGCCCTTGTCGGGTGAGATGCTGGGGCGTATCTTCAACGGCGCCGGCAGGCCTATAGACGGCCTGGGGGATATAGTGGCCGAGAAGAGCAGAGACATAAACGGCAGCCCGATAAATCCGGTATCGAGAGTTTATCCCAGAAACTACATAAATACGGGGATCTCCTCCATCGACGCACTGATGACCCTTATAAGAGGACAGAAGCTGCCCATATTCTCAGGGTCGGGCCTTTCACACAACAAACTGGCAGTGCAGATAGTGAGACAGGCCAAGATAGCCGATGAGAACGGTCAGGACTTCGCTGTGGTCTTCGGGGCGATGGGCGTCAAAAACGACGTGGCGGATTATTTCAGGAGGTGCTTTGAGGAGACAGGCGTTCTTTCCAGAGTGTCCATGTTCCTCAACCTTTCCAACGACCCTATCATCGAGAGGATACTGACCCCAAGGTGCGCACTGACCTGCGCTGAGTATCTGGCATTTGAAAAGAATATGCACATTCTGGTCATCCTGACCGATATGACCTCCTACGCCGAGGCTTTGCGTGAGTTCTCATCTTCAAAGGGCGAGATACCGGGCCGTAAGGGATATCCCGGATATCTGTATTCGGACCTGGCCTCTATCTACGAAAGGGCCGGCATAGTCAAGGGTTCCTCCGGGTCGGTGACACAGATACCGATCCTCACAATGCCTAACGACGATATCACCCACCCGGTCCCTGACCTGACGGGATATATCACTGAGGGACAGATAGTACTTGACAGGACCCTTGACCAGAGCGGCATCTATCCCGGCGTTTCCATACTGCCCAGCCTTTCAAGGCTCATGAAGGACGGCATCGGTGAGGGCTACACCAGAGAGGACCATCAGATGTGCGCAAACCAGCTGTTTGCCGCCTACGCAAAGGTGCAGGACGCCAGAAGCTTAGCCTCAGTCATAGGCGAGGAGGAGCTCAGTGCCGCAGACAAGGCATATATGAAGTTCGGCAGCCTTTTCGAGGAGCATTTTATAAACCAGGGCTTTGAAACTAACCGCAGCATCGAGGAAACTCTCGACCTAGGCTGGCTGCTGCTTTCAACACTGCCAAAGAGCGAGCTGGACAGAGTGGATGACGAGCATCTGGGAAAATACTACGACAGCGAAAAGGCCGCAGTAAGATTCGGTTAAGACAGGAGGCAGCCTATGGCACAGCAGCTGTTCCCTACCAAGGGGAACCTGATATTATCCAAAAAAAATCTCCAGCTGGCCGCAATGGGCTACGAACTGCTGGACAGGAAGAGGAACATACTCATCAGGGAGATAATGACCCTGGTGGAAAAAGCCAAGGAGCTGCGTTCCTCTATAGAGGATACCTATAAAGAGGCCTACTCTATGCTTCAGATCGCAAATATGTCCATGGGCGTCATACTCCCTTATGCGGAATGTATGCCTGTGGAGGACGGGGTGGAGCTTTCCTCAAAAAGCGTCATGGGCGTGGAGCTGCCGCAGGTCAGCCTTGAGCAAAGGCCTGTGGAGGTCTGCTACGGCTTTGCAAGGACGAACTCGCAGCTTGACAGAGCCTACCTGGCCTTTGAAGAAGTAAAACGCAAGACCGTCACCCTAGCCGAGGTAGAAAACAGTATCTACAGGCTCTCGGTGGCCATCAAGAAAACTCAGCGCCGTGCGAACGCCCTGCAAAACATAATCATTCCCAGGGACGAAGAAACGGTGAAGTTCATCTCAAATTCTCTGGAGGAGAAGGAGAGAGAGGAATTCTCACGCATGAAGGTCATAAAGGCCGTGAAGATAAAGAAGGCTGAGCAAGCCGAAAAAGAACAGATCAAAGAAGGAGGGGACGCTTTATGACGGATAAGCTCAGAAACGCCATGAAGAGCTACTGGGTACTCTCACTGTTTTGCATCATACTTGGGGCGGCACTCATTGCTGACCCGCACTTTTTCACCAATGCCATCGGCTATGTCATCGGCAGCCTTATCTGCCTTTACGGTGTGATAAGGATAGTGAAGTACTTTCTTGACAGCCGAAATGCCCCCGCCCAGGCCACCGGACTCACATCAGGCGTTATTTTCTTAGCGGCAGGCATATTCATAAACATCAGACCTGATTTTATCCCAAAGGTCATCGCAGTCATCTTCGGCATATATATGCTTGTCAGCGGTATAGTCAATATCCAGGACGCTATGAATATCCGCAGCTCCGGTTCGCCTATGTACAAGAGGGCGCTGATACCGGGTATCTGCACGGCGGTCATAGGGCTGATAATACTTGTGAACCCGTTTTTCCTGACAGATATCGCACTGACTGTCCTGGGGATAGCGCTGCTGATCTCAGGGATATCAAATATCGCAGGCTGCTTCTCAGCCGGAAGAGTGCTGAAACAGTACCGCAGAGACAGCGGCTCGGACGATAAGGAATATATTGACATATGATATCACCCCCTGCTTTCTGGAGCAGGGGGCTTTCTGGTCAAAGGGGGAGAAAAGCTCTTTACTTTTGGGAATAGGTGTGTTATAATGAGAAACGAAGATCATTTGATAAAAGGAGGTCCTTTCATGAAACGTACAGACTACATAACCTGGGACGAATACTTTATGGGCATATCTCTGCTCTCCGCTCAGAGGAGCAAGGATTCAAACACGCAGGTAGGCGCCTGCATCGTTTCTGAGGACAATAAGATACTGTCTGTAGGGTATAACGGTATGCCTACGGGCTGTGACGATGATGAGATGCCCTGGGAGAGGGAGGGGGATTATCTTGAAACAAAGTACCCCTTCGTCTGTCATGCAGAGCTGAACGCTATCCTCAACCGCTCCACCGGCAGCCTTAAAAACGCCAGGATATACGTTTCTCTATTCCCCTGCAACGAGTGCGCAAAGGCCATAATACAGAGCGGGATAAAAGAAGTCGTCTACGGAGATGACAAGTATGCGGATACCGACGGCGTAAGGGCCTCGAAGAGAATGTTCGATATGGCCGGGGTGAAGATGAGAAAATACGGTTTCTCTGACAGAACAGTCACCATAAAACTTTGAAACAGGAGAGGGGTAAGAGCATGACCTTCAGAGACAGGCTTTATGAGCTCAGGAACCAGCGTCAGTGGTCCCAGGAGCTGCTGGGGGAGATGATAGGCGTTGACCCCAAGGTCATAGACGACTGGGAAAGGGGCCTTTCAGAGCCGGGCCTTGATTTGGTAATGGAGCTGAGCGAGGTCTTCCATGTTCCCACGGACTATTTGCTGGGGAAAACGGCTCAGGCGTACCCTGACAAGGAGAGCTTCACCGACCCGACCCACAAGGAATACAAGAGCAGTACCACTGTCATGGGCCTGCCCCTGGTACACATAAATTCCGGCCAGGGAGCCAACTACAAGGCTAAGGGCATAATCGCCATCGGGAATATGGCCAGCGGCGTGGTTTCCATAGGGGGATTTTCCAGGGGGATATTCTCCATCGGGGGCATGAGCATGGGAGTTTTTTCCTTCGGGGGAATGAGCTTAGGGCTTGTGAGCCTGGGAGGGCTGTCCGCCGGCGGACTGGCTCTGGGGGCCATGGCCCTGGGGTATATGGCCATAGGGTCCATAGCCCTGGGGGTCTACGCCATCGGGCTATTTGCCATAGCCATCAAGGCGGCCTTCGGTCTGACGGCCATGGCGCATCTTGCCATCGGTCAGGAACCCAAGGGAAAGTATGTGGTAGATCTCATCGGTGAGAACGACCAGATGCTGGAGCTGGGAAAGGAACAGCTAAAGGAGCTTATCCGGCAGGAAGCTCCGCATATGCCGAAACTCATGAAAGCTATCGTTATGTCGATGGCGAAGAAGTAGCAGATGAGAGAAGAATTCATCACCGCAGAATGTGAGTTTTTTCCTGAGGGCAGGAAATCGCTTCCGGAGATAAACGGAGATAGCTACAGGCCCCATCTTCTGCCGGAAAACGGCGCCGGTCATCTGGGAGTCAGCTTTTACAGGGGCATGGGCATGGCCGTCCGGCTGGGAAAGCCGTTTACCGTGGCTATCAGGCTGGCCTATGAGGGCGTTGACTACAGTCCTCTGAGAAAAAAGGGCGGGCGGTTCTTTATCTGCGAGGGCGCAAAAAAAGTCGGCAAGGGCCGGGTATTATAAAACCGTCGGTAAGGAGAGATATCTATGAAGAAAAAATACGCTTTGCTGGGCGAGTCGCTCAAGCACACCATGTCGCCGCCTATCCACAGCAGGCTCTTTGAGCTGAGAGGGCGGAAAGCTGAATATGAGATCCTGGAGCTGAAGCCTGAGGAGCTGGCGGAGAACGCTGAGTATCTGAGGAGCCTGGAGGGCTTTAACATCACTATCCCCCATAAGACAGGCATAATAAACTACTGCGACAGCCTGGACGAAAGTGCTAAGAGGTATAATTCCGTCAACTGCGTCAACAGTGCCCATGTGGGCTTTAACACCGACTGCGACGGCTTTTTGCAGACTGTCAGGAGCATGGACGCAGAGCTTGGCGGCAGGGTGCTGCTAATAGGCTGCGGCGGAGTGGGAAGAATGATGGCCATTGAGGCCGCTCTGGCCGGGGCTGAACTTTACATCGCTGTGCTGGAGAAGGACCTCCCCCTGGCTGAACAGTGCGTCAGGGAGATAAGGGCCATGAAAGCCGATGCGGACGTAAGCATCGTAAGGACCGATGCTATCGACTCTTCAAAGAGCTATGACCTTCTCATGAACGCCTGTCCGGTGGGAATGTACCCCAGGGTGCAGGGCTGCCCGGTGAGTGATGAGATAATAGCTGCCAGCAAAGCGGTATTTGACGTCATATACAACCCCCGCAAGACAAGGCTGCTGCAAAAGGCGGAGTCCATGGGCAAAAGGTGCGAGGGAGGCATGGCTATGCTGGTATGGCAGGCCGTAAAGGCCCATGAGATCTGGGACGGCGACACCTACACTGACAGCGAGGTCCGCTCTATAATCCAGGAGATGGAGCAGGCTGTGGAGAGAGATTTCAAACTATAAAAAAAAGCAGGTCCCCGGAACCTCCGGGAGCCTGCTTGTTTTTTTATTCAGTTCTCAGTCTTCATAGCCCTCGTCCTTTGAGCTGTCTGCCAGGACCACAACGCCGTCTTCATCAGCCTTTGCTGCGCCGTCGTCCTCCTCAGTCTCAGAGCTGTCATCGCTGTCCTCATCGGCGGCCTTGCTTTCGTCGGCCTTTGCAGCCTCGACCTTAGAGCCGGGGAGATACTTCTCGAAAATAGCTATAGTATCTATAGTTGCCTGCTCGGAAGACCTGTCCTTAGTAATGACACAGATGAAGTCGTGACCGTTGATTGTAACTACAGAAGAAAGCGTATACATTGCTTCGTCCGTAAAGCCGGTCTTGCCGCCCAGAAGTTCAGCGTCCTCCTCGCCGTCCTGGTCAACGTCAACATAATAGCCGCCGTATCTTGAATGGAAAATACTTTCAAGAACTATGCCGTTCTCATGCTCAGGAGTCTCAGAGGTGGTATAGGTATCGGTGGAGAGCACCTTGCGGCAGATCTCGTTGTTCAGGCAGGCCCTGGTGATAACTGCGATGTCCTGAACGGTGGAATAGTGCTGCTTATCGTGCAGACCGCTGGCGTTGACGAAATTGGTATCCGTCAGCCCCATCTCGGCAGCCTTGGCGTTGAGCATCTTGGTGAACTCCTCTTCGCTGCCTGCCACTGCCATGGCAAGTCCCCTGGTGCCGTCGCCGCCGCTCACTAAGATCGACGCATAGAACAGGTCCTCCATAGTGACGGCCTCGCCGGCCTCAAAGCCTGCTCTCGATGCGTTCTCGTCGATGAGCGGGTCAATGTCCTCAGCGGTGAAAGTATACTTCTCGTTAAGGTCGTCGATATTCTCCGCAGCTACCAGAATAGTCAGCAGTTTTGTCAGAGATGCAGGGTAAGTCTTCTTATTGTACTTCAGCCCTGCCAGTATCTCATTGGTGTCAGCGTCCAGCAGCACTGCGGTATTGAACCCGGCATCAGATATGTCTATGGTCTCATATGTATCAGCCAGCACCGGGACCAGAGTCTCCGGCTCCTCCGGCACTATAGGCTCGTCGATTATCTCCACCGCAGGCTCAGTCTCCTGCAAGGTGGGAGTCTCGTCCGTGTCATAGCCCTCGGGCATGGGCGTCTGTATCCTGTCGTTCATGGCTATGCTGCTCCTGCCCGTAACGATCATCAGCGCTGAACCCACAGCGACTATGATTATCATTATCAGCACCGCAACGACTCCTGCGCCGCCCTTTCTGTTTGCTTTTCTTCTCATTCTCCTTACCGATCCTTTCTTGGTATATATATCCTGTTTATTACATATCTCTCATGCCCTGGCCGCCTCTGTATCCTCCAGCGGGCCATAGAGCCTCTTATAGTCATCTATAGTGTCGTGGCAGTATTTGAGTATGTCGCTTCTGGTGACTATACCTATGAAAATATTCCTGTCGTCCACCACCGGCACGAAGTTCTGGTTCATGCTCAGCAGTATCAGGTCCTCAACGGTGGAATAAACATACACAGTCCTCATATTGACCTTGGTCGGTATGCTGCTGATGGGATAATTCTCCATCTCCCTGGTGTCGTACATACCCTTCTCCACCATGAACCTGAGAAAGTCCCCCTCGGAGATGGTCTTGACGAACTGCCCCTTCCTGTTTATCACCGGGACAGCCGAAAAGCCGTGGTTCTTCATCTTCTCCAGGGTCTGCCTTGCGGTATAGTCGTCATAAAGATATTCTATAAGCGCCTTAGGCTTTAGTATCTTCAATATATTCATGTCACAATTATCCCTTAAATTACTCCCGGCTAAGAACATTATTCGTCGTAGCCGTACTCATAGACCAGAGAAACGAAATCATCGAAAGATATATTTTTCAGCGACTCATCATTGAAACCTGCCCCGGTCAGCTCCTCCGTGCTCACCCCTGCGGTGACGAAGATAGCTGTGCAGAAACCCTGTTTCTGTTCGCCGGTCATGTCGTCGAAATCCATCAGCTTATCCAGAAAACTGATGTCGAACACAGACCTGTCTATATCCTGCGACCCGTCCTGCGAGTCAGTAGTGATGTCCATATCAAAAAAGTCTTCACCGTCAGTGGAGATATCCTCCCCACCGGTGGGCTGAGCATCTATGACAGCGTCCTCAGGCAGCCCGAAAAAGGCCTTCGGATAGATATCCCTTATATACCTGACCTCTTCCCTGCTCTCATCGCCGTTCTCCTCCTCCACCATATAGTGGGTGACGTATTTGACCGGCAGGCCGCAATCCCTGTCAAAATAAAAATCCATTACGGTGATGAAAGTGCCTCCCGTATAGGTATACTCTTCCACCGCATACTTCTGCGCATCTATGGGATCTATATGCGTAGAGGTCGCCGGCAGATCCTGCTCGACCACGCTCTCTATAAGGCTTTCCGGACGCTTGCTGCGGTTCTCCTTATAGACCCCGCAGACCAGGTCGAAATCATACCCGCTGCCGTCAAGGAAGATACTGCCCCCGCAGCCGATATCATTTCTCTCCAGCTGATAATAATTCCCACCGTCCACCACACGGTAGATGCTCTCATTGTTGCCCCTGTGGTCGGTATAGCCTATCTTTATGCTGTAAGTCTCACTCTGCAGGAACTGATAGGCCTGCATGATATACTTGCCGTCCTTGGCCGTGCGCACAGCCTGCACCTGCGGCTGCGGCTCCTGGGTGACAGTCTCCGAGATCACTGCGCTGCTGTCGTTAAGACTGTTTTTATTCTTATCCTTATCTTCGCTGCCCTTACACCCGGCAAGTCCGCAGACCAACACGGCGGCGCAAAGACAGGCGGCGGTCCTGCCCATTTTCATAGCACGTTCCTTTCCTTCCAGGCCCGGTATCTTTCTTCTAAGGGCCGGCTCTTTCCCCAGCTACACATATTACGCTCAACGACAAATGTATTATAAATCAAGTCGTTCACTATAATTATACACCCCAAGCCCCCTGATGTCAAGTCCTTTTTTCCGCCTGCACTACTTTTGCGCCGTTTTCGCCATAGATCGCAGGCAATAAGGTCCGCACCTCAGCAGACCGCACAAAAAGCCGCCGCAAAACTTACGCTCTGCGGCGGTCGTTATATACAGTTATATATATAATAGTATCAGTTCTTTATCAGCTCCAGAGAGCAGCTCTCGTCTATCTCCAGCCTTCCCTCCGGGGCGACCACAGGCGCACCCTGACTGGTGGAAGCGGATATCCTGCCGGTGGACCTCAGTATCTGCACTCCGCCGTCAAGAGACTGACAGCCTATGCCGATTGCCCTGGCACCCTCGCATTCTATATCCAGCTCGCAGTCGGAAACAGTGACGGTTATGACTCCCACCGGAGAGCCTATTCCCACTATGCTCTTGCCTTTGATCCCCATCCTCACTCTGCTCTCCATGATATTGACGCTGCTGCCGTTGTCGCTGAAAACGCTTATGCCGGTTATGGAGTCCCCCGATGCCTCATAGCTCAGGTCGCAGTTAAGTATCTCCGATACCAGGCACCTGTTCACGCTGCCTATACCCGTGCCGGTGACTCCACGGTTCGCCATTATCAGGCGGGTGTTCCTTATATCCACATAGGCCGTTGACTCTATGCAGCCGATACAGATCAGATGTCTGCCGCTCAGGTCTATCTCGACCTCCTTAGCGTCAATGACTATCTTTGACACTCCGTTGTTGAAGCCGCCGCCTATGCCTACGCAGAACTCTCCGTCCAGCCTTATGAGCAGCTTGTTTTTTAGGTATATCCCTATATTGCCGTAGGAATGTTCCCTGTCCGCACCGATGCCGTAGCTCACGGTATTCTGAGAACCCATCGTGAGACTGCCCTCTCCCACTACTTCAATGCTGGCTGTCTCCGGCACGTTTATAGGACCGGTCATGTTCACAGCGCCCCTTATCTCCAGAGTCAGCTTGCTGCTCTTGCCAACGGTGATGCAAGGCTCGTTGTTTTCCCCGGCCATGGATACGTCTTCAAGGATCAATCTGCACTCGATGCCGTCCTTTATCCTCACGGCAAGATTTGACAGATGGTTCCGGGTCCCCTTGATGGTGAACTCCTCAGAGCTAACGAAGATATCGGTAAAATTATCGAAATCCAGGGCCATCAGCGAGACTTCCTTCTCCTCCCCGGTGAAATAGGTCTTGCGGGGCCTCAGGTGGTCGTTGGACCTGTTGAATTCCCTTATCTTGTCAGCTATGTCCGCATTTATGCTCTGAACAGGCTCCGGGGCAGGCCTTGCGGTGAGGTAGCCCTGTATAAGGTCAACGCCCATAGCTATGAGCACCTTCAGCTCCTCCACCTTTTCCACGCCCTCGGCCAGCACCATGAAATTGTTGTCATGGGCATAGTCGATTATGTTGCGGGTGAAATGCTGCTTGCGGTTGTCCTCATGGATATTCATTATCAGGCTCCTGTCGACCTTGACGCAGTTAGGGCTGAACGCCAGCAGAGAGCTGATGTTTGAATAGCCTGTACCGTAATCGTCTATGGCGATCTTAAACCCTGTGCCGCTGCTCCTCTCCAGCATCTTTTTGAGCTGTTCGCTGCTGGCCTCAGTCTGCTCGGTAAACTCTATGACTATCCTGTCAAAGGAATACTTGCTGCTCAGCTCTGCGAACTCCTTGTCCGGAAGGGTACATGACGGTATGGAATTTATGAACAGCATCTTGTTGCGGAACTTTTCCGGGTGCTCATGGAAATAGGACAGAAGATTGTTCATGGTATGCCTTTCCACATCGTCCAGCCTTCCCATTGCGGCAGCATGGCTCAAAATGGCGATAGGCGACAGCTTGACGCCCCCGGCGGACCTCATAAGTCCCTCATATGCCACTATCGACGCATTTCTCGCATCGACTATGGGCTGGAAATGGTACTCGAAAAGATTGTCGTTCAGGAGCTTGGCCACAGTCTTTCTCTCCTCCGGGTCAAAGCTCTCGCTGTCGGAGGCCGGAGATGCAGAATACTTTTTGCGGCCCTTGTTATGGTTGTCCTTGACCAGATTGCGCTGATAGTTGGCCTCATAGACCAGGGTGTCAAGTATGTCCTCTGAGGTCACGGGCGCACTCACCCTGGAGGTGAAGATATGTATGCCGTAGCCGCCCCCGGCCTCGTTGTTCATCTTGTCAAGCCCTCTCTCCAGGTTACTTGGCACCTCGTCTACCGGAGACTCCGCATCAAGTATCCCGGCGATAATGAACTCATCGCCGCTTATCCTGGCACAGATATCCTCATCTCCCACGCTGTTGTTCAGCAGCACCGAGATCTTCTGGAGGACCTTGTCCCCCTCCCTGTAGCCGTAGGCGGAGTTGATGCCCTTGAGATTGTCCACGTCCACCGAAATGACCCTTAGCAGCTTATCCGGCCTGTTGAAGTCTCCGCAGCGTTCACTCATTATCCGTTTATATCCCCTGACGTTCAGCAGGCCCGTCAGCGGATCTCTTATATCCTTCTCGGCTATGGCGTCGTTATAGATGAACCTTCTGCGCTGCTTGTCCAGGGCACAGGCGGCATATCTGAGCCACATGACGTAATGCCTGTCATAGAAAGCCCCGCTGTCCCCATAGGAAAGCACTGTATAGCCATAGCTGGTATTGTTGAAATGAATGCAGTTGAAGATAAAGGCCGCCGGCCTGTCCCTTCTCTCGAACATCTCCGGCAGTATCTCCCGTCGGTCAAAGCTCCGGTCAAAGGCCACAGACCTGTTATCCCCCATCTTTCTGTAGGTCAAGAACATCCTGTCCGTGAACCTGCGGCTGTTCTCGTTGGAGGAGTGCATTATGCCGTCGTTAAGGCACAGCCAGAACCCCTCCAGGTCCCCCAGGTCACGGGTATACCAGTCCAGCTTCCACAGATAGTCTTCAAAATCTTCGGCGCTTATCAGTGTCTCCTGCATAAAATTATAGTAAGAGTCAAAATCAGCCGTCCTGCGGTAGGTCATGCTGTTAAGAGCCGCCCTGGCCATCACGGGATAGTTTATCCCCTCGCAGCCGCAGGTCACTCCCTTATACAGCCGGCAGGAAAGCAGCTCCTCCTCCGGTGCAGGGCCCGGCTCGACCCCTATCTTTTCAAGGAACCTCCTGACTGCTTTTCTTGACATCAGCTCGGGCCGTCTTTCTATGGAGGTTATGTTTATATAGTCTGTCTCAAAAGGCTCGTTGCGGCTGAACCCGGTGACGATAACGTCCTCAGGTATCCTGATGCCCTCCTCAGACAAGGCCCCCAGCATACCAGCGGCAGTGAAGTCGCTGCAGCAGACGACCGCATCAGGCAGTCCGCCGCTTATTATCCTCCTGGCGATAGGACCGTAATCGTCCGTCCAGTCCCTGCCGTGATAGACCGCACCCTCCGGCACGCTTATCCCCACCTGCTCAAAGGCCTTCATGAAGCTGTCCTTCACCCTGTTGTGAAAAGGCGAATCCTCCGCCCCGCTGACATAGCAGACAGTCCTGACCCCGTGCCAGTTAGCAAGATGCTCCGCTACGGTCATAGCGCTTTCATCGTTGTCGAACATAACACAGTCATAGCCCTCCACCTCAGCCTCTACAAAAACGCAGGGCAGGCCCTTGGACTTTATCAGAGAGCTTATCTTCCTCCTGACCTCCGTGTCCCTGAAGGTGCTGGCAATGACGATCAGCCCGTCGATAAGCTCGCCGCTGATAAGGTCGAAGACAGAATTCTCCACCTCCGCCTGCTCGTTCTGGGTCAGCAGCGTGGAAAATACCGCCGCATCACAGTCCGCAGCGAAAAGCTCTTTCTGGATATAATACAGAGACTTAGTGTAAAAACTCATATCAGCCTCGTTCACGACTATCCCCACCAGGGGTCTTTGCTTATCCAAGTTCATGCCTCCTGTCAAAGGAACCTATGTCCGCTATAGTAAAAAAAGCAAAACATTTTATGAAAAATAGCTATAAATCCGCAGCATACCTAATAATTCATTATATAGTATACCACAAACCGCAATAAATTGCAAGAGCTATTTGAGTCCTGAGATAATTTAATGATTTATTTACATTATGGGCGGTCAAAGCGGCAGCGGTACGGTCCCGTCCGCTGTCTTTTCAGGATATTTTCTGAACAGCTCCCGCTTTGCCGGCAGACTGCGAGCGCAAAATGGCTTTTTTGCGCAAAAACTCAGAAATACGGTTTTCGCTGTCTCCGAAAGCTGGCAGACCGTTTTTTGCGAAACCGTTTTAGGTAGTATTTTTAACTAAAGTACTTGGTCCTCCCAGGAGACAGTTCAGCCTCCCCGGAAGTCCTGCCGTGGCCCGCCGAGCGGCTCCGCCTGGAGCCGGAAACTGCCCTCTCACCGCAATAAATCACCAGTATACCATATATTGTGCTGCACTTGCCCGCTGAGGACCGCTTATGGGGCAGGGGCTGCCCTCAGGACCTGTGAAATTGCACAAATGTTTGACAGTTTCTTAAATCCCGACCCGAAAACGTTTGATAGAAAATCCCTTTACGAAAAGTACACAAATTCTTTGTTACATTTTAGAACTATTAATCAAAAAATTGTCTTTTTTATGTAAATATTGTACACCGTTTCATTTTAAACTGCCCGGAGAAAAGATCGCAGAAAGAGTTTTTATTACAGAACGGTAACAAAATAAAACGCTTAATTGTCAGGTTGCACAAAAGAGATAAACCAGGTTTGTTCAATGCTACATAATTTATTACACACAGCAAAAAAATTTGAAAAAGCACTTGAAATTTCAGGTGAAATATTGTATAGTTTTTATTGACGGAAACGTTTGAAATCTTTTTACGGTCCCAGGGCTACTTAAACGTTTAAAATAAAACGATTACAAGCCCGGCTGCAAAAGGACAGAAATGAGAAGTATCAGTACTTCCAGAAAGGGTGGGCGGAAACATCAGATGGTTTCATTAAAAGATATTTCCGTGCGCTGCGGCGTTTCGGTCGCAACGGTCAGCAAAGCGCTGAACGGGCATAAGGACGTTAGCGAGGCGACCCGTGAGAAGCTGCTGAAGGCTGCCAAGGAGATGGGGTATTTCCCCAATTCGCAGGCCAGGGCGTTGAAGACCAACAGGACCCTGAACCTGGGCGTCATGTTCTCCGACGAGGCAGGCAGCGGACTTACGCACGAGTTTTTCGCAAAGGTGCTGAACAGTTTCAAGACAGAGGCTGAGGCTGCGGGGTACGACATTACATTTATCAATAAGAATGTCGGCAGGCAGAAGATGTCTACCTATGAGCACTGCAAGTACCGCAACGTTGACGGCGTGATAATAGCCTGTACCGATTTCACGACTCAGGACGTGTTCGAGGTCATAAACGGCGATATCCCGGTGGTGACTATCGACCATATTTTTGACTGCAGAACGGCGATAATGTCCAACAACGAGAAGGGGATCGAGGAGCTTGTCGATTATGTCACCGGCATGGGGCATAAGAAGATAGCTTACATACAGGGCAACAAGAGCGCAGTAGCGGAGCGCAGGCAGGCAGGGTTCTGCAAGGCCTGTATGAACAGAGGGATAGATATAAATCCCGACTGGCTGTTGTCGGGGGATTATCACAATCCTGAGAGGACATACGACCTGACGAAGAAACTACTCAGCGGCAGCGACAGGCCCAGCTGCATATTCATGCCCGACGATTACAGTGCGATGGGCGGGCTCAGTGCCGTGAAAGACATGGGGCTGAGCGTTCCGGGAGACGTATCTGTGGTGGGATATGACGGGATAGCCTATTCACAGCTGCTTTCGCCGAGACTTACTACCTATTTGCAGGACACCACTGCCATAGGCACGGCGGCAGCGAAACAGCTAGTATCGCTGATCGAAAATCCACAGACCACTTTTACCGAAGTGATCACAGTAGACGGCCAGCTCATCGAAGGGGCATCGGTCGCAGATCTTAATCAAAGGCATTAGCTTGTACGGAAACACCGTACAAAACAAATATGATAATGCACAATAAGGAGGAAATTTATCATGACAAATCTGAAGAAATGGCTCGCAGGCGCACTTTCACTCTGCCTGGCAGGTTCTATGCTGACTGCTTGCGGCGGCACTGATGACAGCACAGCTGACAGCAAGAGCGGCGGCAACGCTGGTACTGCTGACAGCGGCAGTGATACCGGCGATACCGGCGATACAGGTGACACCGGCGATGCAGGCGCTGACCTGACAGGCAAGGATTCTACCAAAGTCTACAACATCTACTGCTGGAACGATGAGTTCAAGAGCAGATTTGAGAAGTACTATGAGCCTAATAAGGACACAGCTCTCTGGGACGGCGTAGAAGTTAACTGGGTGATCAACCCCAACGCTGACAACGTTTACCAGACCAAGCTGGACGAAGCTCTCCAGACCCAGGTTGACGACGAGATGAAGATCGACCTGTTCCTGGTAGAGGCTGACTACGCTCTGAAGTACTGCAACTCTGACGCTACTATGGATATCTACAGCGGCGTTGGTCTTACTAAGGACGATACTGCTAATATGTATCAGTACACTCTGGACGCAGTTACCGATTCCAACGGTTCTGTAAAGGGTACTTCATGGCAGGCAACTCCTGGTCTGTTCATGTACAATGCAGTATATGCAAGAGATGTTCTGGGTACCGACGATCCTGCTGAGGTACAGAACTATGTTAAGGACTGGGATGCATTCAGAGAGACTGCTCAGAAGATGAAGGACGCTGGCATCTTCATGGTATCCGGCTTCGACGATACATACAGATGCTTCTCCAACAACGTATCTTCTCCTTGGGTAGATGCTGACGGCAAGATCACTGTTGATCCTCAGATCAAGGCTTGGGTTGACCAGACCAAGGATTACACCGACGCTGGTTTCAACAACAAGACCTCCCTGTGGGATCCTGAGTGGACCGCAGGCCAGAAGGTAGACGGTAAGGTATTCGGTTACTTCTTCTCTACATGGGGCATTCCTTTCACCCTGCTGCCTAACACCCTTGAGACTGCTGTAGACGACGGCGGTAAGGAAGAGGTAGGCAACGGAGGTTACGGTGAGTGGAGAGCTTGCGAAGGTCCTCAGTCTTACTTCTGGGGCGGCACATGGCTCTGCGCTTGCGCTACTTCCGACAACGTAGAGATCACCAAGGACATCATGCTCAAGCTGACCTGTGATGCTGACATCATGGCATCCATCACCGAGGGCGAGCAGGACTACACTAACAACAAGGCTGGCATCAAGAAGCTGACAGACGCTGGCTACAGCAATCCTTTCCTGGGCGGTCAGGATCACCTGTCTCTGCTGTCCGCAGCTGCTGAGAAGATCAGCCTGGACAACAAGGTAAGTGCTTACGACCAGGGCTGCAACGAGAAGTTCCAGGCTGCTATGAAGGACTACTTCCTTGGCAACACCGCTTCTTATGAAGATGCTCTCGCAGCATTCAAGACTGAGATCACTAACCTTTACGCTAACCTGTC
>JAFVCV010000038.1 GCA_017478965.1 Ruminococcus sp. | reverse complement strand
TATCACAGAGCTTTGACAGTTTTTTTCTTCCCCCGCATACTTTCGCTGTTTTAGCCTGTTTTTGTGTTCAGCCTAAGTTTTGTGTTCAGCCTAAGTAAGAAACGTTATTTCCCGGTCTCTGACAGGATAAAACACTCTGCACTAATTCACGCCCTCTGCAAAAGTTATCGGCACACCGAACAGCACTCCGGCGTTAGGCTTTGTCAGATCCCCGGTGACGCTGACTATGGCGTCCCTGGCGGTCTTCACCTGGTCGTCATGAACGGCCACGAAGATGGTCTTTCCTTTCTGAGCCTCGTCAACGCCGTTGAGCATTGCCCTGAGGACGCCTATCATAGGCAGATTATCCATATCTGAGATAGACTTTGCCATTCCCACGCTGTCTATGCAGGTGCCGCCCTTTATGCCGGCTGCTGCCAGGGCCTTCATGACGTCGTCCACCAGCTCTGTTCTTTTGATGACTAAAAATAATAACTGCATTTGTTATTCTCCTTTCGTGCCGTCCCCGGCGTCGGTCTTAAATGCTATCAGTTGGTTGGTCCCCTGTGTCCTGTGAACTATTATCTTTTTCCTCATAAAACTTTTCAGGCGATCAATTGATCCTTGCCTAATTTCCCTTTTTCAGTTCTCTTTTCTGAAAGCGGCTGCCACCCAGTCCTCCTTGCTGCGGATCTCGTCCAGTACAAAGCCCTCCGCCTTTACAGCGTCAAGGACCTCGTCCTTTCTCATGTCGATTATCCCCGATATGACAAGCCTGCCGCCGGGTCTTAAAAAGCTGCCGAAGATGCCGCTCATGCTTATGAGCACGTCTGCCACGATATTGGCGCAGACCATATCGAAGTCACCGCCTATCCTTTCGCACAGTGCCCTGTCCTCAGTAACGTTGCCGCAGAGGGCGGTATATCTGTCCTGCGGTATACCGTTTTTTTCGGCATTCTCGGCTGCGATCTTCACCGAATTCTCGTCGATATCCACTGCTGTACACTCGCTTGCGCCCAGCAGCACAGCGCCGATGGATAGTATGCCGCTGCCGCAGCCAAGGTCCAGTACCCTGCCGTTGTCAGGCAGATATTTTTCCACCAGCTCCAGGCACAGCTGCGTGGTGTTATGCTGTCCTGTCCCGAAACTTGAGGCGGGGTCGATCTCTAAGACCTTTCGTGTCTCGCCGTCGTCAGCTTTTTCCCAGCTGGGCTTTATCAGCAGTTTTTCGCCTATTTTCAAAGGCTTGAAATACTGTTTCCAGTTATTTGCCCAGTCCTCCTCACGGACGTTTTTCAGCTCATACTCCAGCCTGCCGAAGGCGCCCTCGGTATCTCTTTCCTTCAGTGCTCTAAGCTCGGCCTTTATGCCCTCCAGGTAGTCAACTCCCTGGGCGTTTTCGGGCAGATAGGCTGTGACGGTAGTCTCGCAGTTTTTAAGGCCCATAAGGTCGTCGTCTATGTAGTCCCAGTTTACACTTTTATCGCTGAGAAATTCCTCGAAGTCCGCAGCGTCCTTGATAACGAAACCGTTGACCCCAAGGCCCAGCAGGCTGCCTGTGACGGCCTCGATGCCCTCGGTGGCGGTAAAAATATCTATCTCGACCCAGTTCAATGTCTATGCTCCTTCCATGCCGCCGTCTTCGGTTTAAAGTTAACGGGCGGGCATTATTTAGTGTTTTATTATAAAATTGCATTGAAATTATTAACTAACATTATAACATATTTTCGTATTTTTGTAAAGCCCCTAACAGAAATTTTCCAGAATATGCTTTTGCCGTCAGAACGGCACGCCGCCGTCCTCACCGTTGTCGGGGGAAGCAGTGTTATTTTCTGTAGGAGCAGCCGATGTCTCACGGGCCGGAGCAAGCTGCATTTCCAGGCCGTTTATGGAGATCTCCGGGTCGTCAAGGGCGATGACCAGACATTTTCTGCCGTCGATGACACGGGTCTTGACCTTATCCACAGCGTCCTTGCCGATATTGACTGTTATGCTTGGCACAGATACCACGGTCTTTTTCTCCACCAGGTTCACAGCGGTCATCGGCTTTGAACCTAAGGCGTTCTCGTAGACCTTATCAAGATTTTCCAGCTTTTCGTGGCTGACGCCGGCCTCCCAGAGGATAGAATTGAGCTTATGGCTGTCGATGGTAGTGACTTCCGTCTCATGGGCGGTCTGGTCTATGTAGGTCTGTATCTTATCATTGACGGTAGTGATAAGGTCGTAGTCCAGCTCGTCCCCCACCACATTGCCAAGTATCGAATGAAAGACCTCCTTCTCACTCTGACCGGTCATGGTGAACTCGCAGCCAAGGAAGTCCTCGATGACGGTGGTGTTAGGCTTTTTGGCGTTCTTAGTATAATAGAGCACACCGTTGACATCGGCCATCCTCTCATTGAACAGCGGGAACAGAAATCCGTCAGTAGGGGCCTCCACTATCCTATCCGAGCTTTCCTTCTTGGCGATAGCGTTCTCGGCCTCGTTGTAGACCAGGCCGTCTATCCTGAGGTTCACGGGGCAGAGAGCGGTTATGATGAAATTATAGTTGGTGTCGCTCTCCTCCTCCAGCTCGCCCATCTTATTCTTATTGAGGACCGCATAGGTACAGTGTGCAGAGAAGATGGTGTAGGTGGAAACATACTCGCACTTCTCGACTATGGCGTTGAGAAAAGCGTCAGTGCTCTCATCGTCCCCGAAGCCGCCCTTCATGGTGTTATACAGCAGCTGCTGTGCGCCGCCCTCCAGATAGGCGTCCTTGGGAAAGGCATACTCTAAAAGGTTGGCCCCTATCCTGCCGCTGAGGACTTTTTTCAGGTTGGCAGCGATAAGCTCGCTGTCCTCCTGGGGAATGATGTTATAGAGCCTGTTGGTCTTACACTTTATATTCTTCTCACTGTCAACAAAGGCTGTCACCACTCTGTTGACGGTAAAAAAGCCGCAGTCCTCCTTGAAGTTTTTCTTTATCTCTGCAATTTCCTTTTTATTCATTTTCTTACCTCGTTTTTCGTTTGATATGAATTCAGCGCAATTGATAACTGACGGACAGACCGGTGTCAGGACAGCTTTTGTTTCAGGTACTGGCCGGTATAGGAGCTTTCGTTTTCTGCGATCTCCTCCGGTGTGCCGGTCGCTATCACCGTGCCGCCCTTATCGCCCCCCTCGGGACCAAGGTCGATGATGTGGTCCGCTGTCTTTATAACGTCAAGGTTGTGCTCGATGACCAGCACCGTGTTGCCGCCGTCTGCAAGGCGCTGCAGCACCTCGATGAGCTTATGGACGTCGGCAGTATGAAGTCCTGTGGTCGGCTCGTCAAGGATATATATGGTCTTTCCGGTGCTGCGCTTGGAAAGCTCCGCCGCCAGCTTCACTCTCTGGGCCTCGCCGCCGGAAAGTGTAGTGGCAGGCTGGCCTATCTTCACATAACCTAAGCCTACTTCATAAAGAGTCTGGAGCTTGCGCTGTATCTTGGGGTGGTTGGCAAAAAATCCCACTCCCTCCTCAACGGTCATTTCCAGAACGTCGTAGATGTTCTTTCCCTTATACCTGACCTCCAGAGTCTCACGGTTGTACCTCATTCCTCCGCAGACCTCGCAGGGGACATAAACGTCCGGCAGGAAGTGCATCTCTATTTTCAGTATGCCGTCGCCCTCGCAGGCCTCGCAGCGGCCGCCCTTGACATTAAAGCTGAACCGGCCTGCATTGTAGCCTTTCATTTTGGCGTCCTGGGTCTGGGCGAAAAGCTCACGGATATCGTTGAATACCCCTGTATAGGTGGCAGGGTTTGAGCGTGGGGTCCTGCCGATCGGGCTCTGGTCGATGTCGATGACCTTGTCGAGAAACTCCGTTCCCTCCATCGTCTCGAACTGTCCGGCCCTTATCTTGGCCCTGTTGAGACAGCCTGCCAGGTGCTTATATATGACCTCGTTGACCAAAGATGACTTGCCGGAACCCGATACCCCGGTGACGCAGGTGAAGGTCCCCAGGGGGATACTTGCTGTGACGTTTTTCAGATTGTTCTGACTTGCCCCACGGACGGTGAGGAATTTCCCGCTGCCCTTTCGTCTCTTTTCCGGCACGGGTATCTTTCTCGCCCCGCTCAGATACTGACCGGTGACAGATCCCTTGCAGGCCATGATGTCATCGACAGTTCCCTGTGCCACCACATGGCCCCCGTGTATGCCTGCGCCCGGTCCTATATCGACAATATGGTCAGCGGCGAACATAGTGTCCTCGTCATGCTCCACCACGATAAGGGTATTGCCCAGATCACGCAGCCTTCGCAGGGTGTTTATGAGCTTTTCATTGTCACGCTGGTGAAGGCCTATAGAAGGTTCGTCCAGGATATACAGCACCCCCACCAGGGAGGAGCCTATCTGGGTGGCGAGCCTTATGCGCTGGCTCTCGCCGCCGGAAAGGGTGCCTGCGGACCGGGACAGGGTCAGGTATTCAAGGCCCACGCTTCTGAGAAATCCCAGCCTTGCCTTTATCTCCTTGATGATGCGCTCGCCTATCATCATGTCCCGCTTTGACAGCTCCATTTTCTCAAAATGCTCCAGAGCCGAAGTCACGGAAAGGTCGCAGAGCTGTGAGATGTCCAGCCCTCCTACGGTGACGCTCAGGCTGGCCTGTTTCAGCCTTCTGCCCCTGCACGCAGGACAGGCTTCCTCGCTCATGCAGCTCTCGATATCGGCCTTGGCCCAGTCGCTGGAAGTCTCGTTGTAGCGCCGTTCAAGATTAGGGATCACGCCCTCGAAGGCAGTCTCGTATTCGGCCTTATAGAATTTTGAGCCACGGCTGAGTTTCAGCTTCTGTCCCTGGGTGCCGTAGAGGAAAACGTCTATAGCATCCTTTGAAAGCTTTTTCACCGGCACGTCCAGGGGTATATCATACTGCTCGGAGATGGCTCTGAAGTACATCATTGCCACCGAGTCTTCGTCCTTGGTGTTCCAGCCGCTGGCCTTTATGGCGCCGTCGGCTATGGAGAGGTCCTTGTTGGGTATGATGAGGTCCGGGTCGATCTTGCGGAACACGCCCAGGCCCATACATTTCTCACAGGCCCCGAAAGGATTGTTGAAGGAGAACATTCTTGGCGACAGATCCTCGATGGAGACTCCGTGCTCCGGACAGGCGTAATTCTGTGAGAACATCAGCTCCTCCCCGCCGGGTATGCTGACGGTCAGCAGGCCCCCGGTCAGGGACGACACAGTCTCTATGCTGTCGGTAAGCCGGGACTTTATCCCCTCCTTGATGACCAGACGGTCCACCACTATCTCCAGAGTGTGTTTTTTGTTCTTTTCAAGCACTATCTCCTCAGATAGGTCATAAATGATCCCGTCAGCTCTTACTCTTACGTAGCCGGCCTTCCTGGCGGCCTCCAGCTCCTTGGCCTGGGTACCCTTCCTGCCCCTTACCACCGGAGCCAGGAGAATTATCTTCGTCCCCTCACCCAGTGCCATGAGCTGGTCCACTATCTGGTCTACGGTCTGCTGTCTTATCTCCCTTCCGCAGACCGGACAGTGAGGTACGCCTATCCTGGCATAGAGCAGCCTGAGATAATCATATATCTCCGTCACTGTTCCCACCGTCGAGCGGGGGTTCTTGGAGGTGGTCTTCTGGTCTATGGAGATCGCAGGTGAAAGGCCCTCTATGCTCTCCACGTCCGGTTTGTCCATCTGTCCTAAAAACATTCTCGCATAGGAGGACAGAGACTCCACATACCTCCGCTGTCCGTCCGCATATATCGTGTCAAAGGCCAGGGAAGACTTGCCGGAACCGGACAGTCCTGTCATTACCACCAGCTTGTCCCTTGGCAGAGTTATGTCTATGTTTTTCAGGTTGTGCTCCTTGGCGCCCTTTATAACTATCTTGTCTATCATTTTACCCACTTCCTTACGTTTTTGTAACTGTTTTTCACCTGTCCTGACTGAGCATGACGGCGGCGGCGCAGATCAGCCCCTTGACAGCAGGGGCAAGCTCTCCGCTCAGCTCCCCGGAATAGCGCACATCGTATCTCCTGCTGCCCACGTATTCCGTCAGCGTCCCCTCTTCCCACCGCCAGATCTCGGCTATCCCTCTGCCACGGTGGAAGAAGGATATACAAAAGCGCTCGCTGCGGATATCCAGAGAAAGCTCTCCGGCTCTCAGGACCTGCCCCTGCTCATGACATTCTATCTCAAAGCTGCCCCCGGTCCCCGATGCTGTGAGCTTTTCGGGGAGCACTCCGTCCTGACCCAGCAAATATCTGCACTCATAAAGCTCCTCCCCCAGGGTCATTTTCAGCCTGACCGCAGTGGAAGGACCGTTTTTTATCCTCCGGCTCTCTGTGACACACAGACAGCCCTCCTCGCCTATAAAGCGGCAGGTCACGCTGTCCTCGCCCATAAGGCCCTGTACTCTCATTTTTTCCACCGTCCTGTTATTTATCCCCATGGATCCTGTCCATGTGGATATCCAGCTGGTCAAAGGGGATAGTGATCCCGTTTTCATCGAAGGCGTTCTTCACCTTTTCCATCAGACTGAACCTGACGCCCCAGTAATCCTTTGTATCCACCCATGCCCTCAGGAGGATCACCACTGCGCTGCTGCCATGCTCGGCCACGGCTACCAGCGGCTCGTCAGGCTTGTCGTGGATACGGCTGTCAGCCTTTACAGTCTCCAGTATCACCTCTCTGACCTTTGCGATATCGTCACTGTAGCTCACATTGAACCTTAGCTCCAGTCTCCGCTGTTTTTCGCCGGTGATGTTTATGACCGTGGAATTTGCCAGGGTCCTGTTCGGAATGAACACACCACGGTTGTCGATAGTCAGCAGCTTGGTGTAGAGGATCGTTATCATCTCCACCGTGCCCTCCTCGCTGCCGCAGACTATGTAGTCACCGCATTTGAATGGCTTTGAGAACAGTATGATAAAACCGCCGGCCACGTTTGAAAGGCTGTCCTGCAGGGCAAGGCCGATAGCAAGTCCGGCGGTGCCGATGGCGGCGATAATGGAAGACATGGGGACGTTCAGCGCCGAAAGGGCCATGACCGTCACCATCACGGTGATGGTCACCCTCACTAAGGACATTGAGAACTTATGTATAGTAGGGTCAACGTGCTTGACATTGAGGCCCCTTGCCATGATCTTCAGGGTGATACGGCTCACGATATGGCCCACGAGGATTATGAGGGCAGCCATGATAAGGTTAGGGATCATGTCCTCCAGCCTTTCTAACAGTCTTTCCGGTGCGCTGTCAGCCAGGACCTGGCAGCGGTCTGACAGTCTGTCCATATTCATTCTCCTTTCAGCTCCATTCCCGTTTCCTTCAGCAGCATGGACTTCAGAGCCGTCCATCTCTCGCTGCGCCGGTCGTTTTTTATCATGAACTCCAGCCTTGCGCCGGAGCCTACTATTATCAGAAGTTTTTTCGCCCTTGTGACGGCAGTGTAGAGCAGATTTCGGTAATAGAGCCTGTCATAGCCCCAGAACACTGTCAGTATGACCGCATCGAACTCGCTGCCCTGGCTCTTGTGGACCGTCACTGCATAGGCAAGCTCCAGGTCGCTCAGCATCTCGCCGCTTATCACAGCGGTCCTGCCGTCGAAGTCCACCGTAAGTGACCTGAGGACCGAATTGGCCTTTGTGACCACGCCGATGTCTCCGTTGAAGACGCCTGTGCCTTTCTCGGTCTTGCCGCTGCTGTCGGTACGGCTCCACTCGATGTCGTAATTGTTCCTGGTCTGCATGACCTTGTCCCCCACCCGGAAGGAGCAGCCCAGTATCTTCACCTCAGACTGACCGCTTTTCAGAGGATTGAGCCTTTCCTGCAATATCCTGTTTAGCTCATTGGTACCCACGGGACCTTTTCTCGAAGGCGAAAGCACCTGGATATTCTCCATGGGCGAAAAGCCGTAGGCTCTGGGCAGGCGTTCCTTGTAAAGGTCCCCTACCAGATCCTGTATCTCCCGGTATCGCAGGCGCTGGAGGAAAAAGAAGTCCTTGTCCTTCTTTTTGAGATCTATAAGCTCCCCCCGGACTATCCTGTGGGCGTTGACCACTATATCGCTCTCCTGGGCCTGACGGAAGATCTCTTTCAGTTCTATGACGGACATGACCCCGCTGTCGATTATATCTCTCAGCACGTTGCCGGGGCCTACGGACGGCAGCTGGTCGCTGTCGCCCACCAGCACCAGCTTGCAGGTGACGCTTATAGCTCTGAGAAGGGCCTCAAAAAGACAGCTGTCCACCATGGACATCTCGTCCACCACCAGCACGTCGCAGTCTAAAAGATCGTTCTCGTCGTGGACAAAGCTCAGGGTATCATCGCTGCCGAACTTCACCTCCAGGAGCCTGTGAATGGTCTTGGCCTCGCAGCCCGTAAGCTCTGAGATGCGCTTTGCGGCCCGGCCTGTGGGTGCGGCTATCATAACGTTCAGGCCCTGCTGGCCGAAAAGAGATATCATGGCGTTGAGGGTGGTGGTCTTGCCCGTGCCCGGCCCGCCGGTCAGGATAAGAAAGCCCTCGGAAAGGGCCTTGTTTATGGCCTTTCTTTGCAGCTCCTCATAGTGTATGCCGCTCTCCTCCTCCTCCAGGTCGATGACCGGGGAGAAGTCGATATTGTTATCGTAGGTTATGCCCTTCATGATATCAAGGCGGCGGGCTATGTAGTCCTCAGCCTTATAATAACACCTGAGCATTATGTAGTCTTTCCCGTCCATGGGGTAACAGAACAGCTCCTCATCCTCCAGAAGGTCCGTGAGGGTGGTGCTGTATATCCCCTCGCCAATGCCTAAAAGCTCGGCGGTCCTGCTCCTGAGCACCTCCTCCGGCACACAGGTATTGCCGCTGTCGGCAAATTCTTTCAGAACACAGCTTATCCCTGCGGCCACCCTCTGTGAACTGTCAAACGGCAGCTGCTCCCTGGCAGCTATCTCATCAGCCTTGGCAAAGGAAAGGTCCAGACCTTCCCTGCAAAGGATATAAGGGTTGTGCATTATGCTGCTGCGGGCGCTGTCCCCCCAGCGTTTCCAGGCACGTATGCTCACCGCAGTGGGTATCTCAAAGCTGTCAAGATAAGCCACAAGGGTCCTCATAGCAAAGCCCGCCATGAATTCCTCGTTTATCTTCTTAGCTTTTTTCTCCGTTATGCCCCTTATCTCCGTCAGTCTCTCCGGCTCTTTCTCTATTATCTCCAGGGTCCGGTCCCCGAACTTATTCACCAGCTTTCTGGCCGTCACGGCGCCTATCTCGCTTACTGCGCCGGAAGCCAGGTATTTGAAGATCGCCGCAGAGTCTGTGGGAAGGCTGCGCTCAAAGGCCTTTACCTTGAACTGCTCGCCATAACGAGGGTGTGAGGTGAACTCACCGGTCAGGGTCAGCTCCTCCCCCTCCTCAACGTCGCCCATATCCCCCACCACGCACAGCGGGTCCCCCTCATAGTCAAGCATGAGCACGCAAAAGCCCGTATCTTCATTTTTAAAGATCAGCGAATCTACCTGACCCTGTATCTTTTCGTATTCTTTCATTTCTATCCCCGTTCTTTGCCTGCCCTGCGGCACTGTTCAGGATAAGCTCCCCCAGCTCACCGGGCGGCATGACCCGAACTCCTTCATAGCCCTTTGCAGCCAGCCTTGCCTTGCCGACGTCCTCAGGCCTGCAAAGTATGACTGTATCCCGCCGTCCCTCCCTGCGGAAAAGCTCCTCCCAGAAGCACTCCGACAGGCACCTTTTTAGGTCCTTCTCCGAAACAAACGGTATGACCACCAGTGACCTGGGGTCCCTTTTACTTTTTCCCGTCAGCAGCACCGCCGCACACACTGCCAGCGCTGCCGCTGCGACCGCCGCCGCTAAAACTGCCGCCATAACGCCGCCCCCCTGCCGTCATTTTTTCATGACTTATAATATGCGCCGAAGCGGCCATATGACAGCAGCAGCTGTAAAAGACATCATTTTATTATACCATAACTGTTCTAAAATGTAAAGTCCGCCGTTCAGGCTCCATGGGGCAGAATTTCCCTATGCGGAGAGAGCTTTGAAAACAGTCTCAGTCCAAAAGCCCTTAGCACCCCTTGACAAACCGGGCGGCGGGTGGTATAATAGGGTAAATATTTCAAATGCTATGACTGAGAGAAGTAACAGCACAGTTCGTTCACAGAGAGTGCGGGGAAGGTGGGAGCCGCATATCAGAGGTACTGCGAACAACACTCACGAGCACCAAGCCCAAAGGCGGCATACTGCTTAGTAGGGGCGGCGTTTTACCTGCGTTAAAGGGTATGAGGGGTCATGGGCTGTGAGCCTTTGGCAATTCAGGTGGTACCACGGAAGTCGAACAAGCTTTCGTCCTGTTTTCGGGACGAGGGCTTTTTTATTTCAGTCGGAGGTGAGGACATGAGCGATGACAACGGCAATAACAGGGAGATAAAATGCACGGACTGCGGACAGCTCATGGTGACGGCACAGTTCGTGAGCGGAGTCGCCGGCGGGTATCCTGAGCTGAGAAGATCCCGCAAAGGAGCACTTTCCGCACAGACACATACAGCGGCGGACTGCTATGTCTGCCTTGGCTGCGGACTTGTGAAGTTCTACGCAAGAGAACCGCAGGAACTGAGATTCAGAACTGAGAAATGATCGCTGAAAGGAACGGTAGATATGAAACACACTGACATCAAAGAAGTACTGACAAACAAGGAGCTTATAGGGCAGGAGGTCACTGTCTGCGGCTGGGTAAGGACCTCGAGGAACTCAAAGAACGTGGCCTTTATCGAGCTCAATGACGGAACCTCGCTCAAAAACGTTCAGATAGTCGTTGATAAGAGCGGCGACCCGGATTATAAGGACATACCCAGGGTGGGCACCTCTCTCAGGGTCACAGGCAAGGCAGTAGAGGGCCGCAGTGCCGCCGAGATAGGCGTTACCCCCGCCGACATCACAGTTCTTGGCGAATGCCCTCAGGATTATCCCTTGCAGAAAAAGGGCCACACCCTGGAATTCCTGCGGACCATGCCCCACCTCAGGGGCAGGACCAACACCTTCAACGCAGTGCTGAGGGTAAGGTCCGTACTGGCACAGGCCCTGCACAACTATTTCAGGGAAAGAAACTACGTTTACGTCAACACTCCCCTCATCACCGGCAGCGACTGCGAGGGCGCCGGAGAGATGTTCCAGGTGACCACCATAGGATACTCCCAGGACTACAAGTCCGAGGAGGAATACTATGCGGCCGACTTTTTCGGCAAGAGGGCAGGACTGAGCGTTTCAGGACAGCTTGAGGGCGAGATGGCGGCTATGGCGATGGGTAAGATATACACGTTCGGGCCGTCATTCAGGGCCGAGAACAGCAATACTCCCAAGCACCTGGCTGAATTCTGGCACATCGAGCCGGAGGTGGCTTTTGCCGAACTGCCGGACGTTATCGAGATCGCTGAGGACATGATAAAGCACGTCATCAGGACCGTCCTTGACACCTGCCCGGACGAGATGGCATTCTTTGACGCACATTTTGAGAAGGGGCTGATCGCAAGGCTGGAGGAACTCATCTCCCACGATTTCGGCATAGTTTCCTACACCGAAGCCATCGAGCTGCTCAAAAACTCCGGCGAGAAATTCGTTTACCCCGTAGAGTGGGGCTGCGATCTTCAGACCGAGCACGAAAGGTATATCGCAGAGAAGGTGTTCAAGAAGGCTGTCTTCGTCACCGACTACCCCAAGGAGATAAAGTCCTTCTACATGAAGCAGAACCCGGACGGAAAGACTGTGGCTGCGGTGGATCTTCTGGTGCCCGGAGTAGGTGAGATAATCGGCGGCAGTGAAAGGGAGTACGACTATGACAAGCTCATCACCGCCATGAAGGAGAGGAACATGAACCTGGACCTTTACAGCGACTATCTTGACCTGAGGAAATACGGCTCAGTACCTCACGGCGGTTTCGGCCTGGGCTTTGAGCGTCTGGTGATGTACGTGACCGGCGTACAGAACATCAGGGACGTTATACTGTTCCCAAGGACAGTAGGCTCGATAAGATAACGGTCTGTCGTATGGACAGCCCGGCAGGCAGTTTTGCAGGAGCGATCATTTTTTTCAAAAAAATATATTTTTTCTCTTGACAAAAATGCAATTCGGTGGTATAATAATTGCATAGAGTAAGGAACAAGGACGTTCCGACTGTTGTCAATGGTCGGAATGTCCTTATTTATTTAAGAAGGGACGATGTTTTATGTCAAAATCACTTTATCTGCCTGAGGGCTACAGCTCAGCGCTGACACTGAGAGAGACTCAGCACGCCATCAAGTACATCAAGGACGTTTTCCAGCAGGCGCTGTCGATCCAGCTCATGCTTGACCGGGTATCTGCGCCGCTCATAGTCAGGAAAGGCAGCGGCATAAACGACGACCTTAACGGCGTTGAGCGCAAGGTGGATTTCACTATAAAGGAGATCGACGGCGAAGCAGAGGTAGTGCAGAGCCTTGCGAAATGGAAGAGAATGGCCCTTTACCGCTACGGCTATCAGCCCGGCGAGGGGATCTATACTGATATGAACGCTATCCGCAGGGACGACGACACAGACAACCTGCACTCGATCTTCGTGGACCAGTGGGACTGGGAAAAGGTCATCAGGCGTGAACAGAGGACGGAGGAATTTCTTAAAGAGACTGTCAAGAGCGTGGTGAAGGCCATAGTCTACACCAAGCGCAAGGTCAGCCTGAGATATCCGGCTCTGAAAAACTCCGTCAGCGATGAGGTGTTCTTTATCACCACCCAGGAGCTGGAGGATATGTATCCGGACAAGAGCTCCAAGGAGAGGGAGAGACTCATCACCAAGGAGAAGAAGACCGTGTTCATCATGCAGATCGGCGGAAAGCTGAAAAGCGGAGAAAAGCACGACGGCCGTGCGCCTGACTATGACGACTGGTCCCTTAACGGAGATATCTTCTTCTGGGACGAGGTCCTTGACAACGCCATCGAGATAAGCTCCATGGGCGTAAGGGTCGATGAGAAGTCCTTAGAGTCCCAGCTCAAGGAGGCAGGAGCCGAGGACAGGATGCAGTATGACTATCACAAGATGATAGCCAACGGCACGCTTCCGCTGACCGTCGGCGGCGGCATCGGTCAGTCGAGACTTTGTATGCTGCTGCTGGAAAAGGCCCACATCGGCGAGGTGCAAAGCTCTATCTGGCCGCAGGAAATGATCGACAAGTGCGCAGAAAGGGGCATAGTGCTCCTGTAAAACGGATATCAGAGTCCCCCGGCAGCGGGGGACTTTTTTTGTCTTATCGCCGGGAAATATTGCAATCCTTGACAGACCGTGGTATAATATCAAAAAAAGGAACACAGCAAAGGAAAGAGGTAAAAATATGAGCGACTATAAATTCAGCGTCAACCTGGGGGGAATGATAGACATTCTCTCCAATCACCTTTACAGTACACCCAAGGTCTTTCTGAGGGAGCTGCTGCAAAACGGTGTTGACGCCGTTAGCATGAGGAAGGAGCTCCAGCAGGGATTTTCGGACCCTCAGGTGAACGTTACGGTCAGGGACAGAGAGTCGCTGACCTTCACGGACAACGGCAGCGGGCTTACAGAGGAGGAGATACACAAATTCATCTCCGTCATAGGAGAGTCCTCGAAAAGAGGGGCCGGCGGGAGCTTTATCGGGCGGTTCGGCATAGGGCTTTTGTCCTGCTTTATCGTCACCGATGAGATAATACTTCGCAGCAGGTCCGTAAAGACCCCGGACCTTGTCCACGAATGGCACGGCTTTTCCGACGGCAGCTACAGAGTTTCCCGCATAGACTGCGAAATGGATATCGGCACCGAGATCTTCATAAAATGCTGCCCGGGCCATGAGGAACTTTTCACCGCCGGAGAGGTCCTGAAATGCCTTCGCTATTACGGCCTCGCTATCCCCTATCCCGTCTTTGTAGGCAGCGGCGGGGGAATAAAGCTCATGGCCAATGCGGAGCTTCTGGAAAACGACGGCACCAGGGAGGGTATGCTCAGAGCCGGCAAGGCTGTCTTCGGCACCGATACGGATCATCTGGACTGCTTCAGGCTGGAAAGCGGGAAAGGCTATTTCAGCGGCATCGCATACATACTGCCCTACACGGTATCAGCGGCCGTGAAGAACCGCCACAGGATATATCTCAAAAATATGCTCCTGACCGAGGACGGCAGCAGTCTTCTGCCGGAATGGGCCTTTTTCATGCAGTGCTACATAAACACTGATATCCTCAGGCCTACGGCCTCCAGGGAGGACTTCTACAAGGACGAGGCGCTCAGCGAGGCCAGGGAGGAGCTTACAGAGTGCATATCGGACTATCTGGAGCAGACCGCCCTCAGGCATCCGGAGCTTTTGCAGAAGATAGTAAGGCTCCATGGCGTGGCGCTCAGATCGGTGGCGGCGGAAAACGACAAGCTCTTCGACATTTTCATGCCATATTTTGATTTTGAGACCAGCCTGGGAGGGCTGACCGGGGCGCAGCTCAGGAACTATGAGGGGAGCCTGGTATACACCCCTGACATAGATATTTTCAGGCAGCTTAGGCCGGTATTTGCCGAGCAGGGCGAGCTTCTGATAAACGTGGGGTATGTACACGAAAAGGCCCTGGTGGAAAAGCTTGGCGCCCTTGACAGCCGTGAGGTCACTGCCCTGGACGAGAACATGGTGGAGGGGATGCTGAACGACCCCTCGGACCCCTCGGCCTTTGAGAAAATGCTGAAAGCGTTCTCGGCTGCCCTGGAGGAGGAGGGCTGCCGGGTGCAGCTAAAAAGCTTTTCACCCCCTCAGCTGGCCACCCTTTACAGTATAAGCCGGGACGGCATGATAAAGAAGGATATCGAGCATTCACTGTCGGAAAGCCCGGAGCTTTTCACGGATATGCTCAAGGCCTTCGAGGAGGAATACAAGGAGGTCTCCGGTGCGGTGCTCTATCTCAACACCGAGAACGAGCTGATAAAAAAGCTCAGCTGCGAAGAAAGCGAGGAAAAGCTCAGGACCTACGGACTGATACTCTATGTGCAGGCCCTTATCTCAGGTTCCTTCCCCGTGGGGGCAAGGGAACTGAATATCATGAACGACAACCTCATCGACCTGCTGATGTACTGAACGGCAGACCCGGTCCGGATCCAGTCTTTCTCCGAAAACATCGGGGGAAGACTGTCTTTTCTCAGAGCAGTAAAATTTTTTTGAAAAAGTTATAACCGGAACGGGAAGTTCTGCGACTAATAAGCAAATGGAGAAGTATCAGCTATCGGGTCGGCAGGAAAATAAAGAAAGCAGGATAGATATGGAGATCTTACTTGACGAGCTTATAAAACTGATATTGATGAAAATGCAGCAAGAGACAGCCTTGACGCCAGGGGAGCTGGAAGAAACCATGAAGAAACTGGAAGAAAAATGGAAGACGGAGGCCGGTGAAGATGAAAACTGACGAACTTATCCACACGGTCGAGCGGGCAAAACACGGCAACAGAGCAGCCTTTGAAAAGCTTTACAGTGAATACTACGAGAGGCTCTATTTCTTCGTTTTAAAGAACGTGGGCAAAAAGGACGCCGCCGAGGACATAACCCAGGAGGCTTTTCTGCAATCCATGGAGAGCATAAGGAAGCTGGAGAAGCCGGAGACTTACGTGACCTGGCTGCACAGCATAGCCTACCATAAATGTGCCGATCTTTTCAGGCAGGAAAAACGCAGCAGCTATTTTGACAGCGAGGAAGAACAGGAGCAGGCCATGGAGCTTGTGAACCTGAACAAGCCAGTGATGCTGCCGGACGATTTTGCAGAGAACAAGGACGTGGCAAAAAAGCTAAAGGCCCTTATAGACGGACTGAAGCCCGATATGAGAGCTGCGGTCATACTTTATTATTACGATGACCTGAGCGTGGCGGAGGTGGCAAAGTCACTGGGCATGAACGAGAATGCCGCAAAGCAGAAGCTTTTCCAGGCCCGCAAAAAGCTGAAGGCGGGCATCGACAAGCTCACAAAGGGCGGTGCGGTCATGTCGGCAGTGCCAGTGGGAACAATGCTCAGGCGGACAGTCAGCCCGAAATATGCCGCCGGCGCAAGGGTCATCACAGGCAGCTCCGCAGCCGTCTCGGCCTTTGCCGTCAAAACCGCAGGCGTCTGCGCCGCAGCAGTCATGGCTGTGGGGGTACCCGTAGGGCTGGGGATGCTTGACAAGGAAGGCGGCGACCCTAAGGGCGACATAAGGCCCAACAGCAGCGCCATTCACAGGATAGTGAACGAAAGCTCCTCAGCAGAGAGCATACCTGAGGCCGAGCTTTTCGGCGGCGATGAAATGACCGTGCCGGAGGACAGCTCCTCGCAGACCGATGATACTTCTTCCGAGAGCGAAAGCGAGACTTCTTCACAGGTCACAGTCATAAAGCTGGGCGAGGAGAAATACTCCAGCCTGGCCGCCGAGGCCACGGTGAGCATAGCTCAGAGCAGCTCTTCAGAGGCCGGGTCAGAAGAATATGATGAGCTGCCCGCACTGTTTACCATTGACGAGCTGGCCGGGGCGAGCATGGACGACATTATCGCTGTTGCCGGAGACAGGTATTCGATCTCAGAGGTCTACAACAGGTTCTATGACGATGCGCTGGTGCTAAATTTCGACAACGACCCCGACTGCTCCGTAAGAGTGACCGACGGCTATGTGGACTCCATCACAATGACCTACAGCGGCAGTATCTCCGATGATATCCGGGTAGGAATGACCAACCGGGAGCTGGCCGGCGCCTTAGGCAGGAGAGTGGTGGTAAGGGCCACTGCCGGCAACGGCAACACCAGCTGGGGAATGACCAGTCCGTATATTTACGACTTCATCTCGGATGTTATCATAGACGGCAGGAGATGGCTCATATTCTATTATATGGAACAGGAAGATATCGATGAGATCGAGAGCAGGCACAGACTGATAAACGAGGGACTCTATCCCCCGGAGGAGGGCGGCGACCTTTCCGAGCAGGAGCCTCTGGACATCTCAGACCTTGATCTCACCTCAGAGATGATGATATGGTTCGCAGACGAAAGCGAATACGAAAGATTCTACGACCAGTCCTGGAAGACACCGGAATATGTGGCCGAATGGAACTATATTTCCGAAAGAGCCATGGGATAGCCACGGATATGTGACATATTAGAAAACGAGAGAAGAACGATGAAAGGAAATGAAGAAAATGAAACGAAAGCTTTTTTGCGAGCTCTGCCCGCTGACATACAAGATATCTGAAAAGAAGTGCGAGTACCTCAGGGTGCTGAAAGATCTCTTTGACAGAAGGCATTTTGCCTCACAGAAGATCAGCGGTGAGCTGCCCTATGTGATCTACAGACACAATTCTCTCATTCGCCGCCGGCTGGGGAACGTGGATATGAGACTTCAGGAGAACAAGGCCGTGAACCTTTCCCTGGCGGCGCCTAAGATCGACCACGTCATAATCAGGCCCGGGGAGACCTTCTCGTTCTGGAACCTGGTGGGGAGCCTTACGGAAAAGGCCGGATACAGGGAAGGGCTGACTATATTCTCCGACCACCCCTCCTCAGGCCTGGGCGGCGGTATGTGCCAGATGACCAATCTTATCCACTGGATGATACTCCATTCCGACATGGAGATAACCGAGCACCACCACCATGACCAGATAGACCTTTTCCCTGATTTCAACCGCACCATACCCTTCGGCACAGGCACCTCGATAATGTATAACTATCTTGACTACAGGTTCAAAAATACCACCGACCTTACCTATCAGCTCATCATCTACACCACTGATGAGTACCTCTGCGGAGAGCTGAGGGCAGACAAAAGGCAGCCCTACAAATATCACATCACCGCCGAGGACGTGTATTTCTCCAGGGAAGAGGACGGGGTGGTATACCGCAACGGTCTTGTCTACAGAGACAAGGTAGACCGCCGCACCGGAGACCATGTGGAGAAAAAGCTCATAAGAAAGAACCATGCCAGAGTCTGCTACGACACCAGTGACCTTGACATCGTGGATATGATGAGCAAGGGTGCCTGATAAGAATTAACACTGCCTTGCCCGCATATGATATACAGGGTGAGGCCATGTATACGGTAAGGATAGGAAAGACCCTTCTTAGGGCAGATTTCGGCTTTCTGGCCCTCATAGCGCTGCTGAGCCTTTCGGGGCGCAGTGCGGCGGTGATGGGGGCCTTATGCTGCTGTCTGGTCCATGAGGGCGGGCATCTGGCGATGATGAGGGCTTTCGGGAGGCCTGTGGGGACAGTGACCTTCTACGCCGGAGGCATAAGCATAAGGCCCCGTGGGCAGGCCGTGGGAGGTAGCAGAGAAGACATACTCATACTTCTGGCCGGGCCGGGGGCCAATCTTCTGGCAGCGGCGGCGGCAGGAGCGACGGGGCTCGGCGAGCTGGCCTATTACAACATGGCCCTGGGCGTCCTTAATCTGCTGCCCATGAGCTATTTCGACGGCGGAAGGCTCCTGTGCTGTCTTTTCGGCGGAGCTGCTGCCAGAGCGGTAAGGGCAGGCTTCCTGCTCGCTTGCAGTATGGGACTGCTGTGGGGCAGCGTCAGAGGTGCGGGAAATCTCAGTCTTTCGCTGACCCTGCTTTTCGCCTGCGCCTATGAGCTGGAGAGCATAAGAGGGCCTGAAAATGCAGGAAAACTGTGCGTATCGCTCAGAAACGGCCCCGGCAAGGGGCAGGTTTGGGGCAGTATCGACTAAAATTTTGAAATACCCCTTGACAAACGGGGACGCATGGTGTATAATATCATGGTAAACAAAGCAGAACATATCTTCCGTTCTCACCTTGGGCGCCGCAGGGCAGCGAAGAGGTCAATAAGGAAATACCGGGCAGGCCTTCGGGCCGTGGCTCATTTCTTTCGGGTGCGGGTGACATATCTGCTCCCGTTTTATTTTTAGTATTGGAGGTGCTGCATCATTAGCAACAAAGAACATCAGATCAACGAGGAGATCCGTGACAGGGAGCTCAGGGTCATCGACGTTGACGGGACACAGCTTGGCATACTCAGCGCTGACGAAGCTCTGAAGATCGCATTTGAAAAGGAGCTCGACTTAGTCAAGATAGCTCCCCAGGCCACGCCGCCCGTTTGCAGGATCATGGATTACGGCAAGTTCCTTTTTGAACAGTCGAAGAGGGAGAAAGAGGCTAAAAAGAACCAGAAGGTCATAGAGATCAAGGAGATAAGGATGTCTTCCACCATCGACACTCATGATTTTGAGACGAAGGTGAACCAGGCAGTGAAGTTCCTCAAGGGGGGCGACAAGCTGAAGGTCTCTGTAAGGTTCCGCAAGCGTACTGTCGCACATCCGCAGTTCGGTGAAGAGCTGCTGAAAAAGTTCAAGGAAGCTGTATCTGAGGTCGGAGTTGTTGATAAGCCGTCCAAGATGGAGGGACGAAGCCTGGTAATGTTCGTTTCTCCCAAAAGCAGTAAGTAAATAAAGGAGGATAAATCAAATGCCAAAGATCCAGACACATTCCGGCGCTAAGAAGCGTTTCAAGGTAACAGGCACTGGCAAGGTCAAGTTCCAGCACACCAACAAGAGACACAGACTCAATCAGAAGGACCACAAGCGCAAGAGGATCCTCAGGAACGCAGCCTATGCTGACGAGACCAACATAGCAAACGTAAAGGCTCTTATCCCTTACAAGAAGTAACGAGTTGTAGGGAAGAATGATTTAGAAATAATTCTGGGAGGTAATAACTATGGCTCGTGTTAAGGGAGCAATGATGACTCGTAAGAGAAGAAACAAGACGCTGAAGCTTGCAAAGGGCTATTTCGGCGCCAAGAGCAAGCACTTCAAGATGGCCAAGCAGGCCGTGATGAAGTCTGGCCAGTACGCATACATCGGCAGAAAGCAGAGGAAGAGAGATTTCAGAAGGCTCTGGATCACCAGGATCTCCGCTGCCTGCAAGATCAACGGCATCAACTATTCTACATTCATGAACGGCGTCAGCAAGGCCGGTATCGATCTGAACAGAAAGATGCTTTCTGAGATCGCCATCAACGACCCCGCAGGTTTCACTGCGATCGTTGAGAAGGCTAAGGCTGCTCTTTGATGAAAAAACGAACACGCAGGTCTAACGGCCTTGCGTGTTTTGTCTTATTATAGGTAGATATAGACTTTGTGTCAGATAGACAAACCGGGGCAGCCTTTGTTGAAAAGGGCTGTGGTTTGTGAAATATTTATTAAGGCAGGATAATCAAAAGCTGCTGTCCTCAGAAGGGGCAGCCCGGCAGAAGGGGGCGAAGGCGCTGGTCATCACATCGAAGGACAATCCTAAGATAAAACAACTCTGCAAGCTTTATTCAAGCAGGAAATACCGCCGTGAGGCCGGACTTTTCGTCATCGAAGGCGTAAGGGGCTGCGCTGATGCGGTGCTTGACGATGTGGAGCACGGAGGGCTTATAAAGGTAGAGGAAATTTTTTATACTGAACAGGCCTTTGAGGACCTGGACGGGTTCCCGGCAGTACTGAGCCGGCTGCCGGAGAGCAGGCGCTTCGTCATCACCCCTGAGATAGCCACAAAAGTCAGCGACACAGGCACCTCACAGGGAGTGTTCGTAACGGCGAAGGTACTTGATGAGCCCCTTTCGGCCCGGGCATTGAAGGCTGGGGGGAAATACCTGATATTAGACGGTCTGCAGGACCCGGGGAATTTAGGCACAATGATAAGGACTGCGGACGCAGTGGGACTTTCGGGAGTGGTCCTGGCGGGGGACTGCGTTGACCTTTACAATCCCAAGACCGTAAGGTCGGCGGTGGGAAGTATGCCGAGGGTGGACATCTTCATTGAGAGGGACTTTCGGCGGGTAACGGAGCTTTTCGCTGAAAAGGGCATAAGGACTGCCGCTGCGGTGGTCAGCGGCGGTACAGACGTGCGAAGCTTTGATTTTTCCGGGGGGTGCGCCGTGGTCATCGGCAACGAGGGCCGGGGCCTTGCCCACGATCACGTTGCCCTTTGCAGCGACAGCGTGACCATAAAGATGAACGGTCACATTGATTCCCTGAACGCAGCCACAGCGGCGGCGATAATAATGTGGGAGATGTCGGGGGCAGACAGCTGAAAGCTGCGCAGTATGACAGGAAAGCGGTGAGAACTATGGGGATAGACAAGGCTGTATTCTGGCAGCTGGCAGTGACGGTATTCGGTCCCGGCAGCAGCAGGCTCTGGGAAAAGGCCGAGGGATTTGACACCGTAGAAGAATTCACCGAGGCCCTGGTAGGCGGAGCCGTCGATGGGCTGACCGAGGGAGAAAGGGACAGGATAGAGCGGTATGGGCTGAAGGAGTGCGGGGACATACTGAAGGGCTGCAAAAACGAGGGCCTGGAGTATATGTGCTTTGATGACCCCGGGTATCCCGAAAGGCTCAGATATGTAAAGGATCCCCCTGCCATGCTCTACTTCAAGGGGGACGCCGGTCTTCTTGACAGGACGGTCATACACATCACAGGTACCAGGGACCCGTCTTCCTACTCAGTTCAGACCGCAGAAGCCTTTTGCGGCGGGATGTTTGAAAGGGGCATGGTCCCCTCCAGCGGCTTTGCTGAGGGCATCGACAGGACGGTCTGCGAGCTGGCGGTGAAAAGCGGTCAGCCTACTGTGGCGGTGACTGCCTATCCTTTCAGCGTTGACAGTCCTAAGGGGACCATGGAGCTGAAAGAGGAGATCGCCCGCAAGGGCCTGGTCATCAGCGAGTACTATCCGGGCTGCCGGCCGGCGCCGAACAATTTCAAGGCCCGCAACCGCATAGCCGTGGGGATAGCGGCGGGGGTGCTCTTCATAGAGTGCTCGAAGGAGAGCCGGGGCCTTGACAATCTCAACAAGGCTATGGAGTACAAAAGGCCGGTGTTCGCCGTGCCGCCACATGATATCTTCGACGAAAGGTATTCCGGGCAGGCCATGATGATAGAGAGCGGCAGGGCCATGGCGGTCACGGGAACGGCATCCATAGCGGCAGCCTTAGAGGGCGGTATAAAGACCGCAGCGCCGGTAAGGGAGAGCGGCAGGGTAAGGATACCCAGGCGGGCCGGAGAGAAGAAAAACGCCCGGGCAGAGGTGCGCCCTGAGCTTACGGAAAAGCCCGCAGGAAAGACTGTCCAAAGGCCCGGGGGCATACAAGGACAGATATATGACATACTGAAGGGCAGGACCCTGACGGTGGACGAGATAGCCGGGGCCGCAGGACTGGATATAACCACGGTGCTTTCACAGCTGATGATGATGGAGCTTTCAGGGACAGTCAGGTCACTGCCGGGGAAGAGGTATGCGGCGGACTGAATGATACGGACAGCGGGATATATCCTGCTGCGCTTTGCCGTGAAGATCAGAAAGATACAGGGCAGAGGGCAGTAAGACATATCTATACAAAACGGACAAGGAGAGTAAGACTGATGTCAGATCTGGTAATAGTAGAGTCGCCTCACAAGGCGAAAACGGTAAAGAGATATCTGAGCGGCGATTATGAGGTCGTGGCCTCCATGTGCCACCTGAGGGACCTGCCGAAATCAAAGCTGGGGGTCGATCTGGAAAACGACTTTGCGCCGCAGTATATAAACATCAAGGATAAGGAGAGCCTTATCAAGGACATAAAGAAAAAGGCCAAGCAGGCCGACCACGTCTATCTGGCAGGAGACCCGGACCGTGAGGGGGAAGCCATTTCCTGGCACTTGGCGCAGCTTTTAGGACTGGACCTCAACGACAGGAACAGAGTGACCTTCAACGAGATCACCAAAAGCGGCATCGACGCAGGAATGAAGGCCCCGAGGACCATAGACCTCAACCTGGTGAATGCACAGCAGGCCAGAAGGATACTTGACAGGATAGTGGGATACAAGCTCTCGCCCTTTCTCTGGAGGAAGATAAGGAGAGGTCTTTCCGCCGGGAGAGTGCAGAGCGTGGCGGTGAAGATGATCTGCGACAGGGAGGACGAGATAAGGGCCTTCGTTTCGCAGGAATACTGGTCCATCGACGGAAAGTTCTTAGCAGAGGGCAGCGACAAGCCCTTTTCAGCCAAGGTGGACACGGTGGACGGCGCCAAGCCTGAGCTGAAGACCAAGGCCGATGCGGACGCAGTGCTCTCCAGGCTGGAGGGGGCGCAGTTCGTTATCGACAAGGTCAGAAAGAGCATAAGGAAAAAGAACCCCGCCGCACCCTTCACGACCTCGACCTTACAGCAGGAGGCCTCCAGAAGACTGGGCTTCCAGGGCAGGCGGACCATGAAGGCCGCCCAGGAGCTTTATGAGGGCCTTGAGATAAACGGCATGGGCGCCACGGGCCTTATAACCTATATGAGAACGGACAGCCTGCGTATCTCTGACGAAGCAAGAGCAGCCGCCTATGAATTCATAAAAAACAAGTACGGCGAAGCCTATATACCTGACAAGCCCCGCATATACAAGACCAAGGGCAACGCACAGGACGCCCACGAGGCCATAAGGCCAACCAACCCCGAGATAACCCCGGAGCTGGTGAAGAAGAGCGGAGTGACCTCAGACCAGTACAAGCTCTATAAGATCATCTGGGAAAGATTCATCGCCTCACAGATGGCCAACTGCCTTATGGACACAATGTCGGTGGATATCGGAGCCAACGGCGTTATGTTCAAGGCCACGGGCTATTCAGTGAAATTCGATGGCTTTACCGTCCTTTATGAGGAGAGCAAGGACGAGGAGGAGGAGAAAAAGAACGTGCTGCCGGCCATAACCAAGGGCGACAGGCTCACTGCCGCTGAGATAGCAGGCAACCAGCACTTCACCCAGCCGCCTCCGAGATATACCGAGGCCACACTGGTAAAGGCCTTTGAGGAGACCGGCATCGGCAGGCCATCCACTTATGTCACCACCGTCACCACCATACTCAACCGAAATTATGTGGAAAGGGACGGCAAGCAGCTCAGGCCCACCTCTTTAGGAGAGGTCACCAACCAGCTCATGAAGGAGCATTTTGACAAGATAGTCGATATAAAGTTCACCGCCAATATGGAGTCGGACCTGGACAAGATAGAGAGCGGAGAAACGGACTGGGTAAAGACCCTTAAAGAATTCTATGCGGACTTCGACGGAGAACTGACCAAGGCCGAGGAGGACATGGAGGGCAAGAGGGTCAAGGTCCCTGACGAGGCCACCGATGAGGTCTGCGAGCTGTGCGGAAAGCCTATGGTCATAAAGATCGGCCGCTATGGCAAGTTCATGGCCTGCTCAGGGTTCCCGGACTGCACGAATACCAGGAGGATAGTACAGGAGACCGGAGGAGACTGCCCGTTCTGCGGAAAGAGAGTGCTGCTGAAAAAATCAAAGAAGGGCAAGAAGTACTACGGCTGCGAGAACAACCCGGAGTGCAGCTTCATGACCTGGGACATACCCACTGAGGAAAAGTGTCCTAAATGTCAGAGCACCCTGTTCCAGAAAGGCGGCAAAAGCGGTATACTCATCTGTCACAAGCCCGACTGCGGCTATCAGAGGAGCCTGTCTGCGGACAGCGAAGATAAATAGATACTGAGAAAGAAAACTGATATGGAAAAGACCACGGTGTATTTTGTCAGACACGCACAGCCTTTGTACAGCCATGAGAACGACAGGACCCGGCCCCTTACCGAGGAGGGCGTGAGGGATACTGTGCTGGTCCTTGAAACGCTGAAAGACAGGGACATTTCCCGCATCTACAGCAGTCCCTACAAGCGCAGCATGGACACCGTCAGGACCACGGCGGAGACGGAACATCGCCGCAATATACGATATCGTTTGTGAGAATGAAGGCCGTTCGGTCATCGTGGCCACCCACGGCACCGCTCTCAGCTCGGTGATAAACTACTTCCGGCCTGAGTTCGGACTGGAGGATCTTATGAGGATAATAGACTGGATGCCATATATCATAAAGATAGAGCTTATACCTGAGGGCGAGGGTCTGAGGGCGCTGAGTTTTCAGGAGCTTGGGCACGTCGAAAAGGGATTTAAAAGCTGATGGATAGAAAAGTCATTATAATAGGCGCCGGCCTGGCAGGCTGCGAGGCGGCGGCACAGTGTGCAAAGGCCGGGCTTTCGGTCGAGCTTTATGAGATGAAACCAAAGAAGTTCACCCCCGCCCACAAGTACAAGGGCTTTGCGGAGCTGGTCTGCTCAAATTCGCTGAAGGCCGACAGACCCGACAGCGCCGCAGGTATGCTCAAAGAAGAAATGAGAAGGTTAGGTTCCGTGACGATGGAGTGTGCCGAGAAGGCGAGAGTCTCCGCCGGCGGCGCTCTGGCCGTTGACAGGGAAAGGTTCTCAGACCTGGTGACGCAGAAGATAAGGGGCTTTGAGAACATCACTGTCATCGAAGAAGAGGTCACGGAAATACCCCAGGGGAATGTCATCATCGCCACCGGGCCGCTGACCTCGGAGGGCCTGGCAGAGAGCATAAAGGAGCTTTGCGGGGAGTATCTATATTTTCACGACGCCGCCGCACCTATCGTGACCTTCGAGAGCCTTGATATGGAAAAGGCATTTTTCGCCTCACGCTACGGCAGAGGCGAGGCGGATTATATCAACTGCCCTATGGATAAGGAAGAGTATCTGCGCTTTTACAATGCCCTTATCTCGGCGGAAAGTGCGCCGCTGAAAGAACACGACCGGGAGCATTTCTCAAAGGACGGCTTTAAGGTCTATGAGGGCTGTATGCCGGTGGAGGTCCTGGCAAAGCGTGGGGAGGACACTCTCAGGTTCGGGCCGCTGAAACCGGTAGGGCTGACGGACCCACGGTCCGGCAAAAGGCCCTATGCGGTGGTTCAGCTGAGAGCCGAGAACACACAGGGGTCCATGTACAACCTGGTGGGGTTCCAGACAAATCTTAAATTCGGTGAGCAGAAGAGGGTCTTCTCACTGATACCGGGACTTGAGAATGCGGAGTTCATGCGTTTCGGCGTGATGCACCGCAACACCTTTATAGACTCACCCAGGCTTTTGAACGAGCAGTTCAATATGAGAACAAGGCCGGAGCTTTTCTTCGCCGGGCAGATCACCGGGGTGGAGGGCTATATCGAGTCTGCCGCCAGCGGGATAGCAGCGGGGATAAACACGGTAAGGCTCATAGATGGGAAACCTCCGATGGTCCTGCCTAACACGACGATGCTGGGGGCGCTGAGCAAGTATATAAGCAGCCCCTATACGGAGAACTTCCAGCCCATGGGCTGCAATATGGGCATACTGCCGGACCTGGGAGAGAGGATACGGGACAAAAAGCTCAAATACGCCAGACTTTCCGAAAGGGGCCTGGAGGACCTGGACATGATGATAAAAGAACTGGGGCTATGATAACTGATAAGGACGTGAGGTAAGATGAAACACAGCAATATCTCTATATTCGTTCCCCACGTCGGGTGTCCCCACAAGTGTGCCTTCTGCGACCAGCGGACCATCACCGGGGAGCAGAGCCTTCCCCACGGGGAGGACGTAAGGGCGGTCTGCGAAAAAGCTCTCAGAGAGGTCCCCTCCCCTGCCGACACGGAGATAGCCTTTTTCGGCGGCAGCTTTACTGCAATACCCAGGGACTATATGACGGAGCTTTTAGGCGCCGCAGGGAAGTTCGTAGGACCGGGGCTTTTCAGAGGGATAAGAGTTTCCACCAGACCGGACTACATAGACGAAGAGGTCCTGGGGATACTGAAAGACTGCGGGACCGTGGCGGTGGAGCTGGGGGCGCAGTCCATGTCGGAAAAGGTACTGAGGGCCAACGAGAGGGGCCACACTGCCGGGGACGTCATAAGGGCCGCAAAGCTCATCAGGGCCGCAGGACTTGAACTGGGCCTGCAAATGATGATAGGGCTTTATGAGAGCGAAGAACAGGACGAGCAGGAGACTTTTGACGCTCTTATGGAGCTTGGGCCTGACACGCTGAGACTTTACCCGACGGTGGTGATAAAGGGCACCAGGCTCGCTGAGCTTTTTGAGAAGGGCGTTTACAGGACCAAGGGACTTGACTATGCGGTGGGGCTTTGCGCCGGATTTTTAAGGACCGCCGAGGAACGTGGGACAAGGGTGATAAAATGCGGCCTCCACGCCAGCGAGTTCGTCGAAAGGGACATGGCAGGGGGCTACTACCACCCGGCTTTCAGAGAGCTGTGCGAGGGGCTCATCTACCGCAGAGAGATAGAAAAGGCCCTGGATAAGGCAGGCATCACCGGCGGCAGGGCGGAGGTCCTGGTGGAGCCGGGGTCTGTGAGCAAGGCCGTGGGTCAGAAAAAAGCAAACACAGAATATTTCGCACGCCGGGGCATCGGGATAAAAGTCAGGGCATCCGGGGGCGTAAGGAAATACAGCTGTCTGATAAGGACAGGAAACGGTTAAGAGAAAGGAGGCCGGCGGACCATGTATCTCAGGTCGCTGGAAATGCAGGGGTTCAAGTCCTTTCCGGACAAGACAAGACTTGATTTCACCAAGGGCATAACCGCAGTGGTGGGTCCTAACGGGTCAGGCAAGAGCAATATCTCCGACGCCATGCGCTGGGTGATGGGCGAGCAGTCCTCAAAGGCGCTGAGGGGCGAAAAAATGTCGGGGGTCATCTTCCACGGCTGTGAGACCAGGAAAGAGTCCCCTTTTTCGCAGGTCACGTTAACGATAGACAACAGCGACCGGGCCCTGGGGATAGACGAGGACCTGGTGGCGGTGTCGAGAAAGCTTTATAAAAACGGCGACAGCGAGTATATGATAAACGGCTCCTCTGTCAGGCTGAAAGAAGTCAACGAGCTTTTCATGGACACCGGCCTTGGCAAGGACGGCTATTCCATCATCGGCCAGGGCAGGATAGCGGAGATAGTCAGCGGCAAGGGTACCGACAGACGTGAGATCTTAGAGGAAGCCGCCGGCATCGCCAAGCTTAGATACAAAAAGGTACAGGCGGAGAAAAAGCTTGCCGAGACCGAGGACAAGCTCACAAGGGTCAACGATATATTGTCCGAGCACGAGGCAAGGCTGCCGGCACTGGAAAAGCAGTGCGAGAAGGCCAGGAAGTTCAAGGTCCTTGACGACGAGAAGAGCAGCCTGGAGATCTCGGTCTGGCTCAGCAGGCTGGAGCAGTACAGAAGGACCCTGGCAGATTACGAAGAGAAGATAAAGCTGCTGAAGGTCCAGCACAGGGCGCTTTCGGCAGAGCTGGAGGATACCGAGAAGGCCATAGCAGATGAGCTGATGGAAAGTGCTAGGGCACTGGAGGAATCCGACAGGCTGAAACAGGAGATACACGATACCGAGATGCAGGAGCGCAGCGGCGAGGCCGAGATAGCGGTCTGCAAAAACGATATCGAGCACATAAAGGAAAAGATAGTCTCCATACGGGAACAGGCGGAACGGTCCAAGGCGGACAAGTTTTTCTTAGAGAGCGAGCTGAAAGAAAGACAGGAGGAGCTGGAAAGGCTCAGAGAAAGCAGGGACGCCGGGGACGAAAGGGCCTCAGCCAAGGAGGATGAGCTAACACGTCTGATGAGCGACTCGGAGGAGAGCGACAAGGCGGTGGCAAAGGCCAACGCCGATATCAGTGCGGCTTACATCAGGAAAAGCGACCTGAGCTTTCGCTGTGAGTCAGCCGCAAAGACCATAGCCGAAGTCAGTGAGCAGCTCTCGCTTCTTGAAAAGGACAGCAGAGAGGCCGGACAAAATCTGAAACTGGCCCGCAGCGATCTGCAAAGGCTCGAAAAGGACAGGGCTAAGAACCAGGAGAGCCGTGAGGAGAACGAGAACCGTATCGGGGGCCTTACCAAGCTGCTGGAGAGCAGGACGAAAAAGCTGGAGGACACCGAAAGACGGCTCGGAGAAACGGAGAACGAGCTGAGGACCATCAGCGGAAGGCTGCAAATACTCAACGACCTGGAAAGGTCTATGGAGGGCTTCGGGGCCAGCGTCAAGACCGTCATGAACGCCGCAAGGCAGGGCAGGCTGAGCGGGGTCTGCGGGACGGTGGCGCAGCTCATAAGCGCCGAGCCAAAGTATCTGGTGGCGGTGGAGACTGCCCTGGGGGGAGCTTTGCAGAACATAGTCACAGAAAACGAGGACATAGCCAAGAGGGGCATTAAGCTCCTTAAAGAGACAGGCCGTGGCAGGGCCACTTTCCTGCCCCTGACTTCGGTAAAGGGCAGCAGAGCCGACAGCAGCACCTTCGAGGGCATGGAGGGCTATGTGGCTATGGGCGTTGATATAGTCAGCTTTGAAGACCGCTACAGCGGGATATTCGGCAGTCTTCTGGGAAGGGTCTGCATAGCGGAGGACATAGACGCCGCTGCTAAGATAGCGAAAAAGACCGGTTTCCGCACCAGGATAGTGACCTTAGACGGCCAGGTGGTAAACGCAGGCGGCTCCTTCACAGGCGGCAGCGTTTCAAAAAGCACAGGTATACTTACAAGAAAAAACGAGATAGAGTCCCTGACGAAAAGGCAGGGAGAGCTTGACGCCGAGAAGGCAGGGCTTTGCGCCGACAGAGAGAAGTATAAAAACGAAACTGCAAAGCTCAGCGCTGACTGCGAGGGCGTAAGGGAGACTATCAGCAGCCTTTGCGCCGAACAGATAAGGCTGGATATGGAGATAAAGAGAGTCAGCGAGTTCATGGCTGCCTACGAGAAGGACCTTGAACAGGGCGAGGAGGCCCGCAGGCGCTATGCTGAAAAGACGGCGCAAGCCGAAAAAGAAAAGGCGCAGGCCGCAGAGGAGCTTGAAAAGATCCTTGGGGACATATCCGCCATGGAAGACGCTCTGGTGAACACCATAGACAGGCAGAACAGCTTCAAGCAGCAGCGTCAGGCTATGAGCGAGGAGCTTTCAGCCATAAGGATAGAGAACGCAGAGCTGATGAAGGATATAGAGGCCTGCAAAAGCTCCATAGAGCAGCTCAGGGAGTCCATAGAGAGCAGCGACGGAGACAGCGGCAGGTTCACCCTGGAGATAGCCGCCGAGGAGAAGAAGATCGCCGACAAACAGGCCCAGATAGAGTCCGTCACCCTGAGGATAAACGGCACCGGCAGCAGGATAGAGGAGCTGACAAAGCTTGCGGAGGAGGCCAGACAGAGGTATTCGGACCACGAGGACCAGGCGGGTAAGATCAGGAGCGAGCAGCGTATCAAGCTTAACGAGAAGGAAGAACTCAGTACCCGGATAACCAGGGGCGAGGAGCGCTGCAACGCAGTCTCCGGGGACTTTGACGCCCTGGCCGCAAAGCTCTGGGACGAGTATGAGCTGACCAGGTCCACTGCGGGCGAAAGAGCCGTGGAGATACACGATATGCAGGAAGCCGAAAAGCGGCTCAGCGAACTGAAGAACAAGATAAAGGCCCTTGGCAGCGTGAACCTGGGGGCCATAGAGGAATATGCGGAGCTGAGGGAGAAATACGATTTTCTCACCTCACAGCTAAGAGACGTGACGACCTCCAAGAAAGAGCTGCTGGAGATGATAGACTCACTGACGAACAATATGAAGACCATGTTCATCCAGAAGTTCGATGCAATAAACAACAATTTCCGGCACATCTTCGCCGAGCTTTTCGGCGGCGGAAAGGGAGAGCTGGTCCTTTCGGACCCGGAGGACGTGCTGGAGTGCGGAATAGACGTGACCGTTCAGCCCCCGGGCAAGGTCATCACCAGCCTGATGTCCCTTTCGGGCGGAGAGCAGGCTCTGGCGGCAATAGCTATTTATTTTGCCATACTTAAAAATTCCCCCTCGCCCTTCTGTCTCCTGGACGAGATAGAGGCGGCCCTGGACGATGTGAACGTCGTGAGATACGCCCAGTACCTCCACAAGCTTACTGACAGGACCCAGTTCATCACCATCACCCACAGGCGAGGCACCATGGAGGAGGCCGATGTGCTGTACGGAGTCACCATGCAGGAGAAGGGCATATCGAAGATGCTGAAAATGGACCTTACCACTGCGTTCACCTTAAACAGCTGAAAGGAAGTGAATACCGTGGAGGATATCCTCTTTATACGGACCGGCGGCCCTAAGGACGTGATAACAAACAAGGAGGGGCAGCCTCTGGAGAATACGAGCGCCTCATACACCGATGAGGACAAGGAATACTACCTCATCTGGGAGGGGAAGCGGGACGTACATAACCAAGCGGCTGTCTATCTTTACAACAGGGAAAAGCAAATGCTCACAAGGGTAGATGACGAAGACCTTTGCAGCAGCATCAATTATCTTTTCTGGGGAAAGATACTGCGTAACGAAAACTACCATACAGACGGACCGGACTGGTACTTTGAGCAGCAGAGGGATCTAACTATGGGCATACAGGGCAACGGGTTTTTCTCTATGAACATGAAAAGGCCTGAGGAGTGGACCTGCCCGGCCTGCGGCAGCGCCATGAAAGGCGGAAAGTTCTGCGGCGAATGCGGCAGACCCAGGCCGCTTTAAAAAGGCTTGAAAAAATAGTTCAAAGTACTTGGCATTTGAAGAGAATTGTGGTATAATAAGACCGTAGCCGTGTACAGAGCAAAGCTCTGCTTTGTCCTGCCTTGGGCGGGAAATACTTTTTGACCTGAAAGGGGCAGCTAAATGGGATTTTTTGAGAAACTGAAAAACGGCCTGAAAAAGACTAAGGCCTCAATGATGAGCAGGATAGAAAGGCTCCTCCATTCCTTCACCAAGATAGATGAAGACCTTTTTGAAGAGCTGGAGGAAACGCTGATAGTTTCAGATATCGGCGTCAATACCTCTGTTAAGATCTGCGACAGGGTCAGGGACTACGTCAAGCAGAAGGGCATCACTGACCCTGAGATGATAAAGGATGTACTGAAGGACGTCATAACCGAGATGCTGGGGGAGGAGGAACCTCTGGACCTTTCCACCGTCCCGTCGGTGATACTGGTCATCGGCGTCAACGGCGTGGGAAAGACCACCACCATCGGCAAGCTGGCCTATCAGCTGCATAACGAGGGCAAGAACGTCATCGTTGCGGCAGCGGACACCTTCAGGGCCGCCGCCATCGACCAGCTTGAGGTATGGACGGACCGTGCGGGGGTAGACCTTATAAAGCATAACGAGGGCAGCGATCCGGCGGCTGTGGTCTACGACGCTTTGCAGGCTGCGAAGTCCCGTAATGCGGACGTGCTTATCTGCGACACCGCAGGAAGGCTCCACAATAAGAAAAACCTTATGAAGGAACTGGAGAAGATATCCAGGATAGTCCACCAGAACGCCGAGGGCTGCGCTCTGGAGGTGCTGCTTGCACTGGACGCTACCACCGGACAGAACGCCGTCAACCAGGCCATGCTATTTAACGAGGCTGCGCCCATCACAGGGATAATCCTGACAAAGCTGGACGGCACCGCCAAGGGCGGCATCGTCATCACCATAACGGACGATCTGAAAATACCCGTAAAGCTCATCACCGTAGGCGAGGGCATCGACGATATACAGCCATTTATTGCCAAGGATTTTGTGGACGCCCTGTTTGACTGAGATCTGACTGGCGGGTGAGAAGAATGAAACTTGTGATAGCGAGCAATAATAAGGGCAAGATAAGAGAGTACAGGGAGCTTTTCGCACCGTTAGGCTATGAGGTCATGTCCCAGAGCGAGGCGGGGCTGACGCTGGAGGTCGAGGAGACCGGCACTACCTTTGCAGAGAATTCGGCGCTGAAAGCCAGGGCGGCCTATGAGCAGCTGGGCTGTGCGGTGCTGGCTGACGACAGCGGCCTGGCGGTGGAGGCCCTTGGGGGCGAGCCGGGGGTGTATTCGGCCAGATACGGCGGACTTGACACCGATGAGGCAAGGTGCAGATATCTTCTTGAAAAGATGAAGGACGTGCCTAAGGACAAGCGCAGGGCTTACTTTATCTGCACGGTGCATTTCATAGACGAAAACGGCAGAGAGACTGCCGCCGAGGGAAGAGTTTACGGCGAGATAGGGTATGAGCCCAGGGGCGGAAACGGTTTTGGCTATGACCCGGTATTCATGCGTGACGGGAAAAGCTTTGCAGAGATAGGAGCCGAAGAGAAGAACGCCGTTTCTCACCGGAAAAATGCCCTTGACGAACTGATGAAAAAGCTGACAGAAAAATAACAGGAGCAGATCAATGATAAGTGCAAAACAGAGAGCCGAGCTGAAAAGCCTGGCTGTTAACATAAAGCCCGCCTTCCAGGTGGGAAAGGGCGGAGTGAACAACGCCCAGATAGACCAGATCGAGGACTACCTCAGGGTCCATGAGCTGGTGAAGATAAAGGTGCTGGACAATTCGCTTTACAGCGCTAAGGAGGCCTCTATCGAGATAGCCGGGAAGACCGGCGCAGAGGTAGTGCAGGTCATAGGCTCCAATGCGGTGCTTTATAAGCGCAACGAGAAGGAGCCTGTCATAAGGCTCAGAGCGAAATGAGACTGGGGATCTACGGCGGCACCTTCGACCCCGTCCACGCCGGCCATGTGAGAATGTTAAAGGCGGTCACAGACAGCTGCGGACTTGATCGGACCCTTGTCCTGCCGGATCGTATCCCTCCCCACAAGGAGGCAAGGTACCTGACCCCGGGAGAGGACAGGGCGCAGATGTGCAGGATCGCTTTCAGAGACTGCAAAAATACTGAGATATGCGACTGGGAGCTAAGGCAGGAAGGCAAGAGCTATTCGGTACTTACCCTCAGGCATTTTCATGAGCTTTACCCCCTTGACAGGCTCTTTTTTATAATGGGCAGCGATATGCTCAAAAGCTTTCACCATTGGTACCGGTTCGAGGAGATCCTACAGCTTTCCGGGCTTATCTGCGTTTCAAGGAGCAGGGAGGACAGCAGAGATATCGTGGACTGTGCGAATGCACTGAGAGAGCTGGGCGGCGAGGTCATCATAGCGAGGACAGAGCCTCTGGAGCTTTCTTCTACGGAGATAAGGGAGCGGCTCACTGAGGGCAGAGACTGCAAAGGTCTGCTGGACCCGGAGGTAACGGAGTATATAAAGTCCCATGGACTTTACGGGACTGTTTCACAGTAAAAGACTTAGGATAGATCGGAGCGACCAATGAAGGATAACAAGCAGATAGGGATATACAAGGCTTATCTGAAAGAGCATCTGTCGAAGAAGAGGTACAACCATTCCCTGAATGTGGCCAATGCGGCAGTTATGCTGGCAAAAAAATACGGCGGAGATGCCGACAAGGCCTACACTGCCGGACTTCTGCACGATATCGCAAAGGAGATGCCGGCACAAGAACAGCTCGCTATAGTGAAGAGATCGTCCCTTGACGTATGCGAGGTGGAAACTGCGGCCGTACCGCTATTTCACGCCATAGCCGGAGCAGAGCTGGTGCAGGAGCTTTTCGGCATAAGGGATATGGAGATAATAAAGGCCATACGCTACCATACGGTGGCCTGCGGCGGGATGTCAAAGCTCTCCGTCATCATATATATGGCGGACCTTATCTCGGAGGACAGGGACTATAAGGACGTAGCAAGAATGAGGAAACTTGCGGACAAAAATCTGGAGAGGGCTATGTGCGAGGCGCTGAGATTTTCCATAAGCGACTCAGTGGCCAAGGGCAACACCATTCCCCTTTCCACTCTTGAGGCTTACAACGAATACATAAAGTTCAAGAAATGAGGTCATTAAGTTTATGAGCAAAGAGAATATCAGCGAGATAACCGAGAACAAGCTCAGGACCATAGTCAAGGCCCTTGACAGCAAGAGGGCCGAGGACATACAGGTCATAGGCATAGGGGATCTGACAATACTGGCAGACTATTTCGTCATCGCCAACGGTTCCTCCGGAGTGCAGACCAAGGCACTGGCGGAGGAGGTCGAGTTCAGACTGTCGCAGATGGGCATAGAGCCTCACCACACCGAGGGCTACGGGCCGAACAACTGGATAGTGCTGGACTACAGGGACATCGTCGTACACGTTTTCTTTAAGGACACCAGGGACCAGTACAAGCTGGAAAGGCTCTGGAGCGACGGGACGCCTGTGGACGTTTCAAGGTTTTTAGACAGTGGAGATCAGGGAGAATAAGGTCCCGGGCCTTGAACCGGACCCGCCCAAGACCGAGGAGCTCATAAAAGAAGCCCGGAGGGATATAACCTCCACCGGGCGTTCCCTGGTCATATGGAACCTTATTTACGCCGCCGCCGGGTTCGGGCTGCTGTGGCTGTACTTTCATATGAAGGTCCAGAGCATCATTTTCCTGACGGGGACGGCCATCGGGGTCATTGCGGGGGCGATGATAATGTTCCGGTCGGTCCATATGCGGGGGCTTTACGGGTTCTATCTTCTGTTCGGCGCCTTTCCCATGGTGGGGAGCCTGGTGTGGGCAGTCATATGGCAGGGGTTCGGCGCACTGGACGATAATGTAAAGGTCAGCGTAGCTACCATATCCTGGATGCTGAGTGTGGCCTGCAACGTAGTCTTTCTTCTTTTCAAGCTCATAGCGGCGGGGCTGTTCGTAAGCGCCTTTGTGAAGGACAGGCTGGTGGATTATGTGACCCTTTTTGAGAGCAGGAAGACGGAGCTGTATCTTAAAAACAAGAAAGGGCAGCTGCTGTGAGCTGTCTGACTGTGAATGGCATAGGGGGCGTCAGCGTGAGAGACAGGGACATCACCAAGGAAGATCAGCGGGCCTATGAGCAGGAGCAGAAACGCTCTGCCAGGACGGGAAAGATAAGAGTCATCGGCGTCATAGCCTTCGATGTGCTGACCTCGATGCTATATCTTTTTGCAGGGACGAAGCCTCTTTACATAAGGCTGATAATGGTGGGCATACAGTGTCTGATAGCGGTGAACCTTATCTACGGTCACAGGTGGGCCAGGGTGCTGTTCATGTTCTCCGCAGCGGTGACGATAGTCAGGTCCGGGGTACTTTTTTCAGCGGTAAGGTCGGCGGCTGTGGCAGCGGAAAGCTCCCACGGGTTCATCTACTTTGCGTGTGCGATGGGAATAGCAGGGCCGCTCCTATACATTTACATGATGTGGTTCAACAAGAACGTTGACGACTTTTTCAGAAGAAAGAATTCATCAAGAAAACGGTAGGCCCTCGGCCGCCCTCGGCCGCCCTCGGCCGGGCCGGCCAGTCCGCCTATTATTGGAAAGATATTAAGAAGAGGTGTGTTTAACGGCGGCGCTTTACGCTGTGACGAGACGGTATCTTCTCAGACCCGGTTAACAGCCATAATAAAAAGCTTTTAGCTGGCAAGTCCGCCTATTATCGGAAAGATATTAAGAAGAGGTGTGTTTAACGGCGGCGCTTTACGCTGTGACGAGATGGTATCTTCTCAGACCCGGTTAACGGCCATAATAAAAAGCTTTTAGCTGGCAAGTCCGCCTATTATCGGAAAGATATGAACAAGAGGTGTCTTTAACGGCGGCGCTTTACGCTGTGACGAGACGGTATCACCTCACATAACAGAGAACTTTTTAGGTCCTTCCACAGATAAACAGAGTGACCGAAAAAGCAGGATAGAAAAAACAAGTCTTTGCGAGGCCACGGTCCAAGCAAAGCCAATATACGAAAAGGAATGATAGAAATGAAGAGTTACGATTTTGGAGCCGTTGAAAGCAAATGGCAGAAGTACTGGGACGAGCACGATACCTTCAAGGCAAGCGGCGACCACAGTAAGAAGAAGTTCTATGCCCTGGTAGAATTCCCCTACCCCTCCGGCCACGGTATGCACGTAGGCCATATAAAGGCATACTCCGGCCTGGAGGTAGTCAGCAGGAAAAGAAGGCTGGAGGGCTATAACGTGCTGTTCCCTATAGGCTTTGACGCATACGGACTGCCTACTGAGAACACCGCCATAAAGGAGAATATCCACCCAAGAGTTGTGACTGACCGCAATATCGAGAAGTTCACCGGACAGCTCAAAAAAGTGGGCTTTTCTTTCGACTGGTCAAGAGTAGTAGACACCACCGACGAGGGCTACTATAAGTGGACACAGTGGATATTCCTCAAAATGTTTGAAAATGGCCTGGTGTTCAGGGATAAGACTCTGGTAAACTACTGCCCCAGCTGTAAGGTGGTCCTTTCCAACGAGGACAGCCAGGGGGGCAAGTGCGACGTCTGCCACAGCGATATCGTTCAGAAGACCAAGGAGGTCTGGTATCTGAGGATAACCGAGTATGCCGACAAGCTTTTGCAGGGCCTGGAGGAGGTAGACTATCTGCCTAACGTAAAGCTCCAGCAGCAGAACTGGATAGGCAAGTCTACCGGTGCTTTCGTAAACTTCAGGATCAAACAGCAGGACGAGGAGCTGAGAATATATACCACGAGGCCCGACACCCTCTACGGCGTGACCTTTATGGTAATGGCCCCGGAGCACCCTATGATCCAGAAATACAGAGACAGCATCGCAAATATCGCAGAGCTTGACGCCTATAAGGCCGAGTGTGCCAAGAAGAGCGAGTTCGAGAGGACACAGCTGGTAAAGGACAAGACCGGCGTAAGGATAGACGGCCTTAGCGCCATAAACCCCATCACCGGCAAGGAGATACCCATTTACATATCCGACTACGTTATGATGGGCTACGGCACAGGCGCTATCATGGCAGTGCCTGCCCATGATACAAGAGACTATGAGTTCGCTAAGAAGTTCTCAATAGATATAATCGAGGTCATCAAGGGCGGCGACATCAGCAAGGAAGCCTACACCGGAGACGGCGAGATGGTCAATTCCGGTGTGCTCAACGGCATTACCAACAAGAAGGACGCTATAGCCAGAATGCTGCAGCAGCTGGAAGAGCTGGGCTGCGGTGAGGCCGGCGTTCAGTATAAGATGAAGGACTGGGCCTTCAACAGGCAGAGGTACTGGGGCGAGCCTATACCACTTGTTCACTGCCCGAAGTGCGGGATAGTGGCCGTTCCCTATGAGGAGCTGCCTCTGAGACTGCCGCCGGTGGAGAACTTCGAGCCGGGCACCGACGGCGAGAGCCCTCTTGCCAAGATAGACAGCTTTGTCAGCTGCAAGTGCCCCAAGTGCGGCGGTGCTGCCAAGAGAGAGACGGACACCATGCCCCAGTGGGCAGGCTCCTCCTGGTACTTCCTGCGCTACTGCGACCCTAAGAACGACAAGGAGTTCGCATCGGCTGAGGCGCTTAAATACTGGATGCCTGTAGACTGGTACAACGGCGGCATGGAGCACGTCACAAGGCATATGATCTACAGCCGTTTCTGGCATAAGTTCCTCTATGACCTCGGTCTGGTGCCTACCTCTGAGCCTTATGCAAAGAGGACCGCTCAGGGACTTATCCTTGGACCAGACGGTGAGAAGATGTCAAAGTCAAGGGGCAACGTCATCGACCCCAACGATGTGGTAAAGGAGTACGGCGCTGATGTGCTGAGACTCTACGTGCTGTTCATGGGTGACTATGAGAAGGCCGCTCCCTGGAGCGACAGCTCCGTAAAGGGCTGCAAGAGGTTCGTTGACAGGATCTGGGCTTTGCAGGACAAGGTGACCGACAGTATGAGCTACAGCGAAAAGCTCACCTCCTCTATGCACAAGACCATCAAGAAGGTCAGCGAGGACATCGAGGCCATGAAGTACAACACTGCAATAGCCGCTATGATGACCCTGCTCAACGATATCTATGACGCCGGTTCGATCACGAAGAAGGAGTTCAGGGACTTCCTTATCCTGCTTTATCCTTTCGCACCCCATATCTCTGAGGAGCTTTATCAGCTCATCGGCTGTGAGGGCGTCCTCGATGAGCAGGAATGGGTAAGCTTTGACGAGAGCCTGACGGTGGACAAGACCGTGGAGATCGTTTGCCAGATAAACGGCAAGGTCAAGGCCAAGCTGAACATTGCCTTCGATGAGGACAAGGAGTCCGTCATAGCAAAGGCAAAGGCCGACGAGAATGTGGCAAAGCTCATGGAGGGCAAGACCGTGGTCAAGGAGATCTATGTCCCCAATAAGCTGCTGAACATCGTGGTACGCTGAGAAAAGCTGAAGGACTTTGGCAAAATGACCAAAAAAAGGTCGAAAATATTTTCATAAAAATTTCAAAAAAGCCGCCGGCGGTATTGACTTTTGGAAGATTATATAGTATAATATAATCTGTAGTTATGTTGACCGAAGTTATCGGCGGATAGAGACAGAGGGAACGTTACAGCGTTTACAAGTTTGCACTTGGCAGACCTTCACTATCACCCTTGGACCGCCGCTGACGGTATCACGGTCGGATGACTGCCTCTGTCACAGGTGGCAAAGGGAGGGAATAATTTTGGCAGAAATTCGTGTTGGCAAAAACGAAACTCTGGACACGGCTCTCAAGCGCTTCAAGAGATCTTGCGCAAGAGACGGCGTTATCGCTGAGGTCCGTAAGAGAGAGCATTACGAAAAGCCTTCGGTAAAGCGCAAGAAGAAGTCCGAAGCTGCACGTAAGCGCAAGTATTGATGCGGGACCCCTGATGAGATCAGGCGGTGACTGCGGCTTTTTGAGCGTTAAAAAAGTTATCCACAAGGGCGGGCATTTTGGGTGTCCGCCTTTTTTGCCCTTTTGAGCCTGCGGGGGCTTTACTTTAGGGGCAGATTATGTTATAATTAGGTAAACGGTTCTTGCTTTGTTGCTTTGGAGGTAGTATGTTTTTTTTCAGACCAACTTATGTATTTGATAAGGTGAACGATATCACGCCGGAGTTTTTGAAGAAGAAACACATCAGGGGACTGCTGCTTGACCTTGACAACACCCTTACCACCCATAACGACCCGGTGGTCCCGGAAAGCAGTCTCAGGTGGATAAACGAGATGAAGGCGGCGGGGATAGAGCTAATGATAGTCTCCAACAACCACGCACCCCGGGTGGAGCCTTTCGCCCGGAAGCTGGGTATCGGTTTCGTCTGCGAGGGAGCAAAGCCGCTGACCATAGGCTACAGCAAAGCGCTGAAAAAAATGGGTCTTGAAAAACGGGAGGCCGCAGCCGTGGGGGACCAGATATTCACGGATATCCTAGGGTCGAACCTCAAGGGCATAAGGTCCCTGTTCGTGTTCCCGATAAAGCCCGAAGAGAGCCTGCCGTTCAGGTTCAAGAGGGCCTGCGAAAAGCCATTCCTGCCACGCAGAGACAGCGCTGTGAGCAGCGGCAGGTAAAAACGACAGTTAATAATATTTAAAGGACGTGAGAAGAATGAGTGATTTTTTCAGAGAGCTTATCAATGTAAAGTGTAATTTCGTTACAAAAGAGGGTACGTTCAGCGATTATACCCTGGTGGACGTTTCCAGCGACTGGGTGGCCATAGAGAAGGATACCGAGACCATCTACCTTAACCTTCGCCATGTGATCTCTGTGCAGGTGGCCAAGATAGATGAGTGATCCCCTGCCGAGGAAAAGAGGACAGATATGGCAGAATACGCTATAGCGCTGAATGCCGACGGCGCCGGGACCATAAAGCTGCTGGACCTTATGTGCGGGAGCTATCTGATAGAGAACGGCATAAGGCCACATTTAAAGCTGGGCGTTTTTCAGTGCGATGACGGCGACGACGTTTTCATGACCTATTTTGAGGTCCTGCAAGGTTATCTGGAACCGGTCAGGACACGGATGAAAAGCGTGGGCTGTTTCAACGGCAGCGTCCCATTTGCGGAGGCGGAGCTGAACAATGCGCTGAACGATGATTTCTATAAGACCTACACGGTGCTCTCCAGGCATTATGACCTGGGGGGTCTGGGCAATTATCGCCCGCAGAACTGGATACCCCACGTTTCTTTAGGCTATGAGGAGGACAGAGAGCAGGGCACAGCCTATTTCGACCTGCTGACGAAGAGCTTTGTCCCTTTCGACATAGACTTCGTTTCTGTGTCGCTTATAAGGTGCGACCCCCATACGGTCATGAAGACCTTCAAGCTCACCCACGGCAACGACATCGAGGGCTACGATACGGATACAGAGATACAAAAGCTCAGAAGAAGGGCCCTCAGGCTGGAGCTTGGTATGGACGAGGGCACCGTACACCGGCTTATGGGTATCGACCTTGATATCAGGGACTACAGCGAGAACGGGCACTCATACCGTCATGTGAGGCTCACTGAGGCCGGGGTATGGCTGTTTTTCAAGCCCGATACCGGCAGACTGTATACCATAAGGTTCGACGCTCCCTTTGATCTGGCGGTATGCGGAGCTAAGATAGGGCTGACCAGGCTGGAGATGCAGAAGGCAAAGGGGAACCCTGACAGGTTCATCACACCCAACCACTTTTACTGCCCCACCTGGTATTATGACCATGATATTGAAAACGCCTGCCTGAGGTGCGATTTTGAAAAAGACCCCTCCGGCAGATGCAGCACCATTTTCATCTGCTGAAACGCCGGAAAGGGTGCAATAGAAAGGCTTGATACTATGAAGAAGATACTTATCATGCACGGACCCAACCTGAACCTTTTAGGTGAAAGGGAGCCGGGGGTCTACGGCAGCGACAGCTTTGAGTCGATAAACAATGAGATAATTGCCCACGGCATGGAGCACGGTATGCACTGCGAGGTGTTCCAGTCGAACCATGAGGGCGAGCTTATCGACGAGCTGCATATCGCAAGGAAAAAATACGACGGCGTTATTCTCAACGCCGGAGCCTATACTCACTACAGCTATGCCATAAGGGACGCTATCGCCGCCATAAAGATACCTGTCATAGAGGTACATCTGAGCAATATCCACGCCAGGGACGAATTTCGCAGCAAGAGCGTCATTGCGCCCGTTTGCAGAGGGCAGATCGCAGGGTTCGGGAAGTATTCCTACCTTGCTGCGCTGGACGCTATGAGCTATATCCTCAGCGCTGACAGGGAAGACGGTGACGGGCAATGAACAAGCTGGAGATCTTGCAGAGCAGGCTCAGCGGTATCGCTGACTGCGGGATAATAGAGGACGATATCAACAGGCGCTATTTCACCGGCATGAAGTCAAGCGCCGGGACCCTGGTGGTGTTCCCTGAGAAGAGCTATCTGCTCATTGATTTCAGGTACATCGAAAAGGCCCGCAGCACCGTGAAGGACTGCGAGGTGATGCTCAACAACAGCGGCACTGCCGGCACCTGCAAAACGGTGGCGGAGCTTATGGACAGGCACGGTGCGAAGAGCTATGCCCTGGATGACTTTACCTGTACCCTGGAGAATTTCAAGACCTACAAGAAAGCCCTGGGAGAGCGAAAGCCTGTGGCCGACAGCCGTTTCGGCAAGCTCATCAGGGAGATACGCTCGGTCAAGACTGCCGATGAGATCGAAAAGATGATAAGGGCGCAGCGTGTGGCCGAGGCGGGGCTTGAACATATGATGGGATTTATCCGGCCCGGAAGGACCGAAAAGGAAATACAGCTGGAGCTGGACTACTATATGCTAAGCCACGGAGCAGAGGCCCTGAGCTTTGACACCATAGCCCGTGCGGGCAGCAACACCTCACTGCCCCATGGAGTACCGGGAGACAAGAGGGTGGAGAGCGGCGAGTTCGTTCTCATGGACTTCGGCGCCGTGGTGGAAGGCTATCACAGCGACATGACTAGAACGGTCTGCGTGGGAAGACCCAGCGACGAGATGAAAAAGGTCTATGAGATAGTTCTGAGAGCACAGGAGGCCGCCATCGCCGGACTGAAGGCCGGCATCACCGGAGCTAATTTCGACGCTATCGCCAGGAACATCATCGAGGCAGAAGGCTACGGTGACTGTTTCGGTCATTCCCTTGGCCACGGTGTGGGTATGGAGATACACGAGGAGCCATACGGGACCCCAAGAAATCCCCAGCCCCTGCCGGAGGGTGCGGTGGAGACTATCGAGCCGGGCATTTATCTGGAGGGCAGGTTCGGCGTAAGGATAGAGGACTTTGCAGTGGTGGAAAAGGACGGCTGCAAAAACCTGACCTTAGCGCCAAAGGAGCTTATTTGTCTATGATATTCATTCAGCGCATCAGCATAGTCTACCATAAGGACGTAAGGTATCCGGACTACGCCGCTCAGAGGGCTGCCCTGAGATTCTGTAAGGAAGACCTGCCGGAAAGATCTGCGAAAGATCCTGACAGTGACTGTGAGGTATATTTTTCCTCACATCTCTATGAGCAAAGCAAGGAAAGAATGGCCCACTACAGCGAGGGCGTGAAAATGCTCACAAAGGATAAGCTCTATAACGGGAAAGGCTATTACCCCGATCTTGGGGGAAGAGTGACAGTCTCCAAAGCCGGCGAGTGCTACGGGATAGGGTACCTTTGTCATAAGGGGCAGCAGTGGTATGTAAAAAAATTCAGCCTGTCCCCGGGGGACTACGGACGCATAGTATATAACGAACGAAGGACCTATGAGGACGACGGAAAATGGTATTACGTGCTGACCGTGTTCAATTTCCTTGTGACGGGACCGGACAAAGCCAGGGAGAAGATGTTCTTTGTCAAGGAGCCGGAGAATTATTTTGAGGATATGAAGTACCTGCGGTACTCTTAACAATAATAAAAGGGCCGCAAAGCCCTGAAATAATAAAGGAGTTGTTTTAAATGGCAGAAAAAGTTTACACAAAAAGCGCCCCCGACGCTATCGGGCCTTATTCACAGGCAGTAAAGGTCGGCGGGCTGGTATTCACATCCGGTCAGATAGCTATCGTGCCGGAAAGCGGCAATGTAGAGGCCACGACTATCGAGGAGCAGACCCATCAGGTGTGCAAAAATCTGAAGGCCGTCCTGGAGGAGGCAGGTTCTTCCCTGGACAAAGCTGTGAAGACCGTATGCTTTTTGAAGAATATGTCTGACTTTGCCGCCTTTAACGGGATCTACGGTCAGTACTTCACCTCAAAGCCCGCCAGGTCCTGTGTAGCTGTCAAGGAGCTGCCTAAGGACGTTTTGGTCGAGGTCGAGGTAGTGGCAGAGCTTTGATGAGCAATGAGCTTATGTAAATAGAATGTCCCCCTGCTTTGGCAGGGGGACATTTGTTATGCCGCTTGTTTATCTTCGTCCTGCTCTTCGGAGCGGGGCCCGAGGATAGTCACGCTCCAGACAACTCCGATGAGGATATAAACGATATATTCCGTGGTAGCCCAGGTGGTGTTGAACCAGCCCTGTGCAAGATAAGCGATAAGCGCAGCGCAGGCGCCTGCCGCCGCATAGTCTTCCCTGCCGGCAATAAAGCCCGCAAAGGCTTTAAAGCCCTTGATGAGCGTCACAAGCAGGAACAGCCCCCAGAGCACCGCCCCGGGTATTCCCAGCTGAGCGCTGTGGTCAAGGAAGATATTGAAAAACCTGTCGGTACTTAGCTGATAGGTGCTTATATAGCTGAACCCGTTGTCAGGACCCATGCCGCCAAGCCACTTCTCACCGGTGACAAAAGCGCCGTCATGCCGCAGAAAACTGTATATCTCCTCCTCCATGTCACCGGACATCCTGCCGTACATAGTGGTGGAGCGGACGATATATCCGTCGGTAAAGATGATGGCCTCGTCCTGTCTCTCAGATCCGTTCATCATCATCACTATCATCACCGCCGCCGACAGCAGCAGAGGTATTGCCGCAGCGGCAGCACCCTTACTGCCCTTTGCGAACTTCACCGTGGCCATTACAAAGACGGTGGCCCCGCCGGCTGCAATGCCGACCACGCCCGTCACCGTCAGCGTCAGACAAGCCGCCGCCGCCATGGCCACTGCCGCCGCAGAGTAAAGCACCTTTCTTTTCACCGACTCCGCAAAGGCCGACCCGGACAGCGCCAGAACATACCCTACCGTCATCAGCACCGCAAGGGCGTGGGGGCTTATCATAAATCCCGTAGCGGCCCTTGCGTCCTTATAAACGCCCAGCAGGTAGTTTATACCGCCCTCATAGAAATACTCCCCTGCGCTCTCGTCCGGGTCCATGGCTATCCTTAAAAACAGCCTGGTGAAGAAATTATGAGTAAGGTCAGCCGTTGCGGGTATAGCCTGCAAAAAGGCCACCACCGCATTGAGCGCCCCGAGTATCACAACGCCGTCGCATACCCTCTGCCGCCATTTTCTGTCGCTTACGGCCGCTGCCACCGCAAACAGCCCGAAACAGGCCGCTATGCTCAGTATGCCCTCATGCCTTCCCAGAAGGCCGAAAACAGAGGTAGTGATGTTCACCGAGCAAAGTCCCGAGATAAGGGACACGGCTATGACCCCCAGCCCGAGGCTCATGAGCTTGTTGGAGCTTAGTTTTACCAGCCCCTTCGTGCAGGCTATCCTGAACACCAGCATACCCAGCCAGCCCATCAGCATCATCAATGCCGCTGAATAAAATATGAAATTTTCACTTAATACATGGGTATAGTTGCCCTCTGTATAAAGGCCTACCTCCTGTGTGAAATAGGCCGGTATGGCCAGGGCCGACACTATGGCCATAGACGCCAGACAAAAGGCCCCGCACATCTTCTGCGCCCCGTCAAAGTCCATATTCAGTATAAAGTCGGACTTCTCCGTCGAGCCGAAAAGGTGCTTGCGCTCCTTAACCGTCCCTGTCTCTTTATCGCTGTTGCCCATATCTTCAACCTCCGTAACAAAAAAGCGGACAAATCTCTTTGCCCGCTTTTCATTTTTATTATCCCTCGAGCGGTCTACTTTGCATATTCAACTGCTCTGCTCTCACGAATGAGATTTACCTTTATCTGTCCCGGATAGTCCATCTCTGTCTCTATCCTCTTGGCTATCTCCCGTGCAACCAGCACCATCTTCTCATCATTGATCTTCTCAGGTGCTATCATTATCCTGACTTCTCTGCCGGCCTGTATAGCATAGGATTTCTCAACGCCCTCATAAGAGGTACAGATCTCCTCCAGCTTCTGAAGTCTCTTGATGTAGTTCTCGTAATTCTCGCTTCTTGCTCCGGGCCTTGCTGCCGAGATAGCATCTGCCGCCTGCACAAGGGCAGCGACCACGGTCCTGGTCTCAACGTCGCCGTGATGTGCCTCTATCGCATGGATAACATCAGGGCTCTCCTTATACTTCTTGCAGACGTCAACGCCTATCTGTACGTGCGAACCCTCTATCTCATAGCTCAGCGCCTTGCCTATATCATGCAGAAGTCCTGCACGCCTTGCAAGGTTTGCATCTACACCAAGCTCCGACGCCATCATGCCCGCCAGATGAGCTACCTCGATGGAATGGTTGAGAACGTTCTGCCTGTAGCTGGTCCTGAACCTCAGACGTCCCAGAAGTTTGATGAGCTCGTGGTTGAGACCGTGTACATTGGTCTCCAGCACTGCCCTTTCGCCCTCCTGCTTTATCTTCAGCTCGACCTCACGCTTGGCCTTCTCCACCATCTCTTCGATCCTGGTAGGATGTATGCGTCCGTCCTGGATAAGTTTTTCAAGGGCTATCCTTGCGACCTCACGCCTTACCTGGTCAAAGCATGATATGGTGATAGCCTCAGGAGTATCGTCGATGATAAGGTCAACGCCTGTGAGCGTTTCGATGGTCCTGATGTTGCGTCCCTCACGGCCTATGATCCTGCCCTTCATCTCATCGTTGGGCAAAGCAACTACCGATACCGCAGTCTCAGAAACCTGGTCAGCTGCACACCTTGCTATGGCAAGTGAAACATACTGCCTTGCCTTGGCGTCGCACTCTTCCTTGATCTGTGACTCGAAAGCCGAGATCTTCACTGCCTTCTCGTGGACAAGCTCGTCTTCAAGCTGACTGAGCAGATATTCCTTAGCCTGCTCAACCGAGAACTGCGAGATCTTCTCCAGCATATCCAGCTGCGAATTCTTGATCCTGTCGGCCTCCTGTACCTTCTCGTCGGCGGATCTCAGCTTTTTCTGAAGTGTCTCCTCTTTCTTTTCAAGGTTGTCCAGCTTCCTGTCGATAGACTCTTCCTTCTGCTGGATCCTTCTCTCCTGTCTCGAAACCTCGCTCCTTCTTTCCTTTAGCTCCTTCTCGGTCTCCTGTCTCGACTTATGGATCTCGTCCTTCGCCTCGACCAGCGCAGCCTTTTTCAGCGTTTCTGCTTCCTTTTTAGCTTCATCCACTATCTTTTCCGCTTCAGCCTCGGCGGAACCGAAGGCTGCCTCGGCAGTCTTCTTGCGGTATTCAACGCCCTTATTGAAAGCGATATAGCCGCTGACTGCTGCACCAAGGATCAGAGCTGCTACACACAGTAGTACAATTACGATCGGATGCATGTATAGCTTTCCTCCTTCTTGAAAGTATGGCAAGTCCGTCCCTGAAAGCGCCCCCTGAGGCTGCGCTCATCTCATAAAACGGTCCTGCCACCGATATTAAATTGTAAAGATACAAATTGCAAAAATAATTTTATTTTCATCGCCATAGATCACAGCGCATCTCTGCGCTGCAAAGACCCGATCTAAGCGTTAAAAGTCATCTTTTTTCCTGCTTTAACTCCGACTGCCACGCCCGGCGGGCCATGACGAACTAATAATAAAAACATAAATGCACAATACTATTGTATAATAATTTGCCGAAATTGTCAAGGTGTTTTTTAGTTATTTGTACAAAAAAATTTAAATTTCTATTTACTGTACAAATATCTACTTGACATTTTTGGGATATAGTGCTAGAATGTATACAAGTGCGAAGGCACATATATTTCAAAACTTTGATGGGGAAGCTGTTCATGCGAAGGCAGAACGAAAGAGAGCCTTGTCACCGGCTGAAAGCAAGGCGTTTTGCAGCGTTTACAGAAACCGCCCCGGAGTGCGTCCAATACACGCCGCAGTTCTGCGTTAAAGACTTTATGAGGCAGGGTCCGTGTTTTTGTGTCCCTGTGAAACTGGGTGGAACCACGTTTATAACGTCCCATGTGAGCGAGAGCTTGCGTGGGGCTTTTTTTATCCGGCTGCGGGCCAGGGGGGTGATGATACTATGCGAAGGGCAGATAAAAACAGGATATTTTACAGTTTGCCAGGGAGCATTGGCTATACCGCCGCATTGCGTGCGCCTTATACGTACAGATCACACCGTGAGCATCAACAGGATAACTGAATTTCTTAGGAGGTATTTTTATGATAGAGCTGAAACTTAAAGACGGTTCGGTCAGGGAGATCGAGCAGGCTATGCCCGCCTGTGAGATAATAAAGGGCATTGGCATGGGGCTTTACAAGGCCGCCTGCTGTGTGAAGATAAACGGCGAGGTCAGAGATCTGAGGACGGTCATCGACAGCAGCTGCGAGTTCGAGGTAATGACATTTGATTCAAAGGCCGGCAAGGAGGTATTCTGGCACACTGCGTCCCACCTGTTGGCGCAGGCTGTCAAAGATCTCTACCCCGGCGCAAAGCTTGGCAGAGGGCCCGCTACGGAAACTGGGTTCTATTATGATTTTGATGTTGAGAAGCCCTTTACTCCCGCCGACCTGGAAAAGCTGGAAGCCGAGATGAAAAGGCTGGCCAAAGAGGGCTATGAGCTGACCAGGTCCGAGCTTGGCTATGAGGATGCTCTGGCCCTTATGAAAGAGAGAAATGAGGACTACAAAGTAGAGCTTATAGAAAAGCACAATGACAGAGGCGAAGCTCTGAGCTTCTATCAGCAGGGAGACTTCATCGACCTCTGCGCCGGTCCCCATCTTATGAGCGTTGCGCCTGTGAAGGCCGTCAAGCTCACTCAGTGTACAGGAGCATACTGGGGCAAGGCTGAGGACGGCAAAGTGATGTCAAGGATCTATGGCACAGCCTTCCCCAAGGCGTCGCTGCTGGAGGCGCACCTGAAGCAGATGGAGGAGGCCAAGCTCCGTGACCACAACAAGATCGGCCGTGAGCTGGAGTATTTCACAACGGTGGACTATATCGGGCAGGGCCTGCCTATACTGCTGCCCAAGGGCGCTAAGGTCATACAGACCCTTCAGAGATGGATAGAGGACGAGGAGTACAAGAGAGGCTATCAGCTGACGAAAACGCCTTTCATGTCGAAGAAAGACCTTTATATGATAAGCGGTCACTGGGACCACTATCGTGACGGTATGTTCATTCTGGGGGATCCGGACGACGATACGAAAGAGTGCTTTGCGTTGAGGCCAATGACCTGTCCGTTCCAGTATCAGGTATTTCTCAACAGAAAGCGTTCCTACAGGGACCTGCCCATGAGACTGGGTGAAACGTCAACTCTTTTCAGGAATGAGGACAGCGGCGAGATGCACGGCCTTATCAGGGTAAGGCAGTTCACCATATCCGAGGGGCATCTCATCATCAGGCCCGAGCAGCTGGAGGATGAATTCAAGGGCTGTCTGGCACTGGCCAAGTACTGCCTGGAAACTATCGGCCTTGCAGAGGACGTAAGCTACCGTTTCTCTCAGTGGGACCCCAACAGAAAGGACAAGTACGAAGGCACTGCCGAGCAGTGGGACCTTGCCCAGGGCGCTATGAAGAAGATACTTGACGACATAGGCCTTGATTACGACATCGGAATTGACGAGGCTGCCTTCTACGGACCAAAGCTGGATATACAGATAAAGAATGTTTTCGGCAAGGAGGACACTCTTATCACTATCCAGATAGATATGCAGATAGCCAAGAAATTCGGCATGGAGTATGTTGACAAGGACGGCAAGATGAAGATGCCTTATATAATCCACAGAACTTCCGTGGGCTGCTATGAAAGGACCCTGGCTCTTCTGCTGGAGAAGTATGCAGGAGTGCTGCCCCTTTGGTTAGCCCCCGAGCAGGTAAGGGTGCTGCCCATCAAGCCTGAGCACAACGGCTACGCTCAGAAGATAGCCGACAGAATGGCCGAAATGGGCATGAGAGTGACTGTTGACGCCGAGGACGATAACATCGGCCCCAAGATAAAGCAGGCACGTCTTGACAGGATACCCTATATGCTCATCGTAGGCGACAACGAAGTCGCCGCCGGCACAGTAACTGTACGCTCCAGAAAAGAAGGCGAGATGCCGAACGTTCCCGTTGACGACATTATCGCAAAGCTTGACGAAGAGATACGCACAAAGGCAAAATAATATCAAACGCCGCAGGCAGTGCCTGCGGCGCTTTTTTTGCATTTCTCACCATACTATCCTGATGCTGTTCATAGTCTCCGCAGCCTGCGCTGCGGCCTCCTCCACCGTAGACCTGCCGTAGTAGACCTCGGTGTAAAGGTCCGTAAAGGCGGTTATAAAGCCGTCGTTTTCGATGTACGGGCTCATGACGCCCAGCTGCGGGGTATCGTTTATCTTCTGGGTAGCCTTGTGCTCGATGCCGTCCAGAAGATCACGGGCCTCCAGAGTCTCCATAGCCGACCGGCTCACCGGCACGCCCTTGCTCATTTCCAGCATGGCCGCCATATCCGAGCTGTTAATCAGATAGTTCAGCAACTTTCCTGCGGCCTGAGGTTCCTTCGTATCCTTGCTGACGGCGTAGACCCCCGTTGGCTTTACATACCAGCCGTAGAGCTTAGGGTCAGCAGTGGTGAGATAGTCCCCTATCTCGATGCTGAAAGAGTTCTCCCAGGCTGCCTTCTCAAAATATCCCGGGTCCGAAGCCCAGGTCAGCACACCGGCCACCTGTCCCCTTGCCAGGTCCTGCCGGTCATACTGTGAGCCGAGCCTTGTCACTCCCTTGTCAAGCAGGTCGCAGGCAAAGCCTATCAGTATCTCATAATCATCTGCGCTCAGGTCCAGCCGGTCGGTGCCGTCAAAAAGCTTTCTGCCGGTAGTCTGCTCGAAATAAGCGCAGCTGCACAGCCAGATGTTCTTCTCCGTCATCGCCATGGGGTGGACCCCGTCGGGGACCATGACCTTTGCTGCGTCAAAAAGGTCATCCCAGGTCCTGGGCAGCTCAAGACCGTATCTTTCGTACATGGTCCTGTTATATATGAAAGTCTGTGCGTTGAAGCTGTATGGCACTGCGATGAGCTTGCCGTTTATGGTGCCGCACTCCAGGCTCCCCTCCGGATAAGTTGAAAGGTCCACCACCGCCGAAAGCAGACTGAGGTCATAAAAGCCCTCACCGTCCGGAGAATACTGATAGAGCCAGTCGTAGTTGAGCTGCATCACATCAGCCTCGTTACCGGAGATGAGCTGCGAGTCCATCTTCTTCTTAAACCCCTCGAACTCCGAATACTCCGGCCTGACAGTGATGCCGTACTGTTCCTTGAACACGGCAAGACCCATTAGTGTCCGCTCGTTCCTGTCGTCGCCGCCCCACCAGGAAAAGCTTATCTCCTTATTGTCCTCATTATATACGGTAGTCTCGAAAACATCGCTGCACCCGCTCATTCCCAGTATCGCCGCAGCACACAGAACTGCCGCAGCGCTCCTGCCTATCGACCGCCTCATCTGTGACCACCCTTGCCTTCCTTGTTGCTGTAAAGCGCCCAGATCTGCCCGCTGCTGTCAATGGACTTTTCCAGCACCTCCTTGGCCTGGTCGTAAAGCTCGTCATAGTCCGTGCTGAAAATAGGATAGACCGATGCGCCGACCCTTATCTGCACGTCCCCCGGCTCCTGGATATATACTCCACTGAACCTTTCGCTCAGTTCCTCCAGGCTCTCCTTTATCCTGTCCGTAGCCTTGAAAAGGTCATACTCGGCAAAATCCGCATAGATGACGAACTCGTTCTCACCGGTCCTGCCGATGATGTTCTTTGTCTCCGGCCGGTCAGTGCCGAAATACTCCGCCATGGCCCTGTAGGTCTTGATGATGGAACCGTTATAGGCCGACCTGTCGTACTTTTTCTCTATCTCATGCAGATTGATTATGCTCACCAGAGCTATCATTATCGTGGAGCCCTGAATGCAGGTCTCCAGCCTGTCTGCGATAAGGTTCTCAGCGTCCTCCGCATTGTTAAGGCCCGTCAGAGCGTCAATTGAAGGGCTGACCGTCATATTCGCCGGATAGATGCCCTCGGCCCTGGTATTCATCACATTGAAAACTATCAGCACTATCAGCGCCGCTGAGATCACCGCCGCAGTCTCGATAGCATAGCGTCTGTAAAGGGCCGCCGTTTCACTCAGGTCCTTTATCATCACCAGCCGCCAGCCGCTGTCAAGGCGTTCCCCCGCAGTGAGCTGCTCGTGCTCGATATGCACATAGCTGTCCGCCTTGTCCTTGGGCAGCTTTATGCTCCAGTCCGTATCGTTGCTGAAAACTATCCGCCCCAGGCCGTCGGTCAGATAAAATCTCAGGTCCTCCACATTGTGGGAGGGGATTATCATGTTAGAAAGCTCTGCGGCATAAAAGCTTCCGATAAAATAAGCGCTCCTGCTGGCCTGACAGATGTAGAATATCCTCCGGTAGTCTCCCGAAACGGCTCCCGCATAGCCGCCGTTCTGCTCATAGATGCCGCTGACAGCCTCATAAAGGTCCGTCCCGTCCTTAGTCAGCAGGTCCCGGCTGCCCTCGGAGAGCTTGCCGGCGCAGGTGCCGTCGCTGTAGACCACCGCAAAATCGCAGTAATTGTCCATAAGCCCCAGCTCGGTTATCCTGTCATCGAGCCTTTCATTCTGCACCGCCCGCTCGAACTCATCGGCCGTGGAGAACTCCGGGTCGAGCTCCTTCCACTCCTCCCCTGAGATCAGCACTACAGCGGCATCGGAGAGCTTGTTCATATATATCTCCACCGCAGACCCGGTCTCAGCGGCAGCCGCCGAAAGCAGCCCGGCCTCTGACTGGAGCTGCCTGTCATAGTGCATATAGCCCGAATACCCCAGCACTATCCCGCAGGTCACTACCAGTATAAGAACATAGAAAAAAGTCATTCTCGAAACAGCGTGCCTGACATTGCCCGCCTTCTTATCCTTTTCCGTAAGCGCCGCCTCCTTTCCGGGATAGCCCCATCTGATGCAGATCTAAATACCATTTACCATTATACCACAACACAGATGAAAGTCAATAAACATCGTTAAAAGTTTACATTTCCACCCTAAAATGGGCAAAAAAGGCGTCCCCGCCGCATAAGCAGGGACGTCCTGAAACGCACTTGTCTGTCTTCAAAGGCTCACTTCTTGAAATACCTGTCGTAAAGGCCCTTGAAACCGCAGCCATGTCTGGCCTCATCCTTGGCCATCTCGTGAACGGTATCGTGGATAGCGTCGTAGCCAAGCTCCTTAGCCCTCTTGGCCAGCTTCAGCTTGCCCTCACAGGCGCCGTTCTCGGCCATGTATCTGAGTTCCAGGTTCTTCTTGGTGGAAGGAGTGACTACCTCGCCTAAAAGCTCTGCGAACTTGGCAGCGTGCTCAGCCTCCTCCCAGGCAGCCTTCTCATAATAAAGGCCCACCTCAGGATAGCCCTCTCTGTAAGCCTGCCTTGCCATGGCAAGATACATACCTACCTCAGAGCACTCGCCGTTGAAGTTCTCCTTCAGGGCAGCCACTACCTCAGGGTCAAGGCCCTGGGCAACGCCTATCCTGTGTTCGTCAGCCCAGACTATATCCTCCTCAGTCTTCAGCTCTTCAAACTTGGACGCCGGTGCATTGCACTGAGGACACTTCTCGGGAGCGGCCTCGCCTTCGTATATATAGCCGCATATCGTACATACAAACTTTTTCATTTCTATCTACCTCCGTTTAGCATGATCTTTACAAATAAAAGCCAATAGCTTTCTTTGATTATCTCACAAAACAAGTTTGTTTGTCAAGACTAACCGGCCCCTGCTGCAAGAGAATATCTCCTACCATTTTTGTGCATTTTGACTGCGATGGCGAAAAGCAGTCTTTGCCCCACAAAACTTACCGCAAAACACTCGGGACAAAAGTAAAAACACTTGACTTTTAAGGGGCGATGGTGTATAATATATTATGTGTTTTTATACTGTATCGAGCGGGTATGCCCGCATACATGGTTCATTATAAAAGGAAATAAGGGGACGGACCTGCGCCCGGCCCTGTGTTATCAAAGGTGGCTGAAAAATGGGATTTTTAGACAAGATATTCGGTAATTATTCAAAGAAGGAACTGGCGAAGATAGAGCCTATCAAGAACAAGGTCCTTGAGCTGGAGGAGAAGTATCAGGCCATGTCTGATAAGGAGCTGGGGGAGCAGACCGGTATCCTCAGGAGCAGATTAGACGAGCTTTCCAGCCTTGACGACGTTCTGCCGGACGCTCTGGCGGTCTGCCGTGAGGCGGCTTTCAGGGTCCTGGGCAAAAAGCCATACCCTGTTCAGATAATAGGCGCTATCGTTCTCCATCAGGGACGTATCGCTGAGATGAAGACCGGCGAGGGCAAGACCCTGGTGGCCTGCCTGGCCTCCTATGCCAATTCTCTCACCGGCAAGGGAGTACACGTTGTTACAGTCAATGACTATCTGGCCAAGTTCCAGTCTGAGGAGATGGGAAAGGTATTCAACTTTCTCAACACCTCTATCGGCTGCGTGCTGACAGGAATGGACAAGGCTGCCAAGCGTGAGGCCTACAATGCAGACATCACCTACGGCACCAACAACGAATTCGGTTTTGATTATCTGAGAGACAATATGGTCATCTATAAGAAAGACAAGGTCCAGAGAGAACACACCTTCGCCATCGTGGACGAGGTGGATTCCATACTCATCGACGAGGCCAGGACCCCTCTTATCATTTCCGGACAGGGGGATAAGTCCACCGAGCTTTATACTCTGGCTGACCGTTTTGCCAAGACCCTGAAGTCCGTCACCGTGGTGGAGATGGACGACAAGGCCGATAACGACCAGCTGGACGGCGACTATATCATCGACGAGAAAGCCAAGACCGCTACCATAACCAAGAGCGGCGTTAAAAAGGCGGAGAAGTATTTCAAGCTGGATAACCTGATGGATTCGGAGAACCTGACTATCTCCCACCACATCAACCAGGCCCTGAAAGCCAACGGCGTCATGAAGGAGGGCGTTGACTATATCGTCAGGGACGGCGAGGTGCTGATAGTTGACGAGTTCACAGGACGTGTTATGGACGGCAGGCGTTTCAATGACGGTCTGCACCAGGCCATCGAGGCCAAGGAAGGCGTTGAGGTCAAGAGAGAGTCCAAGACCATCGCAACCATAACCTATCAGAATTATTTCAGGCTCTACGGCAAGCTCTCCGGCATGACCGGTACGGCGCTGACCGAGGAGGACGAGTTCAGGGAGATATATAAGCTGGACTGCATAGAGGTCCCCACGAATAAGCCCGTTATCAGGATAGATCACCCGGACGTTGTTTACAAGACCGAGAAGGGCAAGTTCAATGCGGTGATAGACAAGATAGTGGAGTGCCACGAAAAGGGCCAGCCGGTCCTGGTGGGCACAGTCTCCATACAGAAATCCGAGTACCTTTCAAAGCTCCTTAGCAGGAAGGGCGTCAAGCACGAGGTCCTCAACGCCAAGTATCATGACCGTGAGGCTATGATAGTAGCCCAGGCCGGCAAGTACGGCGCAGTGACCATAGCGACCAACATGGCCGGCCGTGGTACGGATATCATGCTGGGCGGAAACGCTGAGTACAAGTCTCTCCATCAGCTCCAGAAGGAGGGCTATACCGAGGAGCAGGCTGTTGAGGCCGCAAGCTACTCCAACACCGAGGACGAGGAGATACTCAAGGCCCGCAAGAGGTACAGAGAGCTTTACGCTAAGTTCGATGAGGAGGTAAAGGAGAAGGCCGATAAGGTCAAAGAGGCCGGGGGCCTTTACATCATCGGCACCGAGAGACATGAGTCAAGGCGTATCGACAACCAGCTGAGAGGACGTTCCGGCCGTCAGGGCGACCCGGGAGAGAGTATGTTCTTCCTTTCTCTGGAGGACGACCTGATGAGGATATTCGGCGGCGACAGGATAACCAGCATGATGGATACCCTCAATGTTGACGAGAACACGCCCATACAGTCCAAGATGCTCTCAAGCGTCATCGAGTCCTCACAGAAAAAGCTGGAGGGCAGGAACTTCAATATAAGAAAGAACGTCCTCAACTACGACGACGTTATGAACAAGCAGCGTGAGATAATCTACGGCCAGAGAGAGATGGTGCTTGACGGCGAGGACCTGCATGAGTATATCATCGGAATGATAAAGGACTTTGTTTCTGACACGGTGAATATGTATGTACAGGGCGATATCGCTGACGACTGGAACCTGGTGGGCCTGCGTGAGTCGCTGATGGGCCTGCTGACAGACCAGGGGGACTTTAATTACACCTCCGAGGAGCTTGACAGCATAACCAAGGAAGATATCCAGAAAACTCTGGAGGACAGGGCGCTGAAGCTGTACGAAGCCCGTGAGCAGGACCTTGGTTCGGAGCTTCTGCATGAGATAGAGAGAGTGGTGCTGCTGAAGGTCGTTGACCAGAAGTGGATGGACCACATCGACGATATGGAAGAGCTGAAGAGGGGCATAACCCTCAGGAGCTTCGGGCAGAAGAACCCTGTTGTAGAATACCGTATGGAAGGCATGGATATGTTCGACGCCATGATAGAGTCCATCAGGGAAGACACTGTGAAGATGCTCTTCACTATACAGGTGAGAAGGAACACCGCTCCCCCACAGAGACAGCAGGTGCTCCAGCCTGCGGAGCATCACAACATGACTCTGCGCAAGAGGAAGTAAGCCTGAAAAACAATATATCTAAGGAGTAGATCTATGAGTTTGGCATTCACCCCGGCAGACATACTGCTGCCGAAGGACACCGATATGAACAAATGGGCAGTTGTGGCCTGCGACCAGTACACCTCAGAGCCGGAGTACTGGGAGAAAGTGGAAAAGCTGGTAGGGGACGAAAGGTCCGCCTACAAGCTCATACTGCCCGAGGTCTACCTGGAAGCCCCCGGGCTGGAATACAGGATAGACCGCATACACCGCACCATGAAGGAGTATCTTGACGAGGGAGTTTTCATTGAATATAAAGATGCCCTTATCTACGTGGAAAGGACCCAGTCCGACGGCAAGCTGAGAGCCGGCGTGGTGGGAGCCATCGACCTTACACAGTACGAATACTATAAGGGCAGCGAGTCCCAGGTAAGGGCCACCGAGGCCACCGTGGTGGAGAGGATACCGCCAAGGATGAAGATAAGAAAGGGCGCCCCCATCGAGCTGCCCCATATCATGATACTCATTGACGATGTGAAGAAAGAGATCATCGAACCCCTTGCCGCTAAGAAAGAAGGCTTTGAAAAGCTCTATAGCTTTGAGCTGATGGCCGGCGGCGGAAAGGTCGAGGGCTGGCTTATCGATGAAACGACCAGGGCCGGGATCATGGAAAGACTGGAGAAGTTCTCCTCGCCTGAGGCCTTTAAGGAAAGATACGGCATGGAAGGCACCGCTCCCCTGACCTTTGCCATGGGCGACGGCAATCACAGCCTTGCCACTGCAAAGGAGTTCTATGAGACGCTGAAACAGAAGGAGCCTGGAAAGGACCTTTCGGGCCACCCGGCAAGGTACGCCCTTGCAGAGATAGTGGACCTCCACTCCCCCGCCCTGGAATTCGAGGCTATCCACAGGATAGTCACTAATGTGGACGTGAGCCTGCTGCTGGAAAAGCTCACGGAAAAGCTCGACCTGAGGGAAGAGGAGAGCGGGCAAAGGATAACCGTGGTTGAAAACGGCGAAGAGCGAACGGTCTATGTCCATGCGCCGCTTTCAAAACTGGCGGTAGGTTCGCTTCAGTCCGCCCTTGACAAGCTGCTGCCCGAGATGGGCGGCAAGGTGGACTATATCCACGGGGCCGATGTTGTAAGGGAGCTTTCAAAGAAGGAGAATTCCGTAGGTTTCCTCCTGCCGGATATGCACAAGAGCGAGCTTTTCCCCACGGTCATCTGTGACGGCGCCCTGCCTAGGAAGACTTTCTCGATGGGCCACGCTGAGGATAAGCGTTTCTATGTTGAGGCAAGAAAAATTTCAGGATAAACGAAAAGGCCGGAGTTCAGGCGAACTCCGGCTTATTTTTATGCTGTGTAAAGTATCAGACCAGGCCTGAATACTGATAGTATGCCGAACAGGCTCCTTCATCGGAGACCATGCAGGCGCCGATGGGGTGCTGGGGGGTGCAGACCTTGCCGAAGACCTTGCAGTCCGAGGGCTTGCACTTGCCCTGCAAAACATCGCCGCAGCGGCAGGCCGGGTTGGGCCGGCCGGTGATCTTTGGCATCCGGTACTTCTTGCGGGCGTCGAACTCAGCATACTCCTCCCTCAGTCTCATGCCCGACATGGGGATAAGCCCTAACCCCCTCCATTCGCTGTCGCAAGGCTCCATAACCTCTGCGATGAGCTTTTGTGCGGGGATATTGCCCTCGTCCTTCACCACTCTGGGGTAGCAGTTCCTGAAAAATGGCTCCCCCTTGTCAGCAAGGGTCAGCGTCACCGCCATTGCCGTCAGCAGCTCCCCTGCCGTAAATCCTGCCACCACTCCTGAAACGCCCTTATCCTCGCAGAGCTTTTTGCAGACTGCGTTGCCGGTGATGGCGTTCACATGGCCCGGGTATAGAAATGCGTCTGCACTTCCCACCAGAGCGTTATAGGCGTTGGGCATGGTCTTGTTGGCAGTGAGGATACTGAAGTTTTTCAGCCCCTTTTTCTGCGCAGTCTTCACCGCAAGGCAGGCCGAGGGCGTAGTGGTCTCAAAGCCCACTGCAAGGAACACCACCTGCTCCTGCGGTTCCTTCTCGGCAAAGTCCACAGCGTCCAGGGGCGAGTAGACCGCCTTTATCTTACCGCCCTCAGACCTTGCCCCGGCCAGGCTCATCTCCGTCCCCGGTACCCTGATAAGATCTCCGAAGGTGCAGACCGTGCAGCCTTTCTCCAGGGTCAGCCAGACAGCCTCGTCGATAAAGCCCACCGCAGTAACGCACACCGGACAGCCCGGTCCCGAGATGAGGTCCACCTGCTCCGGCAGTAGCTTTCTGATGCCTAAACGGAAGATCTCGTGGGTATGGGTGCCGCAGACCTCCATTATCCTTAGTTTTCTTCCCTTGTAGCCCGTGATGATGTCACGGGCGTTTTTGATGCTCTCGTTCATATCAGGTCCTCAAGCAGAGTCTCAGTTTCTTCATCATCGCTCTGGGTGATCTTGGCGATGGCTACCCCAGCGTGTACCATCACATAATCCCCAGGCTCCAGCTCCTCTAAAAGGTCAGCGCTGACCTCTCTCTTTGCACCGCTGGCGTCTATGACCGCAGTACCGTCCTTAACGCTGACTACCTTTGCAGACAATCCAACACACATATATTTATCCTCCTTGAAATTTATTTACTGTATATCCCGTAATAGGCCTGTCCTAAGGCCAGCCCGCCGTCATTGGGCGGTATAAGGCTGTGAAGGAGCACCTCCGCCCCGGCCTTTTCGAGTCTTTCCCGACAGAGCCTTGTGAGCAGCCGGTTCTGGAATACTCCCCCCGTCAGGGCACAGAGCCTTACGCCGCTGTCCGCCATGAGCCTTCCGCAGGCCTCCGCCGCCATATCCGCTAAAACTGCATGGAACCTGTAGGCAAGCCTCCGGGCGTTCTCAGGACGTGGGTCCTTCGAGAATTTCCTGGCGATATCCGTCAGCAGCGCCGAGGTGCAAAGGGTAACAAAACCGTCCTCATACCTGATGAGCTTTTCCTGCCCCTCATACTCCTCCCGGCCCCCGTTTTCCTTCTCAAAGGCCTCTGCCTCAAACATCAGCGCCGTAGAGGCCTCACCCTCGAAAGTCGAGCTTCGCCTGATGCCAAGTATGGCTGAAACGCCGTCAAAAAGCCTTCCGCAGCTGGTGGACCTTACGCTGTTGAGACCCTTGTCGGCCATGGTCCCAAGGAGCCTGTATTCCTGCGGTGTGCAAAGCCCCAGGCTTTCAACAAGCTCCTGTGCGTCCCCGGCAAAGTCTTTTAGTACAGCCGCCGCTATCCTCCATCCCTCCTTAGCGCTCAGATCGCCGCCGACCTGCATAAAGGACTTGACGCTGCCCCGGCGCTCATAGCTCCTGCCGTCGCACAGGAAGATCTCTCCCCCCCAGACGGTCCCGTCATCGCCGTAGCCGGTGCCGTCAAAGCTCAGACCTATCACCTTTGTCTCCGGCCTTACCCGATTCTCCGCCATGACGCTCAGCACATGAGCGTAGTGGTGCTGTACTTCCAGCAAAGGCACTCCCCGCTGCTCAGCCAGCTCTTTGGCGAATCGGACTGTATTATACTTAGGGTGCTTGTCGCAGACTATCAGCTCCGGCTCAGTCTCCAGCAGTCCGCACATACGCCTTATGCTTTCCTCCAGAGCCTTCACGGTGCGTATATCCCCCATGTCGCCCACATAAGAGGAGGGGTACAGCAGTCCCCCCCGGCCTATGCAGAAGGTGTTTTTCAGCTCGCCGCCGATGGCAAGCACCTGCCTGTCAGAGCGCTCCTTCATCATGACCGGCAGGGGCGCAAATCCCCTTGAGCGCCTTATCATATAGGGCCTGTCAAAAAGCCAGTCGGTGACGCTGTCGTCGGAGCGTATCAGTATCTTCCTGTTGTGGGAAAGGATAGTGTCGCAAAAGCTCCCTATCTCCTTCACTGCGTCCTCGTCACTGCGGCAGATGGGCGCTCCTCTGACATTCCCGCTGGTCATGATAAGGCAGTCCGTCATCTCCGTTCCGTCCGGATAGCCGAATAACAGCATCTGCACAGGAGCATAAGGCAGCATGACCCCCACCGTTGGGTTGCCCGGTGCCACCTCGTCACAAAGGCCGCAGCCCTCTTTTTTCTCCAGTAGCATTATCGGTTTCTGCCAGCCGGTCAGATAAGCCTCCTGCCCCGGTTTAAGGCGGCAGTATCTGCTTACCGTGTCCATATCCCTCATCATGACCGCAAAGGGCTTGGCGGGCCTGCTTTTGAGCTCTCTGAGCCTGGCCGCTGCACGGCTGTTCTTAGCGTCGCAGCATAAGTGAAAGCCGCCTATGCCCTTTATGGCAGCTATCTTCCCCTCCATTATGGCCCGGCGGACTTTTTTTATAGCCTCGGCGCCCCTGAGGTCCTCCCCGATGATATAGACCTCCGGTCCGCAGTCGTTGCAGCACACCGGCTGTGCGTCATAGCGCCTTGTGACCGGGTCGTTGTATTCAGCTGCGCATTTTTCGCACATGGGAAATTCTCCCATGGAAGTCCTTATCCTGTCGTAGGGCATGGTGTCAAGTATGGTCAGCCTGGGACCGCACTGGGTGCAGTTTATGAAAGGGTGGAGATACCTGCGGTCCTCAGGGTCGAAAAGCTCCCTCCGGCAGCTGTCGCAGGTGGCGATATCCGGAGATACGAAAATGTCCCCGTACTCCTTTTCGCTCTCGATTATCTCAAAGCTCTCCGGTACTTTTCCCCGGCCCTCAGCAAGCTCTATAAGATCGACCCCCAGGACCATGGCCCTTTCCGGGGGCCTTTCCCTTATCTCCTCTGCGAAAGCCCTGACGTCCTCCTCTTCTCCATAAGCGAAGATATCCACATAGGACCCTTTGTTGGCCACCGTCCCCCTGATGCCCAGGCGGTCCGCAGTGACCGCAGTGAAGGGTCTGAACCCCACACCCTGCACGATGCCGTAAACGTGTATATTGTAAGCCTTCAATCCCTCACCGTCCTTAAAGATCCCCATTGTTACCGGCGTTTACTGTCTCAGTCTGCCAGAGGCGGCGTTGTGGGGAAAATCTATCCACTGCCCTTCAAATCCCCCCAAGGCCCTTGAAAAGAATTTGTCAGCTACGATGACCTCATATCCCCGTTGAGCGGTCTTTTCCCTGAGGTCGTCTTCACCGGCGATCTTGATATCCCCCGGCTTTGAAAGGCTCTCCTCCGCCATAAAGAATGTAGCACAGTCCGCCTGATTATCTTCCTCTATAAGCTCCCTCAGGGCGTTGGCAGCCATCTGTTCATGGATGATAAGCACCTTTTTACCCCTGAGTTTTTTACATTCACTCACGACCTCCTCCGGCAGACAGGGGTAAGCGTAAATGACCTCTGTACCGAATTTCTCGTGCAGATATCCCGCCGGCCTTATCCCGGCAGGAGATATGACGATGAGCTTTTCTGCCGATGAGATGTTCTCCACCTCTTCAAGACCGCTGTCAAGGCCTATGCAGACGACTTCATCAAGACCCATCGCCCTGACGTTCCCGATGAGCTTATCCGCCCTTAAAAAACCGGTGTCAAGGGGCGTTGCTCCGATAACTGCCGCCCGGCCTTTTTTCACCTCGTGTCTCTTCACTGCAAATTCCTCGAAAAGGGCCATATAAGCCCGCTCCTCCCCGCAGTCGTAAAGCCTGGTGCCGTCTGTGGGAACAGTTATGCAGGGCAGCCCGGTCTTTTTCTCAGCCATTCTTTTCAGAGCCTTGTAGTCCGTGGCTATGACCGCCGGCACAGGCGTCCCCACGATGGCAGTGAAGCGGCCATCTACCTGCTCACAGCATTTCGTCAGCTTTTCCACCAGCCTGTCGTCACGGCCCAGTATAGCGTCCATATCCCTGAGTCCTGCACTGAAGAGCGCCGACGGTTTCTCAGACCACCTGGGTTCGTCAAACCCGCATACGTTCCCCGCACAGCCCCCGGCGTCACAGATCACGGTTATTCCGCCCATTTCATAAAGCACCGAGCAGGCCCCCGAATCGTCCGGGGCTAAAGGCGAGATATGTTTCAAAAGCTTTTTCATTGTCTCTCCCTCCTGCCCTCCAGGGCTTTATCCAGCTCTGTGAATAGCTTTATGACCCCGAAATAGCCGAAGGGCTGTTTCTCGTCATTGAACTGCACACAGGGCAGGTCCTTATGATAATAGCCGGCGTCAGCCCCGATAACAGCATCTATCCCGGTCCTTCGCTCATAGTTCATCATGGTGGGCGAAAGGTTCGAGAATATCCTGGTGTCGGGAGAAAGCTCTGCGAGCTTTCTGACGAAAACGAAATTGCGCTCTCCCACGGTGCCGTAGATCTCGCTTACCTTGAACCCGAAGCTTAACAGCGAGAGCGCTAACTCAAAGCTGTCAGCATTGAGAGACTCTCCCACTGCGAAAGTCAGCGCTTTGTACTTCTCCCTGAAATCTTCCACGGTCCTGCGGGCCTTTTCGTAATATTCCCCATCGTCGAGCTCTGCCCCGATGGCCTGCCCTAAGAGCCTGTACTGGTTTCTTATCTTGTCCAGCCTGTAAAGCCTTACCATCTCGATAAACGGTATCCCTAACCGGTCCTGCATATCCTGTGCGGCATATCTGGCCTCCGGGTTCAGCACCAGGCTGAAATTCGCCCTTGATATCATGCTGTATTCCTCAAAGGTCCGGCATCTTCCCAGCTCGTGTATCTTTTTTATCCCGGCTTTTCTCAGCAGCTCATATATCTCACAGCCGTCCTCCATTGGTGCAAAATAGCCCATCAGAGCGCACTCATTGCTCTTTCTTGCCTGGGGTCTCAAAAGGGAATACACCGACTTTCTCACCGCCGCCATGGGAGGAAGTCTCTTCTCCCTGGTGAGCGCATACATATAGGCCGGCACCGCCGGGACCCCGGTCTTTTCCTCGCATTTGCGGCAGACTCTTTCCATATCCGTCCCCAGCAGAGCGTCAACGCAGGTTATACAGATCATTATGGCCGAGGGCTTATCCCCGAGCTCCTCACAGATCTCTTCACAGGCCGCCGGGATCTTCGTCAGATGCCTGCCGGTAACGATGTCGGTGTCGTCAAGAAGAAGATAGAAAAATCTCTCGCTGTAGCCAAGCTCGTTGAGCAGCGCCGTATTCCTTCCGCAGCACCCCGGCGCCACCAGCAGCATCACCGAACCCGGCACCGCCAGTCCGGCCCGCTTTACCCCAAAGCCCTTTGCTCCCGGAGAATTGAAGTCCAGAGTGGCAGGCGAGCTGTAGATCATATGCTTTGCACTTTGCAGCTCGCCGGGGATATTCTCAGGCCCTCGGGCGCTCAGGTCCTTGGCCGTTATATAAAAAGCCTCCCTCACCGGCCCTCCTCCTCTCTTATGAGAAGCCTTGCCAGCTCAAAGAACCGCTGTGAAGTCTCGCACTGAGGGTCCCCCTCAATGACGGTCTTTCCCATGTCCTCATACTTTATTATATCTGCGGATCTTGGTATATCCGCCACGATGTCCAGCCCGGCGCTTTCGGCAAATGCCCTGACCTTCTCCTCTTCGTTCTCTACGCTGCGGCGGTTCAGGATCATCCCCCTGACCTTGGCGTAGCTGCGGTCCTCGAAATTCTTCACCGCCTTGCTGATGTTATTGGCGGCGTAAAGCGCCATCTTTTCCCCTGAGGTAACTATCAGCACCTTATCGGCATAGCCCTCTCTTATGGGCGCCGCAAAGCCGCCGCAGACCACGTCTCCCAACACGTCGTAAAGCACCACGTCAGGCTTGAACTTCTCAAAAAGCTCCAGCTCCTCCAGCAGAGAAAATGTCGTGATTATGCCCCGGCCTGCGCAGCCAAGGCCCGGCGTGGGGCCTCCGGTCTCTATACAGAGTATGCCGCCGAATCCTGACCTGGAGATCTCCTCTATAGTCTTAGGCTCCTCGTCATGCTCTCTCATATGGTCCATCACAGGCATGACCGGGGTCCCGCCCAGGATATTAATGGTCGAATCCGCCTTGGGGTCACAGCCTATCTGTATGACCCGCTTTCCCAGTGTGGCGAAGGCCGCCGCTAAGTTGGCGGTGCAGGTGGATTTCCCTATACCGCCCTTACCGTAAATTGCCAGCTTTATCATTCAAAAAACTCCTTGATATCCTTATTTATAAGGTCGGGTATCCTTTGCCCGAAACACCGCCCCGAAAATGCGAAATGCGGCAGCTCTGTGAGCCTTGTGTCCTTTGGCACCACGTATCTGTACAGCGGGTCCGCAATGACTCTGGCGGGCCTGCATTCCTCCAGAAATGCCTTTATGTCCTCCTCGGCGCTCATTGCAAGGTCCCGGCCCAGCCTGCCTTCCTCATACGGCAGCGGACATATCACTGCGGCGTCTATGCCAAGGTCCCAGTAAAGGGCGGAGCAAAGTGAAAATGCCGACACCGTTTCACCGATGACCACGGTGTCGAAGTCCCTGCCGCTGCGCTCGTCCACCCAGTCAGTCTCATTGTCCTCCATGGCCCATCTCAGATACCTTTCCACCCGCTCTGCATACTTCTTCCCGTAGGGGACCCCGCAGACATAGGGTATCCCGAACTCCTTTTCCAGATACTTCGCCGCCGCCAGTCCCGACTGGGACACCACCAGGCTGACCTTAGCCAGTGCGGCCCTTTCCAGATCCTTGAAAGAACTGTCCACAGCCAGGCAGGAAACTGTCTCAAAGCCCCGTTCCCCGAGCCAGGTCCTTATGCTCCCGATACTTCCGCTCAGACCGAAGTCCAGCGGCGTGGCCCCCAGGACCGCAACGCCGTTTTCCACCTTGGGTCCCTCTTTGGCAAAGGCCTTCACTGCCGCCAGAAACGCCTCCGATGCTCCCTCGATATAGGACCTGGTGCCGTTGGTGTGCATGGGAAGACATTTTATCCCGGACCTTTCCTCTATCTCAGCCGCCGCCGCATCGTAATCAAAACCGGTCATCATCGGCATTGGAGACCCGCAGAGAGTTATGAACTCCGGCCGCAGGTCCGCCGCTGCCGCCACGGTGTCAAGGATGAGCTTTTCATCGTTTCCCATAACGGCGTCCATCTCCGTTAAGGCAGAAATATATATCATTGACCTTTTATCGTACCACCTGGGCTCGTCATGTGTCGAATAGGTGGAATTGCATCCCGATGCGTCATGGACCACCGTCAGTCCTCCCAGCTCATAAAGAGCCGAGCAGACCCCGGAGGTATCCGCCGCATAGCAGGGAATGACAGTAGAAACGTTTTTCATATCCAGTCCCCTTATCCTTGGTCAGTCCTGATAAACGCAGGAATAACAGCCTATGCCCTTATGCTGGATGACCGTCCTGCGGTCCTTAGGTACCGTGAAAGCGCCGCACATCAGCTCTGCGATAGCCTTTATGCCGCTAAAACCGTAATAGCCTCCGTTGGCCACGATGTTCACAAAATTATCCGTGGCGAAAAAGAAGGCTGCCTTCTGCCCCACCGCCAGTACCGTCTCGCCGGACTTTTCCGCACTTTCCGCAGCATTGAGCATATTGACGTTCAGGGCCGAGAATATCTTTATCCCGGGCCGGTTTTTCTTCAGCCAGCGGAATGCTTCCACGTCCTCGCCAAGTACATCGTTGACGATATATCTGACATTGAATCCCTTTTCACACAAAAGCTTTGCCAGCTCATAGGGCCTTGTGACCGCAGTGAAGTCTATCGCCACCGCAGTGTCCCCGATAAGCTCCCTCGCCTTTTCAAGGGCCTCCATAGCTTTTTTCTCCTCTTCATCCAGCTTTGGCAGCTCAACTCCCAGCGCCTCGCAGAGCTTTGAAAGTTCCTCCCTTATGCCCTGTGGGTCGAACCTGTTGGGGATATAGATGTTCCTGCTGCCGAAGCGCTCGCTGAGCCTGTCCCCGGCTCCCTTTGCCGTCGGAAGATATGTCACGCTGAAAGCCGCCTTTGCCATCTGCTGATAATCCTCATAGCTTTTCGCCTGGGTGATGTCTCTTAGCACAAAGCCGTTTTCCTTTATTATCCTCACCAGCTCAGAGCTTTCGTCCGTAGGCCTGTCGCAGCCTATGATATTCACAGACTTCGGATCTATCGGACAGGCCCGCAGGCCCTCATAAAGCTGTGTCCGCATCTTAGCATCGGGGCTGACGGTCTTTCTCATGGTGGGCGTCATATAGCAGTCAGTAAAATGGATATCCTCAAACCTTACGCCAAGCTCCCTGATGATCTCTTCAAAGTCCGCCCCGGCAAAAAGATGTATGCAGCTCAGAAACAGCAGTACCTCCGAAGGCCGCTCCGGGAGCTTTTGGATTATCTCAGCAGTTCCTTCCACAACATCGCTCTCCAGGGTCCCGTCGAACATATCCTCCTCCGACACGGACACCCAGCTGAGCCTGTCTAGCATACCCATCTCTGCGGCGGTAAGTATAACGCCCCTGAGACAGCCCTGTGCGCATACGAATATCTGATGGGCCCCAGGTATGAGCATACCCGTATGGACGATGTTCCAGACCCCTCTCGCCGGGGGATTATACTCCAGTCCCCCCGCAAAATGGTCCCCCTCCGGAGCCTCATCAACGGTGACAAAGGGCGGCCTTTCATAGCTCTGCATATCTTTAAGCATCGCTCTTCCCCCCGCATATCTGAACTATCCTTTCCGCCGTCTCCCTTATCTGGCAGGCTGCCCTGCTTTCAGGACAGACTGTCACAAGGGTCTGTCCCTTCTCCTCTGCGGCGGTGATGTCCTCGCTGCGGTCCACGGTGCCGATGACCTTGGTGGAGAAATCCTCCGCCAGCTCGGCCACGCTCTCATCTTCCCCGGCAACGCTGCGCCGATTGAGGATGATCCCCCCCAGGGCAGCATAGCCCCTGCCCTTAAAATTTTCCACTGCCATACAGATATTGGCAGCAGCATATCTTGACATCTTCTCTCCGGAGGTCACTACGAAGACCTTATCCGCATAGCCCTTTCTCATAGGCATTGAAAATCCTCCGCATACCACGTCCCCCAGAACGTCGTAAATGACCACATCCGGCCTGTACTTCTCATAAGCCCCAAGTCTTTCCAGAGTCTCCAGGGCGCTGATGATGCCCCTGCCTGCACAGCCCAGGCCCGGTACGGGTCCCCCGGCTTCCACACAGATGACTCCCTGTTCACTGACATGGACCGTTTCCTCCAGCTCTACCTTGCCGACGCCCTTTTCCCTTATGAGTTCCAGCACCGTTCTCACCCTTTCGCCTCCGTGCAGAAGCGAAGTGGAATCGGCCTTGGGATCGCAGCCTATCTGCATGACCCTCATGCCTTTTAGAGCCAGTGCAGCCGAGATATTGCAGGCCATGGTGGACTTTCCTATGCCGCCCTTACCGTATATCGCAAATTTTATCATGATGATCTCCCCTTGTTATGGCGACCTCGTATCCGATGGCAGCCATTCTCCTTTCAAGACAGCTCCTGCACTGAGCGCTTTCGTCCCCGGTACAGATTTTGTTGTCGTAGAGCATATATTTCTTCCTCACCGCCGTAGGCGACAGGTTCGGCATGATGACATTGGCCCCGCAGAGCACTCCCTGCTCACGGCCGTTCGGCCTGATGGTCCCGAGGGCCGTGGTGGCCGGCAGCAGGACCCTCGGCAGCATGAGCCTGCAAAGGGAGAGCAAAAACAGCGTCAGCTCATAGGGACCCTTAGGCATATCCTTAAAGGGCGTGTCCTTATGAGGCAGAAAAGGCCCTATGCCGATCATGTGGGGTTTAAAGCTCCCCAGAAAGACCATATCCTCCGCCAGACACCTCTCGGTCTGGTAGGGCGAGCCTACCATTATCCCGGCACCCACCTGATAACCCAGCTCCATGAGCTGCTCTAAGCACCTCATTCTGTGCTCCCAGGACATCTGGGGCGGGTGGAGCCTGCCGTAATGCTCCTTGTCCGCCGTTTCGTGCCTTAGCAGATATCTGTCTGCCCCGGCCTCCTTCAGCAGCTTATACTCGTCATACCCAAGCTCCCCCACTGACAGCGTCACCGCACAGTCCGGGTGGGCGGCCTTTATCTTCCTGACGATCCCCGCAAGTATTTCGGCGGTGAAATACCTGTCCTCTCCGCTTTGCAGCACGAAGGTGCGAAAACCGTACCCGTAGCCCTCATCGCAGCACTGGAGTATCTCCTCCTCAGTGAGCCTGTACCTGGATACTTCCTTGTTTGAGGCCCTTATGCCGCAGTAAAGGCAATCGTTCTTACAGATATTTGAAAATTCGACTATGCCCCTTATATATATCTTGTTCCCGAAGTTTTCCAGGGCCGTCCGCCTGGCCTTTTCGGCGGCATAGAGCCTGTCCTCCTCGGTCCATTCCTTAAAGACCCTTTCCCACTGTTCAAGGCTCAGCTCCCTGTCCTCCTCCAGCCTGTCGATAAGGTCCCTTACTGTGGTCGCTGCGGTCATTCTATCACGCTCCGTAAAATCAGTCTTCGCCGTCAAGCAGTTTCAGAGTCTCCGGCAGTACCTCCAGGCTCCTTCTCAGTATGCCGTTCATGTAGGCGATGGCGATGCCGTAATTCGTCACCGGCACCCCGCAGTCCTCCACGGTCTGCATACGGCTGTTCATCTCCCTGGCATTGAGCATACATCCTCCGCAGTGTATGCAAAGGGCAAAGCTGCTCATATCCTCCGGGAAATCACGCCCTGAGCTGAAAACAAGCTCCAGCTCTGCGCCGGTGTATTTTTTCAGCAGCTTCGGCAGCTTGACAGTGCCGATATCCTCGCACTGCCGGTGGTGGGTACAGCCCTCCGAGATCAGCACTCTGTCGCCGTCTCTGAGCTTATCAATGGCATAGGCCCCTCTGACTGCAAGGTCAAGAAAGCCCTTGTATCTGGCCATCAGTATGGAGAATGAGGTGAGCTTTATGTCCTTAGGGGTGTCAGCATCGGCTCTGGCAAAGACCTGGCTGTCAGTGATGACCATTTTAGGTCTTGCCGCCGCAGATGACAGGAAGGCTTTCAGCTCAGTCTCCCGGCAGGTGAAGGCTCCGGCCCCGGCCTCCAGCAAGTCCCTTATGACCTGCTGCTGCGGAAGTATGAGCCTGCCCTTAGGAGCGGCCTTGTCTATGGGTATGCACAGTACCGCATATTCTCCCGGCTCAACAAGGTCCCCCACCAGCCTTCGCTGCTCCTCCCTCACGTTCACCAGGCGGGCCGCCCGCTCTTTGAGCTTTGTTATGTTTATTTTTTCCTTGGCGCTCACGTATATGCGCACCTCGTCATTTTCAGGCACATTCTCTAAGAGATCGCACTTGTTCACCGTAATGATGTAAGGTATTTTTTTCTTCTCAAAAAGCTCAACGAGCTGCTCCTCGCAGGCACCCATCTCTGCCGTTGCATCAACGACGAGCACAGCGCAGTCGGTCTTCCCAAGGACCTGAGCGGTCTTTTTCACCCTCAGTTCCCCCAGCTTCCCCTCGTCGTCGTAGCCGGGGGTGTCTATTATCATCACCGGCCCCATCGGCAGCAGCTCCATGGCCTTGTAGACCGGGTCCGTAGTGGTCCCGGCGGTGTCGGATACCACTGCCAGCTCCTGCCCGGTGAAGGCATTGACCACACTGGACTTGCCGGCATTGCGCCTGCCGAAAAACCCTATATGTACCCTCTCCCCCGATGGCGTATCGTTAAGTCCCATAATATCACTCTCCGCTTTAAAAACTCGCTGTGACGCAGTTTTCGTCAAAAAAGAAACAGCCAGATCACCTGTTCAACAGAGATCTGACCGCTGCAAAGCAAGCCTGCCCGCCGGCGCCGCATCACCCTGCAGCCGCCGCCTATGTACAGACTTCGGTATGATCCCGCTTTCACCTCAATAAAATTTCGGCGTCAGGAGGTTTTTAATTATCAAATTCGATCAAACAAACTTTTTCCAGTACTGTAAAACGCCATTTATACAGACGAATACACAGTCTTTGCGGTAACGCCCTCGAGCCTGCCTATCTTCCCGGCAAGAGTGTTAATAACGTCCTGCTCGGCGTCAACGGCAATACTGATGATGTTCACGCCCTTGGCCCTGTAGGGAACGCCCATGCGCCCGATGATACCGCTGCTGTACTCATGCAGCAGTGCGTTCACTCCCTCAACGGAGCTTTCATTCTCAACTATTATTGCGATAACAGCAACTCTTGTCTCCATAACGACCTCCGCCTTTCCATTTTCTCAGCCAAGCAAAGCTTGTATACCATTAATATATTAATAATATAATAACATTTTTGCCCCTTCATTTCAATAGTAATTTTAGCTAAAATAAACTATACTATTATAGTGCTATTAACGGTAGTCAACACTAACCGTTCTGGGTGCGGTCGCCGGACTCCGAAAAAAATTCAGGAAAATTTTCCCTGCCTGAATTATTTCATTTCCTCAGGCAATACTAAGGTAAACGGCGGATATGACCGCCGACGGAAAGGAATGATGAAAATGTTAGACAGGATCGCACTCGCCCTCCTTATAATCGGAGGCATCAACTGGGGCCTGCTGGGTATTTTTGAATTCGACCTGGTAGCCTTCATCTTCGGCGGTCAGGGCGCACCGCTGTCGAGGATAGTCTACACCCTGGTGGCAGTTTCGGCCATCTGGTGCATATCCCTGTTCTTCAAGGACAGAGAATTCCTGTCGGACGCAGCCTAGTCCCGGCAGGACCTGCCGGCGGCAGGCCGGAGAGAGCGGTAAGAACGGTCTTCGCAACGAGTTACGGGTTTGCAGCGGGGGCCGTCACAACACAGAAACAAAGGCCCCCCGCTTTAATAAAGGAGAGGTGTGCCTGATTTTTCTGGAGAACGCCGCTCTTTCCGTCCTGCCGCCGGTTTTTTACCCACAAAAAACCCGAAGACCGTTTTATTCCGGTCTTAGGGCTTTGTCTTTTTTATTACTTGGTAAGGCCCCAGATATCCTTAGCGTACTCCTCAACTGACCTGTCGGCGGAGAATATGCCTGCGCCGGCGATGTTGGCTAAGCTCATCTTAGCCCATTTCATCTTGTCGTTGTAGCACTCTGACGCATACCTCTGAGCGTTCTGATAGGAATCGAAATCCTTCAGAGCCATATATGGATCGGAATTTTTCAGATTGTCAGCGATCTCAGGGAACTGATTGCCGTTGATACCGTACTGGATAGTGTCAATAACACGCTTTACAGTGCCGTTGGAATTGTAGATGTCCACCGGTCTGTAGCCGGCCTTGCAGGCATTGACCTCATCAACGTTCATACCGAATATGATGATGTTCTCATCGCCCACCTGCTCGTGTATCTCAACATTTGCGCCGTCCATGGTACCAAGGGTCACTGCGCCGTTTATCATCAGCTTCATATTTCCCGTACCGGAAGCCTCGGTGCCTGCCAGAGAGATCTGCTCGGAGATGTCCGCAGCCGGCATGAGTATCTCAGACAGTGAAACGTTATAGTCCTCCAGGAAGATGACATTGAGCTTTTCTCTTATCCTGTCGTTGTGTTTCAGCTCCTCAGAGATGTTCCAGATCAGCTTGATTATCTGCTTTGCCATACGGTAGCCCGGCGCAGCCTTTGCAGCGAAGATATAGGTCTTGGGGGTAAAAGGCATATCCGGGTCGTCCCTGAGCATATTATACTGAGCGATGATGTTCATGGCGTTGAGCTGCTGTCTCTTGTACTCATGGAGCCTCTTGACCTGAACATCGAATATCGACTCTGTGTTCAGCACAGCGCCGTACTGGTTCTTCACATACTTGGCGAACCTCTTCTTGTTCTCCTGCTTGATGTCGATGAGCCTTGAAAGAACTTCCTCATCGTCCTTGAAAACAGCCAGCTTGCTCAGCTCTGCGGCGTTGGAAAGAAATCCCTTGCCGATCTTCTCCTTCAGCAGCCCGGTCAGCCCTTCGTTGGACTGATAGAGCCATCTTCTGTAAGCGATGCCGTTGGTGACGTTCTTGAACTTTGCAGGAGTGTCCTGATACTCGTCCTTGAAAGTCTCCCTCTTGATTATCTCGGAATGTATCTTGGCAACGCCGTTCACACTGTGAGAAGCGTGTACGCACAGGGTGGCCATCTTCACCATGTTCTTCTCGATGATGGACATATGCGTTACCTTTGCCTGGTCGCCGTACCTCTCCCACAGGTCTCTGCAATACCTCTCGTTTATCTCAACGATGATGGAGAATATCCTCGGGCAGACGCTCTTGAGGAGATTGCAGTCCCACTTCTCCAGTGCCTCAGGCATTACGGTGTGGTTGGTGTAAGCGAAGGTGTTCTGAACTATATGCCAGGCCTTGTCCCAGCTGTAGCCGCAGTCGTCCAGCAGCACTCTCATCAGCTCAGGTATAGCAAGAGTGGGGTGAGTATCGTTTATATGGATAGCCACCTTCTCATGGAGATTATCCAGGTTCCCGTAAACATACATATGCTGATTTACGATATCGCCGATAGATGCGGCACAGAGGAAATACTGCTGTCTCAGTCTCAGGCTCTTGCCCTCGGCATGGTTGTCGTTAGGATAGAGCACCTTGGTGATAGCCTGCGAAAGAATATTTTTGCCCAGGGCCTTTGAATAATCGCCCTGATTGAACATTGCCATATCGAAAGAGGCCATCTCAGCCTTCCACAGTCTCAGCTTGGAAACTGCCTCGCTGCCATAGCCCGAAACGAACAGGTCATAGGGCACAGCCATAACGGAGGTATATCCCTCGTGGATAACGCAGTGATACTGATTGTCCCAGTACTCCTTCAGCTCGCCGTCGAACCTTACTTCGATAGCCTTAGAAGGCACCGGCACCAGCCATACAGAGCCGCCGGGCAGCCAGTTATCAGGCAGCTCGGTCTGCCAGCCCTCTTCCAGCTTCTGCTTGAAGATACCGTACTCGTAACAGATAGAATAGCCGGTGGCATGGTAGCCGTCAGCAGCCAGAGCGTCCAGATAGCAGGCAGCCAGTCTTCCCAGACCGCCGTTGCCAAGGCCTGCATCCGGCTCCTGCTCATACACGCCGTTTATAGAAATGCCCAGTTCTTTGAGCATCTCGGTGGCCTGCTTGTTCATCTCCAGATTATACAGCGAAGTCTTCAGGGACCTGCCCATGAGGAATTCCATGGAGAGGTAGTATACCTTCTTCTTCCCCTCTGACTGGGTCTTTACCGTAAATCTTCTTCTCTTTGCCTTCAGTATGCCTACAACGATCTTAGAAAGGGCCTCATAAACCTGCTTATCGTCAGCAAGCTCAGGGGTGGTCTGAAAATCATTATGCAGAGTATCGATAAACTGCTTTTTCAGCTCATCCTTGGTTATGGTCTTTTCGGCTGATTTTGACATAAATAACAACTCCTCCTGATGAATAGGCAGCAGACCGCCGGTCCGCCGCAATTGGATCGACTGATATGAAAACCATCCTTATAATTATACCACATTGCGGCGATAATTTCAAGGTTCACGCCGGTCCTCATATTAATTTTCGATGAATTAAGCAAAAAATGGCCTTCGTTTTTGTTCTATTGTTATATTATATAGTAATAATCACAAAAAGTCAAGACTCATATTTGTATAAAATGACAGCGGTTAATTAAACCGACAAGTGGCTATTGTGTACAAAGAATGTCCGCTTTTGTCCGGAACTCTAGCAGTCTTTCAAATAAAAGATGCCCGCCTTCTTCAGACGAGCATCTGGACCGTCATTTGAAATTAGCGTCGGGGTCCGGCCAGAGCCTGAACACCGGCTGACAGCTGTAAAGCTTTGAACTGTCGGCCAGCCACACCTCTATCTTCTCCGGATCGTTCTTCCTGTAAACTATCAGCCACCTGTCGCCCCCGGTAGCCTCTGTATTGGGCGAATCTTCTGCGCCACGGTACCTTACCGGTATCATAACGTAGTTGTCCTTGTTGCGCCCCCTTTTCTCGCCGCCACGCACCATATTCTCCTCAGTGAGCTTTTGGCAGAAATACACCTGATTTCCGCCGGTGAGAGGAGAACGTCCGGCCTCGCCGGGCTGCCATTCCTGCGGCTTGCACGGACGGGCCTTGTTCCCGTCCTTTGAGGTACACCCGTCAAGCTTGCCGACTATATAGCACTGATAGGATTCCACCTGCCCGTCGCTGCCCTTGGCATAGAACCTTGGCGTCCACGACTGTGGGCTGTAAAACGATCTGTAAGCCTCATCGTCCTCAGTTATAAGCGCCGCCGTAGCGGTGCCTATCATCTTTGCAGATACTATATCCGCTTTTTTCTGTGCCTTATGCACCCAGTTGAGCAGCTGCGGTACGATTATGACCGCAAGTATGCCGATTATTGCGATCACGACCACCAGCTCCACCAGCGTAAAGCCGCACCGTGAGCGGTTCCCTTCATTCTTATTCATAACTATCCCTCTTTTTCATTTCTATAAGAAAAAAATGCTTATCCCTTAGGCGGCCCCTGCCGCAAATCCCGATAGCGATACCTGTTCTATTATCTTTATTATACAACTTTTCCTCTGATTTGTCAATAAAACTGAGCATTAACTTCCATATTAACGTCACTTTATACAAATTCAAGCCTAAATTTTTGTTAAGTCGTGAGCACAAATTCAATATATACTGAAAAAAACTGGAAATTTCCCTGACAGCAGAGCCATTTTACACATATCTAAAAAACTTCATTTTAAGCTATTGCTTTGTATGTAAAAATATGTTATAATGATTTTTGTATATCAATTTGACACTGGGAGCTTCCCGGTGTTTCGTTGAGCTTTTAAAAAGCTGCGTAAGGAGGGTCTTTTATTGAAGAAGATACTAGCACAGGTAAAGCAGTACAAAAAGGATTCGCTGCTGACTCCCTTCTATGCTATGCTGGAAGTGTTCATGGAGGTGCTTCTGCCGTTCATAATGGCGAAGATAATCGACAACGGCATAGACAAAGGGGATATGAAAAAGGTCATGATCTACGGTGCAGCAATGGCTGCCGCTGCGGTCGTGAGCCTGTTTTCGGGCATAATGTCGGGCGTTCACGGCGCAAGGGCGTCGTCGGGACTTGCCTGCAATCTCCGTGAGGAGGTCTACAGGAGGATACAGACCTTCTCATTCTCTAACATCGACAAATTCTCCACCGCCGGACTTGTCACAAGGATGACCACCGACGTGACCAATATCCAGAACGCCTATCAGATGGTAATACGTATCGCCGTCAGGGCGCCTATGATGCTGATAAGCAGCATGATAATGAGCTTTGTCATAAGCCCTTCGATGAGTATGCTGTTCCTTATAGCTCTGGTGTTCTTAGCCATCGCCCTGAGCCTTATCGTATCCAGGGCAATGAAGACCTTCAACTCCGCCTTCCACAAGTATGACGAGCTGAATGCCAGCGTTCAGGAGAACGTTTCGGCCATCAGGGTCGTAAAGGCCTATGTCCGTGAGGACCATGAGAAGGAAAAGTTCCGCAGAGCCTCCGGCGCCCTTTACAATATGTTCGTCAAAGCGGAGAGCATAGTCGCCCTCAACAATCCCGTGATGATGTTCGTAAGCTACACCGCCATAATCGCCATCAGCTGGATAGGCGCTCACCTGGTTGTGGGCGGGACCCTTCTGACAGGTGAGCTGACTTCCCTGTTCACCTACATATTCAGCGCCTTCATGTCGCTGATGATGCTTTCCTTCATCTTTGTCATGATCTCCATGTCCACGGCAAGCATAAGGCGTATCAGCGAGGTCCTTGACGAAGTCCCGGAGCTTTCGGAGCCTGAGGAGCCTGTCAGGGATATGAAGGACGGCTCCATCGACTTTGACGGCGTTGACTTCGCTTATTTCAAGGGAGAGAACAAGGAGGTCCTCAAAGACATCGACCTGCATATCCGCTCCGGCGAGACTGTGGGGCTGATCGGTCCCACGGGCTGCGGAAAGACCTCCCTTGTGAACCTCATAAGCCGCCTCTACGACGTCACCAGGGGCAGCGTCAGGGTCGGCGGGGTCGATGTAAGGAAGTACGACATGACCTATCTGCGTGACAATGTCTCTGTGGTGCTGCAAAAGAACGTGCTGTTTTCAGGCTCTATACTCGACAATCTCAGGTGGGGCAGCGAGAACGCCACCGACGAGGAATGTATCGAGGCCTGCAAGTGGGCCTGCGCCGATGAGTTCATCGAGCAGATGCCCGATAAGTACAACACCCGTATCGAAAGAGGGGGCGCCAACGTTTCAGGCGGACAGAAACAAAGGCTCTGTATCGCCAGGGCGCTGCTCAAAAAGCCTAAGATACTTATACTTGACGACTCCACCAGTGCGGTGGACACCGCCACGGACGCTAAGATAAAGCGAGCCTTTGCAGAAAAGATACCCGGCACCACCAAGATCATCATCGCCCAGCGTATCTCCAGCGTGGAGAACGCCGACAGGATAATCGTCCTGGAGGAGGGCAGGGTGACAGGCTTCGGTACCCATGAAGAGCTGCTGAAAAACAACGCCGCCTATGCGGACATCTACAGTTCCCAGGCCGGCGGCGGCGGTGATTTCGACCGCCCGGAGGATTCCTCCGGCAGAGCCGTGAAGACAGGAAAGGAGGGGGTATAAAATGCCAAGGAACAATATGGCCCCAAGACCCCCGGTATCAAAGAACACCTTCAAGGTCTTAGGCAGGGTGCTGAACTTTATGCTCAGCAAATACAAGATACATTTTTCCATCGTGGTGGTCTGCATACTGGTGCAGGCCTACACCACCATCAAGGGAATGACCTTTATCCAGGAGCTGGTGGACCTTTACATCAAGCCGCTGCTCGCTGACGGGGCGGTCATCGACTACGGCCCCCTGGCAAAGGCCCTTATGAGACTTGCTGTAGTCTATATAGTAGGACTAAGCTCCGCCTACGCCTATAACAGGATAATGGTGAACGTGAGCCAGGGGACCCTGAGAAATTTCAGGAACGCACTTTTTGACAATATGGAGACTCTTCCCATAAAGTATTTCGACACCCACCCCCACGGCGACATAATGTCTGTCTACACCAACGACGTTGACACCCTGAGACAGTTCATCGGACAGAGCCTTCCGCAGCTCATAAATTCCACCGTCACCCTTGTCATCACCACCATAGCCATGATAAGGATGAACATTCCCATGACCCTACTCTCCATGTTCATGGCGGGCATAATGATCGCAGTCACCAACAAGCTCTCCATGATGTCCGGCAAACACTTCGCCGCCCAGCAAAAGGACATCGGCAATGTGAACGGCTTCATCGAAGAGATGCTTGACGGTCAGAAGGTAGTAAAGGTATTCTGCCACGAGGAAAAGGCACTGGAGGATTTCAGGAAGATCAACGATGAACTGAGAGAGTCCGCCTTCAAGGCAAATAAATACGCCAATATCATGATGCCCGTAAACGGAAATATCGGCAACCTGAGCTACGTGGTCTGCTCCATTTTAGGCGCAGTTCTGGCCATAAACGGCTTTGCCGGGCTGACCTTAGGCAAGATAGTGGCATTTCTCAGCCTTAACAAGAACTTCACCATGCCCATAACCCAGATAAGCCAGCAGATGACCTTCATCATCATGGCAAGCGCCGGCGCCGGCAGGGTCATGGACCTTATGGACGCCGAGCCGGAAAAGGACGAGGGCTATGTGGAATTCGTCAATGCTAAGTATGACAAGGACGGACAGCTCACCGAAAGCGATGACCGCACAGGCACCTGGGCATGGAAACACCCCCATAAGGAAGACGGCACCGTGACCTTTACCAAGATGGAGGGCGAGATAGTCTTCGACGGAGTGGACTTCGGCTATAACAGCGATAAGATAGTCCTCCACGACGTAAAGCTCTTTGCGAAGCCCGGGCAGAAGATAGCCTTCGTAGGTTCCACCGGCGCCGGCAAGACCACTATCACCAACCTGATAAACCGTTTCTACGATATCCAGGACGGCAAGATAAGGTATGACGGCATAAACATCACCAAGATAAAAAAGCCCGCCCTGCGCAAGACCCTCGGCATAGTCCTTCAGGACACCCACCTTTTCACAGGGACGGTCATGGAGAATATCCGTTACGGCAATCTTGACGCCACCGACGATGAATGTATTGCGGCCGCAAAACTGGCCAACGCATCAGGCTTCATCGAAAAGCTGGAGAACGGCTACGACACCGTGCTCAAGGGCGACGGCGGCAATCTGAGCCAGGGACAGAGACAGCTCCTTGCCATTGCCCGTGCGGCTGTGGCAGACCCGCCGGTGCTTATCCTTGACGAGGCTACCTCCTCCATCGACACCAGGACCGAGAAACAGGTCCAGGCAGGCATGGACGCACTTATGTATGGCAGGACCACCTTTGTCATCGCCCACCGCCTTTCTACTGTCAGGAATTCAGACTGCATAATGGTTCTTGAACAGGGAAGGATAATCGAAAGAGGCACCCACGAGGAGCTTATCGAAAAGAAGGGCAAGTACTACAGTCTTTACACCGGCAGCTTTGCCGAGTCATAATGCAAATATCCCCCAGGGAGACCTGGGGGATATTTTTTTCGTGTCGTTATTCCACCGATTCCATCATGGCCTTCATAAGGTCCGGGAAGTACCAGCTGTACTCCGCACGGTCGAAAAGGCCGAAGTTCTCGCCGGCGCCAAATCTGGCGTAATTGTCCCACCATACACAGGGTATCCCGTAGGAGGAGGCAGTGGTGAGATAATCCTTTGCGCACTGGACCCTGTCCTCCAGATTATCCTTGTTCACCGAGCCGAACTCACCTACGATGACAGGCAGCCCCTTGCTAAGGAACAGGTCGTCCAGGTTCTTGAACAGGTCTGTTATGGAACTGTCAACGGACTTATAAACGTCTGTACCCTTGGTGTCAAGAGCGAATGAATAAGGCAGATAGGCATGGACGGAGATTATCAGCTTGTCACTGTCCTCAGGAAGCTCTATGGCCGCAAGGTTCTCCCTTGCCGAAGAAGCCGCATAGCCCGTTATCATCAGGCAGCGGTCAGCGTTGTTGCCGCCGGTGGCCCTGACGGTCTCCACAAACTTTTTCTCATACTGATTGACTATCGCCCTGGCGTCATTGGTGCCTGTCCACTCCTGACCGGTGCCTCTGAGCCTGGGCTCATTCAGCCCCTCGAAGATAAGGTGCTCATCATAGCCCTTGAATCTCTCTGCTATCTGTTTCCAGAGAGCCTCTATCTCCTCCAGGTCATGGTCAAGGTTCTCCTCCGTGGGCATATACCACTCCTCGTGGTGGGTATTGAGTATCACATACATACCGTTGTCTATGCCGTAGTTCACTACCTCCTGCACCCTGTCCATCCACTCCGGGTCAACGGTGTAGTCATCGCTCATGTGGTTGCCCCAGGATACCGGCAGTCTCAGCACATTGAAACCCTGGTCCTTGACGGACTTTATCATGAACTCATCGGTCTTCACCGGGTTGGGCAGCCAGGAGATCTCCGAATCCACTCCGGAGCCGCCGGTGGCGTCAAGGGTGTTGCCAAGATTCCAGCCTATCTTCATATCAGCGACCAGTTCCCAGGCCGAGACTGCGTTCATCGGGTCGTTCTGATGAGTCTGGGAAACGTTCGGCTTTTCCTCGGCCGTGCTGACGTCTGCCGAAGGAGCGCTCTGTTCGTTCTGCCCTGTCTTGTCCTCAGCGCTGACTGCTGTGTCAGTGCTGTTGGACGGTTTTTCCTCGCTGTAGCAGCCGGCCAGTCCCGCCGCCATCAGCATTGCCGCTGCGGCCAACGCCGCTGCCGATCTTCTTGCTTTCATAAATATCCCCTTTCCTTTTATTGGTAAACTTATCCCTTCCCGAAGGCCGAAAAGTCATAGGGCGGATAGAATATCCCTCTCTCGGTGACTATGGCAGTTATCAGCTCTGCGGGCGTAACGTCAAAGGACGGGTCCAGACACCTGACCCCCTCCGGAGCCACAGGCTTTTCAAAATAAAGCCCGGTGATCTCTCTGCCGTCTCTCATCTCGATCTGTATGTCCGCTCCGGTCTTACAGCAAAGGTCGATGGTGGACACCGGACAGAATACATAAAACGGCACTCCGTAATGCTTAGCCAGGACCGCAAGTCCGCAGGTGCCTATCTTGTTGGCAGTGTCTCCGTTGACAGCCACCCTGTCGCAGCCCACCATGCAGGCGTCAGTCTTTCCCTGCGCCATTACATAAGCCGCCATATCGTCGCACATCAGCGTAGTGTCCACCCCTGCCCTCATCAGCTCGAAGGCCGTTATCCTGGCCCCCTGTAAAAGAGGTCTGGTCTCGTCCACATAGGCGTGGAAGGTATACCCCTTCTCCGCCCCTAAAAGCAGCGGTCCCAGCCCCGTGCCATAGCGCCCGGTGGCCATGGCCCCGGCGTTGCAGTGGGTAATGACGGTGCTGCCGTCCTTTATAAGCGTAAGCCCCAGCTCTGAGATGGCAAGGCAGGTCCTTATCTCCTCCTCATGGAGACTTACTGCCTCCTCAAACAGCCCCTCGGTTATCTCCTCCGGTCCGTGTCCGGCAGAGCGCTGTCTCTCCAGCCTTCTTCTGAGCCTTTGCGCCGCATGGTAAGGGTCCACCGCCGTAGGCCTTGCGCCGCTTATGACAAGGCTGTCAGTTTTGAACCTTTCAAAAAAATGCTCCCGGTCCTCCCTCAGGGCCTTTGCCGCCGCTATACATATCCCATAGGCCGCACATATACCTATAAGCGGCGCCCCCCTGACAGCAAGGGTCCGGATAGCCTCAGCCACCTCTCCGGCAGACCGAAGGCTCACCCATCTCAGCTCCCCCGGCAGCAGCCGCTGGTCTATCACCTCCACTGCGGTCCTGTCAGCACTGAGCCTGATGGGGTCATTTTCCAGATACTCCATTTCCGCTCATTCCTCCAGGAACCTCTTGGGATAGGCAGGCCACACCCTGCCTTCCCTGAATGCCTTGATATAATCCTCTATGCTTTCAAGCTCCATATCGGTCCATATGCCGCTGAGCCTGTCATCGGGAACGTTCAGGTGGTGGTTGTCGGTGCCGGCGGTGGTCCTGAACCCGTACTGCTCCGCATACCACTGCGCCCTTTTATTCATAACGTCCTTGTAGTTGCCGCTGTTGTAGACCTCGACGCCGTCTACCCATTCCGGCAAGAGCCTTATCTCGTGTATATACCCTGCCTCTCTGAAAGGGTGGGCGTGTATCATCAGCGCCCCCGCACTGCGGACCCGCTGTGCAAATTCGTAAAAGCTTATGTCAACGCAGTCGCTGTTCTCATAGAGCCAGTCCTTGTCAATACCGTAGACTAAGATATCCGTGCCGAAGTAGGTATACTCTATCCCGAAGAATACCTTCAGCCCTATCCTGTCCCCCTGGGCCTTAGCGTTCTCATAGCCCATGCAGTACCGGTCCACCCGGTCTTTCCAGTCCCGGTATTCCCTGACGGCAGTGTTGCCGTTGAAGAAATGGTCTGTGACTATTATACCGTCATAGCCGCTGTTTTTATACCTCTGTGCCTGCTCTGCGCCGCTGGCCGAGGCGCAGGCCGAAGCCTCGCTGGTATGCAGATGTGTCTCAAACTTATACATCAAAGATCGACCTTTCTATTTATGACCTCCATGCACATTCTCCCGTTATGGTAAGGGCACTTCCACGGGCCGACGATCTCCTTCCAGTCATGGGGCTCATGACCGAAGGACACCTCCGAATACCACTCCGAGCCTTCCCTCTTGTCGATGATGTCAGACTTTATGTACTCCCATACGGAACCTGCGGCTTCAAGGAACTTCTTTTCCCCGCAGTGCTGATAAGCGTTTATGAAGCCCACCACGGCCTCGGCCTGGACCCACCATACTCTCTTCCTGTCAACGGCCCCGTGCTCGCTCTCGTTGTTCAGAGCGCCGTCTTCAAAAGCGATATCAAGGATATTGCGGGAAATTTTAAGATCCATCTCAGCAAACTGTTTTTTCAGCTCCTCGTCCCCCAGAACATCGCAGGCCCTGTCCATGAGCCAGGTGGCCTCTATGTCGTGACCGTAGGAATGGATATCCCCCACCAGGTTGAATGCCGTGTCAAAAAACACCTTCAAAGCGTTAGTCTCAGGAGTATATACGATATCCCTCATCTGGCCGAGCTGGAATTTCAGCCGCTGGGCGACCTTTTCAGCCCCCGGCCTGTTCTTGTCGGCTCTGTAAAGCTCAGTATATGCCTCGATGAGATGCAGGATAGCGTTCATGGTCTTGTCGGCTTTCAGGCCGTTCTCGCTCAGTGCCTCGTTGTCCACCAGGTTCCAGGTCCTGTCAAAGGCCTCCTGATATCCGTACTCGTCCAGCGTGTTCTCCTCTACGTCCAAAAAAAGCTTGTAGGCTAAGTTCAGCGCACTTTCATCGCCGCTGGCTCTGTAATAGCTTGAAAGAGCATAGATGGCAAAGGCTATATTGTAGGTGTGTTTCATATCGTCAGCCACGCCGCCCCTGAAGTCCATCATCCAGTATACGCCGCCATACTGATAATCCACGCACTTGTCCCTGATGAACCTATAAGCGTGTTCAGCGTTATCCAGCAGCGCCTTGTCCCCCAGGGTCATATAGGCGTTTGAATAGAACCACAGTATCCTTGAATGGAGTATGACCCCCTTGTCGGCCTGCTTGTCGAGTTTCAGGTCAAAGCCCTTGAATCCGTAGAACCCCCCGTTCTCGTCGTCTCTCAGACTGTTCCAGAACGGTATAATGTGCTGTATCAGTTCTTTTTTTACCTCTTCTATCAACATATCATATCTCTCCCTCTGATATCCGGCCGTTCCCGGCCGGTCTGTCAATAATCATTATACTACCATTTCATATATTTTTCAAGCACAGCGGTGCAATTGCTTAAAAGTTTACAAATCAGCCTGCGTTAAATATAGCGGCACACCCGTAAAAGCTCCGCCGCCAGCAGACCTTCCTGAAAGCACGGTGCGCTCTACCGCTGGCCGGCCAGGTAAAAAGACCGCAGAAAAAACTGCGGTCCTGTAATCGTTATCAATAGATCCTCCGCTGGGCTGAAGGCCTGCTGCCGGACCGTCTGCCGTCCATGGAAACGTCCACGCCCGAGGCCCTTTCCATGGGCTGGATGATGACAGTAGCTGCACCGCCGCCGGACCATTCAAACATATACGACTCACCGGAGCTCTGCCCGATGAAGTTGCGCCAGGAGATATCTGTCCTGAGAGTGGGGTCAGCCCCTATCCAGCAGACCACAGCGTCCGGGTCCGCCTCGATGGTAGAGCCGCTGCTGTAGTTGCTCAGCACCAGTGGGTTGCCGTCGATGAGCACCGCCACATAGGAATTGTCGCCCTGTCCCGTCAGTGTAGAGGTCGCAAGGCCCTTCTGCGAGATAACGCCCTGCCCTAAAAACCTTACCCCGTATTTGCACTCGCTGGAGAAAGCTAAGATGTTCTCGCTCTCCACGCTGATAGTCTCGTTGGGCATGAGCTTGTAGACCAGTACGTGCTGCTGGTCGTTTGCATAATAGGTCACACTGTCGCCGTTGAATTCTACCTTCATCAGCGGCAGGTTCTCCCCCGTGAACCGGCGTGCTATCTGACCTAAAAGTGCCTGTCCGAAATTACCCTGAGGGCCAAGCATCACCTTGGTGAAGGTATAGTTTTTCGGACCCCTGCACTCGCCGCCTATAAAGGCCCCGGCCTTTGTGAATATCTGTCCCCCGCCGCCCTGGCAGGTTATTTTCAGACAAAGCTCATTGCAAGTTTCAAAAGTTATCATATGATCTCCCCTATGAACGGTCACTCCAGCGCAACGCCGTACATTCCGCAGAACCCCGCCAGGTCCCTGTACACGCCGGAGCCGACCGCATTGAATTTCCATGCACCTTTATACCTGTAAAGCTCTCCGAGCACCATAGCCGTCACGTTTGGATAGTTCTCCGCTAAGGTGAACCTGGCAAGCTCTCTGCCCCCGGCGCCGTCCATGACCCTGGCATAGACGTTTTCCGCCATGCCGAAATTCAGCTTCTGCTCAAAGGCCTCATAGATAGTCACCGCAATGACTATCTTTTCCACCCTCGGGTCTATCCTGTCAAGGTCTATCTCGATAGCACCGTCGTCCGGCGCAGAGGCGTCCTCCGCATAGACCTGATACCTGACGCTTTTCTCCGGGCTTTCAGGCTGTCCGTAGAAAATGAACCATTCGTCCCCCAGGACCCTGCCGTCTGCACCGAGCATGAATGCTGATGCGTCCAGCTCACACCTGGCGTCCTTTATATCCCAGCCCACGCCTATTTTCAGCTTCCTGCACTGATTTCCGCCCAGGCTCTGTATGGAATACTTCTGACCCTTGGCCATGGTCTGGCCCTGTCTGGGCGCCCTTTTGCGCTTAGGCGGCAGCTGTTTCTGAGGAGCCGCCCCTCCCACACCCTGCGGCATGGCCTGAGAGGAATAATACCCGCCCCCCTGGACCGCCGTGGGCCTGTTCTGCTGCACCGGCTGCTGGTTTCCGCCGGCGCTGTAAAAATTCCCCTGCTGGGGCTGCTGCACTCCGTAGTTCGGCTGATTAACGTAGCTCGGCTGATTAGCGTAGTTCGGCTGATTAGCGTAGTTCGGCTGATTAGCGTAGTTCGGCTGATTTGCGTAGTTCGGCTGACCGTACTGGCCGCCGGAATTTGACATATTCGGCGGCACGATGTTCGGCACATACCCGCCCATGCCCTGCTGCAAAGGGTCCATGGGCTGCATATCTATCACGCCCTGCCCGCCGTAACTGCCTGGATACCGGTTCTGGTCAGGATACTGATACTGGTTCTGGCTGGGATACTGGTTCTGAGCGGCATAAGGGTTCTGGCCAAAGCCTGCGCCGCTGGCGCTGTAGCTGCCGCTCATATCGCTCTGCTGAGAGGAATAAGCCGCCGCAGCCGCACCGGCCGCCGTCATCAGGGTCTGTGTGCTGACCGCCCCGAGGGTCCTCTGGGCCGCCGCCATTCCCATGAGCTGTTCTGTCCCCATGGCGCCCATGGTCCTCTGAGCGCCGGAACCGTTCATTATGGACCCGGCAGCCATAGGCTGCGTAACGTTCATAGGTATCCCGTAAAGCTCGTCCATATCCTCCCACCTTTCAGAATATCACAATCCCTGCTCGGCCAGCATACGTTTAGGCTCTCTGAGCCTTTCTATAGCCTCCTGCAAGGTGGCGTTGAGTTCGGCGTTGTCGCCGCTCTCCGCCATGGCCTTGGCCTTGGCGATAGCGTCTCTGCTCATCTCGACCTGATACTGATAAAGGCTGTCAAGCCTGGATATGGCCTTTACCTCCAGGTCCTGATAAACGGTCTTTATATCCTTGACGATGTTTATTCTTATCTCGTCATAGTTCTCCAGAGCGATATCAATGATATCGGTCTGCATTTTCTTTTTCATTATGCTGCTGAAAATGCTCATGGCCGCCGGCGGGAAATTCTCGCTTGTGCCGAAGAGCTTTACGCCCATGACGCTCCTGGTGACGTTCTTGTTCATTGACATCATTATCCTGTCCACCGACGGCGCCTTGCTGACCTCTGCCATATCGGATATCCCAAGGGTCTGTGCCAGATCTCTGCCGGTCTTTTCCACCAGCTCCCCTACCCTGTCACGGTGAGTTTCTATACAGAGCCTGTAGGCCTCGCCCACCTTCTCCATCAGGAATGAATAGAAATACTTCTCTATATCCTCCGGCGAATAGATGTCCTCGCCGTTTTCATCCTTTGCCCTGCATTCCAGTATGCTGGTCCTGAGCTTTGCGAAGAACTCATACATCCAGCTCTCGGCCTCCTGCTGCATCTCCAGTATGGAAAGATGTATCACAGGCTTTTTCTTCTCCAGTGCCGCCGCCAGCTCGTCGCACTGCTGCTCGAACTCCAGAGCCTTCTGCTCCAGCTTCTGCTTGTCCATCTCGGTCATGTCGCTCAGGAGCTGCAATTTGGAGCTTATCTCAGCCTGCATCTGATCGAGCATGGTGTAGACCCTCTGGCTCCTTATGACGTCCTTCTGCATGATGATGTCCCTTTTCAGCGAAAGCTCGAACTGTAGGAACTGCGTCTCATAGAACTCCCTGGTCCCCTTGTCGGCAGGCCTGTCCTTCCCGAGCTTTCTGCTTAGCTCATCGCCGCCGCTTATGCCGTAAACTATGGCATTCGGAACTATCCTCTCAGCGATGCCCCTGAACCTTCGCATGATCTTATTGACGTCCGCCATGGAATTCAGTGCGTCTATCATGTTCACCAGCACATACAGCATACCGAACCTCTGTGGCTGCACATGGCTGCCGAGGAATATCTGCTCAGTCTCCGAAAAAGGCAGCAGACATGAGGCCGCATACATTATAGCGTCCGCATTGACTATATACTCCTCCACCTGCTTGTCCAAGCTCTCTAAGTCCGAGAGCCCCGGCGTATCTACTATCCTTATGTCCCTGAGTATGGGCGCATTGTCCTTTATCTGAACGCTGCTTATCCTTGCGGGAAAAAGCTTCATGCGCTTCTCCAGGTTCTCCCTGGTGATATCCTCCAGCACCAGAGGCACCCTCTGCCCGTTCTCCAGGATCGCCTCCACGCTCTGTATATGCCCGAAGGTTATCTCGTTTATGGTATAGGTCTCCGGCGTAACGTTGATAGGCTCGATATTTTTCCCTAAAAGGGCGTTTATTATGGTGCTCTTGCCTCTCTTGAACTCGCCCAGTATAACGAGCGTGAAAGGTTCCTCGCACTTCTTTGCTATCAGCCCGTCATATTCCTTCAGCTGACTTACGCTGTCCGCCCCGAGCAGCTTGGCTATCTTGGGATCGTCTATTATATCGTTCAATTTCTGTCGGATAACGTGAATGTTCTCATCGGCAGTTATCATATTCTCATGGCTCATATCCTACTGCCCTCCGTTCCCGACGATCACACTGGTCCGCACATCGCATATCTGTCCGCTCTCGGCATGGCCCTCCAGGTCCTCTACGTCCCTGCGCCACGAATACAGCGTCTGACAGTAAAGGAACTCACCAGCCGCAAGCAGCGACCTTTCCACCTCCGTCAGCTCCCTGTCGGTCTTCATGCTGCGTGAGGTGCTTGAGTGTATCTCTGCGGACAAACGTGTCATTTCAGCAAAGTCGATATTCTCCTGCTGCCTGCCGTAATAGTCCGTATAACCCTTGGCGTAAAGTCCGCACATTATATCAAGATACCGTCCCGGCTTGTCGAGGCATATCATGCCCGCCCGGCTCGCCGTAACGTCCGCATATTTCACCCACTGCGCCAGGGCCGATATGACCTGGCTGTTTATAGGCTGTGTAAAGGACCTTTCTATGGGCCTGAACACGTTCCTGCTGGTATTGATGTATGTATATGCCATGTTGTAAGTACAATGATTGTTCTGTATCCTGCCGCACTCACACCCAATAAGCAGCGTCAGCTCGTCCTCCTTGCACATATCGCAGAGCTGCTTTGTGAGCACTATGCAGGGTTCTATCAATTCGCTTGCTATGGAGTATACCAGGGGCCTGTCCATGTCCTCTCTGATGAACACTATGGGTACTATCAGCTCCAGCCTCTCGGCACACTTCTTCACTATATCGTATATCTCAGGATATTTCAGCGGCCCCACCTGGTCACACTTCATGAACAGATGCTTTGCCTCCGCCGAAACATCCGCTGTGTTCACCGCCTTGAACAGCTTTGCTGCGCCGCCAAGGCCCATTATCTTCTGCCTTACCGCAAAGTCCGATTCAAAAGCATAGTCAAGGCTCCCGTCCACCATATGGTTCTGGTAGGACCTGGTATAGGCGTTAAGGTATGAACGAAACCCCGTATCGATCTGAAGCAGCGGATTGACATTCTCTATTATATCACTCATCGAGTGCCCTCCCTTATTTCCCGTCACTGATCTTTTCCAAAGCCCCGAAGATCAGGCGTTCTTTGCCTCAGTGGTCGTCTCGTCCGCCAGAGCCTTTCTTACTGCATAAGCGTCCTGAACTATATTGCTGGCTGTCTCCGCAATGACGTGCAGTCTTTCCATCTCCTTCTGCGAAACGCTGGACTTCTCAGCCTTCAGGTCGTTAAGGTTGTCCAGAGTCTCCTGAGTGTCTCTGAGTATGATCTCAGTCTCCTCCTCGATCTTGCTCTTGATGCTGTCAAAGGACGAGAACACCTGACGTCTTACAGTCTCGGTAAAGTCGTTGTTGAGCTTCATCTCGTGGAACTGCTTCCTGACGTGGGTCTTGAAGTTGGACTTATACTTGTCTATCCTCTCGTTGACCAGTATCTTGTCAACGGCAAAGTTTGAGGTGAACGTCCCTGCGATGCCGGCGAAGGCCATGAGACACAGCGTCACCACCGGTGCGCCCATGATGCCTAAAAAGCCCGCAAAGAAAGTAGCTGCATAGAAGGTGGCATAGAACCCGGCCAGGCCTGTAGCGCCCCCGAGGAGCGCACCCTTCACGCCGCTCTCCCGGAAACCTAAGAACACGCCGCCGACTCCGTACATACCCGTAGCCGCACCTATGACCTTATCCAGCATACCGCCGTTATTGGACACTCTCTCACTGACGGTGAACATTCTCTGTATAGCTGCCACAGCCTCAAAGAACTCGTCCTCGAATTCCTGCAGTCTCTGAGCCTCGCCGCTGACCGCACGGTTGATGCTGTTCTGTATCTGCTCGCAGATTATCTGCGCCCTGGCCTCCATGCTCTCCTTTATCTTCTCGGTGAGCTTGGAGCTGACCAGCTTGAGCCTGTCCTTCTTGAAGTCGTCCGAGGACATCTGGAAATTGTCGATGACCTGCATTGCAGCGTCCTCGATATTCGACCAGTAGCTGTCCAGCACCGGCCTCAGGTCGTCAAATACCTGATTGGCGGCGCTGTTTATCTTTACGAACTCCTGCCTCTTCATATTCCTGATCTCATCGATCTCCTTGATGGCAGCGTCGTATTTTTCCATGAACTCATCGTTTGCCATCATCAGCGCATTCTCCTGCATAACGATGGACCTTAGCACCTCAGTGCCTGAGTTGGTTATCTTGTTGGCCAGTATCTGGAGAGTGATCGCACCCCTCTCCTTGGTCAGCAGCGTCTCCAGTGCTCTTTCAAACTCCGGGAAATTGCTCTGCTCCAGCAGCTCCTCGCTGCCGATGGTCTTGGCGGTCAGCGCCCTCTTGGCGTAAACGCCTATGACCCTGGGAGTGCCTATCTTTCTCTTATAGACTGCGAATTCTCTCGAATCCTCCCCCATGACCTTCTTGGCCTTCTCCATCACGTAGCGGCCTATCCTGGTCCTGACAGTCTCCACTATCTTCGACTCGTCCTCCTGTGAGAAGGTCCCGAAACAGTTAACTACGAAGATTATCCTTCCCACGTCCGAGGTCAGCATCTTCTTTTCCAGAAACTCCTTCTCGAACTGCGAAAAGGGCGAGTTTGCACTGATAACGAAGACCGCAGCGTCTATCTTCGGTATTATCGAAAGGGTGACGTTGGTCATCTGCTCGTCATCGTTCAGGCCAGGAGTGTCGATGATATCCACATTGTTGCGGCAGAACTCAGTGTCGTAATAAACGGTGGCCTCCTTGACAGTCTCCGCTTTCAGCTCGCTCTCGCTGGTGAGCTTTGTTACATACTCCTCCAGCCTGTCGATATCCACCCGCTCAGAGTCCCCGTTCTTATATTCCACCTGAACATAAGGCTCCTTGCTGTAGGTCACTCTGTTAAGGGTAGCCGTGGCAGGCAGCACGTCCGCCGGCAGTATCTCCTGCCCTAACAGCGCATTGATAAGGGTGCTCTTGCCCCTTTTGAACTCGCCCACGATGGCGACTTCAAAATGCTCGTCCTTGGCCTTTTCTATCGTCTCTCTTATGGACTCCGCCGTGTTGACCAGCGCTATCTCCTCGCTGAGCTTTAAAAGCTCCTGCAAGTCCGCAGTCAGGCCGCTGACCGTTTCCTTGTATCCGGAATAGCTGCCGTAATCGATCTGTTTTTCCATCAACGAACCTCCTTTTCCCAGGACCATTTTCCCGCCCCGGGCAGCTCATCTTCAAACTTTTTATCAATAACTCATATGCCTTCCAAAGGCCTGCCGTTTCCTCATACGGCCGGTCACTCTGACGCAAACGCATAGTGACCCATTATCAATTCATTATATCACAATATCCTCCACAAAGTCAATCATTTCCGCTCACCCTGAACATACAATTACCCTTTTGCACAAATCCCCCGTCCGCCATTATTGCACTTTGACCAAGACCCGGACTGTGACCTGATAAAAAAAGCCTGTTCCCACCTCACGGTATGGGAACAGGCAGGCCCTCAGACCATCCTGAACACAGCAGTGACTCTCATCTCGCCCTCGGCTATGGCGGCAAAGATATCGCCCTCCTGGGCGAGCATCAGTTCCCGGCAGATATAAAGCCCCAGACCGCTGCCGCTCTTGCCTTTGCTGTTGCTGCCCCGCAGGAAGGGGTCAAAAAGGATAAGCTTTGCGCCGTAGCGCTCAAAAGCTCTAAGGCCCTCTCGCCGGTACCCGCCTCGCTGACCGTATAGCTCTTGGCCCTCAGGAAATCGCACAGCAGCATGGCGATATCGCTGCTGTCCTCCACCATAAGTATGTCCGTCAAAGTCCCGCCTCCTCCTTCAGTTTCAGATTGAGCCTGTTCATGGTCCCGAAGTTCTCACAGCAGCATATCACCCTGCCGCCCCTCGCCATAATGTCCCTCATGACCTGGCGTGCCCTTCCGTAGGCCTTCTCACCCACCGGCTCGAAGGCACGCTCGCTTATGACCTCCTCCGCCGAGGTCAGGGCTGTGAAATACTCCGTATCGTTCTCATGTATCACCCCTGCCGCAAAGGGTATCCCCCGGCGCTGCAGGTCACGGTAGACCTCCATGCCCATTCCTCCGCCGCCGATGACAAAGGCCTCCGGCTCCCGGCCGGTCCTCAGAAGCTCCGCCGTGCCGTGAAGGCAGTCATAGGCCCCGGCGCTCATACCGTAAAGCTCCTCGATATTCCCCGGACGGAAGACCTCCGCCGGCGTCCCGGTCATAAAGGGACGGCCCTCCTTTATGCAGAGCACCCTGTCCGAGAACCTCTGCGCAAGGTCAAGCTCATGCAGGGTCATCACCACCGCCGTACCGTGTGAATTCGCATATTCCCTCAGCATTCTCAGGACCCGCAGCTTTCTGTCGATGTCAAGGTATGAGGTCGGCTCGTCGAGCAGCATTATCTCCGGCTCCTGCGCTATTGCCCTTGCGGTCATGACCAGCTGCCGCTGTCCGTCGCTGACCGCCCCAAGCTCCCTGTCTCTCAGTTCCCAGGTCCCGGTAAGCTCCATGGCGTCTCTTACCGCCCTTACGTCCTGCTCCCTCAGTATCCCCAGCCGCCCGGTGTAGGGGTATCGGCCCGCCGCAGCAGTTTCAAAGCAGGTCATCCTTTCCGTGTCCACCCGCCCTGTCAGCAGCACCGCCGCCTTGGCGGCTCTCTCTCCCCGGCTCTGTTCCTGCATATCCCGCCCGCAGAGGACCACCCGTCCCCCGAAGCTTTTGAGCTGGCCGGCAAGAGTCTTTAATACCGTGGACTTCCCCGCACCGTTAGGACCCATTAGGGTCAGCACCTCTTTGGCCCTTACCTCCAGCTCCATGCCCTCAAAGACCAGCTTTTTTCCGTACCCCCCGGCAAGTCCCCCTGCCACGAGGACAGGTTCACTGCCCATCATTTTTCCGCCCCCTTCTCTCAAGCATGACCCCGATGACCACCGGCGCTCCCAGCACAGCCGTAACCGTGCTGACGCTCAGCTCCACCGGAGCAAACATCAGCCTTGCCGCCAGGTCGCACCCCATGCAGAAGACTCCGCCGCCGATAAGTGATGCAGGTATGATGACTATGGGCTTAGAAGTGCCGAAAAGCGCCTTCATAAGGTGCGGCACTGCCACCCCCACGAAAGACACAGGCCCGGCAAAGGCCGTGACGCAGGCCGAGAGTATGCTGGAAAGGATCACCAGCGCCGTCCGGAATGCCCTGATGTCCACCCCGGCGCTCCTAGCGTAGCTCTCCCCCAGCCGGTAGGCACTCATGGGTTTCGAGAGCATGAAAGCCCCTATAAATGCCGGCACCGCCGCCGCCGCTATAAAACCCACGTCCCTCATGCTGATGCCGGAAAAACTGCCCATGGACCAGCTGTGAAGGTCCACGATGTTGGCGTCGTCCGCAAAGGTCACCATAAGCTCCGTCAGTGCGCTGCAAATATACCCCACCATGACCCCGGCCACTATGAGCTGTGCCATGGACCTTACCCGCCCCGACATGAGCATTATGACCCCCACCGCCCCAAGGGCCCCGGCCAGAGCCGCCGCCGTCATGGGAAGGGATCCCAGGGCCGCCCCGTGTTCAAGGGCGAATATCATGGCAGCCGCCACCGTCAGCTTTGCCCCTGAGGATATGCCAAGTACGAAGGGTCCAGCTATGGGGTTTGAGAAAAAGCTCTGCAAAAGCAGTCCCGATACCGAAAGCGCTCCCCCTAATAGCATCGCCGCTAAGGTCCTTGGCAGTCTTATGCTGAAAATTATCCTCCTGCCGCTTTCTGTCCCTCCGCCAAAAAGGGAGCCTATGGCTTCTGCGGGGGACATATCGCTGCTGCCAAGGCAGATGTTGAGGCAAAAAAAGGCCAGGGCCAGCACCGACAGCAGGCCGAAGCCGAAAATATATCTTGTCTTCCCGCCGCCTGCCGTCTTTTCCACCGGTCCTCACCCCGCTCATCTCAATCTGTAAAGATATCCCATCTCGTCCTGAGCCGTGCCGTCAAACACCGCACTCAGCTCTCTTATCATTTCCGCCGCAGCCGTGGTGTGCTGGAACATATCCTCGCTTATGCACCAGACCCTGCCCTCCCTGACAGCCCTCAGGTCCGACAGCACCGGGCATTTTTCCAGCAGCTCCTCAAGGCTGCCGAGCTCCCCCACGATGGTGCTGTTATATATGAGCACATCGGCCTCTGCGGCCTTTTCATAAAAGCTCTCCAACTGTATCTTCATGGTGGAAAGTGCGTTCTCCTCCACGTTCAGGTCCTCCGGCGTGAACAGATACCGTCCTCCCGCCAGCTCTATCATTCTCGAAAAGTAGTTCCCCGGCTTGTGTACAGTCACCCAGCCCCCGGTGCTGAGACTGAAAAATGCCGCCTTGGGACCGTCGCCGGAGTTCTCCCCTTTCAGGTCCTCCAGCCCCTTCGTAAGCTCTTCAAAACGTTTCTCCGCTCCGGGATAGTCCCCCATCAGAAGTCCGTAGAGCTTTATCCACTCCATTCTCCCCAGAGGGTGGCTCTCGTAGCTTGACCTTTCCACCAGCACGGGTATCCCCAGCTGTTCAAGCTTTTCCTTGACCCTGGGACTGTGAAAGATCATGGTAGACTCCACAGCCAGGTCACATTCCTGCGCAGCGAGCAGCTCATAGTCCGGCGCACTGTACTTCCCGGCATAACCCATCTCGCCCCGCTCCATGGCCTGACGGACGTTTTCCAAGGACCAGCGGTCCTCCTCATAGGCAGACATCTTCACCCGGTCTAAGCTCCCTATGCTGTCAAAGAGGTCCATGGCCGAGGATGCCGCCATGTAGATATTCTCTATGGGCTGTTCAAGGACCGTGCGCCCCTCAGTATCTGCCGGGACCTTCGCACCCTCCGGCACCAGGAGAAACCCGTCCTCACCGATATCTATAAGGGCATAGCCCCCCTCGCATAAGCTGACGCTGAATTCGTGGGCGTATTCAAGCTGCATTTCAGAGACGACCCGCAGCCCCTCAGGCCCGTCGCTCTCTTCGCCGACCGCCTTCCCTTTGCCCACGCACCCGGCCAGAATGACCGCCGCTCCAAGGCAGACCGCAAAGGTCCTCAGTTTCCTGCCCGCTCTCATTATCACTGTTCCCCGGCCTGCTCGATGCTGTCCGGGTCAAAGGTCAGCCTGTACTCTATCTCGTGGGGAACGCTCATGGCCGTGGTGTCCGCCAGGACCGTCAGCGGGGTCCCGAAGGCCTTTACCGGCACCTCAAAGCAGGAAGCTCCGTCTTCTATGACCGCATCATACCTCTCGCCGTCAACTATCATATAATCATACTTGTCGCTGCTCCAGACAAGCCTTGCGCTCACCTCGCCGCCGCTTACCGTGAGCCTTGCGGGCGACATTACGCTGGCCTTTCCCGAGCCGCCCTCCAGAGTGACCCCTACAGAATACGTCCCGTCAGCTAGACCAAGGTCCCCGGCGCTCTGTCCCCGGCCCTCCTTGAAAGCCTCCCCCGGCAGACTGTCAGCCCTGAACACCAGGGTCCTGTCATACCAGGCCTCCTTGCGGTCACTGAAGGCCGCACAGTCGATCTCGCTGTCAAGGGCCTCCACCGGCACCGTGAATGTGTGGGTCCCATCCTTCTCCTCAAAACCAATGAAACTATCCTCTCCGGCGGCCTGCGCCTCCTCCGAGGTCCCCATGAAAAGATATCTGTAGCCCTTGCCGCTCATGAAAAGCTCTGCGCTCAGATCTCCGCCGCTGACAGTCAGCAGACACCGTTCTATCCTGAACATGGAGGAGCTTGACTCTGCATTTATCTCATAGGTCCCGTCATTGAGCTTGTCGCCCTCCACGGCCTCCATGCCCTCAAAGCCTACCTCCTCCACCGGTGCTGTGGCAAGGCTCTCCCCAGGCTCGTCCTCATCCTTCGGCTCCTCAGTTACTGCGGCGCTCTCCTCTTCATTCTCCGATACCTTTTCTTCGGCATTCACCTCACTATGCGAGACTTCCCCGCTGCTCCCGGAGCCGTCCCCGGTCTGTCCGCAGGCGGCCATGGCTCCGCAAAGCAGCGCTGCGGCCATAAGGACACTGAGCTTATTTATCTTCATTCAAAGCACTCCCTTTTCGTTTTTGCCGGATATACATTTCCCCCCGTTTTTGTCCGGGGGGAATGATATACCGTTTGCCTGGTCCTTAGCCCTCTGCGCTGTCTACAGCGGCCTTTGCGTGGTCGATGTAGATCTGCCTTATGTCCTCGTTCTCGCCAAGCCCTCTCAGCAGGCACTCTACCTTATAGCCTGCGCTCTCAAAGACCGACTTCCAGGAATCCTCCTCATCGCCGGCCATGTCATTGTTGGCGTGGTCCCCGGCAACTACCATCAGAGGTTCAAGTATCACTCTTTCATAGTCCCCGGCCTGTACCAGTGCCAGCACGTCGTCCACCGAAGGCTCCGCCTCTACAGTGCCGACAAAATAGTTATCATATCCGTCCTCCGTCAGCAGGTCCTGCATCTTCGCATAGACCTCGTTGGACTCGGCCTCGGTGCCGTGGCCCATAAAGCAGATAGCGGTCTTTCCGTCGTTGTAATCAGCGGTCCAGTTTACTATGGCCTCTTCCACACGCTTGAAATCCTCATCGCTGGAAAGCAGAGGTTCACCGAAGACCACCTTGTCGAAGCCGTCGGCATATTCGCCTACCTGGGCCACCAGGTCGTTATACTCCAGCCCGTGCATAAGGTGGGTGGGCTGTACCACCAGAGTCTTCACCCCGTTGTCAACTGCTCTGTCAAGAGCTACGTCCACATCGTCTATCAGTATGCCGTCACGCCTGTTGACGTGGTCGATGATGATGTTGGCAGTAAAGCCCCTTCTTACTGAGTATTCAGGGAAGGCTCCCTCCAGAGCGTCCTCGATGGCCCCTATGGTCAGCCTTCTGCTGTCGTTGAAGCTGGTGCCGAAGCTCACCACCAGAAGCTCTTTCTCGCCTATGCCGTCCTCGTTGCGGACCTTGTCAAGAGATGCGTCCCCTGTGTCGTAGTTTTCTTCCTCGTCCACTTCTTCTTCCTCCTGTCCGCTCTCAGACTCTTCCTCAGAGTCTTCATCGGCGCTTTGGGCAGGCTCCTCAGAGCTTTCCTCTGCGGCGCTCTCCTCTGCGCTCACTGTTTCTCCGGCCTTCTCTGTGGTGGTCGCAGCGCTGCTGTCCCCGGAAGTGTCCCCGCAGGCAGCCATAGACGCCGCCATGCAAAGGCTCAGAAGAAGTGCGGCTATCCTTTTTGAATTTAACATTTTTGATCCATTCCTTTCCTGAAAAGGGGTATGGGATCGTAGAGAAACAAAATGCCCTCATTCCCGCAAGGAAAAGAAGGCACAACAAACCAGGACCCACGGGATATAAACTTTCCCGGAGCCTTATTTTGCAGTACGATCAATACCTCGTGACCTGCGGCTGTCTGACCGTTTTCTGGCCAGAGCGCCGCTGTACCGGCAAAAACGGCAGGTTTCCTGACTTATGCCTATAGCGCTTTCAAAAGCACTGCGCACCCAGAACTTACCTTCCCAGGATACAGGACCCCAGTGGCGCCCCTAAGGATATATCCCTCAGAGCTTCAGCCCGGTGCTTCGCAAACACAGTGACGAGATCGTACAGGCCTTTCACCTGTTTCCCTTTTACCCTTCGGCCTCACGGACCGCCTGCACCGGCAGCCGTGATCGAAGGCACCGTCCGCCTTCCGGCAAAGGGCGGCCGTCCCGCCCCTTGCCGCATATTCGATTGTTTTCTGCCCCGAAGGGGGCAGAGCGTTCATGAACGTCTTGTCCTGTTAACTATGTAATTATAACACAGCCCGACATATTTTTCAAGTATAATTATAGCAAAGGGCATGAATTTTTTTACATATCCCCTTCGGCCTCCATCAGCAGAGCGTTGAGAATGGCCGCCGCCACCGTGCTCCCGCCCTTTCTTCCTCTGGGGACTATACACTCTGTGCCGGATATCCGTGCCGTTTCGATGAGCAGCTCCTTGGACTGTATAACGTTCACAAAGCCCACCGGCGCCCCGATGACAAGCCCCGGCTCCAGCTCTCCGCTCCTTATCAGCTCGCATATCCTGATGAGGGCCGTAGGTGCGTTCCCAACCGCATAGATGAGCGGTCCCGTGATCTCAGCTGCCTTTTCCGCCGACACTGCCGCCCTGGTGACGCCCCGTTTTTTCGCAGTCTCTGCCACGTCCCTGTCAGCCATAAAGCACAGACATGAACAACCGAATTTTTCCGTGATCCTTTTGTTCACCCCGGCCTTGGCCATGTTCGTGTCCGTCACTATTGCGGCTCCGGCCCTGATGAGCTCCCCGGCCCTTTCCATGGCCCCGGGTGAAAAATACATATTCTCAGCGTAGTCAAAGTCCGCTGTGGCGTGTATACACCGCATTATGACGCTCTCTGTCCCCTCAGGCAGGACCCGGTCCCCAAGCTCCTCCCTTATTATCTCAAAGCTCCTCTTCTCGATGTCCTCAGGCCTGACAAACTCCATCTTTCAGACTCCTCTCAGGAATATTTCTTCTATCTTTTTTATGTCGAGCGCCTCTCTCACTCCTGCGGCCATAAGGTCAAACTGCTCCTGCCGGTAGCTGTCCATACTCACCGCCCTGCCGTGAGATCTTATGCCCCTGCGTTCGTAAAGCGCCCTTACCAGCCTGCCCGAAACGTCGGCGCTGTCAAAGATGCCGTGTATGTAGCACCCTGCCGCATTCCCCTGCCAGCTGCCTCCGGCGTCAGTAAGAGGCTGGCCCTCGTCGGCGGTCCTTCCCATGTGTATCTCATAGCCGTAAAAGTCCGCCCCGGCCAGACAGCCGAAAAAGCCTCCGGGGCTCAAAAACTTCCCGGCGGTCCTTACCTGCCGCTTTTCTCTCTCAAACACTGTCCTGCTGTTCAGAAGACCCATACCATTTATCTCTGCGCCGCCCTCGGCGTTCTCCGGGTCGCTTATGCTAAGGCCCATCATCTGATACCCTCCGCATATGCCGAACACCGGCACGCCCTCGCCGGCGCAGTCAAGTACCGCCCTTTCCATGCCGCTTTCTCTGAGCCACTCCATGTCCGCTGCGGTGCTCTTGGTCCCCGGTATTATCAAAAGGTCCGGCCGTCCCAGGTCCTCGGCCTTTCTCACATATCTGACCGACACCCCATCATACTGGCCGAAAACGTCCAGGTCAGTGAAATTGGAGATCCTAGGCAGCCTTATGACCGCTATGTCGATGTCTCCCTCCCCACGGAAGGGGCCTTCCTTCTGAAGTCTCCCGGCTAAGCTGTCCTCGTCCTCGATGTCACATTCAATGTAAGGCACCACCCCCAGCACAGGCCTGCCGCCCCGCTCTTCCAGTATCCTCACACCGTCCTCAAAAAGCCGCCGGTCCCCACGGAAACCGTTGACGATAAGACCCTTCACCAGCTGCCGCTCGTCCTCCTCCAGCAGGTCCAGGGTCCCTAAGAGCTGCGCAAAAACGCCCCCCCGGTCGATGTCCCCTACCAGTACCACCGGCGCTTTCACCAGCTTTGCAAGGCCCATGTTCACTATGTCGTCCTTTTTGAGGTTCAGCTCCGCAGGGCTGCCAGCCCCCTCGATAACGATCAGGTCATACTCCTCCGAAAGCCTTTCATAAGCCCCCATTATCTCCGGTATAAGCTCTTTCTTGCGGGCGAAATAATCTCTCGCCCTCATGTTCCCCCTGACTCTTCCGTTTACTATGACCTGGGAGCCAACATCGGTGGTGGGCTTCAAAAGCACCGGGTTCATGAGCGCACTTGGCTCTATGCCCGCCGCCATGGCCTGCACAGCCTGCGCCCGGCCTATCTCGCTGCCGTCGGCGGTTATGTAGGAATTGAGCGCCATATTCTGTGACTTGAAAGGGGCCGTCCTGTAGCCCTCCTCTGTGAATATCCTGCATAGGGCCGCCGTCAGAAAGCTCTTCCCCACGTTGGACATGGTCCCCTGCAGCATTACAGCCTTTGCTCTCCCCATCAGATGACCTCCCTTATCTCCTGCAAAAGCCTGCGGTCCTCTTCCACGGTCCTGACAGCCGTCCTGAAAAAGCCCCCGCCTAAGCCCTCCTCATTTTCAAGGCTCCTTATGAGTATCCCCCGACTTGCAAGCCTTTCTCCAAGGTCCTCCCGTCCCCTGAAAAGCAGGAAATTCGCCCTTGACCCATAGACCTTCAGCCCAAGCCCTCTCAGGCCTTCTTCAAGCGCCTTTCGCTCTTTTTCGACATATCCTGCCGTCCTGCGGATATGCTCCGCCGCCTCTCTCAGGGCCGCAATGCCCGCCGCCTGTGCCGGCGCCGACACAGGCCAGTACTGCCCGCAGCTCCGGACCTTTTCGCACAGCTCTCTGCTGCCGAAGACCATATAGCCCAGCCTCAGCCCCGGCATGGCGAAGATCTTGGTAAAGGCCTTTATAATGATCCCGTTCTTACCCATATGCCTTTCAAGGCCGAACTCTCCGCCGCCTTTTACGAAGTCTAAAAAACACTGGTCGTAAATAAGCACCTGTCCGTTTTTTTCGCACTCCGCCGCCAGCTCCTCTGTTATCTCCGGCTTTACCACGGCGCCGCTGGGATTATTCGGGCAGCAGACGAACACCGCCCCGGAGCCCCGGCAAAAATCCGCTATCCCCCGGTCAAGCTCAAAGCCGCTCTCTTCCTTCAACCTGTAGGTCCTCACCAGACTGCCGCTCTCCCTGAGCGCCCGGCCGTATTCCGAAAACGATGGGGCGCAGACCACTCCGCTGTCAGCTCTCAGCACCCTGCAAAGCCGGTAGATAAGGTCGTCCGCCCCATTGCCCACGGCTATCCTGTCCTCGCTCACGCCCTCATATTCGGAGAGCTTTTTCACCAGCTCCCGGCAAAAGGGGTCGGGGTACCTTTCCCAGCTGTCCGCACCCTCTATGACCGCCTGCCTGACCCCCGGGGGCATACCCAGAGGATTGATATTGGCTGAAAAGTCCAGCACCTTACCTTTTGCGTAAATATCGCCGCCGTGCAAAGGCAGTTTTCCTTTCATCTTATCACCGTCCATAAGGCCCCAAGGCCCGTCCTCACCGCCGTGCATATCAGCAGCATCATCACTGAGCTTACATACATCAGTCTGTTGGCCCGGCGGATATCCTCAGGCTCGATAGGCCTGTCGTCATCTCCTATAAATGGCTTTTTGCAGAGCCTGCCGAAATACTGTGCGTCCCCGGCCAGTCTCAGGTGCAGAGCCCCCGCACAGGCGCTCTCAGTCTGGGCCGAGTTAGGACTGGCGTGTTTTCTGCGGTCCCGCCGCCATATCCTCAGTGCGTTCTTTCCGTCAAAGCCCCTCATCAGCCCTGCCGACGCCGCCATCAGCACCGCCGTTGCCCTGGACGGCACAAAATTGAGCACATCGTCCAGCCTTGCCGCAAAGCGCCCTATGTCCGCATATTTCTCGTCCTTATAGCCTATCATCGAATCCATGGTATTGACAGCCTTGTAGACAAAGCCGCCCACAGCCCCGAAAAGCCCCATATACATCATAGGCGCCGTTACCCCGTCGGAGGTGTTCTCCGCCACGGTCTCCACCGCCGCCCTTATTATCCCCTCTCTGTCAAGGACCTGCGTGTCTCTTCCCACTATCATGGACACAGCCTTCCTTGCGCCCTCAGTGTCCCCCGCTGCCGCCGCCCGGCAGACCTTCATGCTCTCGTCTTTCAGGCACTTAGCCGCCAGCATATAGCAGCACATCACAGTCTCCACGCCTATCCCCAGCCAGGTGTTCACCCTGTAGCATATCCAGAGCACCGCCCCCGGCACCGCCGCCGATACCGCTATGACCCCAAGGGCCAGCAAGGTCCCCCCGGCCCTCAGGTCCCTGAAGCTCCTGCGGACCTTTTTTTCCAGTGCGCCTATCAGATCTCCGATGGCCCTTATGGGGTGGGGCACACTGTAGGGGTCCCCAACGATGCAGTCAAGCAAAAAGCCCAGCACTAAAGGCAGGGCCGGCAAAAACATCTTTTCTGTCCCCATGGCTCAGATCTTCTCCAGTACAGTGAAAGTCCCGCCGCCGATCCGGCAGTGAAAGCCCCCTGCGCAGGGTACCTGCCAGTCGTAGTAGCCCTTTCTTGGCTCTGCGAACCTTTCCATCAGTGCCATGACAGTCCCCCCATGTACCGCAAGGCCCAGGCTCTCACAGCCTGAGCATATCTCCATAAGCTCCTCAAAGGCCCTTATGCACCTTTCCCTGAACTTTGTCGGATCCTCCCCGCCGGGAAAGGGCAGCGCACCGAAGCTGTCTATCCAGCGCTGATAGTCCTCCCTGCCGTTCAGGTCCTCGTAATTCTTCCCCTCAAAGTCCCCGAAATCACACTCACGGAAGTCACTGCAAACTATAGGCTCCTTTCCCGGCCAGAGTATCCTCGCTGTCTCTATGCACCTTTTCATGGGACTTGCAGCGATGATCTCACACTGCGCAAGGCTGAGCCTTCCCAGAGCCTGCCGCCCCTCCTCACAGAGGTCCTCGTCAGTCCGGCCTATGTAGCGCCGCTCCAGGTTGCCCTTCGTCATTCCGTGCCGGATCATATAAAGCTCCATCACCGTTCCCCCTTGATATAAACTGCCGTCCCGCATATGAGCCTTACGACCTTTTCGGCCCTTGCCGCCGCCATGCAGCCGCAGCGCCCTGCGTTCTCCCGCCAGAGCCTTTCCTCCTTCTCCACCGGAACTATGCCGCAGCCTATCTCGTCGGTGATAAAGACTCCCTCAGGCCTTTTCTCAAAAAGCTCCTCCATAAAACTCAGCGGGTCCCGCCCCTCAGCCATCAGCCGCCTTACAAGCAGATGCACATCTCTCAGACAGTCCCACTGCCCGTCCATGATGTCCTCAATGCTGTCCTCGCCGCCCTTGGCCACGGTCCTGACTCCCAGCTCCTGTGCGGCAAATTCCCCCTTGCCGGAGGCCCGTCCTCCTACAATAAGTATCATCTTACCACCGTCGCTATCCTTTCTCCTATGACTATCACGGCAATGGCGAAGATCTCGCACAGCTGCAAAAACCAGCCGCAGACGTCCCCGGTAAAGCCGCCCAGTTCCTTATAGGCCCACCGCCTGCAAAAGACCAGCACAGCTGCGGCCGTCACTACGCAGGCCGCCCCCACCGTAAAGTCCGCCCTCACCATCATGCCTGCCGAGAACAGGAACGCAGCCCCGGTCATGGCGAGAGTTATGCCCTTGTGGGCAGGCTTTTTAAAGCTCTGCAAGCTCCCCTGGCTCTTAGCGGACTTAAAACAGATCGCCCCGAAGGCGCTCAGCGACCTTGAAAGCACGAACACCGCCGACACCATGCTGCAGGTGCGCATATTGTAGGCCTGGCTGAAAAGCCCCGCCTGAACGATAAGGTACACGCACCCCCATATGACCGCAAAAGACCCCACATGGGGGTCGCTCATTATCTCAAGCTTTTTCTCCCTGTCCCCGAAGGAATTCCTAGCGTCCGTAACGTCCATGAACCCGTCCATATGTATCCCCCCGGTAACGGCCAGGGGAATGAGCACCGACACTGCCGCAAACAGCATCGACCACAGCCCCAGAGTCTGACAGAGCTGCCGCCAGCCTGTGAAAAGCCACCCAATGACCGCCCCAACCAGAGGAAAGAACCCCAGTGCGTACCGGCGGTTCTCCTCCTTCCATTCCACCCTTGGCATGGGTATCCTGGAATACATGAGAAAAGCCGAAAACAGCGACTTTATCATAAAAGCTCCCCCTTCACCGCAATGGGTATGCCGAAAACGCATTCCGTAACGCTCTGTGCCATTGCCCCGAGCCTTCGGTTCATCTCACCCATATATCTTATGTAAAGCTCCGTCCCTTCTCCGTAGGTCCGTCCGTCCCCGTCAAGCAGGTTCGTCACTATTATCAGCTCCCCTGCCCGGCGGGAAAGCTCCTCTATGCCTGAAAGGATCTTCTCTGTAGGACAGCATATGCCGTCCTCCGTGAACATTTCGTTTGCCAGCAGGTTCCCCATACATTCTATCAGCACCCCGGCCCCCTCAGGTATCTGCGCCCCGCCTATGTCCCGGTATCTCTCCAGGGTCACAAATCCCTTCCCGGCCCGCATTGCCCGGTGCCTCTCAATTGCCCTTTCTGCATCTTCGCCGTAAGGCTCCATAGTCGCTATATAGACCTTCTGCCCCTTAAAGCTTTCCAGAAGCCTTTCCCCATAGGCCGACTTGCCGCTTTTCGAGCCGCCCGCCACAAGCCTTATCATTTAAGCTCCACATACCTTTCTATGCCCGTTTCTTCAAACCTGTGAGAATTCTCATAGACTGCCAGAGCGCCCTTTAACAGGGGATATAACAGCACCCCCCCGGTGCCCTCACCCAGCCTCAGTCCTGCGTCTATAGCCGTCAGGAGCCCGGCCTTCTCTAAAAGGCCTCTTGCCGCCGGCTCCCCTGAGCAGTGGCTGCCAAGGATATAGTCTGCGCACCCCGGCTCTATCCCCGCCGCCAGGGCTGCCGCCGCCGCAGATATGACCCCGTCCGCCACAGCAGTCATACCGTAGCAGGCACAGCCAAGGAAAAGGCCGGTCATTCCCCCTATCTCAAACCCCCCCAGCTTTGCCAGAAGGCCCACCGGGTCCTGAGGGTCGGGTCGGTTCACCTCTATCGCCCTTTTCACAGCGGCTATTTTTCTTGAAAGCCCCTCTCTGTCAAGACCGGCCCCCCGGCCTGTGACCTTCTCAGGCTCCATTCCCAGCATCACCGACGCCAATGCGGCCGCAGAGGTGGTGTTGCCTATCCCCATCTCACCGGTCATCAGCAGCCTCACTCCCTGCGCTTTCAGCTCCCCGGCAATGCAGATGCCTGTTTCTATGGCCTTTTGCGCCGCACGCCTTTCCATGGCCGGGCCAAGAGTAAAGTCCGCAGTCCCCTGTCCAAGGCTCCTGTCTATCAGCCTCTCACAGTCCGGCCTGTTCTTTATCCCCATGTCCACAGCCATGACATCTATACCGAAGACCTCCGCCATAGCGTTGACGTTAGACCTTCCCATGGCGATCTCAGCGGCGCACTTTGCAGTAACATCGCTCTCGCACTGAGTAACTCCCTGCGCCACCACACCGTGGTCCCCGCACATGACCACCGCCTTAGCCGGGTCCAGTCTCACATTTTCCGTTCCCTGCACTCCCGCCATGGTGATGACCATTTCCTCCAGTACCCCCAGGCTCCCCAGGGGCTTTGCTATACTGTCCCAGCGCTCCTTTGCCCGCCGCCTTGCACCCCGGTCAGCGGCCTTTACTGCTATTTCCATTTCTCTCTCCATAGGCGGCGCAGGCCGCAACGAACCTCTCCGCAGTTTTTATGTCCGAATAAAAATAAATATGCCCGAACCCCGCATAAAGGTTCGGGGTGTGATAACCGCAGCGCCTTGGCTCCCGGCCCTTTTTAATGGCGGTGAAGTCACTGCCGGCCATCTCGCTGTCCCAGTAGTGAAACTCGTGTATCTTCACCGTTTCGCCCTTTTTGAGCAATAGCCCGTCACTCTCAGCCCTCAGCTCTGCATAGCCGAAGTTGGTCAGCCTTCCCATGCTGCGGCTCCCTCCAGGCAGGACCCCCGCCATTTCACAGCGCCGGCCCTGAGGATCCTCCAGCCATTCTCTCAGATACATTGCCCCGCCGCATTCCGCTATAATGGGCACTCCCCTTGCAGCTGCGGACCTTATGGACCTGAGCATCCTTTCGTTGAGAGTGAGCCACTGGGCGTAAAGCTCCGGGTATCCCCCGTAAAGCAGTATCCCTTCACATTCAGGAAGCTCCCGGTCCTCAAGGGGCGAGAAAAACACTGTCTCGCAGCCCATCTTTTCCAACAGCCTCAGGTTCTCTTCATAAATAAAGCAGAACGCCCGGTCCCTTGCCACCGCTATCCTGACCCGGCCTTCTGTCCTCTTTATCTCAGGGGCCTTTCCCTCAGGGTCCCCGCCGGTAAGTCTCAGCAATCCGTCGATGTCGATGTTCTCCTGTGCCAAGCGTCCAAGCTCTGAGAGCTTTTCCCTTAGCCCCTCTATCTCTCCGGCAGTGACCAGCCCGAGATGGCGGCTCTCTATGACCGCCTCCGTCACCGGCATATGCCCGTAGCAAACGGTCCCAAGCTCCTCGCAGAGCCTTTTCACCTCCGGCAGCAGCCTTCCCGGCAGGCGGCTGAAGATAAAGCCCTCTATACAGCTTTCCTCTCTGTAGGTCAGGAACCCTTTCATGACCGCCCCTATGCTGTCCATCATTCCCCGGCAGTCTATGACGATCACCGCCCCTGTGCCGGTCCTGCGGGCTAAGCTGTGCGCCGAGCCTTCCCCGCCGTCATAGTAGCCCATAACGCCCTCTATGACCGAAACGTCCGCCCCCCGGCTGCCCTCTGCCAGAAGGAAGCCCAGCCTTTCGTCATCGCAGAAAAAGCCGTCCAGATTATAGGCCGCCGTACCGGTGACCCGCCGGTGGAACATGGGGTCGATGTAATCCGGCCCGCACTTGAAGGCGCTGACCCTCAGCCCCCGGTCCTTCATTGCCTGCATTATCCCGCAGACCACAGTGGTCTTTCCGCAGCCGCTGCCGGTCCCGGCAATAAGACACCTTCTCATCTGAGCCTTCCCCTGATTATGAACACAGGGTTCTGCGCATCGAACATGGTGTGCTCACCTACAGTCTTGGTCCTCGTGACCGCTATCTGAGTAACGCTGCAATTGACCCCATAGTATCCAAAGCACTGCCTGGCCTCCTCCAGAGTCTCCAGCGACACCGCCGTCACCGCCACGTCAGCCCTGGGGTTCTTGTGGTGTACAGCCGCAAAAATGGCCTCCATGTTCCCGGAAGTCCCCCCGATGAAGACCTTCTGCGGCGCCGGGACGTTCCTGAGCATCTCCGGGCATTCCCCCTGCTTGCAGATTATGTTGTCGCAGGCGAACCGCCCGGCATTCTTCTCTGTCAGGGCCGCAGCCTCCGGAGCCTTGTCAAAGGCATAGACCTCGCCCTGAGGACACCGGTAGGCCATCTCCACCGACACCGCCCCGGTGCCGCTGCCTATGTCCCAGCACACGCTGTCCCTGCCGATATTGAGCATCGCAACCGCCGCACACCTGACCTCCGCCTTGGTCATCGGCACCTTGTCACGTATGAACTGCCCGTCGTCTATGCAGGCGGGTATATGTCTGAGGTACCCTGGATTGACCGTTATCACCGAGCACAGTTTCGACACCCTGCACTCTCTCAGCTCGTCAGCCCTTCCGCTTATGATCCTCTGCTCTTCATACCCAAGGTCCGCCCCGATATAGACCGTGACGTTTCCCAGACCGTGGCTGCAAAGATGCCTGCAAAGCTCGTCCGCACCGATCTCGCCCCCCAGGAGGAAAAAGCACTTTTCATGGAGCTTTACATTTATCGCCGCATAGCCCTTTCTTCCATGCAGAGAAATGGCCTTCATGTTCTCATAGTCCAGTCCCAGCTCCGAGCACATATAGACCATTGAGGATACTCCCCCTATGACCTTCACCTCATGCCCCGTCAGCATAGGCAGCAGAGCCTTTGCCCCGCTGTAGAACCCGCAGTCCCCGGACATCAGCACCGCCGCACAGTCTGCGCTGCTGTTTTTGAGTCTCTTTGCGATGTCCTCAGGCTTGTATGTCACATATATCTCTTTACCCATATCCTCAAAGCGCTCCACCAGGCGCTTTGAACCTATGAGCAGTCCCGCCTCACCAATGGCACTCCTGCCCTGGACCGTCAGACCCTTTTCACCGTCTGCCCCGGCCCCTACGATGTACACCTTCATCTTATTTCCGCCTTTCGCCTTGCCTTATTTATCCTGTCCCGCCAGCAGGTCCTGCACCTGAGCGAGACTCATTCCCTCTTCCTGCGGCCCTTTCAGTCCTATGACCCTCACACCCTGGGCCATTGCCGCTCTTATCTTTTCCGGGTACCCTCCGGCGGCGCCGCTCTCCTTCGTAAGAAGTATCCCGGCCCCGCTTTTTATCAGGTCCTCCATGTTCTGCTTTTCAGTAAAAGGTCCCTTAGCCTGTATGATCTTCTCCGGGTCAAAGCCCAGCTCTTCACAGTGCCGCCTTACCTCTTCTCCCGGCAGTACCCGCAGCCATATCCTCTCCCCGGCGTTCCTGACCTTTGAAAGCTCTCCGGCCTCCTTGCTCCCAAGAGTGCTCAGCACCCGGTCCTCACAAAGATCGAGCATCTGCCTCATCTCTTCCATGCTGCCCGCACTCTCTCCGTAAACAGGCCCCCGTTCCCTTATGAGCCTTACATATCTTACCCCCGCCCTTTCGCAGGCGGACCTTATGTTCTTCGTTACCTCCAGGGCGTAGGGATGGGTGGCGTCCACCGCCAGCGTGCAGCCTTCGCTTTCAAAAAGCTCCTCCATCTGCGAAGAGGTGAGCCTTCCAACCAGGACCCTGCACCCCTCCGGCAGGACCTTCGCCCCCTCCGCAGTAGCCACGCAGTTCACCGCACTTATGCCCTCTCTTTCGCAGAACTCTCCCAGCAGCCGCCCCTCTGTAGTGCCGCCGAAGATCACCGCCCTAAACACGGTATCCTCTTGGCGTGACCATCTTCCCGCCGATGTTTTTCGTGGCGCTGCTGCCGATAAAGACCGTGGTGAACATATCCGCCTGAAAGTCCCCAAGCTCCCCCAGAGTCATTATCCCGGCTTCCTGCCCCTCTCTGCCGATATTTCTGACATACCCGCAGACTGTATCTTTATCCCTATAGCCCATCATTATCCCGCAGGCTTTTTTTAAGGCGTCCCTGCGGCTTTTCGAGCCGGGGTTATAGAGCACCGTCACAAAGTCCCCTATAGCCGCCGCCCTCAGTCTTTTCTCTATGACCTCCCAGGGCGTCAGCAGGTCCGAAAGGCTCACTATCGCCATATCGTTGGTCAGCGGCGCACCTAAAAGCGCCCCTCCGCTGAAAGCTGCACTGACCCCGGGCAGTACCTCTATCTCAGGCTCCCGGCCCTCTCCTCTCAGCTCGAAGGCCAGCCCGGCCATTGCGTAAAGCTCCGGGTCCCCGCTGCACACCATCACAGTGTCCTTCTGCGTCCCAAGCTCCAGCGCCAGCCTTACTCTGTCGATCTCCTGTTTCATACCGGTGCTGATGAATTCTTTGCCGGGGTAAAACTCAGCTATGATATCGGTATAGGTCCGATATCCCACCACCGTTTCGCACCTCTCCAGCGCCGCCTGCACCTCCAGGGTCATGCCCTCTCTGCTCCCGCAGCCAAAGCCTGCTATGTATAACATTTCCTGTCCTCCGTTTTGGGTATCGGGTCTGTGCGGCTGACCCGCTTTTTCCTGCGGGAGACCTTTCAAAAGACCTTTGCCCCGATGCGTCCTTATCCTATGCTTATTACCTCTTTTTTTACCGCAGCGGCTGCGGTCACTCCGTCAAACTTACGCTTTTTTATCATAAGCTTTCCCCCGCTCATCACGGCGCTGCGCTCGCATACGCAGTCCACCCCCGTGACGCTCTTTACAAAGTCCGACTCCGAGAACTCTCCCTCCAGGCTGTTGAGCTCATCCGCACTGTAGGTAAGAAGCTCCGCTCCCGCCTTAGCGCAAAAGTCAAGAAGTCCCTCCTCATGGGCTTTCAGGTCAATGCTCGCCACCGACTCCAAAGCCCGCATATCATATCCCATCTCATCAAAGACCGCCCTTACGGCCTTTTCGATGTCCTCCTCCGGGGTCCCTCTTTTGCAGCCTATGCCCACCGTCACACACCTGGGTATGAGCTGTAAAGTCACCTCAAAGGGCCGCATATCCTTCTCCGGCCCGATGTAGATACCGACCCGGCTGTCCTGTGCTCCCCCAAGCTCCGGGGGGATATCTCTTATCTCAAAGCTGCCCGCTATACCGATCTTTCCGCCGTTGGCTATCTCCGCCGCCGCAGCCTTTGCTGCCCTGAGGTCCCCTATTGTGAGTCCCCGCTCCTTGGCAAAGCTGTCCGGCGAAAAAAGCCCTCTGCTGTCCGTGGCGGTGGTGATGACCGCCTGCGCCCCCAGCCTGACGGCAAGCTCACCCGCCAGGCCGTTTGCGCCCCCCAGGTGGCCCGACACCAAGGAAATGGCGAACCGCCCACCGTCGTCCATCACCACCACCGCCGGGTCCCGGTCCTTTGCTCTCAGAAGCGGCCCCACCTCTCTCACGGCTATCCCGCAGGCGCAGATGAAAACAAGTCCCTCATAGCGCCCGAAAAGCTCGGCCGTCAGCTCTGCGAGTTTCTCAAAGCTCCGTGCGTTCTCATCGCTGTGCCTGTAAAAGCAGTACCTGTCCGCCCCAAGGACCTCTGCGGCCCTTGCCGAAAGCTCTCTTCCCCTCTCCGTCAGGGAGATGACCGCCGTCCTCATCACTTCACAGCCTTTCTGTATCCGGTGGAAAACTCAGGGTCATAAAGCTTTGATACCTGCGTGCTCTCCCCCAGAAAATCCCCGACTGTGATGAGCGCCGTCTTGCTGATGCCCGCCGCCCTCACAGTCTCTCCTAAGGTCCCCACGGTGCAGCGCAGCACCCTTTCGTCCTCCCAGGTGGCCTTATATACCACCGCCGCCGGAGTGTCCCCGCTGTATCCCCCGGCGATCAGCTCCCCCTCCAGCTCCTGCGCCATGGAGGTGCTTAAAAATATGACCATCGACGCCCTGTGGGCAGCAAGTCTCTCGATGCTCTCCCCCTCAGGCACCGCCGTCCTTCCCCCACGCCTGGTGAGAATGACCGTCTGCGGTCCTCCCGGCAGGGTGTATTCAGCCCCAAGGGCAGCCGCCGCCCCGCAGAACGAGCTGACCCCCGGACATATCCGGTATTTTATCCCAAGATCGTCCAGCCTGTCAGTCTGCTCCCTTATGGCTCCGTAAATGCTGGGGTCCCCGGTATGGAGCCTTACCGTGTTCTCCCCACGGTCCTCGGCCTCTTTTATGACCTCTATGACCTCGTCAAGAGTCATCTTCGAGCTGTCGTATAGCTTGCAGCCCTCCCTGGTGTACCCGAGCAGCTCTCTGTTCACCAGAGAACCGGCATAAATGACCCTGTCCGCCCGTGAAAGCAGTCTCATTCCCCTGACCGTTATCAGGTCCGCCGCCCCGGGACCCGCTCCTACGATATCAACCATCTATATCCGCCTTTTCCTTGATAAGCTCCTTCAGCAGCGCATCAGCGCAGCCGGTCTTCAGTTCAAGCCCCCATCTGAAGGAGAACACCGCCGCCCCGACAGTCACTCCGCTGCCGGCCCTTGCCTGCAAATACCGTTCTATCCTGCCTGTGAGAATGTCAAGGGTCCTGTCTAACGCCACGGTTCCGGCGCCCTCTCTGAGCTTGTCCAGTGCGGCGTCCACCGTCACACAGTCCTGAAAGCTCATGAGCACTTCCCTGTCCACCCCGGCCAGAGCGGCGCACACCGTCAGCGTCTCTATCCTGCCGTCTGCGCAAGAAGAATGTGTGTTCATTATCCCGGACCCTAACTTTATGAGCTTTCCGATGTGTCCCACCAGAAGTATCTTCTCAAAGCCCATTCCCACAGCTATGTCAATGGACTCTCCGATGAAGTTCGAGCACATTACTCCCAGCTCCTCCAGGCCCGTGCCGCCCAGACGGATGAACTCCTCGCTGTAATTACCCACCGTCAGCAGCAGCACCTTATAGCCTGCGGCCTTTCGCATATTCTCTTCCCGCCCCACAGTCTCAACGATCGACTCATTGCTCATAGGCTCCACTATCCCCGTGGTGCCGATTATGGAGATGCCTCCCACGATCCCCATTCTTGGGTTGAAGGTCTTTTTTGCGATCTCCTCACCGCCGGGGACGCTTATCACGACCTTAAAGCCGCCCCCGTAGCCGTATCTTTCGGCCACCTCCTCCAGGGCCAGCTCTATCATCTTCCTTGGCACAGTGTTTATGGCGCTGTCCCCCACCGCCCGGTCAAGTCCCGGTCTAGTCACTTTTCCCACGCCCGGGCCGCCGGTAATGAAAATGCCTTTATCCGCCTTTTCCACCGCCGCCCATATCCTCAGTCCGCTGGTCACGTCAGGGTCATCGCCGCCGTCCTTTACCACCGAACAGCTCACCCTGTCTGCCTCAGTCAGTATATCGGCTATGTCAAGCCTTGCCGCTATCCCCTTAGGGGTCATTATCTCCGTATTTTTTACCGTGTTCCCCGTCAGCAGCCCCTCGGCTGCCGCCTTTGCGGCCCCCGCCGCACAAGTCCCCGTGGTGAACCCGCACCGCAGCTTTTTAGCCCCCTTGTAGATATAAAGCTCCTCCATCTTCCTGCCTTTCCGTCACACCGGCCGGGCCTACCACTCTATGCCTCTCCGGGCCTTTATCCCGTTCTTGTACGGGTGCTTCAGGCACCCGAATTCCGTCAGGTAGTCCGCCCTTTCCATAAACGGCTCCACCGCCCCGTGACCGGTTATTATCAGCTCGCAGCCCCTCTTTTCAAGGACCTTTTCCACCAGCTCCATGTCCGCCGCACCGTTTTTCACAGCGTCCCCCAGCTCATCGAGCATTATGATCTCGGCATCGCTCCCGATCGCTGCCCTCAGATTAAGGTCGTGTTCTCTTTTGAGCTCCTGCCGCTCCTGCCCGTTCATCTTTCTAAAAAACTTCACGCCCCCGTGGCAGGCCCTTACCTCAGCCCCTAAAGCCCTCATGGCAGCCATCTCGCCGCTGCTGCCGTCCTTGTGGAACTGCACCGCCAGACATCTCATTCCCTGGCCCATGGCCCTTATGCAGGCCCCGGCCGCCGCAGAGGTCTTGCCCTTGCCGCTGCCGAAATAGTAATGTATCATACCGGTCCTCTCAGTCAAGGCCCGCCAGCCGCCGGTAAAGGTCCTTGGCATAGCTGTCAGTCATACCGCATATGAAGTCGGTTATGAGCAGCAGCCTGAGATATACCCTCGTGACCTTGTCCTGCCCCTTGGCGTACCTGTCAAATATAAATCTGTAATTGTCCGAAACTATCTCCATGAGCCTGCTGTCCACCGGGGTCACGGCGCCCTCCTCGGCCCTTACCGCCGCCCCCACGAACCTTTCGAGCAGAAAGGTCAGCATGGTGTTCTCTGCTATCTCGCTGGTCAGTATCTGCTTTGACCTGAAAACGTACCTGACTGCGATGCTCCCCAGAGCCTTCACCAGGCTCCTCCCTGCGCTGACCTTCAGAAGCTCGCTGCCGAACTCCCCGGCCATGATCTGAGCGTAATTTTCCACAAAGCTCTTCGCCGCACAGCCAAGGAGCCTGCCCTGGATACTTATGACCCAGTTCTGCACAGCGTTCATCTCCGGGTCTGATATCCCCCGGCTCTGCGCCGCCCTCAGCTTGTCCTCCAGGACCCTCAGTGACTCTTCCATGAAGTCTTTTTCCCCGTCCCCAAGGCCCTCCTTCTCTGAGGCTGACCTCAGTTCTTCAGTAAGCGCCCCGTAGGAGATAAAGCCCTTTTTCACACCGTCCTCTATGTCGGCTGTGCGGTAAGCTATGTCGTCCGCCGCCTCTAACAGAAACGTCAGCGGATAGCGGCAGCCCACCGCCCCGGTAGCCTCGGATATCTCCCTGTAGATACCGTCCTCCGCTAGATAATACCCCATCTTGTGCAGCTTCACGTCCCCGCTCTCAGGATCAGTCCCTGTTGAGTCCACCGGGTATTTCACCAGAGTGTTCAGAAGCGCATAGGTCAGGTGCATACCGTTCTCGTCCACCAGATAGTGCAGCTTTGTCAGCAGTCTCAGCGCCTGCGCATTGCCCTCGAAATGATAAAGGTCGTTCCTCATCCTCTCACTTAGCAAAGTCTCCAGGCTCTCCCCCTCAAAGCTCAGCCTTCCAAGCTCCTTCCTGAAAAAGCACCTTATGGTGTCCTCACCGAAGTGTCCGAAGGGCGGGTTCCCGATGTCGTGGAGGAGCCCCGCACATTCCAGGATACTGCAAATGTCCTCCCTGACCCTGCCGCTTACCTGCGGGTCAAGGCCCCGGTCCTCTATCTCCTTGAAGCATATGTTCCCCAGCGACCTTGCAAAGGACGCCACCTCCAGCGAATGTGTCAGCCTGGTCCTGACAAAATCACTGCTGTCAAGGGGATAGACCTGTGTCTTGTCCTGTAATCTCCTGAAAGATGCGCTGCATATTATCCTGTGATAGTCCTTCTGGAATTCGCTCCTCAGGTCCGTGTTTTTCACGTCCCCGCTCCTCCTGCCGGACCCTCCCTGTCTCTTGTCACACAAAAGCTGTTCCCACTGCATTTTCCTGCTCCGTTCCTATGTATCCCTGTCCGGCCGCTCTGCACGGCCCGGCCTTGCAAAAGATCGGCCCCTTATTCCTCCTGCCCTTCGGCAAGGCTGTAAAGCTTTGCATATGCAGGCGTCTGTTTTTTGAGCATCTCAAAGTTCGGCATAGGCCGCCCTGTGCCTGCCGCCAGCTCCATGAACCGCCTGTCCGTCAGCTCTATCTCCTTCAGAGAACTTTTGCAGTAAGCCCCCACCGTCAGCTCCCCAAGGGAGCTTTTAGCCAGCACGAACATCACCAGACAGGCCATGGTGTATAAAGGTCCCGGCCTTGTCCACCTGTCTCTTTTCTTCGGCAGCACCCTGCGGCCCATGGCCTTAACAGTGTCAAAAGCCTCTCCCATGGCGGAGATCATCTGTCTGCGCTGCATCGCCGTGGACTTTTTAAGGTCCCCGCCGCAGGCGAAATAAACATAAGCTAACGGCAGCATCGTGCAGGCCTTGCACAGCAGATAGTCCTCCATGCGGTCCTGCCACTTGATACTTAGCCCGGTCCCGCCTAACACATCCTCCGCCATGCGCCTGACTTCCTTCGGTACCCGGCCGCTGAGCTGTCCGATATATACCCGGCACCTGCCGGCCCTCACCAGGCTCACAGCTCTCCCCTCGTTTTTTCCCACCGCCGCAGCGTCTGCAAAGAGCACCTGCTTGCTCTTCCCGTTCTCTTTGCAAAGATCCGTCAGACTTTTCAGAGTCTTCTCCGGCTCCGGGTCGCTGCCCGTCAGCACCGCTATAGGCGCATCTATACCTGAGATAAGCTCCAGATCCTCCCGGCGCCTGTCAAAGGTCTGTGCAGCGAATACCGCATCAAAACGCTCTCCTCCGTCCGCCTTCCCCACGGTCTGCGGCTTATCCACCGTCCGCTTGTGCTGAAGCCTGTGACGGATTATCAGCCCGTTCTTCATCAGTATGTTTCGCCTTTTGCCCTGTGTGAGGAATGTCACACTGTGACCGGCCTTTATCATAAAGTGCGCAAGACAGCTCCCTGCGGCGCCGTCCCCCACTATAAGTATCTTCTTCTGCGTGTTTCCCATCATACTCTCCACCGCCCCATAAAACAGCACTTCGGCCCCCAGCCGCTTACCTGTGATTATACCATATCCCACCGCTGTTGTCAACTTTTTGCGCCCCCCGGCCAAGGTGCAGGAACTACCCTCGCCGTCCTTTTTCCCGCCGCAGACAGCAAAGTGCCGCCGGCAGCATATCCTCCGGCGGCACTGATATCCTTATTCCTTATCAAAGACCTGACAAAATCAAAGACCTGACAAATGCCTGAGCGCCCATAGCTACATTTTACTGAAATCCGCAGCCCCGTGCTTGCATACAGGACAGACGAAGTCTTCCGGCAGCGGCCCCTCATAGATATACCCGCAGATGTTGCACACCCACCGTTCTGCATCTTCCCCGATATCCTCAGTTTCAGGCGCCGGAACAGGCTTGGGCTTGACATTGGCATGGTAATAAGCGTAGGTCATCGGCGCCCTGTCCGAAAGCACCTCGCCGCCGTCAGTCTCAGCGATGAACAAAGTGTGTGTCCCCAGGTCAACAGTCTTTACCACCTTGCAGCACAGATAGGCGCAGGCCCCCTCCTTGATGTAAGGTATCCCGTTGGCCGCCCTGGGCGCAGTGTAGCCGTAAAACTTGTTCTCCCACCTGCCCGTGGCAAAACCGAACCTGGTGAAAAGCCCGAACTGTGCTCCTTCGTCCAGCACCGAAACGTTGAACTCCCCGCTGCTCCTTATCATATACTCCGTATGGTCAGCCTTGTTGACGCATATGCTGACCCGTTCAGGTGAAGACGTGACCTGCTGCAAAGTGTTTATGACGCACCCGTTAGCTCTGTTCCCGTTTCTCACCGTCACCACATAAAGCCCATAAGATATCTTAGTCATCATTTTTATGCCTCCCCCTCTCAGTATCGCTGACCTATAAAAATATCGTGTTCCGCCCCCCGGCGGGGGTCGGGTCATTACAATGCTCTCTGCCCCACGTACCTTTGACATACGTTTTTTCTGCCTTGGAGATACGTTGCCCCTCAACCATCTCGCTGCCACGTAAAGCGCCGCCGTCATGCAAAATTATTCCTGATCTCAAACCAATAATAGGCGGACACGGCCCGTCCGGCCTTAGGACCCTTAGGACTAGCGTTTCTTTTTTATTGCGAGCAGAAGGATCATCAGTACTCCCACCCCCGCACATACGCCCGTGCAGTCGTAGATACGGCGGCTCATGGTCTTTTTCTGAGCCACGCTGCTGTCACTTTTCTGCCGCTCGTCCTCCGGCGCAGCCATCACAGTCATGACCGCACCCGCCGCAGGAACGCACACAACGCTCTCCCCAGGCAGTTCACCGCCGTGCTCCGCAGCCACTGCAAGAGCGCCCCCGGACAAAAGTCCCTCAGACCCCGCCTCAGGAGCCTCCGACACCGACATACAAAGCGCCGCAGCCCCCGCAAAAATGCCGCAGAATAACCTCTTTAAACTCATCATATCCCCCCTGACTACCAGGCGAGACCCCGCCCGACAGCACCCTGCCGCCCCGGGCAGAATATCACCACCTTAATTATACACTTTTTTACCCCTGTTAACAATTCTCATTATAAACAAATTTCCCCCGCCCCTCTCTAGCGTTTTCCACAACAAACCGACTTAAATCAGTTAAAATATTGTGCAAACCCCACGCAGCGATTTTTTAAACACCCCCCTAGCCCAGATCATTTCCGACCTGTCCCCGCAATCGGGACCTTCGGATTTTTTTGAAAAAACTCTTGACAAGCACCGACATATGTGTTATAATATAATACTCAAAGCAGGACCGTAAGGCCCGCTTTGGGGAAAACTGTCGCAAAAGGAGCGGAGAGAATGGCCATCGACAAAAAAGGCACCAAGCAGATCGCTGATAACAGGAAGGCCCGGCATGATTATTTCGTGCTGGAAACTATCGAATGCGGCATCGAGCTGGTGGGGACTGAGGTCAAAGCTATCCGCAGCGGCAGCGTAAATCTCAAGGACAGCTGGTGCAGTGTAGAGAACGGCGAGATGTGGGTGAAAGGTATGCACATCAGCCCCTACGAGCACGGGAACATCTTTAACCGTGACCCACGGCGTGAAAGGCGTCTGCTGCTGCACAAGAGGGAGATAATGCGGCTTTTCGGCAAGGTCAGGCAGGAGGGTCTGGCACTGGTGCCGCTGGCTCTTTATTTCAAGGGCAGCCGGGTCAAAATGGCCCTGGGGCTGTGCAAAGGCAAAAAGCTCCATGACAAGCGTGAGGACATGGCCAGGCGTGCCGCCGACCGTGAGATCGAGCGCACTCTCAAAGACCGCAATTCCTGAGAAAGCCTGTCCGGGGCATCTTTTCTTTGCAAAAAAACAGATCATGGGGATGTAAAGGTTTCGACGGGGACTCTGAAACATGATAAGCGAGTGGAGGAGCGCACACTCCTAAAAAGGCGTAAGTTTATAAATTTAAACGACAACGATAATTTTGAACTGGCTGCTGCCTAAGTGCAGCGCCCGTCTTGCCTGAGAGAACCACGGCTCGGGACAAGGCGTCGACTAGTGGTGAACGTCCTGAGGCAATGGCTGTAGCCTGAGGATGTACAACAGCCTACCGAACCGCAAGGCGTGTCGATCTGCCCGGCGGAAAGGGAAAAGGCGCAAGCCGCAATGACCGACTACACTCGTAGAAATTCGTGCGGATCGGTTTTCGGACACGGGTTCGACTCCCGTCATCTCCACCAGAAACGCCCTTGTCGCTAATGCGGCAAGGGCTTAGTTAATAGTGAAGAGTGAAGAGTGAATAGTTTAGAGTGCCTAACAGGGCGTTTCTGTACTATTCACTATTCACTCTTCATTTTTCACTATTCACTTCAAAGGAGCGTTATGGGCCGTCCTTTTGTTGATCTCTCTCTGTAGGGTGCGCTGTTTTATCAGCTTATGGCCTGGCCGGTCAAATGGATATTTTTTTCAGAGAAGACTTGACAGATCTTATAACATATGTTATAATACACTTGTTATATAACATATGTTACAAGGGAGGAGCAGTACTATGCCGCCAAAAGCCAAGGTCACAAAAGATATGATAATCACCGCAGGGGTGAAGATAGTGCGTTCAGAAGGCGCTGAATGCCTGAATGTGCGGCGCACAGCCGCAGCGCTTGAATGTTCGACACAGCCTGTAATGTACCATTTCCAGACCGTGAACGACCTGAAAACCGCTGTATATGAAGCCGCCGACAAGCTGCACACAGAGTATATCCTTACCCCCGACCCCGATGCCGCAGATCCATTTATGTCCATAGGTTTAAGGTATATAAATTTTGCTGCCGAGGAAAAGCATTTGTTCCGTTTCCTTTTCCAGTCGGACAGTTTTAAGAATATCAGCTTCAGCGATCTCATGAACGCAGAAGGTCTTTCACCTTTGATAGCTCCGCTGTGCCGGTCGGCAGATATGACCGTGGAGCAGGCCCGTGAGGTGTTTGAACTGATGTTCGTCTGCGTACACGGTGCTGCGAGCCTTATCGCTAATAATACCATAAGTTATGACAAAGCCCACTTTGCGGCAATGCTCAGTAAGGCTTTTAACGGCGCTGTTGCCGCTCTGAAAGGAGAAGAACGATGAAACTGTTTCAAAAGAATGAAGTTACCTTTGCAGTTTTGCTGATCGTGATATATGTATTCGCCGCCAGTGCAGCTCAGAGGATATCCGAGACTATAGGCATCGAGTTCCTTGCCGAGACGGTATGTATGATCGCAATGACTGCGGTGCTGCTCCTTTTTATCAGAAAGAACGGTCTTTCAAACTATCTGGGACTGAAAAAACCGGAAGTATCCTCAGGACGGATGCTCTTTTATATCCCCCTTGCGCTGACGGCGTCCGTAGCGGCTTTTTTCGGCATGGGAACGGAATATTCGCCCCTCGTCAGCGTTCTGCGTTTCATTATGATGTGCTGTGTGGGTTTTCTTGAAGAAGTGATATTCCGAGGGTTCCTTTTCAGAGGTATCGCAAAAGAAAACCTGACAAGAGCAGTCATCATATCTTCCCTTACCTTTGGCGTCGGACATTTTGTCAATATTCTCAACGGGAGCGATCTGTTTGAAAATTCAGTTCAGGTCGTTTATGCCGCAGCAGTCGCCTTCCTGCTGGTACTTATATTCCTGAGAACATCGAGCATTCTCCCGTGTATCGCTTTTCATGCTTTCAATAACTGTCTGACAGCTTTCACCACAGGTGATATCCTTACCGGCAGGCTCGGCGAAAGAAACGCAGCATTGCTGGTCGTCGGCATAAAGATACTCATAGCAGGCGCATATTTGCTTTATGTGTCAAGGCTCCCGAAAAGAGATCTGCCCACAGACTGAGAGCCTGACAGCGGCAGGGCGTGCGGTCCAGGCGTTCATAGAACGCCTGCGAGAAAGGCCAGGTCCCGTGCCATGTCAGCAGAAACAAAGATGAAGATATGGATCGATCAAGCACCCTGCACACACAAGGTGCTTTTTTCATGCCCAAAGCAGATGAGCTGATGGCAAGCCCCGACCTGCACCCCGGCCAAAACGCCACTCAGCTGACGCTTATCCGGCCATCAGCCCCCGCAGCGGGTCGTGCTGAACTTTGGAGTAAAGCACAAGGGCAGGAAAGCCTTTGCCTTCCTGCCCTGGTCATAAGGGGGATATATGTATCATCATACGGTCAATACGTCTTGAAATGGTTCCAGTAGCCGTCGCCCCAGAAACCTATGTAGCCGTGGTCAAACTGGGTGGGGTCCGAAAGATAAAGGTCCACCGCAGCTTTTACGCTGTCTGTTACCTTATAGGAGAAAGTGCCTAAGTTTACGTAGTTCCAGCAGCCTGTGAACTGATTGTACTGGGTCAGCACATCGTAGATGTTGTTGGGGTAACGGCTGGAATTCACCCTGTTCATTACGACCTCGACCACAAGAGCCTTGTCGTAAACAGGCACGAAGTCCGCACCGTATTCATAAGCCACCACGTTGCAAAGCAGTATGTAATCCGAGTCGGAAACGGTGATAGCCTTGCTGTCCTCAGTTTCCTGCGGCTCTTCGGCGGGAGCGCTCTCCTCCGGAGCGGAAGTTTCAGTCTCTTCAGGTATCTCCTCAGCCTCGGGAGCCTGGGTGGTCACGGGCTGTTCCTCAGTGATCACAGGTTCCGGTCCGCTCTTCTCAGTGATATAGGTGGCTGTCTCCTCCTCGGGCGCAGCCTGATAAGCCTTTATCTCATGATCCGGCACAGGGTCCGCCCTTACCTCCTCCGGTACAGCAGTCTCTGCGGGGGCAGCAGTCGTGACTGTCTCAGCAGCTCTGGCCTTTTCTTCTGCCGCTTTATTGTCGGCAGCCTTCTTTTCGGCAGCCCTGACCGACACATCGCTCCTGGCAGCGGCGGCCCTTGCGGCATAGGTCAGCTTTTCAGCCGTCAGCTTGTAACTTCCGCTGTTCTCTTTTTCAGCACCCAGCCTGCTGCTGTCGTTGAGCACGATAACAGTCCTCTCAGTGATCTCAGTTACTTCCTCTTCCTCCTCAGTGGGCAAAGGAGCCGCAGTAACGACCGAAGAGATATCGGCGCTGCTTGAAACGGCCTTGTCCTCCCTGCTGCCAAGCTCAGGTGTGTTCTGTGCGGCATGGTATGTAACTGCACCGAATACCCCGGTCAGCACCAGACAGGCCAGAGTAGTAACAGTCTTTAGCTTATTCATGTCCTCATTTCCTTTCACACAGCCCTCAGGCTGTCCATTATTTCCCTACGCTTAATATATTACCACACTTTCAGAAATATTACAAGATGGTAACAAAATATTTCAACGTTGTAACTTATTATATTCTTTATATCTCTCCCTATTTTGTATATTTTGACCATAAAAATCCGGCCCCAGGCCCAGCCTTTCCCAGGTCAGCAGAGCTTGAGGCCCCGGCTTACCACAAGGTAAGGTATCCGCACATGAGCCGGACCCCGTCCTGTTGAGCGGCACGGGACTTCGCCTTAACTGCCCTTAACTGTCACAATGCACAAAAAATCCTGTGTTTTTTCAGAAAGGTATAGACAAATCAAGTCTGATGTGATATAATAATATCAATGTATCTTATAGAAAGGAAAATCCAGAAATGCAGCATGAAAAATCCTGCGGAGCCATAGTTTACAGAAAATACCCTGGCAATACCGAGATATTGTTGATAAAGCACATCAACAGCGGCCACTGGTCATTTCCCAAGGGCCACGTGGAAGGCAATGAGACAGAGGAAGAAACGGCAAAGCGTGAGATAATGGAGGAAACGGGGATAGACGTAAATCTTGATACGACCTTCAGGGAGATCGTTTCGTATTCGCCGAGAAAGGACACACAGAAGATAGTGGTATACTTTATCGGCCGGGCCAAGAATACGGATTACACCCCACAGGAGGATGAGATCGCTGAGATCAGGTGGGTGGAGATAGACCGGTGCAGCCAGGTCTTAGCTTACGAGAACGACCGCAGTATCGTCAACAAGGCCAAGAAATTCATAATCTGAGAGATGCCTTATAACAAATACAGCCCCTGAGCAGTATCCACCGCTCAGGGGCTCGTTTTTTATCCAGTATTCCTCTGGCTCACCATTTATCATTGTCACCCTTGATATGCTGCATGGAGAGATCTCCTGCTTCCAGGGCCTTGTTTTTGACATATTGCAGCATGGCATTGATGTTGATAAGATCCAGCTCGTGCATAAGGTTTGCGATCACAGCTTCCCCCTGCTCCTGTTCGAGCTTTTTGATTATCTCTATCTTTGTCAGCCACAGATGCAGCTTTTTCTGGTTTGAAATTATCTCAGGCGGCGTATCCTGATCGGCATAATATGCAGTCAGTGCCAGAAGGTCGCTCATGATAAAGGTCTTATCCAGACCGTAATCATTGAAATAAATGTGTCTCAGTGCGCAGCAGAGCGCAAATTTGTTCCTTGCCATTTTCAGGGCTCCTTTCTTGACGGTAACTATACCGTGTATGTATTCTTTGGACAGCACCTCCGGCCGTCCCTGAAAGAGATCATAGCATGACACCGCCGCCATGCAAATAAAAAACGCTGCCACCATTAAGATGACAGCGTCAGACCCTTCACGATCCTATAAAATCAATGCCGGTGTTCTCTGTATCTTTCCTCACAGGACAGATATCCGATCAAAGATCTACCTTCTGATCGTCAGCACCCTGATCGTTAACGGTGTAGTAAGCTACGCCCTCTTCAGGCTTGATATAAAGCTTTACTGCCTTGGGCGCCTTGTTGCCCTTAGCCTTGTAGTCAGCCTTTGCAGCTGCGATAACTGCTGCTACATCGATCTGCTTGTCACCGAACTCGATGACTACAGCGTCCTTCTCAGCAGCCTTAGCTGCGGTCTGCTTTACCTTGGCAGCAGCGGTCTTTGTAGCATCCTTAGCCTTGGAAGCAGTCTTCTTAACAGTCTTGGTAGCCTTTGCGCCGGTCTCCTTCAGAGCCTCAGCAGCCTTGTCGACCTTAGCAACAGCCTCTTCCTTGAGTTCGGCTGCCTTCTCAGCAGTTTTTGTTGTACGTGCCATAACGAAAATCTCCTTTTCTGATAATTGGGTTATTTAAAGAATTACTTCTTCTTTGCGGTCTTCTTAGCAGCCTTCTTGCTGTTCTTCTTGTCAACGTTCTCCTTCAGAGCCTTGGCAGCCTTGAATGCAGGCACCTTCTTTGCAGGAACGATGAAAGGCTCCTTGGTAGCAGGGTTGATGGACTTCTTTGCAGCACGGTCACGTACTTCAAAAGTACCAAAACCGGGGATTGCGACCTTGTCGCCCTTTTCAAGAGCCTCAGCGATTGTGCTTATTACAGCGTCGAGAGCCTGTTCAGCACTCTTCTTGGTGGTACCGCCGTTCTTTTCAGCGATAGCAGCGATCAGTTCAGCTTTTTTCATTTAAACTACCTCCATTTTGATTTGACCGTCCCTAAGATCATCACGAAGATCTTAACGATCTGTTTTATGATGATATTATACCCCATACATTCGCCTTTGTCAAATCAAAAGCCCCTGTTTTCGGGCTTTTTTTCAAATCTTTGTAGCCTTGACTAAAAATATGAGGAGGATTAAATGATTATTTTGTGTTTATTCACACATTATTTAAGACTTGTCTTTCCCTCTGCGCAAACCCCGCTGTTAGGCGTTCTCACGCTTATCCAAAAAAATCAGAGCCTCCCTGCCAGGGCCGGCTCCTCATCATGATATATGTACTGTCTTTCTCAGCTCACAAGTCCGTGCTTGACTCTGTCTTCCACTTCGCTGCGCTTGGCGTCGTTGAACCTGTCGAGAGTGCCGACCAGATAGCCGGTGATCCTCCTGATCCTCTGGAAAGGTACTGCTGCAAAATGATAATCCACATCAACATACTCCCCGTCAACATTCAGGTCGATGGACTCGATGGCCTTGCCGGGATAAAGCTCGTGCGCCCTTGCCACATATGCGTCGATCTCAGCCTGTGAAAGCTCACCGTTCTTCACATTTACACTTATCATCACTATCTCCTCTTTCCTCAAATATACTAACGGTCATGGGACCGCAGACCGTAACAAGACCCGCCCGTTGTAGGATACCTGTCCGTAAAAACGCCCTTCCGAGCCGGAACAGCCCATAAAAAGCCCGTTATCCGTGCCTGCCTGCGTGGGTCTTAACTATCCGTTATATTGTACCGCAGTTATAATAATACCACAATATCTGGTGTTTGTCAAGCTGTTGCACCAAAAAACTTGCACAATAAAGGCTCCTGAACTTCTTACACAATACACAATAAAAATTATGAATTAGTTGTGTCCTTGTGCAGTCAGGACAGACAGACGCCCTCAGCTTTTTTCTCTGACCCACAGCAGCGCTCCTGTTTTGAGCAGTATTTAGGGCAAGCTTGCACTTCTGTCAGAAATGTGGTATTATTATTCTGAAACGCACCGAGGCCATAGGCGAATACTGACAGGATGAGTGATAAATATGCACTATGTAAAAGCAAAGGCCCTGCTCACACGCTGGAACGGAATGAACATCTATCGTGGCTGCACCCACGGCTGTATCTACTGTGACAGCAGGAGCAGATGCTACCGTATCGAGCACAGGTTCGAGGATATCGAAGTAAAGGTCAATGCGCCCGTGCTTCTTGAAGATATACTCAGGCGCAAACGGCGGAGAATAATGATAGGCACAGGCTCCATGAGCGACCCTTATCAGCCCTGCGAGGAAAAGCTGATGCTCACCAGGAAGTGCCTTGAGCTTATAGACAAATACGGGTCCGGGGCCACTGTTATCACAAAATCAGACCGTGTGCTTAGGGATATCGACCTTTTTGACAGTATCAACCGCAAGGGCAGGAGCGTTCTGCAAATGTCGCTGACCAATGCAGACGATAAACTCAGCAGTATCATCGAGCCGAATGTCTGCCCCACAAGCAGGAGATATGAGGTGCTGAAAGAATTTCAGAAACTCCATATCCCCACTGTTGTATGGCTCACACCGCTTCTGCCTTTCCTGACTGATACTGACGAAAACTTTGACAGGCTCATGGAGCACTGTCTTGACGCAGGCGTTAAGGGGATAGTTTGCTTTAATATCGGGATGACTCTCCGTGATGGGAACAGGGAGTATTACTATCAGGCGCTGGATAAACATTTTCCCGGACTGAGCAGGCGGTATATGATGAAATACGGCAGCGCTTACGATGTGGTCAGCGACAACAGCCAGCGGCTCATGCGAAGATTTCATGAGATATGCGAGAAGTACGGTATCATACATGAGCCAGACAAATGCTTTGCCTATACAGCGCAATTTCCTGAGGAATACGAACAGCTCAGTTTTTTCTGATACAAAACAGACCTGTTTTTGCAGGCCTCAGATATGGCCACGGAGCATTTTCAGCGCCGGAACAGAGCGGGCTATTGCCGTAAAGCAATAAAGCAGCCGTTTTTATATTTTTGCGAAAATGTAAAAAAATTGCATAAACAGCCGGATCTCTGCATTGACATCCGACTGTTTTCTGCTATACTGAGAGTACATAGATGCGGAAGGCGGTCGGATATATGATCTACAGAAAGACCACAAAGGAGCTCCTCGGTGAATCCCTCCACGAGCTGGCGCATAAAAAACCGGTGGACAAGATCACCGTCAGGGAGATCACCGACAACTGCGGAATGTCAGCAGGCACTTTTTATCACCATTTTCACGATAAATATGAGCTTATCGCCTGGATATACAACTATCAGCTGGAGGATATTTTTCTTGACTTCTGCGAGGGTAACGAAAGCTGGCGGCAAGCGCTTTTTGACATGGTGACGATACTCGACAGCGACCGCAGCTTTTACAAAAATGCGCTGACAAATACCGTGGGGCAGAATTCGTTTTTCCAGTCTGCACACGAAAGGAGCGTCGGACTTCTGACCGGGATGATAATCAATGCCAGCGGGGGAAATGCCGATGAGGAGATGATCTTTGATGCGAAATTCTATCTCAGAGGAATATCTTTTACCATCATAGACTGGTTTTTCAACGGCTCCGACTGTTCCACCGAAAAGCTTGCGGATCATCTGTACCGGGCCATGCCCGAAAAATTAAGACCGTTTTTGATGTACAACGGAGGTGAAGAAAAATGACTGCGAATGAAAGGATCATCTCACTTGTCAGGCCCGAGTATATGGAAATGATACCTTCCTTTGTCAGAGATCATGCAGAAAGCTGCACCTGCAATCATATAGCACGGGAATACCCCGAGCTGTACAGCAGATTTACCGGCGATGCCGAGCCGGACGAGCAGGCTAAGCAGGAGATGTCCGAGGTCATCAACGGCATTATCAGAGAACGTCTGGAAAAACACCGTATTTAGGAGGACTGGTCATGAAAACAGCTATAAGATATTATACAAAGTCCGGCAACACCAAAAAGCTCGCAGATGCGGTCGCACAGGAGCTTGGTATCGAAGCTGAGGATATAACGGCGCCTCTCGAGGAAAGGACGGACTTACTGTTTCTTTGCAATTCCGTCTACTGGGCAGGCGTTGACGGCAGGGTCAAACAGTTTATAGCCGACAACAAGGACAATATAGGAACGCTCGTGAACGTCAGCACTTCGGCGATGACTGTATCCACCTATCCTCAGATAAAAAAGCTCTGCGGGCAGTCGGGAGTCTCAGTCTCAGATGAGGAGTTCCATTGCAGGGGCAGCTTCAAGATGATGCACAGGGGCAAGCCTGACAGTGACGATATACAGGCTGTAAAGGCCTTTGCCCGAAAGGTGACAGGTGATAAAAATGAGTGAACCATTCGATATACAGGAATATATGACAAAGGGCGTTGAGGGCATAGTCGCAGAAGCTGTTAAGGCGACGCTTAAAAACCCGAGAGAAAGCGCATTCATGGCTAAGTTTGCCATAGCCAGCCGCACCGCTTCAAAGAAACGCCGGATCGCCGAGGACAAGGGCGAGCATATCCCGCCGTTTCTTATCGCAAGCATAACCAGCAGCTGCAACCTCCACTGTGCAGGCTGCTATTCCAGGTGCAATAATGCGACCACTGATGAAGAACCGGTAAAGCAGCTCACAAGCGGAGAGTGGCTGAAAATATTCGACGAGGCCGACGAGCTGGGTATCAGCTTTATCCTGCTTGCGGGCGGCGAGCCGATGCTGCGGCGTGATATCATCCAGGCGGCAGGCAAAAAACAGAATATCCTCTTTCCCATTTTCACTAACGGGACCTACATCGACCAGCGGTATTTCGAGCTATTCGACAAATGCCGGAACCTCGTGCCTGTCATGAGCATAGAGGGCAGCAAAGAAACGACCGACGCACGCCGGGGCAAGGGCATATATGACAAGCTCATCGCCAACATGGAGGAGTTCAGAAAGCGGGGGCTCATCTTCGGGGCGTCAGTAACGGTGACCAGGCAGAATTACAGGGAGGTCTGCTGCGATGAGTTTCTTGACAGTCTGGCAGAACGTGGCTGCAAGGCGGTCATTTTTGTGGAGTATGTCCCCGTCACCGAGGAGAGCAAGGAGCTTGCGCCGGGTGACGCTGAGCGTGGATATCTGCAAGCTGAGACAGCAAGGCTTCGTAAGGAGCGCCCCGAGATGGTCTATATTTCTTTCCCGGGGGACGAGAAAAGCTCCGGCGGCTGCGTGGCGGCAGGCAGAGGCTTTTTCCATATCAATTCCCACGGCGGCGCAGAGCCTTGTCCCTTCTCGCCATATTCGGATACCAATGTAAAAAATACCTCTCTGCGTCAGGCTATCCGTTCGCCGCTGTTCACAGCGCTGCAAAGCGGAGATATCCTGATGGACGACCACGAAGGCGGCTGTGTGCTGTATGAAAAGAGGGAGCTTGTTGAAGCGCTGACAGCGCAGGTACAGCATTAAAAGATCCGCCCGCAGGACGTGCGCCTGCGGGCGGTATCTGTGTGTACGTCATACGAACAGGGTACAAGTCCCTGTGCTGCGGTAGTATTCTATGAGCCGCTGGATATCCTCACGTTTACAGCCGAGTTTCCGTGCAAGACAGTCTATGCAGAAAAACTCCTCTGCTCCCCGGTTTATAAGCTTTCGGTGAATGGCGATATCATCAGCAAGCAGCTCCCCTCCGCACTCCATGCAGGTCTTGTGATTCGCCATCAGAGCCTTACTGCCTTTACCTTGAATACCGCACAGTCATGGGAGTCAAGCTGAGCCGCATATCTCTCAGTGAACGTACCTGCGGCAGAATGTGAATAGCAGTCGTAGAATTCCAGCCCTCTTCCCGAAGACACAGGCAGACCCATGTCAAAAAACTGTAGGCTCATCTCAGCACGCTTGTCGCTCAGATTGAACAGTCCGACGGCATATTCGCCGGAAGAGAGGGGCCTTACGAGTGCAAAGACATTCTCGGGATTGTTCCACTGCCTGATGATATAAGGTCCCCTGCATTCGATATCCTGGTTTATGGAGATGATATCCTTATTGGTCAGTATCTCTTTTGCAGTATCGTCCATTTTTCTCACATCGCAGCCGATCATAAGCGGCGAGTTCATCATCGCCCACAGTGCAAAATGCGTCTTGTATTCCACATCAGTGCAGCCGCCCACGACGCTGCCAAGCACCTCGGCATTGTCGCCCTTTCCGTGCATACCGACGACCAGCATATCCATGTCGTTATGGCAGTATGAGCCGCCGTAGGGCTGGTGCGCCAGCTGTGAATCCACGATGTTCTTTATACTGAACCAGTTATCCTGGATATCACCCGTGGAGCGGAACATCTGCGCTCCCGACGAGCGTATCCAGTGCAGCACATCGTCTGCGCCCCAGTTGCAGGCCGAAAAAAGTATATCTCTGCCGCAGCTGCGAAGGGCCATCGACATTCTCCTGTAAAGGTTCGCCCCGTCTGCCGAAAGCGGCTTGTAGCAGTAGTCGTATTTCAGGTAGTCAACGCCCCACTGCGCAAAGGTCTCTGCATCGACGAACTCATGCTCAAAGCTCCCGGGATAGCCTCCGCAGGTGTGGGTGCCGGCGCAGGAGTACATACCGAATTTAAGGCCCTTGCTGTGGATATAGTCGGCAAGGGCTCTCATGCCCTCCGGGAACTTGTTCCTGTCAGGGACCAGCCTGCCGCTGCCGTCACGCTGTTTCTCCGACCAGGTGTCGTCAATGACGATGTATTCATATCCTGCGTCTTTCAATCCGCTCTCAACGAAGAAATCTGCGGTGGTCCTGATAAGTTCGTCGCTGATGTTCCAGCCGAAGGTGTTCCAGGAGTTCCAGCCCATAGGCGGTACTGCTGCAAGCGGTGTTTTCATAGTATCATTTCCTTTCATTCAACTGTTTTTTTACTGATCCTTCTGTATTCAATGGGCGACATATTTTCCTCCCGCCTGAAAACGGTGCTGAAATATCCCGAGTCACGAAATCCGCATTTCTTTGCTATCTCACTGACGGGGCTGTCCGTTTCGAGCAGCAGATGCTTAGCCTCCCATAAACGTCTTTTCATAATATACTTCTCGATCGAAGTCCCCATTGCCTGACGGAATATCCTTCCGAGATACTGGTGCGAAACGCCGCTCAGCTCCACAAGCTCCGTTATGGGAAGATCCCGCCTGAAATTGTCCTCGATGTTATCAAGAACAGGCAGCAGTATCTCGTTTTTAACACTGATCCCCGGCATGACTTCGTTCATCAAAAGGCCGTGAAGTTCGAGTATCATATCATAGCAAAGCCCCGAGCAGCGGAATATCCCGTTTATCCTGTCGGCCCGCAGGATAAGAAGTATCCTGTCGAACAGCCTGTTAAGCTCCTTCAGCTCGCAGCCTTTTAATACAACAGGAGCGCCCAGCCCCAGCTCCGAAAGCATATCCTTGATACCTTTGCCGTCGAATACCACCCACCTGACCGTCCATTTCCTGTCAATAGGGCAGTATTCATGAGGGTAAGCCCTGGGCATAAAGAAAATATCGCCCGCAGATATCTCTGTGCTTTGGTCATCGTAATGCAGGCAGCCACGGCCCTTGACACAGTAAAGTATCTTGTACCAACAGCCGTCAGAGCCTTCTTTATGATAGCCCTGCCACTCAGTACCGCCGATGCCCCTCAGACAGACCGGCAGGTTCCCGGTCTTTTCAGCATAGGGATAAATATTTGTTTCAACTACTGCGGACATATCTCTCACCTCACAGGTATTATATCAGAAATGTTTCTTTCCGTCAACTGTTATTTTAGCATTTTGAAATAATTATACCTCATAATATCACTGTTTCTCGCAGTTTCTGTGAGGTATATTAAAGATTTGAAACTGACGGTTTCAAAAATTCAGGTCAGTGTCTCCGCTGACGTCTTCCACAGAGCGAAAACGTCAGGCCTGTCACCGTATATATAAAAAACGGCTGGATATCCGCATTGATATCCAGCCGTTCTCACAGCCGTTATGTTACATTTTCATCAGATGACGTTTTTTACCGCATCATAGATCTTATGTGCAGTATGAGGATCGTTCATTGTGTAAAGGTGTATGCCGTCAACGCCCTCAGCAGCAAGCTCCGTTATCTGATCCACAGCGTAGGCTATGCCTGCATCACGCAAGGCCACGGGGTCGTCTTCATAGCGTTCAAGGACACGTACATATTTAGCCGGCAGTTCTATTGCGCACAGCTTTACTATCCTCTCGATCTGCTTTTTATTTGTCACAGGCATGATACCCGCCTCGATGGGAACATCTATCCCTGCGAGCTGGGCATTTTCACGGAAATCATAAAAATGCCGGTTGTCAAGAAAAAGCTGTGTGATAAGATGGCCCACACCGCAGTCCACCTTGTTTTTCAGGTGAATGATATCCTCGACAGTATTCCTGCTTTCGGGATGGACCTCAGGATAGCAGGCGGCAATAATGTTGAGATCATAGTTCTCACGTATGAAAGTTATAAGCTCGTCTGCGTGAGAAAAATCCCCCGTCACTCCGTTATCGTCGGGAATATCTCCCCGCAGCGCAAGCACATTCTCGATACCGCTTTCCTTGATGCAGTCAAGTATCTGCGCCGCCCTCTCTTTTGTCAGACCGATACAGGGCAGATGCGCCACACTGGTCGTATCATATCTGTTAATGATATCCGAGGCTATCCGTATAGTTCTGCTGCCGTTTTTGCCGCCGCCTGCACCGCAGGTCACACTGATGAAGTCGGGGTGAATATCCGTAAGCTCATCGAGAGTGCTGTAAATAACGCTTTCGTTCATATCTCTTTTCGGCGGAAATATCTCCAGCGAAAATACAGTCTTTCTCCTGAAAATATCAGCCGTTCTCATTTCTCGCCTCGATCGCTGCACTGACAAGATTTTTAAGGCTCGGCACCGTTTCCTCATTACCTCTTGTTTTGAGTCCGCAGTCCGGATTGATCCACAGCTTTGAAACAGGGATACGCTCCGTCATCTTGTCGATGGCTGCCTTTATCTCTTCTTTTGAGGGGATCCTCGGAGAATGGATATCATAAACGCCCGGGCCCACCTCTGTGCGGAAGTCATTTGCTTTCAGAACATCAAGAATGGTCAGATCCGAACGTGAGGCCTCAAAGGTGATGACGTCTGCGTCCATATCGTCAATATCCTTGATGATATCTGCGAATTCACTGTAGCACATATGGGTATGTATCTGTGTTTCGGGCTTTACACCGCTGTGAACATATCTGAACGCAGGGATAGCCCAGTCAAGATAATCCTCTCTCCAGTCGGACCTGCGCAGCGGCAGCTTTTCACGCAGCGCAGCCTCGTCCACCTGAATGATGCTTATCCCGTTGGCTTCAAGGTCGAGCACCTCTTCACGGATAGCAAGTGCGATCTGGAAAGCGCTCTCTTTCAGCGAGATATCCTCACGTGGGAACGACCAGTTAAGGATAGTGACCGGACCCGTCAGCATACCCTTCATGGGCTTGTCCGTCAGGCTTTGGGCGTACTTCGACCACCTTACAGTCATGGGCTTTGCCCTTGAGATATCCCCCCAGATAACAGGCGGCTTTACGCAGCGGGTGCCATAGGACTGCACCCAGGCTTTTTCAGTGAAAATGTAGCCGTCAAGGCATTCACCGAAGTATTCCACCATATCATTACGCTCGAACTCGCCGTGAACGAGAACGTCAAGACCGATCTCTTCCTGCAATGCCACGCACTCGGCGATCTTCTTTTCGATAGTTCTCTCATAGTCCGCAGCGGAAAGCTCACCCTTGCGCAATGCGGTACGGGCTGCCTTCACATCGGCTGTCTGCGGAAATGAACCGATAGTAGTCGTCGGGAAAAGCGGCAGACCGAAGCGTGCCTTCTGGATCTTTTCACGCTCCGCAAAACCGGGCAGCCTTACAAAATCGCTTTCGGTAAGAGAAGCGACCTTTTCTCTTACGGCTGCATTCCCGCCGGACCTCTGCTCACTGTGAAGTGCGGTATTGCGCAGATATCCACCTTCTTCGGCAGGGTCTTCGGAACCGAGGATAGTCTTCAGCTCCGCAAGCTCAGTCAGCTTTTCCTTTGCATAGGCAAAATACTTTTTGTAGCTCTCAGACAGCTTCGTTTCATTGGCAAGGGTGCAGGGAACGTGCAGCAGCGAGCATGAGGTGTTCAGCACGATGTTCTTTGCATATTTTTTCAGTTCGGCAACAACAGAAAGGGTCTTTTCATAGTTGTTGCGCCAAATATTTTTTCCGTTGACAACTCCTGCGAACAGCACCTTGTCTTGCGGGAAGCCGTTGGTTTGGATAAGTTCAAGCGATCTTTTGCCCTCGACAAGATCAAGTCCGATACCGTCAAAGTCAAGCCCGCACAGTTCGTTGAAGCAGTCACGCACATCACCGAAATACGTCTGCACGAGGACCCTGACGCCGTATTTGCCGGCAAGGATCTTTTTGTACAGAGAAACGAAAAGCTCAATGTCCCCGGCGGTCATATCCTTTACCAGCGACGGCTCGTCTATCTGTATCCACTCCGCACCGAGCCGGCTGAATTTGAGCAGCAGCTCAGAATAAGCGACGGCTATAGAGTCCGTAAGATCGGCGGCAGTCCTCTGCCCTGTATATCTGGCCAGATTCAGGAACGTATACGCACCTATAACAACAGGCTTTGTCTTTACACCGTTGTCAAGAGCCTCTCTGAAAAGATCGAAGGGCTTTGTCCCGGCAAGTTTTATCTCAGTGCTGTCGTCTATCTCAGGGACTATGTAATGGTAGTTAGTGTTGTACCATTTCTTCATCGCAAGCGCCCTGACGTCGCCCTTCTCCCCCTGATAGCCTCTTGCGGCTGCAAAGTATGTATCAAGTTCTGAAAGTCCCAGCGAGGTATACCTCTGCGAAACAGCATTTAGCAGGAAAGCTGTGTCCAGCATCCCGTCATAGAATGAAAAGTCATTAGACACTATGAAGTCCAGCCCGCTGTTTTTTTGCAGCTCCAAATTGTGCAGACGTATTTCTTTTGCCGTCTGTTCCAGCTGAGCAGAGGTGATCTCCCCTCTGAAATACTTTTCACTTGCGAATTTCAGTTCACGAAGATCTCCAATCCTCGGATATCCGATAATAGATGTTTTCATTTCCTACTCCTCCTGTATGAATTTCTGTATTTTTATTATAACATACATTTCAGAAATGTGTTAATACAAAAATCTCATACATCGCCATAGCTAAAAGCTATATCAGCAGGGATAGTTCTCTATATATCGGTCAAGATGCTCTAAATAACGTTCGGTCATAGCATTCATCGGCCTGTCAGTCGTTATGATGTAGCCTATCTCCATGCGCTCGTCACTTTCTAACGGTATGGAGACTATATTGTTTCCGTTAAGGTCCGTACTGAGGATACCCGACGAGATGGTGTAGCCGTCAAGTCCGATCAGCAGATTGAAAAGTGTCGCCCTGTCAGAAACGATGATGTTTTTCGGGCTGTCGGCTGTTATGTGGAGTTCTTCTGCAAAATAAAAAGAGTTTTTGACTCCCTGGTCGTAGGTCAGGCGGGGATATTCCTTCAGATCCTCCAATGTAACGCTTTTTCTGCCCACAAGCGGATTTCGGTCGCTGACAAATACGTGGGGCTTTGCAGTGAACAGTCTGACGAACCTCAATTCCTCACTTTG
>JAFVCV010000037.1 GCA_017478965.1 Ruminococcus sp. | reverse complement strand
CTCTTTAACTATGCTAATGAATATTAGCGTATCTCTGGTAAACATTATACGCTAATGTTCGTTAGCTGTCAAGCCTGTTTCTGTTGATTTGGTGTTATATACAATGAAATATATCTATAACAATGCTGCTTTAGTAGTTTTCTGACCTTAAAATGAGGAGAAAGAACTGACAAATAAAAAAGGCAGTGCAGCGCTTTTCCACTGCATTGCCTTGAAATATAAAGCCGCTTCAATTATCAGGCTGCCCTCGCCGCAGCATTCCAGGAAACCGTTCAAATATTATCTCAAGCCTTTAAATTCCCGCAATGTGCAATAATGTACTCTCTTACAAATTCAAAGTCCTCAGCCGGAACATAGACCAGATCACGTTCTATCCCCTCACTCAGCTTGATGATATTCCTTCGGGGATAGGCCCTGACGCCTTGTACCGAAAATTATACCGCAGGACTTTCTGTATACGTTCGGCCTGCCATTTAGCTTGCCTGTGTGTGATCCCGTTTTCGTCCATTTCAAATTCCATACAGTGACCTCACGGCTGTTATTAGTGACAGTGTTGACAAGAAAACGGACGACCGCTCGCTGCAAGTCTATTGTTCATTATAGCATATTTGATATAATTACAATATATTTTGATAATTTATTATTTTTGTATTTGACCGGGATCATGGGCTATAAAAAAACATCGTGATGATGACTGACCGTTTCATTTGTTGTATAACAGAAATATACCAATTTGGGATCTGACGAAGGGGGCAGGAAAAACCGGGACTTACAGAAAGGGCCGCTCAAAGCGTTAATGCTTCTCGTTTTCATAGAGCCGGCATCAGCGGTGCATGACAGCATACATCATGCTGCCTGCGAGATACTTGTTTTACAGTGCTGTCAATTTCGATCATACTGTCTTTTGCTTTTCAGCGGTCCTTTTCAGCAGCCCGCAGACATAATAGCTGACAACGGCGAACATCGGACATTACAATGAATATGCGTGAGCACGACGTCCACCGGGTCAATATCCCGATCTCTGACAGCGAGGCGGGTGTGACGTTTTACGTTTGCTGGCGAAAAGAGGATAGCAAGAGGTTCAGGCCGCTTGAAAAGCGGCTCGCAGCGCAAAACGAAAAATAGCCTGAACAGACAGAGGAACTCACCGGCTCTCTCTGTGGCCACCGTTTCACATATCGGTCCCTGGAGCAAGCAGTGCTCCCTGGCCTATCGGCTGAAAGAAAAAGACAGACGTCCTGCAAAAGGAGCGTCTGTCTTCATAGTTTACTGTGCAGGACACTGCCGGGAGGGAACTCCTGTGAACTTGCCGCCTGTTCAGTTTTTGAAGATCACCTTCCGATAGGTGTCGAACCTCAGCCATTTTTTGAAAAATCCCTCCAGGCTGCTGCCTGCTGCCTCATAGTCGCTTATAAAAGCTGCGGCGTCCTCTGCTGAATAGATCAGGGCTTCAAAGCCCCTTCCGCTCACCACGGGGCGGCCTGTGTAGGTATATCCACTCAGGGGCATTATGGCTGTCAGCAGGCCCTCACGCACCGTAACAGCGACCTCGTCCCTGAGCACGATGATATCAAAGCTGTCGGGGTAGCGGTAGCTCTCGCCCTGTATGGGAAGGGTATCGCCTACGGTATAGGTGCGGCTCACGGTGCGGTATTTCAGCACGCTCCTGCTTTCAAGACTGTAACAGAATTCCTCAAAAATATCTCCCCTGGCTTCCAGGCTGCCGCAGCGGAAAGACGCACGGTTTGAAAACTCGCTGCTCTTTTCGCTGAGTCCCTTTACCACTGCGCAGGCAGAGGTCATATTCGTCACCCTGTCGATCAGGATAAGCTCACCAAGAGTCCGGTGATGGTCGAATTTATCAGCGGCTATTGGCTCAGCCAGAGACAGCTGCACCATGGCAAGGCCGTTTTTCTCAAGGTACTGCACATCCTGCTTTTCGCCGGTGTTCACATCGACTGCGTAGTCGATGCTCTTTACGACACCGGGGATAGTTTTTGTGCCCAGCTTTACCAGGTATTCTTTTCCGGGTTCCAGCCTGTCGTCAGCCATCCATAAAAGCGACACCGTAAGGTGCTTATACACCGCAAGGTCAGTGTCCTTTACGAGCACACAGCCTCTTGAAACATCGACCTCTTTATCAAGGCATATCGTTGCGGGCTGTCCCTTGAAAGCGGTCTTGCTCTCTTTATCACCCACAAGTATGGCTTTGACGCAGGCCTTTTCGCTGCTGGGAAGTGCAGTCAGCTCGTCTCCGATGCTGATGCTGCCTGTCTCTATCTGGCCCTGAAACCCTCTGAAGGTATGGTTAGGCCTGCACACCCGCTGCACGGGCATATATGCTCCCTGCTCATCATCGCTGCCCACATCTACGTTTTCAAGATATTCAAGGAGCGGCTCCCCCTCATACCATGCGATCCTGTCAGACTTTACCGTGACGTTATCGCCCTCGGTGGCTGAAAGCGGTATCACCTTGGTATTATGCAGGTGCAGCTCGTTTTTCAGCTCATTTATCTGTATTGCTATCTCGTTGAAGCGTGTCTCGCTGTAGTCTACAAGGTCCATTTTGTTCACTGCGAAAACGAAGTGCCTTATACCCATGAGCTTACAGATACGGGCGTGGCGGCGTGTCTGGACCAGGACTCCCTGGGAGGCGTCTATCAGTATGACTGCAAGCTCGGCAAAGCTGGCGCCCACAGCCATATTCCGGGTATATTCCTCGTGGCCGGGAGTGTCGGCAACTATGAAACTGCGGGCATCTGTGGTGAAATATCTGTAGGCCACGTCGATGGTTATGCCCTGTTCACGCTCTGCCATAAGACCGTCGAGCAGCAGAGAATAGTCGATATCGCCCTCACGGCTCCCGACCCTGCTGTCAAGCTCCAGCGCCTTTTCCTGGTCGGCGTAGATGAGCTTAGCATCATAAAGAATATGACCTATCAGCGTGCTTTTTCCGTCATCGACACTGCCGCAGGTGATAAATTTGAGCAGACCCTTCATCAGAAATACCCCTCTCTCTTTCTTCTTTCCATACTTCCGGCCGCCTCATTATCTATGACTCTTGAGGTGCGCTCTGAGGACACGGCGCTGAGCGTTTCTTCGATGATCTCATCGAGGGTACGGGCCGCAGATAAAACGCCGCCCGTGAGCGGATAGCACCCGAGGGTCCTGAACCGTACAGAACGAAGCTGCGGTGTCTCGCCCTCTCTGAGGGGGAAACGTTCGTCATCGACCATGATGATATTGCCGTCACGCTCGACCACCGGCCTTTCGGCGGCAAAATAAAGCGGCACGATCGGGATATCCTCCTGCTTTATATACTGCCAGATATCCTTCTCGGTCCAGTTCGAGATAGGGAACACCCTTATGCTCTCGCCCTTATTTATTTTGGTATTATAGAGTTTCCACATCTCAGGCCGCTGATTTTTCGGGTCCCAGGCATGGGCGGCGTTTCTGAATGAGAAGATACGCTCCTTGGCCCGTGACTTTTCTTCATCACGTCTTCCCCCTCCGAAGGCCGCAGTAAATCCGTATTTATCAAGGGCCTGCTTCAGGGCCTGGGTCTTCATTATATCGGTGTATGCTGCGCCGTGGTCAAAGGGGTTTATGCCCTGTCTCACGCCCTCCTCATTGGTGTACACGAGCATCTCGATACCGAGCCGCCGGGCCTCTTCATCACGGAATCTTATCATATCCCGAAACTTCCAGGTCGTATCTATATGAAGGAATGGGAAAGGCGGCTTTTCCGGATAAAAGGCCTTCATCGCCAGGTGCAGCATGACCGAGCTGTCCTTACCGATGGAGTAAAGCATAACAGGCCTTTCACACTCCGCAGCTACCTCTCTGATTATATATATCGCTTCCGCTTCAAGCTCGTCTAAATGTGACAGCTCACTCATAGGTAAAAAACCTCCCTAATATTTATTTGACTCCTTGGGGTCAATATCTATCTGACTAACGCTGCCGTCGGGCTTTTCGATGATCCACTTCAGGATACCGTCCGTCTTTTCGGTGTGAACCAGACTTCCTGCTCCGCCGATATCTGCACCAAGATAGAACCGTATGGCATATGCCGGACATTCCTTTATGCAGGAGGTACAGCCCCAGCAGTCACGGGGATATTTTATGAAGGCCCTGCCGCTATCGTCGAGCTTTATGAGAGAACCGGGGCAGACTGTTCTGCATTTCCCGCAGCCTACGCATTTATTCCTATCTATCGCTATGCTCATATGGCTCGCCCCCCTCGGTAATATCCCGGAGAATGATCCTGATCTCTCCGTTTTCCAGCCTGGAATTTACAAATTTTTTCCCGAACTCACTGCTCTTTTCAGGGTGATCCAGGTTCTCGGCAAAGCTGTGCCAGCGGGTCTCCTTTCGGGCCTCAAGGTGGGCTATAACGCTCAGGGCTACGGTGAGCCTTTCTCTCAGTTCGTAGATATACATAAGCTCCTGAGGATCGTCTGCATGAAGGCGGCCGCTGAGGATGACGAGCTGTTTTATCTTCTGCCGTGCTATCTCGAGCTGGGCCCCGGTGAAACGATAATTCGTTTTTATCCCGCCTGCATAGCTGTCCATGACTGTCTGCATGGCTTCCTCGAGCTGCTCTGTGGTAAAGAGCGAGTTGTTCCCGCCGGTGAACTTCTCTGCCTCGGCAATGTGGAGAGCTATGTCCTCCTCAGGTATATCCGCCGGCTCGTTATCCCTGATATACCCCAGCATGGACAGTGCGGCTATCTCGCCTTCCGCAAGGGCCCCGGTCACATATTTCTGCGGACACCCTCCCGCCACATCGCCAGCGGCGTAAAGCCCTTTGAGCGTTGTGGCCCTGTTGGTATCTACCCAGTAGCCAGAGGCTGTATGACCGCCCACTATATACGGCTCTGTGCCCTCTATCTCTACATTTTGCCGGGAGGGGGCAAGGCCGCTCTCTATCCATTTCAGGGTCTGGGACGGTGCCATGTTCAGGTAGGCTTTCATCAGTGACTCATCCTGCTCGGGGGTGATGCCCTCGGTCTTCAGATAGCATGGGCCACGGCCCTCCTGGTTCTCATTGACGGTGCCATAGACACGCTCAGAGGTGGTCAGCCCGTACCGTGTCTCATAGACCTCTCCCAGAGAATTTATCTGCTTTGCTCCAACGCCCTGGGCCAGGGTCCCGGTAGGGGCGATGGTGTCCTTGCATCTCAGGGCGATAAAGCGCATCTCAAAGGTGGTCATCTCGGCTCCTGCCCTTATGCCCATAGCGTAGCCTGCCCCGGTATTGAAGGGCGGATACCACATCTTATGCCTTGAAAATCCGGGATTGTTCGGCTTATAGATACCGGCTGCGCCGCCTGTTGCGATGAGCACGGCCCCGGCCCTTATGACATAAAAGGCGCCGTCTTCAATGCCTATGCCGTAGGCCCCGGCTACTCGTCCGTCTGCCATGGCATAGTCGATGATATTTACTCTGTTGAGCACTTTGACGTTTTCAAGTCCCTCCACAGCAGAGGCCAGCAGGGGCTTGATGTTCTCGCCGTTGATCTTGAGATTTCTGTTGCCCCTGGCAGCATACCTGCCGTTTTCGTCTTTGAGGATCACCAGACCCATCTTTTCAAGTCTGGCTGTGACTTTATTCAGCCTTTCTGACATGGTCAGAAGCAGGTCATAGCGGGCTATCCCTGCGGCGTCATTCATGGCATAATCAGCATAGAAACTGGGCGTTTTGCCTTCAACTATATAAGCGTTGAGCGCATTGACGCCTGCCGCCAGACAGCCTGAGCGCTTTATATGGGCCTTCTCGCATATAAGCACTGAGGCTGAGGAGTTCTCAGCAGCGGTCAGTGCGGCATAGCAGCCGGCTGTCCCTCCGCCTATTATAAGTATATCGGTGTCTAATTTTTTTACTTTCATATCAATCACCTTATTAATTATAACTCATATCTCATACTAAGTCAATATGAATACTATAAATTTATCACTTTCAATAAATACCGCCTTGATTTGGACAGTTTTTTCAAAAAAAATGACCGCTCATCTCTGAGCGGCCGCAAACCGTATTTTTCAAATAACTACCGATTCTTCTCTCAGCGAGCTGTTTTGCAGCAGGTAGGCCTTTTCGCCCTTGGTGACGAAAATACGGTAGATGAACACATCGACCTTCTCGCCGACCTCTACAAGCTCCTGTTCCAGCTCACGTTTGGCCACAAAGTGAGAGCCGTGGGCTTCGACGCCGACCTCGATATAATTTCCCCGGAAGGATACGCTCTCCACAGTGGCTTCAACAGCTGAAGACTTGAATTTCTGGAACTCGTTCTTTTTAGTGAGCTTGACAAATTCAGGTCTGACAATGGCCTTATCTATCTCTCCGATAGGCTCAAAGCAGTGGAATTCTCTGTAGTCCTCCAGATACCCTGTCTGGCCGAAAAAGGCTGCTGTGAAGGAAGTTTCAGGGTTCTGGTATATCTCCAGCGGAGTTCCTTTCTGCTCGACCCTGCCGCTGTTGGTTATGATTATCTCATCGGCGACTTCGATCGCCTCGTCCTGGTCATGGGTGACGAAAATACTGGTTATGCCCAGTTTTTCTATGATGTGCTTGAGCCAGCTTCGCAGCTCCTGCCTTACTTTGGCATCTATGGCTGCAAAAGGCTCGTCGAGCAGCAGCAGGTGAGGATTGGGCGCCAGCGCTCTGGCGAAGGCCACCCTCTGTCTTTGTCCGCCTGAGAGCTGGCTCGGGTAGCGATCACCAAGGCCTGCAAGGCCCACAAGCTCCAGCAGCTCGTTCACCCGGCTCGTGATATATTTTTTGTCTTTTTGTGCATAGGGACCGTATTTCAGCCCGAAAGCCACGTTGTCAAAAACGGTCATATACCGGAACAGCGCATAGTTCTGGAAAACGAAGCCTATGCCACGCTTGCTTGCAGGTATGTCGTTGACCACCTTGCCGTCAATGATTATCTCGCCGCTGTCGGGGGCTTCAAGACCGGCTATCATACGCAGTATAGTGGTCTTGCCGCTTCCCGACGGTCCCAGAAGACCTATCAGCTTGCCCTTTTCGATGCCGAAGCTGACGTTGTCTGAGGCCTTGAAATCGCCGTAATTTTTATTGATATTTTTAAGCTCTACATAAGCCATGCTCAAATCCCTCCCGATCTGGTCTTAGCGTTGTGCTCGAAGATATTGCGGATGACCAGTATGATGACCGCCATGATGACAAGTATGGATGAGACTGCAAAGGCCGGTACCCATTCAAAGCCCTGGAACAGCACCTCGACATAAAGGGGGAGTGTGTTGGTCTTTCCTCTTAAATGTCCGGAAAGTACGGACACTGCTCCGAACTCGCCCATCGCCCTTGCTGTGCAGAGCACAACGCCGTATAAAAACGCCCATTTGATGTGCGGAAAAGTCACCTTTGTGAAGATGGTCCAGCCGTTGGCTCCCATCAGTGCGGCGGCTTCCTCCTCGTCAGTACCCTGGGCTTCGAGCACAGGTATCAGCTCACGGGATATGAAAGGAAAGGTCACGAAGACTGTTGCAAGTATAACTCCGGGTACTGCGTAAACTATCTGTATGCCCGCCTGTTTCAGGTAAGGATAGAGCACGCTCTGCCGCCCGAAGACCAGCACGTATATCAGTCCCGCTATAATGGGAGACACCGTTACGGGTACATCTATCAGAGTAGTGAGGACCTTTTTGCCGCTGAAATGGAACTTGGTTATCGCCCAGGCGGCAAACAGTCCGAAGACAGTATTTATTATCAGCGCCGACACTGTGGCCTCCAAAGTAAGGATGATAGCGCTTCTGGTGTAGTCGTCTGTCACGGCTTTCTGATAAGCTGCCCAGCCTTGTTTGAGCGCTTCTTTGATGACAGTTGCCAGGGGCAGCACCATCATCACGAACATAAAAAGAATGCTGACGCCTATGAGCAGGGCCCTTACTGCCTTTGCGCCTGCGCCGTCCTCATGTATCATATCCGGCTGTGCTGTCCGGGAATTAACGGGTATGTTAGTCTCTGCGGATCTTTTCTTAACGTTTTTAGATGCGGGTAGCGCTGCTGTCGCCATATTATCTGCCTCCTTTCAAGATCTTGCTGTTATGGACCTGTATGAGGTTGACGGCAAACAGCAGTGCAAATGAGAATACAAGCATTACAAGCGCTATTGCCGATGCGCTGCCGTAGTCATACTCCTGAAGCTTTGCCATTATTATAAGTGGTGTTATCTCGGTCTTGAAAGGCTGGTTGCCTGCGATGAATACTACGCTGCCGTATTCACCTATGCAGCGCCCGAGTGCAAGTCCGAAACCTGTGAAGACCGCAGGCCTTATCTCGGGGAAGATTATCTTCCAGAAGATAGTTGTCCTGCTTGCGCCCATAACGCCCGCAGCCTCTTCATAGGTGCCGTCCATCTTTTCGAGTATAGGCTGCACTGCCCTTACAACGAAGGGGATGCCCACAAATACCAGAGCGAAGGTTATGCCTATGCGGGTATAGGCGATCTTTATGCCGAATTTGTCAAAGATCTTTCCTATCCACCCTTTATCCGACGTCAGGGCAGTCAGGGATATGCCCGCCACGGCGGTCGGAAGTGCGAAAGGCAGCTCTATCATACCATCTATGATCCGTCTGCCGGGAAAGTCGTATCTCACCAGGACCCAGGCTAATATCACGCCCATGACCGCATTTATCAGCGAGGCGATGAGGGCGGTCACAAAGCTTACCTCAAAGCTGGCAAGGACCCTGCGGCTGGTGATGACGTCAACAAATTCTCTGAAACTGAGCCTGCCGGTGAAAACGACCAGCGAGGCAAGCGGTATGAGAACTATGATGCTCAGCATAGCTATCGTCACCCCGAGGGACAAACCCATACCGGGAATGACCCGTTTTGCTTTTATTTTCATAAAACCCTCACTTTTTTACTCTTCGTAGATCTTATCAAACACGCCGCCGTCTGCAAAATGCTTTGCAAAGGCCTCGTCCCAGCCGCCGAAATCCGCTATTGTCACCAGGTCGATATCAAGGTCGAACACATCGCTGTATTCTTTCAGGATATCGGGATCGCTGGGGCGGTAGAAATTATCGCCCTCTATCCTCTGGGCTTCGTCTGAATAGAGGTAGTTGAGATACTCTGTCGCAGCATCACGGGTACCCCGGTCATCGACGATCTCATCGACGATGGCCACCGAAGGCTGTGCCAGTATGGAGATACTGGGCGAGACGATCTCATAGTCGTCGGGTGCATCCCTCAGGGAAAGATAAGCCTCGTTCTCCCAGGCCAGCAGCACATCGCCCTGACCGTTTTCGACAAAGGTAGTGGTCGCACCCCTTGCGCCTGAATCAAGCACCAGAACATTTTTAAAGAGCTTTTTCACAAAATCAGTCACCTGCGCTTCGTCGTTGCCATAAAGCTTCTGCGCATAAGCCCATGCCGCCAGATAGTTCCATCTTGCGCCGCCTGAAGTTTTTGGGTTGGGGGTGATGATACCCACGTCGTCCCGGATAAGATCGTCCCAGTCGTGTATATCCTTGGGGTTGCCCTTTCTTACCAGGAAGACGATGGTCGAAGTATACGGAGCGCTGTCGTTGGGGAACTCGCTGAGCCAGCCATCTTCTATAAGGCCTGCATTCTGGACCTCTTTTACGTCATACTCAAGCGCCAGGGTGACAACGTCGGCCTCAAGGCCGTTGGCTACCTCAAGGGCCTGCTTGCCGGAACCGCCGTGGGACTGGGTTATCTCTATATCCTTACCGAACTCTTCTTTATAGTGCTTTACGAAGGCCTCGTTGTAGGCTGCATAAAGCTCACGTGTAGGGTCATATGACACATTCGTCAGCGTGATCTTTCCGTCCTCTTTTTCAGCCGAAGCCGAACTTCCGCAGGATGCGAAGGACGATACTGCCAATATCCCTGCTGACGCCAGCGCTGCATATTTGATCTTTCTGTTTTTCATGATTAATTACCTCTTTTCATAATGATACACTGTTTGTCGGAGCCGTTCGTCTGACATCAACAGCGTATCTTGCCGCCTGCTGCCAAGCTTATCATTATCCTTCACCCTTCCTTTACCCTGGACAAAAAAGCTGCACCTTACGTTTTATCCGTAGATGCAGCCTTCGGTCGTCCGATCAGCATATCCTAATATTTTGATAGGATATATATGCTTTCTATGCTGTTATTATATTCTCAAATCCCGCATTTGTCAATAGCCGGCTGAGGATTTTGTAGACTTCAACAGCATTGGCTCAAAATTTACCGCTCTGTTTCGTGAAAAATAATCCTAATAATCCTAGGTGATTTATGTAGATCGAGATATTGACGATTTTAGGAGGGTATCTTCAATAGATCAATTATGGACAGTGAGAAAAAACTTGAAAATTTTTCAAAAAATGGGATTGACAAACTGTAGGCTCTGTGCTATAATATGGTAAATTCATATTTATTCGATATGAATTATGTGTTTAATGAGGTGAACGCCATGCCAGAAAAAAAACAAAGACCGACAATATTACCTGACGATATCTATGAGCTGCTGCTGAAATACTTGCAGACCATACAGTTCGGCTCCGTGACCCTTGTAATTCAAAACGGCAAGGTCGTGCAGATAGAGAGCAACGAGAAAATAAGGACGGATAAAAAATGATCCTGATAATATGACAGCGTTTCAACAAAAACTGACCGGACGACCGGAGGTTTTAAATGCCCGCAGGACAGCGGACGTTTAGGACCTCTTTTTTATTTTTATAAGAAAGAGGCGGTAACATTGGATATTATGGATATATTGAACACCGGTATCTGCACTCCGCTGTTTGAACTGAAAAGCTTCGGTGAACCGGAGCGTGGGGTGAAGGTATTCGGAAAGGGCGAATTTCTGAACATAAGCGGGTCGGTGAAGGACAGGGCCGCAAAGGCCATGATAAAGGACGGACTGAAAAAAGGGCTGCTTACAAAGGACAAGACGATCATCGACGCCACCAGCGGCAACACCGGTATAGCCTACGCCATGCTGGGGGCGGCCCTGGGCATAAGGGTAAAGCTGTATATGCCCGGGAACGTCACGGAAGAGCGGCGCAGGATGATGAGGGCCTTCGGCGCCCAGACTGTACTTACCTCGCCGCTGGAGGGGATGGAGGGAGCTTACAAGGCTGTCAACTATGAGGTGGATTCCGGACCTGAGAAGTATTTCTATCCCGACCAGTACACCAATCCTAAAAACTGGCAGGCCCACTATGACGGGACTGCTTTGGAGATACTTGAACAGACCGGGGGCAGGCTGACCCATTTTGTGTCAGGCACAGGGACCTCCGGGACCTTTATGGGCTGCACAAAACGTTTCAAGGAGACGGACCCGGGGATAGTGTGCTGCAACATGACCCCGGACTCGCCTTTCCATGGGATAGAGGGCGTGAAATACGAAAGGGCTTTGCTGGAGCTGGGGTTCTATGATCCGCAGATCTCGGACGGCTCCATAACGGTGACTACTGAGACAGCCTATGAATATACCCGCAGGCTCAGCCGTCAGGAGGGGCTGTTCGTTGGCATCAGCGCCGGGGCTAACGTTGCGGCGGCGCAGGAGCTTGCCAGAACTGCTCCGGACGGCTCTGTCATCGTGACGGTGCTGTGCGACGTGGGGTGCAGGTATCTGTCCACAGGAGTATGGGACGGCTGATATGCTATATATATCAGATAAGCTCATAAGGGCTATGGAGCAGGAGGCGCAAAGGGCTTACCCGAGGGAGTGCTGCGGCGTGATATTCGGGAGGCTCGATGGGCAGGCAAAGTATGCTGAGAGCCTGCGGCCGTCGGAAAACTCCTTCGAGGAGGGCGAGCAGTACCACCGGTTCCGGATAACGGCTGAGCAGATGCTCGGTGCAGAGCTTTACGCCCGTCGGGAGGGCCTGGACATCGTGGGATTTTATCACTCCCATCCGGACTGTCCGGCGGTGCCCTCAGAATACGACCGGAGCCATGCTCTGCCGGTCTACAGCTACATAATAGTTTCCTGTGTTAAGGGCAGGGCCGAAGACCTGACCTGTCAGCAGCTGGGGAAGGATACGGACTATACCCGGTTTGCAAAAGAAGAAATCATCATCAGAGGTGTTTGATCTATGTCAGTAAGAGTTTTTATACCAACGACCCTGAGACTGTTCACTGGCCAGCAGTCTGAGGTGGAGCTGGAGGGGGCCACAGCGGGAGAGGTCATCGCACAGCTCGCAGACGAGTATCCTGAGTCCAGAAAGGCGTTATACGATGAGAACGGAACGCTCAGGAGCTTTATCAACGTGTTTGTGGGTCAGTATAACATAAAGGATCTGAAGGGCTGGGATACCCCGGTGGGGGACGGCGACGAGATCATGCTGATCCCTGCCATAGCTGGGGGAGCTCCGGAGGACAGCGTCCTGGGGGACTACAAGGGTGAGAAACTCACCAATGACGAGATCTCCCGATACTCCAGACATCTGCTTCTGAAGGAGGTAGGCGTCAAGGGACAGAAACGTCTCAAAGGCTCAAAGGTCCTCATTGTGGGCCTGGGCGGCCTGGGCGCTCCACTGGCTCAGTATCTCGCAGCAGCAGGAGTTGGCACCATCGGGCTGATAGACCATGACGAGGTGGAGGAGAGCAATCTCCAGCGGCAGGTCATACACGGCAAGCGGGATATAGGCCGGCCGAAGGTGGCCTCGGCCAAGGACAGCATACGTCAGATAAACCCTCTGGTGAAGGTGGAGACATATAACTACAGACTGACGGCTGAGAACGCCGTGGACATCATATCGGGTTATGATGTGGTGGCGGACGCTTCGGACAATTACCAGACCAGGTATCTTGTGAACGACGCCTGTGTGCTGTTGGGCAAGCCCGATGTATTCGGGGCCATGTATCAGTTTGAAGGCCAGGCCACGATCTACTACGGCAAGGAGGGGCCATGCTACAGATGTATGTATCCGGCGCCTCCTCCTCCGGGACTGGTGCCGAGCTGCGCCATGGGCGGAGTAGTGGGGGTGCTGCCCGGGATAATCGGCACTATCCAGGCAAATGAAGTCATCAAGCTCATAGTGGGCGGGGGCGAGAACCTGATCGGGAGACTTGTGAGCTTCGACGCCTGGAGGCTCCGCTGGAGAGAGCTGAAGATCTGCAAGGACCCTGCCTGCCCGGTCTGCGGAGAAAACCCCACCATCACCCAGGTCACTGAATACGACTATGAGGACTTCTGCGGGCTCAGGGCCCAGGAGGAAGAAGACGAGACTGTGGAGGGGATAGGACCCCGTGAGCTGAAAAGACGGCTGGACGCCGGGGAGAAAATAACCATCATCGACGTGAGAGAGCCGCATGAGCGGGCCATAGCTAAATTCCCCCAGGCTAAGGTCATACCCATAGGCCAGCTGGAAAGGCGGCAGAACGAGCTGGACCCGGCATTGGACACGGTGTTCATCTGCAAGGAGGGCAAGCGCAGCATCTTAGCGGTAAGGACCCTGAGGGAGGCCGGCTACACCGGTCCCATGTATAACCTAAAAGACGGCACCAACGCCTGGGCCAGAGATGTTGACAAGAGCTTTCCCATATATTAGGACAGCTCTTTACAGATGTTTCCGGCTGCTAACGTTCGGGAAGACAAAGTTCAAAGCGCTTTCGGAAAAAAGCGTTGAGTATAATTTTTCAGGAGGGTAATTATTATGGCAAACGAAGACAAGATCATTGCATTGGGCAAGAAGGCCGCATACAATCTTGCGGACGTGACAAAGACCAGGCCCCAGTACGGTGCGCTGACGCCTAAGTGGCTGGTAAAGGTCCTGGAGTTCAAGGGACTTGATGCAGGTATCTACAGGGTGAACAAAGTCAAGGAGGGCGAGACTCCTCTTGATGTTCTTTGCAGCTCTGAGAAGAAGTCTGACATCATTCCTCAGGGCTATGTGGAGTACGAGGAGGAGCCAAGAGAGTATCAGCTGGCTTCTATCTCCACCATCATCAACATCAACACCGCTGTTCAGGACGTATACAGTTCTCCCTTTGACCAGGCCAGGGAGCAGCTGCAGCTGGCTATCGACAGTCTGCGTGAAAGGCAGGAGAGCCAGCTCATCAACAATGATGACTACGGTCTGCTGAAGAACGTGCCGGACTCTCAGCGCATACAGCCTGTATCCGAGAGCGGCGCACCCACTCCCGACGACCTGGACGAGCTTATCTCCAAAGTATGGAAGGAGCCGTCTTTCTTCCTGGCACACCCCAGGGCCATTGCAGCCTTCGAGAGAGAATGCACCAAGAGAGGAGTCCCACCCGTGACCGCCGATATCGCAGGGGGAAGATTTATCCTCTGGAGAGGCATACCTATCATACCGACGGACAAGCTGCTGGTGGACGGCGTAAAGAACCCCAAGAGCAAGAGCGGAAAGACCAATATCCTGCTCATCAGGACCGGCGAGGCCAAGAGGGGAGTTATCGGTCTTTATCAGCGCAAGCTGGAGAACGAACAGGGCAGAGGACTTTCGGTACGGTTCAGAGGGATAGACGACAAGGGCGTGGCTTCCTATCTGCTGTCACTGTACTGCTCAGCCGCCATTCTCGCTGACGACGCCATCGCAGTTCTGGAGGACGTAGAGGTAGGCGAATACTTTGACTATGAGTCCTGATCCCGGACAAGGCTCCGACTTGAGGAGGATAGATAAAAATGAACTACAACGAATACACGGCGGGCGCACCCTCGGCGGCACAGCTGGAGGAACTGGCAAACTCACTGTTTCCTGATCTTGATGCAGGGTACTGCCTGGAAGGCACCGAAAGGCTGATAACTCAGGGCGACACCGGGGTCATAGGAGCTGCGGCAAAAAAGGCGGAGACTTATCTCTCTCAGAACGGCCCGAAGTACGATGAGTACACCAGGCTGGCAGAGGAACTGACCCTGGGCTATGGGAACGTTCAGGAGACGGAGACACAGGCACAAAAGGTCCTGAACGGCTCTCCGGTCACCGCAGGCCAGGCGCAGCAGAGCCAGGGGGCTTATGCGCCTGTGGTCTTGTCCGAGGGACAGGCGGCAGCCTATGCTCCTGCAAAACAGGTGAGCATCGACCCGCCCCAGAACAACAGCGGCATCATCGTAGGCACCAAGACTCTTGAGGAGATACGCAGCGATTTCCCCATACTTGAAGAGAAGATCAACGGTCACGACCTGGTGTGGCTGGACAACGGCGCCACGACCCAGAGACCCCAGGCGGTCATCGACCGGCTGAGCTATTACTACGCTCATGAGAACTCCAACGTACACCGTGGGGCCCACGAGCTGGCAGCTCGCTCCACCGACGCCTATGAGAACGCAAGGCAGATAACTGCGGACTTTATCGGCGCACCCAGTAAGGACAACATAGTTTTCGTAAGGGGGACCACCGAGGCCATAAATCTGGTGGCTCATGCCTATGTCAAGCAGTATCTCCGGCCCGGGGACGAGATCATACTGACTATGCTGGAGCACCATGCCAACATAGTCCCCTGGCAGCTGGTGGCACAGGAGACCGGGGCGGTGCTGAAAGTCGCACCGGTGGACGAAAGCGGTCAGATCATACTGTCCGAGTATGAGAGACTGTTCACCGGACGGACCAGGTTCGTATCCGCCACTCATGTATCCAACGCCCTTGGGACCGTGACCCCCGTGGCGGAGATGACAGCTATCGCTCATGCTCACGGGGTGAGGATACTTATAGACGGCGCTCAGTCCATAGCTCACATACCCATTGATGTTTCTGCCCTTGATGCGGACTTCTTCGTGTTCTCCGGGCACAAGATATTTGCACCCACGGGCATAGGTGCGGTCTATGGCAAGAGCGAGCTGCTCGAGGCTGCAAGGCCCTATCACGGGGGCGGCAACATGATAAAGGACGTGACCTTTGAGCGAACTGTCTACAATCCGGCTCCTGCAAAATTCGAGGCCGGCACCGGAAGCATAGCTGATGCGGTAGGTCTTGGGGCTGCTCTTAAATACCTTGACGGCATCGGTATGGAGGCCGTACACAAGCACGAGCATGACCTTCTGGTATATGCCATGAGCGAGATGAGAAAGATACCCGGACTGCACCTTATCGGCACTGCCAGAGACAAAGCAAGTGTGCTGTCCTTCAAGCTGGACGGCTATGATGACGCAGCGGTGGGGGCGCATCTGAACTCTCAGGGCATCGCAGTAAGGACAGGCCATCACTGCGCACAGCCAATACTGAGGCATTTCGGGCTGGAGAGTACTGTAAGGCCCACCCTGGCGCTGTATAATTCCTTCGGAGATATCGACGCCCTGGTCAGGGGCATAAGGAGCATAAGATAAGGCGCCCGATAAACCGATATGAGCCAGAAAAGCCCTGCCGGCTGCTGTTAGCCGGCAGGGCTTCTTATCGTGCGGCACTGTTATCCGGCACAGATATCTTTAACTATCTCTCCTGCGATGAGCAGGCCTGCAACTGCCGGAACAAAGGCAGTGCTCCCGGGGATATCTCTCCTTTCGGTACATTTGTGCTTTGCATCCGGGGGACAGATGCAGTGAGTGCGGCAGCTTATGGACATATCCTCGACGGGTCTGGTGGGCAGCTCGTCAGAGTACACTACCTTAAGGCTCTCCACGCCCCTTTTGCGAAGCTCATGCCGCATGACTCTGGCAAGAGGACACACACTGGTCTCGTAGATGTCAGCGATCCTGAGCCGGCCGGGATCCAGCTTGTTGCCGGCGCCCATGGCGCTGATGACCGCAGTGCCCTCGGCCCTGGCACGCATGATAAGCTCTATCTTCGCAGTTACTGTGTCCACTGCATCTACGACATAGGTATATTCCCCGAAGGGAAATCTGTCGGCGTTCTCGGGCAGGAAGAAACACTTATGGATATTGATCTTCACACTGGGATTTATATCCGTCATGCGCTGCGCCATTACCTCGGCCTTGTACTTGCCCACGGTCTTTCTGGTGGCAAGTATCTGGCGGTTGAGATTGGTAAGGCACACCTTGTCGTCGTCTACAAGGTCAAACTCACCTACGCCGCTGCGCACAAGGGCCTCGCAGACATAACCGCCCACTCCTCCTATACCGAATACCGCTACCCTCGAGGCAGCGAGCTTATCTATGCCCTCTTTGCCGATGAGGAGCTGCGTCCTTGAAAACTGATCCAGCATTTTTTTACCTCCTGTAGTATTCGTCGTTCCTTCTGGTCTTTATGTATGGCCGTTTGTTCCGTGAGACTGCGCTTTGGGACAGATCCAGCTCTGTCTTTATCAGCTGTTCTGTATCGTCCGCACGGGATATCACGCCGCCATCGGGTGAGATCACCAGAGACTGTCCGCAGAATGCCATTTTGTCCTCACGCCCCACCCGGTTGCACATAGCGATGAACACGTTGTTCTGAAAAGCCTGGATACGAAGCTCCCACTCGAAGATCTCAAGGGGCTCGCAAAATGTATTCGCAGCAGGCACAATGACGAGCTGAGCTCCCTTCAGGGCACAGGTGCGTATACTTTCAGGCAGATGACGGTCAAAGCAGATGACTATCCCGACCCTGCCGAAGGGCGTATCGAACACTTTGAAACCGTCCTCTGAGGGAGTGTAGAAGTCCTGCTCATAGAATTGTTCTGCCTGCATGATATGGACCATTTTTGCCGTATCCTCTATTTCTCCCTGCGGCGTTATCCAGAGAGATGCGTCATACGGTCCACCGTTCTCGCACAGATAGACATTCGGGGATACATAGAGGCCGTTCTCACGGGCGGCTGCGCAAAGCTGACAGATATACCCGCTGTCGGTACCTATGAGATATCCGGAGGCATCGCCCTTTTCGTACTGTGGAAAGAAAGGGGACAGCTGTATCTCAGGGAAAAATATCAGATCACAGTCCCGGGCCTGCCTGATATATCCGACGGCCTTGCTGAGGTTTTCGTTCATATCGTCGGTCATCGGGATCTGTGCCATTGCCAGTTTCATATTATCACTTCTTCTGTATTTGATCTTTTACATAACAGTATATCACATAATTCATTCCAAGTCAATGTGTCAGTACATATGTGCAGACCTTATCCGCAGCGGCTCCATGGCGACAGATGCTGATGAACGGGAGATAACAGCGATCGGGGGTATGGTCTTGAAAACGGCCGTCCATTGTGGTATAATCGACGTAAGGAGGTCGTTCTGATGACTTTGCAGCAATTGAGATATATTATAGAAATAGCGGAGACAGGCTCCATAACGATGGCGGCACAGCGGCTCTTTATAGCTCAGCCGAGCCTTTCAAAGTCCGTTGCGGAGCTTGAGAAGGAAATGGGGATCACCATTTTCAACCGCAGCAACAGGGGCGTTTTTCTCTCCGAGGACGGTACGAGATTTCTTTCATATGCCAGACAGATAGTCGAGCAGACCGAGCTGCTTGAAAGCGAGTATAAATCCTCACCGCCTCCACGCAGAGCATTTGCTGTCTCTGCGCAGCACTATGCGTTTGTGGTGAATGCTTTTGTTGAGCTTGTCCGTGAGTATGGCCAAAACAGGTACGAGTTTACTCTCAGGGAACTGAAAACTGCCGAGATAATCGAAGATGTCAGAACGCACCGCAGCGATATCGGGATACTGTTTCTGAGTAATTTTAACCGTGAAGTTATCCGGCATATCCTGCAAAGTGAGGAATTGAGGTTCGTCAGACTGTTCACTGCAAAGCCCCACGTATTTGTCAGCGACCGAAATCCGCTTGTGGGCAGAAAAAGCGTTACATTGGAGGATCTGAAGGAATATCCACGCCTGACCTACGACCAGGGAGTCAAAAACTCTTTTTATTTTGCAGAAGAACTCCACATAACAGCCGACAGCCCGAAAAACATCATCGTTTCTGACAGAGCGACACTTTTCAATCTGCTGATCGGACTTGACGGCTACACCATCTCGTCAGGTATCCTCAGTACGGACCTTAACGGAAACAATATAGTCTCCATACCGTTAGAAAGTGACGAGCGCATGGAGATAGGCTACATCATAACGACTGACAGG
>JAFVCV010000036.1 GCA_017478965.1 Ruminococcus sp. | reverse complement strand
TCCTGATCCCATTGACAGCTCAAAGACCGCTGCCAATGATATATTGCTGGCAAGGGGCGCTGAATATATCCCGGCTTCGGATCATTGGACTTATGACAGCGGTCCGTATTTCTATGTCACTCTTGCGGATAAAGAGACCTTAACTAAGGTTTCCACCAGCAGAGACTATTATGTTGAAGAGTTCGGCTCTGTCAGTCCTATCGGCGCAGACGTTTATATTATGTGGGCAGAAGCGGGTGACAGCGGGTTCTATTCGTCGATCAGCACCGCATATGACCTTTCCCTTGATGACCCGGACATTCAGACGATGTTAAGCAGTATAGAATTAAAGGAGTGAATAGTTAAATGAAAAAGCTAAAAAGAATTTTGAGCCTCGGTGCAGCTGTTGCAATGCTGATGAGCTGTACTCTGACGGCTAATGCAGTGCTCCTAACACAGGGCAGCGTCAGCACTATCACCACAACAGAGCAGCAAGAACCTTTATGACGTTGACACAGGTTTCAAGTCAAAGCTTGATGCTCATAAGGCCGAGCGGGAAGAAGACATTGATACGACCATCGACAACAGCAAGACCTTAATTTCGGCTCTAGATTCACACACAGTAACAAATGTTTACTACAGGATAGAGGACGGTCAAGTCGTAAGACACTCAGACACAGACGTGACCTATGACAGCGAGGAGATCACAGTTATCTATACCCGTGCCGAGATGAAGGTAAAATCGAACACCCGTGTCAATGTTACAGGCAAGCAGGCCAAGGTAGTTCAGGAGTCCACCCTTTATGACACGGACGAGAGCTTTGCTAAAGCCTGCACTTTTGAGGAAGACTGCGACCTGGTCGATACCGCAGGTCAGCCTTACGAGCAAAGCTCACCATTAGGCAAGCTCTCTGCAACGAACACTGACAGTGTTACCTATACTGTGGAAAACGGCAAGCTTATCAAGCATATAGACAGATTTATCGACTATACCTGCGAGGCTGTTAAAGTTGTTTACACCAGAGCCGAGCTTAGTTCGGCCCCGCAGGTCCTCAGGGGCGATATCGACGGCAACGCCCGGCTTGATCATCTGGACGTCAGCCTTATGATAAGCATGATAAACCAGGAGATAGTCTTCACGCCTGAGCAGATGACCGCCGCCGAGCTGGACGGCACCGACGGCGTGACCTATCTGGACCTGAGCGTGCTCATAGATCTCATAAACGGCGAGAGCGTCCCTAAATAACAGACACGGACCCTTATGTTCCCTCCCCAGAAGGGGAGGGGACTTTTTTATCTTACCCCCTTAGGACTGTGACCGAACCTTTTCACAAAGGCCCGGTAGAACCCCGAATAGTCCCCGAAACCGCAGCTCTCCGCCGCATGGCGGGCAGTGCTGCCGTTGTCGATCATCTGCTTGGCCGCAAGGAGCCGCTTGGCCAGGATATAGTCCCAGGGCGACGCCCCGGTAGCCCGCTTGAAGGTCCGGCAGAGCTGAGAACGGCTGAGGAAAAAATGCTCCGCCAGACTTTCCACCGTAAACTCGTCAAACAAATGCTCGTTGACGTAGGCCACCATCTTCTTTTCCACAGTATCCGCTCCCCCATACGAAGGCAGCTCCCGGCGTGAACACGCCCCGATAAGGTCCGTCAGCATCATCAGCTTTGTCACCGCTGTCACCCGCCGCCCGTATACGTCCAGGTCATCTCTGCACATTTCCTCGAAGGCACCCTCCTGCCCGGGCAGAGAAAAGCAGTTGCCCTTACCCAGTGGCCTGTCTGTGAAAGGTATCATCAGTGTCCTTCGGGGGTCAAAGCTGTCAAATACCGAAAGGGGGAAATTCACTGCATAACGCTCATACCTCTCCTCACTGACGATCCTGACCCTGTGGGCCTCTCCGGGACGCATTATGAGAAGGCTCCCCCTTTCAAGAGCATAGACCGACCCCTCCACCAGATATTCCGCCGACCCGTCGATAAAATAATAGATCTCGCACCTGTCATGGACGTGGAACTCAAAGCTCCTGCCGTCAGGGTGCAGGTCCACCGCATGGCGTATATAGATGTCTCCGGTATTGAATTCTTTCAGTGTATCCACAGCGCTCCCGCCTTTCCGCCACGATGGGCATTTTGTCCGGACTGCATTATGGTTATTATATCATACCATGCGATGATCTTCAATAGTTTATGGTCATTTTTTCAATTGTAATGCAAATAATTCTGTGATATCATGTAGTCATAGAAACCAAGGGGGGTAATTAAATGGGAAATATGAAGTTTAAGATAGCTGCCTTTGCTGACGAGGCCGCTCCTACGCTGGAGGGGCAGATAAGCGCAATGAAGGAAAACGGAGTTCAGGCCCTGGAGATAAGGGGCATCGACGGGGAGAACGTGGCGGACATCAGCGGGCAGAAAGCCCGTGAGATCGCCGCAAGACTCAACGCAGAGGGTCTGGAGGTCTGGTCCATAGGCTCTCCTTTCGGCAAGATAGGCATAGGCGACGACTTCAACAGCCATCTTGAAAAATTCAGACGCTGCCTGGAAACTGCCTATATACTGGGAGCAAAGCATTTCAGGCTCTTCAGTTTTTACGGCGCTGAACACATCGAGGACGTTTTAGAAAGGCTCAGCGCATTTGTCTTCGCCGCAAAAGGCTCCGGCATAGTCCTGTGCCATGAGAACGAAAAGGGCATCTACGGCGACACCGCAGACAAGTGCCTGGAGTTACATTTGTCCCTGCCGGAGCTGAGAGCGGTCTTCGACCCGGCAAACTTTGTCCAGTGCGGACAGGACACTAAGGAGGCATGGGAGCTGCTCAGTCCTTATGTGGAATATATGCACATCAAGGACGCCATGCCCGACGGCTCCGTGGTCCCTGCCGGAAAGGGCGCCGGACAGCTGGACTTTCTTCTGAGCCGCTATAAGGGAGAGGTACTGACGGTAGAGCCTCACCTGAGCGTTTTCCCGGGCTTTGAAAAGCTTGAGAAAGAGGAGAAGAGCAAGCACGCAACGTATTGCTACGGGAACTCACGCCAGGCATTCGCAGCAGCAGTGAGCGCACTGAGAGACATCATAGGAGGGTAAGGATATATGGAAAATACAGGAAAGATACGACTCGGTATCATAGGTATGGGCAATATGGGCAGCGGCCACCTTGACAGCATCATCAAGGGCGAATGTCCGAGGATAGAGGTAACTGCATTTGCGGATATCGACGAGGAAAAGCTCAGAAAAGCCAGCGAAAGGCTGCCAGGCGCCGCTGCCTTCAGGGACGATCTCGCTATGCTTGACAGCGGCCTTATAGACGCCGTTCTCATAGCAGTCCCCCATTACGATCACCCCACCCTGGCCATTGAGAGCTTCAAGCGGGGACTTCATGTAATGACCGAAAAACCCGCAGGAGTCTACACCTCACAGGTAAGGGAGATGAACGATGCAGCTAAGAAGGCCGGGACAAAGTTCGCCATAATGTTCAACCAGCGCACGGACCCCATCTACTCCAAGGCCCGTGAGATAGTAAAAAGCGGCCAGCTGGGCGAGCTTAAAAGAATGGTATGGATAGTGACCAACTGGTACCGCACCCAGGCCTACTACGATTCCGGCAGCTGGAGAGCCACCTGGAACGGTGAAGGCGGCGGGGTCCTTCTCAACCAGGCCCCCCATAACCTGGACCTCTGGCAGTGGATATTCGGTATGCCCAACAGGATAAGAGCATTCTGTTCGGTGGGAAAATACCATGACATCTCCGTTGAGGACGATGTGACCATCTACGGCGAATACGATTCCGGCGCCACCGCCGTGTTCATTTCCACCACCGGCGAGGCCCCCGGTACCAACCGTCTTGAGATATCAGGCACCGGCGGGAAGCTGGTCCTGGAGGACGGCAAGCTGAAATGGTGGAAACTCAAAGAAGACGAACGCCGCACCTGTTTTAACTGCAAGGACGGTTTCGTATGGCCCGAAAGCACCTATGAGGAATTCTCCTCACCGGCGCCTGACGGACATCCTATACTCCTCAATAACTTTGCTGACGCTATACTCGATGGCGCCGAGCTCATCGCAAGGGGCGAAGAGGGCATTGCTTCCCTGTCAGTGTCAAACGCCGCTTATCTTTCCTCATGGACTGACAGCAGCGTAGATCTCCCCGTTGATGAAAACGCCTTCG
>JAFVCV010000035.1 GCA_017478965.1 Ruminococcus sp. | reverse complement strand
TGTTGACCACTATTTTGACGGCGCACTTATGCACATCTTTAACCCCGACACTAAGGAGAACGGCGGTATCTTCTCCCAGACTCAGGGCTGGATAATCCTGGCCGAGTCACTGATGGGTCACCGCAACAGGGCCTTTGAGTATTTCCTGGAGAGCGCACCGGCAAGCATGAACGACAAAGCGAAGCAGAGAGTTCTGGAGCCGTATGTTCACGGCCAGTTCACCGAGTCCACCAGGTCGCCTTATGCCGGCAGGAGCCACGTTCACTGGCTGACCGGCACAGGTTCTACCGTAATGGTAGGCTGCGTTGAGGGCATCTGCGGCATGAGACCCAATGCAGAGGGCCTTGTCATCAGCCCCTCTATCCCCTCGGAGTGGGACGGTTTCAGGATCGAAAAGAATTTCAGAGGCAAGCACCTCTCGATCGATATCCAGAACCCGGACCACGTTGAGAGCGGCGTGAAGTCCATGACTGTCAACGGCGAGGTCATCGAGGGCAACTTCCTCTGCGAGTGCAAGATGACAGAGAACACCAAGGTAACGATAGTCCTTGGCTGATAAAGAATAAGAAAGACCGTCCCGGGTGGGACGGTCTTTTTTTGTGGGTCAGAACCCGGCGTCTTTTTCGGGTTCGACGTAATTTTCATCGGTAAAATCAACAAAAATGCTTATATTGTAATTATGTCTTAGAATACCTGCACTGATATTTGAGCCGTCTGTATTCGTCCATGTGTCGTAAATTGATAAATAACCTAATTCTATTGCCTCATATTTAGTATCACAATACTTTATCAGATCGTTAAGTTCCAGCTCTTCATGTTTGGGTGCGCCGTATTTTTCAGTCAGCTTGTCGGTAATAGTGCAGTATCTGCTATACATGACACTGGCTTGAGTTCCTCCCTTGTCATCAAATGTGTAAAAAGCATCATACAAGCCATCTTTGTCAAAGCTAAGAAGCATATCTGATTTAATGCCGCATAATTCAACTTCATAATCTAATCCCTCATCATCTCCGCTGATAGGTTCTCCTTCTATACTTTTTACAATTTCTATGGAGTCGCCCCAGCACAGATCTCTTACGTTTGTTTTCCTATCGGGATCTACCAATGGCTTTTCTTCAGCTTGTTCTGTTGAGGAGTCACCTGCCTGTACTTCGACCTCATCGGTTTGTGTAGCTGTAGCTGCCGTGCTCTCGGCAGTGCTGCCGCCATCATCTGAGGTTTCGCCGCAACCGGACATAGCTAAGGCAATTGCCATTGCACACAGGATAGATATTTTCTTTGATATGGTCATAAAACCACCCCTTTCGTACTATAATTATATCACAATAAAATTATTATTGCAACACAGATGTAATACAAAATAAAAACAAAATAATTGTATACATTAGACAAAAGATATTGCATAATATAATGAAGAGGTGTTGTAATTATGTGGAAAATACAAAAGGGATATGATACAGTCAGTAAATCGTTCCGCCTGCCTGTAGAGCTTGTTGAAAAGCTGGACAAGCTGGCTTTTGAGAACAATCTTTCGCTGAACCAGCTTGTGATACAGTGCCTTAACTACGCAGTTGACAACATCGAGGACGATGACGACGGGGATAAATAGAGTACAAAAAAGCGGACAGCATTTCCTGCTGTCCGCTTTGTTTATTACCACCAGTAATAGGGTACCTCCGGTAGGCTGTTGTTCTCATAGAACGTCCCGTCAGCGATCTCCTTTTCGTACTGCTCTGCGGCGTCCTCCGCATTGGTCTTGTCGCCGTAGATGACATATTTCATTATCGCCATATTCGCCTGGAAATTCGGCGTCAGCACCTGCATATTCGCAATGACCTGGTTGCGGTAGTAATTGTCCGCCGGTATCCTCAGCTGCTGGATATCATACTTCATATAGTCAAAAGCATTTAAAAGCAGCGATGCGAACTCGCCGTCGGTGATATCCGTCTGTACTTCCGGGAATACCTTGTTAGCCAGGGAATCCAGCTGGATAAAGTTAAGGTCCTTGGCCTTCTTTATGACCTCCTGTATGACTATCCGCTGTCTCATGGTCCTGCCATAGTCGTCGCCGCAGTCGTACCTTATCCTTGCGTAGGAAAGGGCCTGGTTGCCGTTAAGGTGCATTTTTATCTTCGGCTCGTCCTCGTCCCCCCAGGTGAAGGACTGTGTCGCCGGGTCAACGCCGTACTGTTCAAGGTCGATGTAATCCGTCTCCCTCTTATAGCCCAGATAATGGTTCTGCTCGTCAAGCGGGTCCATCATGGCCCTTGCCTCGGTATAGCTCACCTCCAGGTCAAGTCCGCCGACGGCCTCGACTATGTCGATGAACTGCCTGAAATTGACCTTGACGTGCCTGTCTATCTTTATGCCGAAATAATCCTCTATGACTTCTTTGAGATAGGTGGCCCCCTCATGCCAGTAGGCCGAATTGAGCTTGCCGCTCTCGTTATATTTTTCCATGTATACCCACATATCCCTCATCAGCGAGGTCAGGGTGATGGTGCCCTGCTCATGGTTTATGGAAATTATCATCATGACGTCCGTGTTGCCCCTATCCTGGTTCTCGGTGTCTCTGATGTCCTCGCCGATGAGCAGGATATTCATGACGTTCTCGTCCGTGATCGGTGACTGCACGTTGCCAAGCTGCTTTTTCAGCTCAGCCTCCAGGGCCACCGGGTCGATGGTGTCCTCTCCGTCAACATATTCGCTGCTGTTGAAGGGCTGTGCGCCGGAATTAATGGTGGTGTCGCTGCTGCGGTCGAAAAGGTTGGTATAGTGAAAGAAAAGCCCTACGCCGATACCCATAACGGCCACCAGCCCTAGGAAAATGAACCCCAGCACTACCCCGGTCTTTTTCCTCATGCTCCAGCCGCCCTGCCTGTTGGCCGAGCGTTTTCTGCCGTTGTTTTTATTGTTGTTCCCACCGGAAAGCCGTTCCTCCCTGCGGACCGTTTCCTCTTTCAGGGGACCCACCGCCTTTTTTCTGTCTATGGCGTTTTGTATAAGCTCTGTCAGGTCGCCCGAAGAGGCAGCTCGTCTTTCATTCTGACGACTGTTACCGTTCAATTTGATCCCTCGTTTCAGGTCTGTTATCTTTTCCTCTTATCCAAAAAAATGGTCTTATAGACGTGCAGGCCCCGATAGATCACACATAGCCATGCACAAATCTTATTATACTTTATTTTCTTCTTAAAAACAACAAGTAAATGTAACGAATTTACAGCCCCGCACCAGTGATTTTTTAGACATTTGACTCATTAAAAGCCCCAGAAGCCGTATTATTTGCCCGCCGGGAGGTATTTCCCGGGAAACTTCTCAGCCTCTGATGAAGGGAAGTTCAAAAAAAATTTACTTTGTCCCCCCGGTGACTATTGTAATTTAAGAAAAAATCTGTTATTATATAATGTGGGTTTGTGAAGTGGAATAATTATTCTGTTGGAGGAATGTAATTATGTCCGCAAAGTATATTTTCGTAACAGGCGGCGTTGTTTCCGGCCTTGGCAAAGGCATTACCGCCGCATCTCTCGGAAGGCTGCTGAAGGCCCGGGGCTATAAGGTCACTATCCAGAAGTTCGACCCTTATATCAATGTTGACCCGGGGACGATGTCGCCATATCAGCACGGCGAGGTCTTCGTTACCGATGACGGAGCTGAGACTGACCTTGATCTTGGGCATTATGAAAGGTTCATCGACGAAAATCTGTCCGTCAATTCCAATGTCACCACCGGCAAGATATACTGGACGGTGCTCAACAAGGAAAGGCGGGGGGATTATCTTGGGGGTACAGTGCAGGTGGTCCCGCATATCACCAACGAGATAAAGGACAGGCTCTACCGGGTGGGCAGCCACAGCGACACCGATATCGTCATCACCGAGATAGGCGGCACCGTGGGGGATATCGAGTCTACTCCCTTTCTGGAGGCCATCAGGCAGGCGTCTATCGAGCTTGGCCGTGACAATGCCCTGTTTATCCATGTGACGCTGCTGCCATATATCTCAGGTTCAAAGGAGCTGAAATCAAAGCCCACTCAGCATTCCGTCAAGGAGCTGCTGGGCATGGGCATACAGCCTAACATACTGGTCCTCAGGTCTGAGATGGAGATACCTCACGACGTCAAGGAAAAGATAGCTCTTTTCTGCAATGTAAGACCGCAGGACGTTATACCAAACCTGACGGCGCCTTCTCTTTATGAGGTACCGCTCTGGCTGGAAAAGGAGGGGTTTGCGGATATCGTCTGCGAGCATCTGAGACTGGAGAAGAGGGAGCCGGACCTTTCCGGCTGGCTTAGTATGATAGACCGCATCGAGCACTGCACAAGGAAAGTCACCATCGGGCTGGTGGGCAAGTATGTGGAGCTGGAGGACGCATATCTTTCAGTGGCCGAGGCTCTGAGACACGGCGGCTTTGAGAACAGCGCCGAGGTGGAAATAAAGTGGATACAGTCCGAAAATCTCGATAGCAGCAGCGTGGTAGAGACGCTCTCAGGTCTTGACGGCATCATTGTCCCCGGCGGTTTCGGCGACAGGGGCATTGACGGCATGATAGAGGCCATCAGGTATGCCCGGGAAAACAGGATACCCTTCTTTGGCATCTGTCTTGGTATGCAGATGAGCGTGGTGGAGTTCGCCCGCAACGCTGCCGGACTGAAAGGCGCCCATTCCACTGAATTCGGCGAGACCCCATATCCGGTCATTGACATTATGGAGTCTCAGAGAGAGATCACCGACAAGGGCGGCACTATGCGCCTTGGGCTTTATCCCTGCAAGCTTGCTGAAAACAGCATTTGCAGAGAGGTCTACGGTGAACCGCTCATCTACGAGCGCCACCGTCACCGCTGGGAGTTCAATAACGCCTACAGAAAGCTGCTGAGCGAGAAGGGTCTTATGATAGCCGGAGTTTCGCCGGACGAAAAGCTGGTCGAGATCGTGGAGCTGCCTAAGGAGGTACACCCATGGTTCGTGGGCGTACAGTTCCACCCGGAATTCAAGTCACGTCCCAATCATGCCCAGGTCCTGTTCCGTGACTTCATAAGAGCGGCAGTGGAACATTCAGAAAAGTAAAGTCCCAAAACGGATATAATAGTTATCTCCCACAGATGACCTTTTGTTATCTGTGGGATTTTTGTTTATTTTTCTCAAATACCCCCTTGAAATTTCTGGTCAAATGTGCTATAATAATAGTATAAAGGGGCAGGCCCTTCGCTGGGCCTGAAATGAGAAAGTTTATCTATCCGATCGGCGGTGAAAATACAGTATGCTCAAAGACCTGGCAAAACCGGTCATGTATCTTAAAGGCGTGGGTGAGGCACGCAGCAGGCTCTATGAAAAGCTGGGCGTCTTTACAGTCTATGACCTGCTTTACCATTTCCCAAGATATTATATCGACCTTGGCGAATATGTAAGTCTTGCAGCGGCTCCGCTGAATGAGAACTGTGTTGTAAAATGCAGGGTGGTCAGGAAAATGCAGGCGGCCCGGATAAGAAAAGGGCTGGTGGTATATAAGGCCGTCATCACCGACGACACCGGGGACGCTACGCTGATGGTGTATAATACCGGGTATGTCTTTCAGAGCCTTGAGATCGGGAAGGAATACTATTTTGTGGGAAAACTCAGCGGGAACCTGCTGAGGAAGGAGATAAGCTCCCCGCAGATATACCCTGTGGAGGGAACTTCGCCTGTGCAGCCTGTCTACAGTCTTACCGAGGGACTGACCCAGAAAATGCTGAGGCAGAACGTCCGCAGCGCCCTGGAGATATTCAACAGCTCCATCTATGAGCCGCTGCCTAAGGATATAATGAGGGATAACGGGCTGTGCTCACTGGAGTATGCCTTGCAGAATATACATTTTCCCGTTGACAGCCATACCTGTTCCATCGCCAAGCAAAGGCTGGTCTTCGATGAGCTGCTGACTTTGCAGCTGGGTATGCTGATGCTGAAAAAACGCAGCAGGGAGATAAGCGGCTGCAAGATGGGACCGCAGGATATGGAGGAGTTTTACAGCAGTCTTCCCTTTGAACTGACCGGCTGCCAGCGGGCTGCCATCGAGGACTGTATAAGGGATATGCAGGAACAGTCCCCGATGAACAGGCTTATCCAGGGGGACGTCGGTTCCGGCAAAACTGCCGTGGCCGCAGGCGCTGCTTATTTTGCTTTCAAAAACGGCTGCCAGACTGCGCTGATGGCCCCCACTGAGATACTTGCAGACCAGCATTATGAGACTCTGAGGGGATTTCTGGAAGGCCTTGGGGCTAAGGTGGTGCTGCTGACCGGGTCGATGACCGCTAAACAGAAAAGGCTTGCCAAGGAGGGCATCGAGAACGGAGAATTCTCTGTCATAGTAGGCACCCACGCCCTGGTCCAGAAGGACACGGTGTTCAGAAAGCTCGGCCTGGTCATTACTGACGAACAGCACAGGTTCGGCGTAGAACAGCGGGCCATGCTTGCCCAAAAGGGCGACGGCCCCCACAAGCTGGTGATGTCTGCCACACCCATACCCAGGACCCTGGCTCTGATGATATATGGGGACCTGGACATAAGTGTGCTCAGCGAGCTGCCTAAGGGAAGAATGCCGGTGGAGACCTATGCGGTGGCCGGGTCCGTAAGAGAAAGGGCTTTCGGCTATGTGAGGAAGTATCTTGACGAGGGCCGGCAGGCCTATATAGTCTGCCCCATGATAGAGGACAGCGACAGTGAGCTCAAAAGCGTTAAGGAATACGCTGAGAATATGAAAAAAGGCCCGTTTAAGGAGTATCGGGTGGGCCTCCTCCACGGCAGGCTCAGCTCCGCCGAAAAGGAAAGCATTATGGCAAGGTTCAAAGCTCATGAGATAGACCTGCTGGTGTCCACCACGGTGGTGGAGGTAGGAGTAGATGTGCCCAATGCGGCGGTGATGGTCATAGAGAATTCAGACAGGTTCGGCCTTTCGCAGCTCCATCAGCTCAGAGGCAGAGTTGGAAGAGGGAAGTATAAGTCGTGCTGCATACTTATAACCGACAACCCGACGGAGGAAGTAAAAAAACGTTTGAGAGTCCTTTCAGGGACCAATGACGGCTTTGCCATCTCGCAGGAGGACCTGAAACTAAGAGGCCCCGGAGACTTTTTCGGCAGCAGACAGCACGGTCTGCCAAAGCTGAAGATAGCTGACATGACTGAGGACCTGGAGATACTGCATAAAGCCCAGGATACTGCCAGGGAACTGATGAGTAAAGACCCGCAGCTTGACAGCAGCGAACACAAGGGGCTTAAAGAAATGACGGAACTGCTGTTCGAGGAAAATGTGTCAGATAATTGACTTGACAGTAAGTAAAAATACTTGACAGACAAGAATACTGCTTTTTACGCAGATATGGAAGGAGAAAAACGATGACAGGTCCCAGAGGAGAACAGGCAGGGGTGCCTAAGCTGGATTTTTTGCAGTTTATAGTAGTGTATACGCTCAGCAGACTGGGGCTTTTTCTGGCCGTGGTGCTGCTGGGGGCCTTTACCGGCAAGGTGCTGATACCGGCTGTGGTCACGTTCCTGCCGTATAGCCTGGTGAATGTGAAGAACTTTTTCAACGATCCCACCGTCAGCTCTGTCATAGCCATGACAGTGGTCTGCGGGGTGCTTTCCTGGGTGCTTTATGACGACGGCAGGAAACATACGGCATACGATATCTGGGGCAGCGATAATGCGGCGGACTCTACCGGGGTGGCAAGCTCGCTGATAATGGTGTTCCTCATCTATTTTATCCCGGCTATATTCAGGGATTCTTTTCATGATGAGGGCAAGGGCAGGGTGTTCTATCTGATACTCTATTACCCGTGCAGCTGGGCCATAGAAAAGGTTTCAAATTATCTTACCGGCGTGGTCATCGGCTCGGCAATAATGCTCGGCACGGCGTTTTTTGTATATGTTTTATCATTTAAAAAGTATGTTAAATCACATAAAGCCCCCTATCTGAACCGCCATGAGACCGCCAGGAAACTGCGTGAGGCGGCGGAGGAGTACGCTGAGGACGATGAAGATGAGGACGATGATTTTTAGCGATGTGTACAATATATACAATTTTATTTTGTGATTTTATTGGTATGTGTCCAAAAAAAGTGACTTGTAAATCGATACAAAGATGAATTAAGTAAATGATTGTACTTATTTGTGAAAAGTGACTAAAAAAATATTGATTAATTTGTGAATAAAATTGCAAAAATTTTCGATTTATCACTTGCGTAAAATCGAAAAAAATGATATAATGATAAAAATATGTTTTGTAGTTACTGCGTCAGCATTCTGTTCAGCTTGCCGTGCGGCAGAAACCTCAAAGCATGAATTATAGTGGAGGTGTATCTACAAATATGAAAACTTATGCCTATGTCGCCAAGGATACCACAGGTAAGACCATAAAAGGTACCTATGAGGCGGATAATGAGCAGGAACTGCTTGATAAGATACATGAGCAGGGCTTGTTCTGCATCAGCTACAACGAAGCGTTAGGCGGAACGAGAAAGACAGCGCACAAGTTCAAGATACCTGAGCTTGCATATGCCTGCAGACAGCTGGCTGCGATGATGTCTTCGGGTCTGACCATCGTAAAGGCGCTGGACATCCTCTATAAGGAGGAAGAGAAAAAAGGTCCTAAGGCTGTCTGGCGTGACGTTTATGAAAGTGTTCAGAAGGGCGAGAGCTTTACGAATGCCCTGAATGCTAAGAGGGGCTGTTTCCCTGACTTCTTCATTTCGATGGTGGACGCCGGCGAGATCTCAGGTTCGCTGGATATAACGATGAAGAGACTTCAGGAATACTACGCCAATACCAATAAGCTGAACAATAAGGTAAAGGGCGCTATGATCTATCCTATGGTGCTGCTGGTGCTCGTCATCGTGCTGGTCATCGCAATGAGCGTGTTCATACTCCCTATATTCGCAAGCATGATGCCTGAGGATAAGCTCAATGTTTTGCAGAAAGCACTGTTCGGATTCAGCGACTTCATCATTGACAAGTGGTACATACTGCTGATAGTCGTAGGCGTTCTGGTCTTCGTGTGGATCTACGCTATGAAGGTAGAGTCGGTCAGGATGAAGTTCGATTTCATCAAGATCAAGATGCCTCTGGTAGGCCCCCTTATGGTAAAGATCGCAGAGGGACGTTTCGCAAGGACGCTTTCCTCTCTTTACTCCAGCGGTATCCCTATGGTAGACTGTCTTGAAAGATCTTCCAGGATACTGAATAATACGTATATTGACAAAATGTTCCTTCAGGTGGTCGATGAGGTAAAGCAAGGCTCTCCTGTATCGACGGCGCTTACAAAGACTGAGATTTTTGAAGGTATGTTCTGCTCGATCATCTATGTTGGTGAGGAATCGGGCGCACTCGACGAGATACTTGAGAAGACCGCCGACTTCTACGAAGAAGAAGCCGATGCAGCGGTAGGACGTCTGGTAGGACTTATGGAACCGCTTATGATAATCATACTCGGTCTTGGCATAGGTCTTGTACTTGCGGCCATCTTCCCGATGCTCTACGGCGGTATCGCAGAGCTGGAGAACGAATAATATCAGCGGGCCGGAAAGCTCGGCTCTGTATTATATCGGTCTTATGCTTATCGACCAAAATAAACAATGCAGAAAATGCAAAATATTTTATATTGAGGTGAAGGAATAAATGCTATCATTTGATTTTTCCGATAGACAAATTAATATCGTAAAAGGTGATAACTCAGCAAACAAAATCCGAATCGAACGTTCTCTCACAATTCAGGTCCCTGAGGACATGATAGTGAACGGCGAGGTAGTCAATCTTTCCGGCCTGTCGGATCTGGTGCTTACAGGTCTGAAGTCGGAGCAGATGATGGACAGAGATGCGATCGTTACATTCTCTTCCAGCAACATCGTTTTCAAGGAGCTCGTAGTTCCTAAGGCTAAGGGCAGCGAGTTCCTGACAATGGTACAGAACCATATGAGCCAGGAAATGGGTATCTCCAATGAGTATTCCATATCCTATACAGTTGTGGGCGAGGCCGGTGAGGACAGCCCCGGTGCAGTTAAGGTGCTCGCCACCGCCTGCCCGACCTCTATAGTTGAAGGCTTCAGAAAGCTCTTCCAGGTAATGGGCATCAACCTCAGATCAGTCAACATAGGCTGTAACTCCATCTCGAGAATAGTTCTCGCAGATAAGTCCAACATTGATAAGATGCCTCTGCTGGTGTGCCAGCTCGACAATAACTTCCTGGGCCTGACCTTGTTTGAGAACGGCCAGATGGCTTTCGCAAGATATGTGCCTATCTCTCCTGATGAGTATGACTCCGAGGACTATGTTCTGGAGGCTCTGAATGAGAACATATTCAGGATGGAGCAGTTCAATAAGGCAAGAGGCGGCACGGGCCTGGAGAACGTTATCCTCTACGGCTATATCGAGGACTATATAAAGATAGTTGACGCTCTGGACGGCCTGGATATCAAGGCTTCGGTCCTCAGTACACCATCTCAGATCTCCGGCTTTGAGAACTTTGAGTTCACCGTTTTCGCTAACGCTATCGGCGCACTCTACAGAAGGAACAAGGCGACTGAAAGGATCAACCTCCTCGAAGTGCAGCACAGCTCTGACACAGGTTCGGGCTCCGGCATAGGCTCTATGCTGACTACCGCAGGCATACTCGCAGCTGCCTCTGCTATCGTTATCGCAGCTGTCACTTTCTTCATCAACCTGAGGGTAAGCTCCATCAAGGATGAGACTGAGCAGGTCAATGTGGAGATAGAGAAGTGCCGTGTGATATATAAGGAAAACGAGATCAGAAGGAACAGACTGAAGATCATCGAGACTTATAAGGAGTATGTACAGACTGCTCAGGCTGACCTGGATACTCTTCCTACAATGGACAGCACGAGGCTCGAAAAGCTCGATGCAGTTATGGACGAACACGAGGCTACATATAAGGGATTTTCTTTCAGCGTCGGCGGTTCTATAACCATCAACGACGTAAAGGTCAACGAGCAGGACGATGTTAAGGTGCTCATCGATGCTCTGCTGGATATCGACTATGTAGGAAACTGCACATATACAGGTTATACCGGTTCAGGTGAGGATGATACAAAGGTCACCATCGGCAACATAACCCTTACACTTAATACAGAAGAAGGTGAATGAATATGAAACTGAATTATCGTGATAAGATCGTACTTACAGTACTAATCGTGCTTCTGGTCTGGGCAGTGGGCATAATGTTCTTTGTAAAGCCTGCCATTGAAGACGTCCAGTCAGCTCAGAACGAGCTTGACAGTGCAAGGGTAACTCTTCAGGATCTCCAGGATAAGATCAAGAAGGACGCTGACCTTGATGACAGGATAGATGCAGCTTATGCAGATGTTAAGACACTGACAGCTACATTCTATAAGTATCAGGAGGCTCAGGAAGCTACCCAGCTGATCGACGATCTGCTGGCTACCGATGAGCTGATAAACAACAATATGGTCATCTCCGGTTACGGCTCTGCCAGACTTGCTCCTTACAGCTACACCAAGCCTATACCTACTGCCGGTATGGATAAGCAGGTACTTGACTATGAGAAGCAGAACTATAAGATCGGCGAGGAGCCTAAGCCCGCTGAGGAAGAGAAGACCGAAGAGGTAGAGGGCCCCGTTGCTGCTCCCGTAGCTATCGGTTCCTATAGCATCAACTTCGAGTTCACAGGTTCTATGGACAATATCAAGAAGTTCTGTGATGAGCTGAAAAAGTCCAACGACCAGAGGACCATCGTAGTTCAGTCTCTGAATATACCTCACACCAACGAAGAAGGCAAGGACGAAGATGAGCTGAAGGCTAACATCTCACTGCTCCTCTATGTTCTGAGAGAACTGCCTGCTCCTGTAAGGTAAATTACTTGGCAGCGGCCGGTGTATTCGGAACAAACGCATCGGCGGCCTGGTCAGAGAAGATAGTTTATTATTTGGTGGACCGGAAATTTTCGGGTCTGCCAAATAATGCTATAAAGATTTCCTTGTCACAAAAGGAAAAAAGTGGTAATAAATGCCCGCAACGGTCGGGACGGTCAGGGCCGCAGCGGTCATTGGTGTGTAAAAAGTTAAGATCAGAAAAAGGTAAAAAGGTAATTTTGAATTTATGAAAGGTGGTAATTATGAGGCAAAGATCAAAGTCCCGTCAGGGTGCGGCATTACTTGCGGCTCTCGTTATGTCGGTCATGATGTCGATAATTATTGCAGCGGCACTTGCACTTGTCAATCATACCCGCATAAGGACCAACAAGGAATACCGCCAGAAACAAGCCTACTTTATGGCGTCGTCTTGTCTCGAAGGCTTTATCAGCCACTATGAGAAGGACGTCTATAAGGAGGAGACTGCATTGGCAAATGCCGGCAAGTGGGATGAGCTGGCTACTATGGCGGAAAACAACGTCAAGGAGCTTCAGGCTATCGCTGCCGGCGACAACACAGTAAAAGTCGCTATCAGCTCGAACGGTAAGCCGCTCTATGATAAGTACGATGAGTACGGCAATCTGGAAGAGAAGGGCATAACCAGGAGAAGTCTGGGCGACTGCAACATCAGCGTTTACGCTGAGGGCACCAATAAGATGAGAGTCGTTTCCACAGCCAACTACCTGGGCGAGGTGAGGACTGTTGTTGCTTATCTGAAGTATACACAGCCCACTGCGCAGAGCAAGCTCAACAACGCCCTTGAGTTCGCTGGCACCAGCCCTGACGCTGCTCTCAATATCAACAACCTGAACGTTGTTGGTCAGACTGAGTCCAGTAACTCAAAGTCATCATCGGCTAACGTCGTTTATGAACTGGGTTCTTCCAACAACCCTTATTTCAGCGGCGCTATGACTATCAACGGTTCGCTCTATACTGCTAACCATTTTGAGCTGAAGAACAACCTCAACTATGATGCAGAGGCAGCTAGGGCAGCCAGAGAGGCTAATCAGGACTACGACGAGCCTGCCGGCTGTAATCTGACTGTCACCAGGTCCATGAGGATCGACAACAACTGCGTAAAGCTTTATCCTGACCTGGTAAATAAGGATAAATCCTACGCATACAACGACATAAACTATCTTAACGTCGGCGAAGCTCTTATTGCCTGCGGAGCTTCCGGCACAGCTTTCGGTTACGATGACGACCATCAGGTGGATATCTATGCGTCCCTTATATGCTTCGGCACCCCTGAGGGCATTGATTCCGACAGATGGGACAGTATCAAGGAAGCAATGGCCTCGGGCAATTCCAGCTATAAGGCAGAGATGACAAAAGACGGCGGTACGAACCCCTCTACTCTCTACGGTAATATCTATACCTTCGAGGGCACCGGCGAGTTCAACGGCGATATCCTTATCAGAAATCAGGGTATGCCTGATATCCACGGCGATATCTACTGCGACGGCAAGATCATTATTGAGACCGGATATGAGGGCGCAAAGGACGTATTCAGTACCTGGATCGAAAGAGGAAACAAGATCTATCTGCATAATCCTCCTACTACCGTTGCTGATGTGCAGAACTATAACTGCGATTTCTGCTACACCAATTCCAATGCCAACGGAAATATCCAGGCACTCATAAATGCCGGCGTGTTCCAGGAACTCCCCAGCACATGGGATGCCAGCAAGAACACCGGCAGACAGCAGAGACCTGCCATCAGCGCCTCTTCAAAGTCTACCAGACCTTATGCTTACTATCCTGAGGACCTGCTCCTCCGTGACGGCGTTTCTACCATAAAAGATACCTATATGGATATGTATAAGAAGGACGGCGACGGCAACTATGTCCTCGTAGACGGCTATGAGGTAGTTGACGTCAAGAAGTTCACTGTAGACGGCGGCTCCGGCGCCTGCACGTATGACGAATCGACTAAGGACGCTAAGTACCGTTATTTCAACGATCCTGAATACTGGGCGGTTCCCGGTGTGCTCAGCGGAGATGCAAGCAAGAAGGAATTTACTGACCCCAAGACCAATGAGAAGGTAAGTATAGACTACTACATCACCGAGAGCTGCGTTTTCGGCGGCGATCCGATCTCTAACAGAGACAACCAGTTCGTGAATATCCTTATCGACCTTGATGCAGCAGACAAGGATATCGTAGTTCTGATGGAGAGCGGCACAGGCGCTACTCCTTCAAATACCTACTATGGCAAGTTCAATATCCTTGTTAACGGCGACGACGAGGGCAAGCATTTCGTTTACTTCGTTACCGATTCCGGCATAGGCGACCTCTATGATGATTACGATCCGAACGATGAGGATAACTGGAAGGGCCGCAAGGGCTATAAGTATTACGAGTACGAAGATGAGAACGGCGAGCATGATTCGTCTGATACTACTTTCAAGACGACTTTCAAGAGACCGACCTTCTACTTCGATTCCTCTAACCAGATAAGCATCGTTGACCTGGCCTGCTACTGCGCAAGTGAGAGCGGCAAGAAGGTCAACTTCACCTACAAGAACATGGACGATACCGTTAATTACAACGCAGGAAAGGGCAACATAATCTTCCTGTGTACTCAGGGCTCTACCTTCGGCCTTGCAAACGACAATGAGTGCCTTATCCAGGGTACGATCTACGCACCTGAGGCTACCATCAAGCTCGGCAAGGGCAACGAGACTCTGTCCATGGTCGATGAGATCACAAGCAAGCTCAATGTCAACGGCAACTCCAATGCAACCGTCATCGGCGCTTGTATCTGCGGAAAGATCGATACAAATGCAAACAACAATACTATCATCTATCAGGAAGTCAACGATCAGTCGATGCTCAGTAAGGTAAAGGGCGGCAAGAACAAGCTGACCGCAAGCTTCAGAGTCATCAACTACGCTAATTACTGATCGGGGGTATGAACAATGAAAAATCAGAATAAGAAAGGTTTTACCCTTGTTGAAGTACTTGTCGCTTCGATGATCTTTGCAATTGCCACTACAGGCTTCTGTATGTGCGCCGCTGCGAGCATGAAAGCGCAGACCAAGTCCAAGAAAAGAATGGACCAGTCAAATAAGCAGACCACTGTTCTGGAGAGCTACTCCGGCGCCGTTGATTTCGGCGCCGCAGCAGTGAACCAGCTTTATCCGGGCGGTGACAATAAGTTCAAGATGGAGTATGCCTTTGGTGAAGGCACCATAACCTACGATAAGATGTATGGCTATCAGTCCAAGTACACCGACGAGGACCAGGTGCTTCAGCTAGGTTTCTTCTCCAGTGACGACCAGCTGCCCCTTGGGGAGAGCGAGAGATGGGTGATACTCAAAAATCTCTCCGGCGAGGATGTTGACTGGCATATCGAGTCTGATGCGGCTAAGTTCAGCTACTTCAACAACGAGAAGAACTCGATGCTGCCTACCAATGCCACCAACGGCCTGAGGGCTGACCAGGAGGACCTGAGGTTCGGCGTAGAAAAGCTGGAGGCAGGTACTGAATGGACAGACAGCATCACTATAACCGTAAACGACGAAGAAGGTCACGATCACAGCGTTGATCTGAACCTGGAGGAATTTAAGGACAGCGACAATATCTGCCGTATCTATTACAGAGATTATGATGAGTATTGGAACGACAGCACTTATAAGGACTGGCTTGCAGGTGAGTATGAAGAGCCTGAGGCAGAAGAGTCTGAAGAACCTGAAGAAGGCTGATAAGGGGGGCGTTTTGTGAATAAGAACAGAAAAGGTTTTACCCTTGTCGAGCTGGTCATAGTATCGACCATTATGGTCATGATACTTGGTGCGATACTGAATTTTATCCAGCCCATCAACAGATTTTACAACAGGACTTTGGCAATTTCAGACGCAAACGACGTGGGCACCACCGTTATGTCCTCGCTGGAAAGCGAACTGAGATACGCTACGAATGTTCTGGTGCTTGAAGACTACGAGGGTGTTCCTAAAGTTAAAAACGGACATTTACTTACAAGCGATGACAAGATAAATGAGTATTCAAAAGCTGTTGCATTTACCGACGTTATCGTTATCGACAACAACAATGTCAGAGGCAGTGTCCTTTCGGACTATGACCCTGAATCTACGACCTGGAGAAGAAAGGGCGCTACCGGTCAGCTCATGCAGATGAGCATAGGTACCGGCGCCATCGACCTCAACAAGCTTTCTTTCGTAAGCTCTGAGGCGCTCTACAGCGACTTTAAAACTATCTTCAACATGAATAAGGATACCAACAACAAGAACCTTAGTCTGAGGATAAGTATGCAGCTAATCAGACCTGAATTCGTAAACGGCACAGGTTATGTTTTCAGAAAGACCGCTTACAATCAGGTAAGGGATATGGAGCTTGTCAATATCAACAAGCTCGGTATCGGCGGCAAGCAGAGGTCTATAAACTCTAACTGGAATCTCCAGTATTTCACTAACAGAACAGATTCCGAAGGCCATCTGCTCGGCGATGCGATCACTTACGATGATTTCGGCAAGGAGAGTATCCCTGTCGGGCTGACCTCCGAACAGCAGAAGTTTTATGACGGCAGCCAGAAGTTCACCTACGTGTTCTACACCAAGGACGCTGGCGAGAAGTCTTCTGCAAAGACCATCAAGGTCAAGCTCATGAGCAGCAAGGTTGGCGGTGTTGAACTGGCTTCCTTCGACCTCAAAACTGATGAGTCCTTTGAAGTTTCTATGACAGACCCCTGGCTGGAGATCGAGGGCTGCAAGAGCTACTCTAAGGACGGCAAGTATTACACCATGCAGGGCTTTAAGAACTGCGCTGATGATACTGAACTGACGGAGGAGAACTACGGCGGCGTTACATTCAATAAGAATGTGAGCTTCTATCCGTTCTTCAACGACGGCGATATGATTACATATGACGCATATGTTGAGTTCTATGCACCCTACACTTCGGGCAACACCAAGGTAGGAGAACCCAACGACCAGAGCTCTTATACCCAGTATTCCAAGGCAGGTTTCAAGGTGACTGCTGATGCTGAGGCCGGCAATATGGTCTCAAATATCTCAACACCTGACGCACCCGATGGCTATAAGTTTATCGGCTGGTATCCTGATGTTGTTCCCGCAGCTGATGCTATCGACGACAGCAAATGGTTCATACCTGCCGATAAGGCTGACAGCGACGGCGTTATCCCTGATGAGTTCGCTTATCAGATAACCAGAAACGGCACCACTACCAAGTATACCCAGGCGACCGAGTTCAATATGAAGACTGACTACTACTATTATGCAGTTTATGAAGAGCTGCCTAAGTATCATGTGACCTATAGGTACAAGACCAGCGGTGGTAATATTGTGGGCGGTATCACTTACGATGTTTATGAAGGTAAGCTTGCGAATACAGCAGATGTACCGTCACTTGCAGGTACTGAATTTGAAGGCGAAAGCGGCGGTAAGAACTGGAGATTCTGGAAATGGGAAAATGATGAGGGCAAGGAACCAAAGGATGTAATTGTTACTTCTGATGTTGTATTTGATCCTGTTTATAAAGAAGTTCCTAAGGTAATGCCTGGTGAAGAGGGCTACGTGCCAAGTATGAAGTACACCGAGGTGAATTTCCACCTTGATACGGAATTTACCAATATTAGTGCCAGCGTTTTGAACGGGAATAAGAGCACTTCCACAAGGTTCAATTTCGTTAAGGCCAGTGGTCAGACCAGCGATGAGAACTACGGTGTTTCTAATATGGAGATCAACTCGTCTGGATTTAAGGATCAAACGGTTTATTTCTACTATGACCAGAATGTTCATACTGATAATGATGTTAAGATCACATTTACTACCTATGCGGGCTCTCCCTGGGGACCCATTGGTTCAGCTACCCTCAACATGAGTGAGATATGCGGCGAAAATAGTGTTGATGTTTATGTCAGACTCAGCGATGGCGCTGTTTCTTACGGTTCTGAATTCCCTGCTGAGGAAGGTGGCGGAGAAGAAGGCGGCGAGTCTGGCGGCGAAGAAGGCGGCGAGTCCGGCGGCGAAGAAGGCGGTTCGGTAAGCCCATCCACTGCTATCCAGATCACTCAGAATGGTTCCACAAATAACTGGGGCCAGGCAGTTTATTTACTTAGACTGGATGTTAAGAATTCTAGCTCCAGTGATGTCGGTGAGTTTAAGATCAAGATAAAGATGACTGGTGATGTCGATGCAGGACAGAAGGCCAATATCGGTCCTAAGGACGGAATGAATTGTACTGTCGATGTTAGTGGTGATACGATTATTATTACTGTTAAGGACGGTCTTAAAGCCGGTCAGTCTACCAAGCTTTGGACAAATAATGATATGTTTATCTACAAGACAGGATCTTATGATGCAAACTTTAAGGTAAGCTACATTACGGTTGAGTAATAAACAATAATTCACAAGCGGCTGGCTCAGCCGCTTGCTGAAAAAATCCCCCGGGAGAGAGACCCGGAGGATTTTTTGAGCACCATATTGTTAATAAAGTTAAGTTTTAATATTAAACCTTAACATGAGTGCAAAAAAATACCGCCGGAGTTAACGGCGGTATTGGGCAGCTTACATAAGCAGCATTGCCATTTCGGCGCTCTCGTTGAGAATCTCTTCAAGGCCCGTCAACCTCATGTAAAGGTCTCCCAGCTGTCCGCCCCAGAGTGCGGCGATGGCGATACCTATGCTCAGGTAGGGACCAAAGGCGAACTTGGAACTGCTGGTGGCGTACTTGATGATGATGCCGCAGACCGAACCGCTGAGCAAAGCAATGAGCATTGCTATCAGTACTCCCTGGATACCAAGGAAAAGACCGCCGGCTGCCATCAGGTAAACATCACCCATTCCCATAGCTTTCTCGTGAGACGCTTTTGAAAGTATCAGCAGAGGTATGCTCACAACGAATGCTCCGATGATATGAGATCTGATGTCAACACCTGTGGCCCTCTCACAGAAGAGCATTTCGGGTATGGCAACTATGGCGATGAAAAGCACAACATAAAGATTTATGAGCTGAGTGTCCCAGTCCATGAAAAAGACCACTATCAGCGCCGAGAACATCAGGCTGACCAGTGCAGCATGGAGCAGTCTGACAGGACTGACGATGTCATTGAGCATGAAAACTACAAGATAGAGCACGCCGTTGAGGGCCTCGACTACAGTGTATCTCGGGGAGATACGTGCGCCGCAGGCGTGGCATTTGCCCCTCAGACAGCACCAGCTGACAATGGGTATAAGGTCACGTTTTCTGATAGGCGTCCCGCAGGTCATGCAGTGAGAGTTCTTCTTGGTAAGGCTCTCGTTTATTGGCAGACGGTAGATGCAGACGTTAAGAAAGCTGCCGATACAAATGCCGAACAGGAAAACGAAAACGTACATCACTATGTAGTATACCGTTATAATGTCCATTAGGATATCCTCCTTTCGGTTTATTTGCGAATAGTATTTCGTACTATTATTTTAACACAGTTCATTCAAAATTACAATAGAGTATTAATTTTTTAAGAATTTATTCAAAAAGGCTCTGCCGCAGCTGGAGGTCTGACGATGGCCCTTGGACCTTGCCAGGCTCTTCATCTTGCTGTGACAGCGCCGCCGAAAAACATTTATTTGCCCGCAGTGGGAAGGCCCACAAAGCAGCGGGGGACAGGAGTTTTGATATGAGAAACGGACCAATTGGACAATACCTTGTTGAAAAGGGACTTATCACTGAGCAGCAGCTCCAGGAGGTATTGGAAAAGCAGAAAACAGAAAAGGGCAAACTCTTCGGTGACGTTATCATTGAAATGAAATATGTCAGCGACGTTGATTTTGCCAAGACCCTTGCCGAAAGGCTCAACGTCCAGTATATCGACCTTGACGCCACCGAGCTGCAGCCGGATATCGTCAAGAGGATACCCGAGCAGACTGCAAGAAAGTATAACGTCATTGCAGTAAACAAGGTCGGCAAACGTATGATGGTCGCCACCAATGACCCGGTGAACTTCTACGTTTTTGAAGACCTGAGAATGATAACAGGCTGCAATATCACTGCATTGCTCGCCACCAAGTCGTCCATAAACAAGGCCATCGGCCGTATGTATTCCGCCGGCCAGGTCGATGAAGTGGTCGATGCCGCTACTCAGGAAAAGGCCGAGGGCGAGGAGGATATGGAGCTTGACCTGTCTCAGGACAGGATCGAGAATGCGCCTATCGTTAAGCTTGCCACTGCCATAGTAGAACAAGCCTACAGACAGGACTGCACCGATATCCACATCGAACCGTTCAAGAATGAGACTAAGATCAGGATCCGTGTCAACAGTGACCTTATCGAAATGATGACCCTTGATACCAGGCTCCATGTTTCTCTTGTCACAAGATTTAAGATACTTTCCGGCATGAATATCGCTGAAAAGCGTATACCTCAGGACGGACGTATGTCACAGGTCATCGACGGCACCACCGTGGACCTTCGTGTGTCCAATCTTCCTATGGTCTACGGCGAGAAGGTCGTTCTCCGTATCCTGGCCGGCGACAGCTCGGTCAGAAAGATACAGGACCTCGGTATGACCGACTATAACTATAAGAGATTTGTTTCCTGCCTTAAAGTGCCTCAGGGCGTTGTACTTGTAACGGGTCCTACAGGTTCCGGTAAGTCTACCACCCTTTACGCCGCACTTGGTGAGATCGCTAAGCCTAACCTCAACGTTATCACTGTTGAGGACCCTGTAGAAAAAAAGATAAACAATATCAATCAGTGTCAGATAAATGAGAAGGCCGGCATGACATTTGCGGCTGCTCTGCGTTCCATTCTCCGTCAGGACCCTGACATCATAATGATAGGTGAGATGCGTGATACCGAGACAGCTGAGATCGGTATCAGAGCCGCTATCACAGGACACCTTGTGCTTTCAACACTTCATACCAACGACGCTGCATCTACTGTTACCAGACTTGTGGATATGGGCGTTGACGCTTACATGGTCGCCACTTCGCTTATCGGCGTCGTTGCCCAGAGACTTACCAAGGTCCTCTGTCCCGACTGCAAGAAACAGAAGATGTCTGACCGTGAGGACAATGAGCTTATGCAGATCGACCTTGATACTCCTGTGCCGGTATATGAACCCGTGGGCTGCCCTAAGTGCAAGAACACCGGTTATACTGGCCGTACCGCTATCCATGAGATACTTCTGGCTACTCCTAAGATGAAGGAGATCATCGCCGCCGGCGCTAAGTCTGAGCAGATACAGGTGCTTGCCAAGGAAGAAGGCTGTCTGCTGCTGAGAGACAACGTTTCTAAGCTGGTGCAGGAGGGCAGGACCTCGATGGAAGAGCTGGTCCGTGTTACATACGCTGTCTGACCCTGATACGGGTGAGCTTTACAGATATTTTTGTGTCAGCTGCCTGCGGGTGTGGACACATTTATATAACAACAAATCAGATCGTTTGGAGGTAAAAAATCTATGTCAGTTGATATTAATAAGATACTTGACGAATCAAGAGCACTGGGCTGCTCGGACTTGCATTTTACAGTTGGTATCCCCCCTATAGTAAGACAGGGCGGCAACCTGAGAAAGCTTTCTTCGTATCCCGATATGACCGAGATCGAAATACTGAAGATCTGCGAGGATATGTGTAACGATAAGCAGAGACAGCAGATAAAGGACCGTATAGATACGGACTTTACCTACGTTTCTTCAAGAGGCTTCCGTCACAGAGTCAACGTTTACCATCAGAGAGGAAATACTGCTATCGCTCTTCGTCTGCTGAGAAACGATATACCGACCCTGACTGACCTGGACCTGCCTCCTGTTCTGGCTGAGTTCGTTATGAGACCCCGTGGACTGGTGCTTGTTACCGGCCCTACCGGTTCCGGTAAGTCTACCACCCTGGCCGCAATGATCGACCATGTTAATATCCATAAGTCTTCACATATCATCACTGTTGAGGACCCTATCGAGTATGTTCACCAGCATAAGAGATGTATGATAAACCAGAGAGAGATCGGGCCTGATGTTCCCAGCTTCTCCATGGCGCTTCGTGCAGCCCTCCGTGAGGACCCGGATATCATACTCGTCGGCGAAATGCGTGACTTCGAGACTATCGAAGCAGCCGTAACCGCAGCCGAGACCGGCCACCTTGTTATGTCAACTCTGCATACCACCGACGCCGCATCGACCATCGACCGTATCATCGACGTTTTCCCTGCACACCAGCAGCATCAGATCAGAACACAGCTCGCATCGGTACTGGTAGGTATCTGTACACAGACCCTCTGCCGTACCTTTGACGGCACCAGCCGTGTGGCCTGCTGCGAGATACTTAACGCCACCGACTCTATCAAGGCTATGATACGTGACGATAAGGTACACCTCATCGGCTCCGCTATGCAGACCGGACGTGCCCAGGGAATGCAGACCATGGACCAGGAGCTTGCAAAGCTGGTCAAGACCAGGACCATCGCTATGGAAGTCGCTCTGGAAAAATGCGTAAACCCCAACGACCTGAAGAGATATATCGCTCAGGGTTGATAGAAATATGCAGACGGCCCCGCCCACGGGGCCGTTTTTTTGTTTCAGTCCAGGGACGGCAAGAATAAATGATAACGATTACATACATAGCAAAAATCTTTTATCCAACTTTGACCTATTCATAAAATATTAAGTATATTTTTGGGGGAAAGCTTAAAAACTTACCATTATTCACTTTTTTACTATTGCTTTTTGGTGGAAAATAGTATAAACTATATTTAACAAATGGGCACCGGCAGTGAAGTCTGCCTGCTTTCATTTATTGATATAGGAATATTTACAATTCTGCTTTCAGGAGGTAATCTATATGAAATTTGCTGACGGGTTCTGGCTCAACCAGAGAGGGTTCGAGGTCAATTATGCCGTGCAGGCCTTTGAGATACATGAGGTCGAGAACGGCTTTATCGTGGTAGCAACCCCATTTGCCGGGAGGGAAAGGTATAAGCTGCTGGGCAGCGCAAACCTGGAGATAAGCTATACATCCGATCTGGAAAACTGTATAAAGGTAGGTATAGTCCACCATAAGGGATATGCCGACAACGGCCCCCATTTCCCGCTGAATAAGGGCAGCTTCAAGCCTGAGGTAAGGATAGACGATAAGTGCGCTGAGCTTATCTCCGGGAACACCAGGGTGGTAGTCTCCAGGGAGAGCTGGTCTGTGACCTATTATTATAAGGATAAAAAGCTTACCAGCGGCGGCTGGAGGTCCACAGGAGTCATCTTCGAGAGCGCTTTCAAGCAGCAGGCCCGTCTGGCTGCACAGGCTGATGAGACTTTCTGGAGCTATCCCGCAGACAGCCGCAGGACCTATATCAGAGAACAGCTGGATACTACAGTGGGCGAGTATTTCTACGGGTTCGGCGAGAAGTTCACCACATTTACCAAGAACGGTCAGAATGTTGAGATATGGAATGCCGACGGCGGCACCTGCTCTGACCAGAGCTATAAAAGCGTGCCTTTCTATGTAAGCTCCCGTGGCTACGGCATATTTGTCAACAGCACCGACAAGGTCAGCTTCGAGGTATGCTCTGACACCGTCTCCAAGGTCAGCTTTACTCTGCCCGGAGAGAGCCTGGAATATTATGTATTCGGCGGAGAGGACCTGACTGAGGTAATGAAGGGCTATACTGACCTGACCGGCAAGCCTGCCCTGCCTCCGGCATTTTCCTTTGGCCTGTGGCTGACTTCCTCCTTTACCACCAGCTATGACGAAAAGACCATCTCCGGCTTTATCGACGGCATGGCCGAGCGGGATATCCCCCTGCAGGTCTTCCATTTTGACTGCTTCTGGATGAAAGGACTGGAATGGTGCAACTTTGAGTGGGATAAGGAACAGTTCCCTGACCCCGAGGGCCTGCTGAAAAGGCTCCATGACACCAAGGGTCTGAAGACCTGTGTGTGGATCAATCCATACATCGGCCAGAGGTCCAGGCTCTTTGACGAGGGCATGGCCGGCGGATACTTCATCAAGCGCAAGGATGGTTCGGTGTTCCAGTGCGACGAGTGGCAGCCCGGTATGGCGATCGTTGACTTCACCAATCCTGAGGCTTGCCAGTGGTATGCGGGGTATCTGAGAAAGCTCTGTGAAATGGGCGTAGATACCTTCAAGACCGACTTCGGCGAGAGGATACCCACCAGGGACGTTGTATATTATGACGGCTCCGACCCGATAAAAATGCACAATTTCTATACCTATCTCTATAATCAGACCGTATTCAGCGTGCTCAAGGATCACTACGGCGAGAACAAGGCCTGCCTGTTTGCCCGCTCTGCTACCGCCGGGGGACAGAATTTTCCCGTTCACTGGGGCGGCGACTGCTCCGGCACCTATAATTCCATGGCTGAGGTCATCAGGGGCTGCCTGAGCCTGTGTATCTCAGGCTTTGGCTTTACCTCTCATGATATGGCCGGCTTTGAGGCCACCGCTACACCTGATATCTATAAGAGATGGGCCGCCTTTGGCCTGTTCTCCACCCACTCCAGGCTCCACGGCAATCAGAGCTATAGGGTGCCGTGGCTCTTCGATGAGGAGAGCTGCGACGTGCTGAGGTTCTTCACAAATGAAAAAGGCAAGCTCATGCCGTACCTGTGGGCACAGGCTATCAAGACCCATACTGTGGGCGTGACAATGATGAGGGCCATGGTCATCGACTTTGCTGACGATCCCGCTTGTCTGACTCTTGACAGACAGTATATGCTGGGCGACAGTATCCTGGTGGCTCCCGTTCTCAATGAAGAGGGTATCGCCCAGTACTATGTCCCTGAGGGCAGATGGACCGATATCATCACCGGGAAGGTGTTCGACGGCGGCAGATGGTATACCCACAAGTGCAGCTATTTTGAGATACCTGCCCTTGCAAGGCCTAACAGCATTATCCCCTTCGGCAGCTTCAAGAGAGATTTTGAGTACGATTATCTGGACGGTACCGATTTCAGGGTGTTCGAGCTGGAGGAGGGCAGGACTGCGGTGTGCCCAGTATACGATACCGAGGCCAATAAGGTCTTCGAGCTGAAGGCCGCCAGGAGCGGAAACACTATCCAGTGTGAGTACACTGAGACTAAGGCCGGCTTTACCATCAGCATTGCGAATACGGACAAGAGGGTAGATATAAAGCCCTCCGTCGGCGGCGGAAAGGTCATCATCGAGCTTTAACGCCATAAATACGACGTCAGCGGCGCCTGCAAAGGCGCCGCTTTTTGCTGCCCGAACATAAATAGTCCTGAAAAATGTACTGTAATGCGGCCCCTGGAAAGGCTTGTAAAACTGACTGTTAGTTTTCCACAAAGTTTTAGCGTTTTTATTTGTGAAAGTGCATAATATAGTTACAGAGCATATATTCAAATTGCCAAATCGGGGAAGAAATTATGAATAACTCTTGACTTTTTAAGGTAAAAAGGGTTATAATAGCATAGAGATATTATGACCTTTTTTGTGGAAAAGGATTGGATCAGATGTTTGAGCATAAGAAGATCACACAACTGGATGACTATTTCAATGAGCTTGACCAGCGAAAGCCCAAGGGCGTCTATTTTTACAGGATAACTGCCTATAACGACGCTGTGGACAGCTTTATAAAGAAGTATTACGAGGCCGCCAGACGCAGCGGCGTTATCATAGAGGGAAGGATACCTAATCCCGACAATAAGAACCTGGCATATTATGAAGAGATCATGGGCATGAATTTTTCATTTGATGTGAGGTTCATCGACCTGAGCCTGAAAAAATGGCTGCCCAGAATGAGCAATTACCAGCGGACTACAGTCTGCGAGGCTATGTACAGTACCCTGGAGGGACTCAAGAATTCCGGCAAGAACGACAATATGCTGAAAAATGCCTATATCAAGTTCATGTGCTGGCTCTACTATCGGTTCGAGAGCATCGTCAGCAAGCTTGGGGACAATAAGGTGCCCAAGATACTCTATGAGGGGGATATAAGCAATTATGAGCTGCTGATAATCATGGTGCTGGCCAAGGCCGGGTGCGATGTAGTCCTGCTGGAGTATAAGGGCGACGACAGCTATCTTAAACTGGACCCCAAGTCGGAGAATTCCGATAAGCTCGACCTTCCTGGCGGAAAACCGTTCCCGGAGGGCTACTGTATAAAATCCATGAGAGACAGCCTGGCTGCTCAGCAGCAGAAGGAAAGGATGTACGGTCAGCCCCCTAAGGTCAAGAACTGCACCAATGCCTGGATAACCGGCAAGGGGCTGGACGATTACAGGATAATGCCGCCCGCCAGGGGCAGCGACCCGGGACTGTTCTATAACGTCTATTGCCGGATAAACGGCGTGTGGGATAAGCTCACTTACCAGGATGAACTGTTCAGGATGTATATAGAGATGAAAAACAGCGGCAGGAGAGTGGTGGTGGCGGACGGAAGCATACCTTTGCCCACGCCGAACGAGATAAACAGCGTCACCCGCCGCAATTATACCAGACAGGACCAGCTCATCAGCGATCTGGCCTCTCAGATAAAATACCCTAATCAGGAGCTGCAAAGGGTCATCGTGAAAGCTTTCATAGATGTGATGCTGGAGGAAGCTGTGGGGAGCAATCTGAACAAGCTGGTGAACAAGGGCATCTATATGATATGCTGGCTGAAAAGATATTTGGCACAGCTCTTCGAGACGTGGAAAATGCCGGATATCGCCTGCTTTATCTATATGGGCGGGTGCAAGAATTCCAATGAGGCCATGTTCATGAAGATACTCGGCAGGATCCCCTGCGATGTGCTGATACTGGCCCCTAATCTCAGCGAACCGTGCTGTCTGGAGGATAAGCTGCTGTATGAGCAGAGCAATGTGAGCAGTATGAAGGTGGCTAAATTCCCCGTGGAATCGGCACAGCTACAGATGGGTACTGTGGCTTACCATGCGGAAAGGGAGCTGGATACCCTGATGTATCAGGACTCGGGCATCTACCGGAACCAGCAGTATTCAAGGGCCAATACCGTCACCCTGAAGACCATGTATGAGGAGGTCGCTCTTCTGTGGAAGGAAGAGCTGAAGTACAGGCCCAATTTCAGTACGGTGGACGATGTGGTCAATATGCCGGTGCTGTTCGCTAAAGTCTCGGGAGTAAAGGACGGGGACCTGAACAAGTACTGGGGCACCATAAAGGAAATGCTCAGTATCGAGCCGGAGCCGCTTTTTATAAGCCAGCCCCCCTATATCGAGCAGAACGAGTATAATGAGATGAAAAGCTACAGCACCGAGTTCTATAAACGGGGCAAGGTGCAGAAGAATATCATAAAGAACCATCACAGCTATAAGTACGGTCATCTGAGGGAAGAGGTGCAGGACTATATCCTCGACAAGCTCCAGCTGCTGATAGACAGCACCCTTATAAAGGGGACCTTTGAGAACGGCATGGAGTATACGATCGTTGCTACCGTGCTCAACCTCAGCCCTGAGATCGTCAGGCGGATACAGAGCTTTGACTTTACAAAGCTCAACCCCAAGCTCATCTATATCGTCACCGGAGAAGAGACTATTTCTGTGGAAGACGCTATAATAATAGGTTTTCTAAACCTTGTCGGATTTGATATAGTGATATTCGTGCCTACAGGCTATCAGAGCGTAGAAAGGCATTTCACAAGGCCGGCCATGGAGGAGCATCAGATAGGTGAGTATAAGTACGACCTTCAGGTGCCGGATATGAAGAGTTTTGTGTTCAAAAAACCCACGTTATCATGGCGTGAGAGAATATTTAAGAGAGGTAAATGACTATGGGACTTGATTTTACAAAGCCGGCTGCTCAGCCGCAGCCAACAGCTACCGCCACCGGTTCACCTGCTATGAACGTTCAGGTCGCACCTGCTGCAACCACGGATATCGTTCCTGTTGAGCAGTACGATATCGTTGCGGACAGAGACCAGATGACCGCAGAGCTGGTCAATTCAGAAGAGGTGGACAGACTGGTCAGCACCATCGAGATCCACAATATGGATACTATCGTGAACTTCGGCGCAGAGGCCGCTGATGAGATCTCCAAGGCCTCGGACCAGGTGCTCAACAGCATGAGCATGACCCAGCTTGACGAGACCAGCGATCTGCTCAATACCCTGGCGAAGATTATGTCGCAGTTCGATATCGAGGAGATAAAGGATAATCCGTCGCTGTTCAATAAGCTCTTCGGCAATATGAAGAAAAAGCTCGACCAGATACTTGCTAAGTATCATACCATGGGCGACGAGGTTGATAAGATCTATGTCCAGCTGAGAAAGTATGAGGACGAGATCAAGCAGTCAAACCGCAAGCTCAATACTATGTTCGACGCCAATGTGGGCTTCTATCACGACCTGGTGAAGTATATCCTGGCCGGCGAGCAGGGCTGCAAGGAGATAGAGGCGTATATCGCAGAACTTCAGCAGAAAATGGCTGAGACCGGCGATAATTCCATCCAGTTCGAGATACAGAGTATGCAGCAGGCACTTATGATGCTCGAACAGAGGACGCAGGACCTGAGGGTCGCAGAGAACGTGGCTATGCAGTCCATACCTATGCTGAAGACCATGGAGTTCAGCAACTATAATCTGGTGAGAAAGATCAATTCTGCCTTCATCATCACTCTGCCTATCTTCAAGCAGGCACTTGCTCAGGCTATCCTGCTGAAGAGACAGAAGATACAGGCAGAGTCTATGGCGGCTCTTGACGAGAAGACCAACGAGCTGCTGATAAAGAATGCCAAGAATACCGTTGAACAGTCCAAGATGACAGCTAAGATGGCATCGGGCAGCTCTATCCAGATAGAGACTCTGGAGACTACATGGAAGACCATCATGGACGGCATCGGTGAGACACAGCGCATCGAGGAAGAGGCCAGAGCTAAACGTGCCGATGACCAGAAGAGACTTCAGGTCATCAAGGACGAGTTCAACAGCCAGTATAAGGTGCCTGACAAGAGAAAGTAGATCATGCAACGCACCGTTGCGGAATTTCCATTTTAAGTTGGTAGACTTTCCGCCTGATCTCTGGTAATATATTCATATCAGGACAACGGGCGGGCAGATCTGCACAGCTTATACTCAGCTGAGTTTTCAAGGCTTTTAAGTCTGACCCGTTCAGACTAAAATAAAAGAAACAAAATTAAAGGAGGACTTTATTATGCCGATCAATTTGAGTAAAGGACAGAAAGTTAGCTTGACAAAGGGGAACCCCGGACTGAAGAATATAATGGTAGGCCTTGGCTGGGACGTTAATGCTTTCGATTCCGGCGCTGATTTCGACCTGGATACAGCAGCCTTCATGGTAGATGAGAGCGGACGCTGCCCCACCGAAAAGGAGTTCATCTTCTACGGCAATCTTGAGCACGCAAGCGGTTCCGTTAAGCACATGGGCGATAACCTCACCGGCGGCGGCGACGGCGACGATGAGCAGATCATGATAGACCTGAGCCTTATCCCTGCAAATATCGCTAAGATAGCATTCACTGTTACCATTTATGACGCTGATAACAGAAGGCAGAATTTCGGCCAGGTGGCTAACTCTTTCGCACGTATAGTTGACCAGACCACAGGGCAGGAGCTCATCAGGTATGACCTGGGAGAGGACTTCTCCATAGAGACTGCTATAGTTGTAGGCGAGCTGTACAGACACGGCACCGAGTGGAAGTTCAACGCCATCGGCAGCGGTTTCCAGGGCGGCCTGGCTGCACTTTGCGGTCACTACGGCATCGACGCTGAATAAAAAGGGACAAGTCCTGAAGGAGTAGATGCAGTATGTCAATTAATTTGCAGAAGGGCCAGAAGGTCAGCCTTTCTAAGGAGAGTGCCGGACTTTCAAAGGTCATCGTAGGTCTTGGCTGGGATGAGGCTGCCCCGAAGAAGACCGAGAAGAAAGGCATTTTTTCTTCAATATTCGGCGGCGGGTCCAGCGGCAGTATGCAGGCTATAGGCGGCGACACCATAGACTGCGATGCCTCGGCTTTCCTGCTCGTAGGCGGCAAGCTGACCAATAAGAACGATATCGTGTACTACGGCAACCTGACCCATCAGACCGGCACAGTGGCCCACATGGGCGATAACCTGACCGGCGAGGGCGAGGGTGACGACGAGCAGATCGTGGTGGAACTCTCCAAGGTCCCGCAGCAGTATGATAAGATCGTTGTAACGGTCAATATCTATCACGCAGTTCAGAAGAACCAGCATTTCGGCATGATACAGAATGCTTATATAAGGCTAGTTGATGCACGCAACAACAGCGAGATATGCAGGTATAATCTGACGGAGAACTACTCGGGCATAACCGCAATGGTCTTCGGGGAGATATACAGGCATAACAATGAGTGGAAGTTCAATGCCATAGGCCAGGGTACCACAGATGCGAGCATCTCGGATCTTGCGAAGAGGTATACCTGATAAGTACAAATTTCTGGATAGTCTTAATAAGGAGAAACATTTTGTTTCTCCTTATTTTCCGACTGAATAAAAGCGCCGCCGGGCTAAATAGGCGGCCATTAAGGAGTTTTTAGTGTATGAATCTTAACGGATTGACCAGTAAGGAAGTTGAGGAATCACGGGCCAAGAACGGCTCGAATGCCATACCCGAGGCTGAGCCTACAACATTTCTGAAGGAGTTTTTAGAGACATTCAGCGACCCTATGATAAAGATACTGCTTGCTATCGCTGCGCTGATGATAGTCATGGCGATATTCAAGCTGGCGGAGCCCTATGAGCCTATCGGCACTATCGTTGCCGTGCTCATCGTTGCATTTGTTTCGGCCAAGACCAATGTGGCCAGCGACCAGAAGTACAGCGAGCTGAAGGCAAGCACCGAAAAGGACAAGTGTAAGGCAAGACGTGACGGTAACATTAACGTCATCGAAGTTGACGATGTTGTCGTAGGGGATAAGATACTGCTGCAAAGCGGCGATAAGATACCCGCAGACGGCGTTCTTGTAAGCGGCAATATCAAGGTGGACAACAGCGCTCTTAACGGCGAGGCCGAGGAGTGCAGGAAGACCGCAGCCGATGAGGGCTTCGAGATGTCCTCTGATATCACAGGCGATACCTTTGTGGACGAGCATTCGCTGTTCAGAGGTGCTGTCTGTATCGACGGCGAGGGTATACTCGATGTAAGAAATGTCGGCCTGAAGACCATGATGGGCCGCATGGCAGAGGAAATGAACGAAGATGAACCGGATTCTCCTCTGAAGGTAAAGCTGGCTAAGCTGGCTAACCAGATCTCAGTTTTTGGCTATGTTTCCGCTATCGTCATCGCTATAGTCTACATCATCTACTTTATCATCAAGGCAGGCGGACCTGCCGACTTCTTCGCACTGGGCGCATCTGAGGTCATCAAGAAGATAGTTGACGGCGTTTCCATCGCCATACTGATAGTTGTCTGCGCAGTTCCTGAGGGACTTCCTCTTATGATCTCTCTGGTGCTTATGCAGAACACCAGCAAGATGCTGGACCACAACGTGCTGGTCCGTAAAGCCGTGGGTATCGAGACTGCCGGTTCTCTGAACGTTCTGTTCAGCGATAAGACCGGTACCATCACCAAGGGCAAGCTTGAGGTCGTCGAGTTCTTTACTGCCGACGGCAATGTGATCCCCAACGACAAGCTCAGCGACCATAAGCAGGTAAAGACACTGCTGGATATCTCTATCGGCAAGAACACACAGTCTCTGTTTGACGGCAATCATAATGTCATCGGCGGCAACTTTACCGACCAGGCGCTTATGCATTTCATCGGTGAGGCAGACTTCAATTCCCTTAAAGACAATAAGGAATATGAGGTCACTACCTATCAGGGCTTCAATTCCGCCAATAAGTTCAGCCAGTCCCGTATCGACAACCTGGGCAAGACCTTCTATAAGGGCGCTCCCGAGAGACTGCTGGCAAAGGCCAAGAGCTATCTGGACGCTGACGGCAAGGTAAGACCCATTGATATGGACGTTCTCAATGCTAAGATAGACTCTCTGGCCAACAAGGCTATGCGTGTGCTGAGCTTTGGATATTCAGAGAAACCTATGGTGGAGAACCAGATAAATGACGACGTTGTCATCATCGGCCTGGTAGGCATCAGAGACGATGTAAGACCCGAGGCCAAGGAGGCCATCAAGGAGGTTCAGGACGCCGGCATACAGGTAGTTATGATAACCGGCGACCGTCTCGAGACTGCAAAAGCTATCGCCAAGGACGCAGGCCTTATCAAGTCTGATAAGGATATCGCACTTTCATCTGCGGAGCTCAATCAGATGTCTGACGATGAGGTGAAGAAGATAGTAAGAGACATCAGGGTCATCGCAAGAGCGCTGCCTACTGATAAGTCAAGAATGGTAAGGATATGCCAGGAGATGAACCTGGTAGTCGGTATGACAGGCGACGGCGTAAACGACAGCCCCGCCCTCAAAAAGGCAGACGTGGGCTTTGCAATGGGCAGCGGTACCGAAGCCGCCAAGGAGGCCGGCGAGATCGTCATTATCGACGACAACTTCAAGTCCATCAAGGACGCTATACTTTACGGCAGAACTATCTACCACAATATCCTTAAATTCTGTAAGTTCCAGCTGGTAATAAACGTGGCTGCCGTAATAGTTTCAGCTATCGGACCGTTCATCGGCGTTGAGGAGCCGCTGAAGGTAACTCACCTGCTGTTCGTTAACCTGGTAATGGACGGCCTGGGCGCCATCATGCTGGGCAATGAGCCGGCGCTGGAGAAGTATATGCACGAGGCTCCCAGACGCAGGGACGAGAGCATAATCAGCAAACCTATGGCCATACAGATCGGCATTATGGGAGCATGGCTCACCATCATAAGCTTTGTGTTCTTCAAGGTGCCTTTCTTTGCAGACCTGTTCACAGGCACCGGCCACCTGTCATCGAGCTATCTTGACAGCTACGCCGAGACCTTTAAGGACGTGCCTATAGAAGAGGCTATGCACAAGACCGCTTATTTCGTGCTGTTCATCTTAGCAGCGCTGTTCAACGGATTTAATGTCAGAGACGACGGTTTCGGTATCTTTAAGGGACTGAAACTGAACCCTGGCTTTGTCAAGACTATGCTGGCGATCGTTGCTGTGCAGGCAGTTATAGTTAACTGCGGACTTATCCCCCTGGCGCCTTTCCAGTGGATAGGAAATATGTTCAGCTGCGTTCCCTTCGGCATCACCGGCTGGCTGGTAGTCATCGTTCTGGCCGCCACCATGATCCCGGTGGATATGCTGAGAAAGGCTTGCTTCGGCGCAGGCAAGGCAGACAAATAATGCGCTGATCCACAAAGACGGACTTATTCCCCGGCTTACTAAGAATATCTTGTAAGTCGGGGTAATTTGTGGATATGCGGAAAGTGATCCTGTTTCAGCCGGACGGTACCCCGCCCCGCTGACAGAGGACCATGAGAACGATTTGAAAGGAAATAGCGAGAATGCCTGATTTTGAAGAAAAAGACCTTTTCCGCCTGGCTAAAAGGCACCATAATACCAAAAGGACCTATCTGCTGGTTGACCATCTCCAGGGCAAGCATATGCCTGTTAGTCCTGCGGCCTGCCTGACCATGCTGCACACTCTGGGGGATAAGCTCAGGGAAAAATATCCCGGCCCCACACTGGTGGTGGGCTTTGCCGAAACTGCTACCGCAGTGGGTGCCGCAGTTGCCGAGTGCTTTGGCCGGGATTGTTTTTATATCCACACCACCCGTGAGGACCTGGAGGGAGTAGGGGAGTGGATCATTTTTGAGGAGGAGCACAGCCATGCTACCGAGCAGAAAATGGCGGCGGCTCCCTTTGAGGAAAATCTCAGCGGCGTAGAGAACGTTATTTTTGTGGACGATGAGATCTCTACCGGCAAGACTCTGATGAACATGATGGAAAAGCTCAGAGTCAGGTTCCCGGGGCTGGAGGGAAAGAAGATAGTCGCTGCCTCTGTGATAAACCGGCTCAGTGATGAGAACGAGGGTCTGATGAACAGCGCAGGCATCATCTGCGAGAGTCTGCTGAGACTTGAAAATATCGACTATTCCGAGTCTGTGGCCCCAATAGAGATAGATGAACCCAGGGAGCTGGAGTTCACCGCACTGGAGGACTATGAGGAAAGGGAGCGCAGCAGAAATGGTTTTTTTGTCTATCTTGACGGCATCAGCCGCAGGAAGTGCCCGGAAATGCAGAGGGGTTTTCGCACCGGCATGAGGATAGGGGATTACCTGGATAAACTGTTTGACTTTTACCCCGACTACGCCATCGCACCGGAGTATGTAAAGCCCACACTTGGGGCTGATCTGCTGGTCCTGGGGACTGAGGAATGTATGTACGCCGGGCTAAAAATAGCGGAAAAACTGGAGAATAGCGGCCTTTTCAAGAAGGTCAGCTTTCATGCCACCACCCGCAGTCCCATCGGCGTAAGCAGCGAAAAGGGATATCCCATCACCGTGGGCTATAAGCTGCCTAGTCTGTATGACGGCGGCAGGACCACCTTCGTCTATGATCTGAAAAAGTATGACGGGGTGCTGATAGTCACTGACGCTGAGGAACTTGATATGAAAAATGCAGAGTATCTGGCCGGGGTGCTGAAATATGCGGGCGTCAGAAAACGAGTAGAAATGGTGGTGATCTGATGTTTGGTACCTATAAGCCTGAGGACGTTACGGTCCTCCTGAAAGATATTACCGGCCTTGTCAAGCCCCAGAGCACCGAGGAAAGGGAGCGTCTGATACAGTCCGGCAGGCACTACTGCGAAATGCTGCCCATCGAATACGAGCCTTCTGAAAAATATATGCAGGCTTTTTTTCAGGCCATGGAGCTTTACAGCGCTATGACCGCAGAGTCTGTGGGAAGGCTTGCCCAGCAGATCTATGAGGAAAAGGGCGACAGGACCGTTCTGGTGTCTCTTGCCAGAGCAGGCACACCTGTGGGGATACTCCTTAAACGTTATCTGAAAGCTAAGTACGGCTTTGAGCCTGCCCACTATACTGTCTCCATAATAAGGGGACGGGGCATTGATAAAAATGCCATGAAGTATATTCTTGACCGCCACAGCCCCCAGGACCTTCAGTTCGTTGACGGCTGGACCGGCAAGGGAGCCATCAGCCGGGTGCTTGACGAAGCGATGAAGGACTTCCCCGGGGTAAGTGCAGGACTTGCGGTGCTTTCCGACCCGGCGCAGCTTTCTGAAAAATGCGGCACTCACGACGATTTCCTTATCGCCAGCAGCTGCCTTAATTCCACCGTTTCGGGACTCCTGAGCAGGACTTTTCTGCGCAGCGACATCATCGGCGAAAACGATTTCCACGGTGCGGCCTTCTATAGAGAGCTTATCCCTAAGGACCTGACCTATACCTTTATAGAACGGATAGAGCGGGACTTTGATTATAAGGAGTACAAAAAAGAGGACATAAAGACTTCCTCTGGCTCTGCCTGTGAAGAAGTTCAGGGCATATGCAATGATTTCGGCATAAGGGACGTAAATCTTGTAAAGCCCAGCATTGGCGAGGCCACCAGGGTCCTTCTGAGAAGACTGCCCTGGAAGGTGCTGGTACACAGTCTTGATGACAGCGACCATCTTGGCCACCTGTACCGCCTGGCTGAGGAAAAGGGCGTTGAGCTGATCGAGTACCCTCTCAGACATTACCGTGCCTGCGGGCTTATAAAGGACCTGGCGGATAACTGATATGAAAAAGATAGTTTTAGCCTGCGACCTGGACAACACCCTTATCCACAGCTTTTCCCATAAGGTCCCGGGGGATATCCTGGTGGAGCTGCTGAGAGACAAAGCCCAGGGCTACATGAGCTGCGGCGCCTTTCAGGGCCTGAGAGAGCTGGGGGAAAGTATAGAGATAATTCCGGTAACTACCCGCTCGGTGGAACAATATAGAAGGATAAAGCTGCCTGTAAGCTGCAAAAGGGCGATCACGACCAACGGAGGCATATTGCTCACTGACGGTCAGCCCGACCCGGACTGGCAGGCTGCCAGCCTTGCGAAAGCACGTGAGCTGATGCCGCTGATGGAGGAGCTGAAAGCCGGACTGGAGGGAGCGAAGGATATCAACGTCAGCCGTATCGTAGACGATATGTATCTTTACATCTCTGCCGCCGACCGTGAAAGAGCGGAGGACTACCTGGCACGGTACAGCGATGTAAAGGGACTGAACGTGGTCATCTCCGGCAGGAAGGTCTATTTCCTGCCTCCCTGTTTCACCAAGGGCGGCGCACTGAAAAGGCTGCTTGGCAGCGAAAAAGACCTGTATCTCATTGCTGCCGGGGACAGCACTATTGATCTGTCGATGCTTGATATTGCTGACCTGTCCCTGATGCCTGCGGACCTAGCTGCTCTTTCTGAGGCCGCCCACAAAAGCGTTTTCAACGGCGGCGGTGACTTTGGGGAGTTTGTGGTGCGCTCAGTCATGCAAAAAGCGAAAACCTTTAGATAGAAATAGACGCAAAAAAGTCCGCAGACCTGTGCCTGCGGACTTTCAACTGCTGTCTTTTCCGGACAAAAATTAATACTCATTTCTTATCGGCATGAAATGAGCATTAATTTTCTTATAGAATTATGAAAGGGATTTGGTAATTGGCAAAACCAACGATATTACGCACTATTTTAAATATCCGCAAGCTTTGCCAAGCACCAATTTTTTGCTGTTCTCTCTTAACTGTACTAAATATAACACACTAATATGAACTCTGCATGAACTGGACTAAAGGTTTTCGTTTAAATTTGAAAATATTTTTTGAACAAACGAAAACGTTTAACCATCTTAACGTCACCTTAAAGGTCACGCCGCAGTCTGATGATAAAACCTAGTGAACAGCGAATGAAAAGCGACTTGGGGGATCGCATGAGGGAAACCTGTGCATCCTGGATACACAGCAATAAAGGTCCACTGAACAATAGGCTTTATCATCAGGCCGCCGCAGTACTTTCTTCTTCATTGAATACAATATAACACCCTAATATGAACCCAAAATGAATTTCCAGAACTTTTTTGAAAAGACCGTATAGTTGCCACTTTTCGCACCCGGAGGGCAGTATAACGTTTAAGTCCCCTTGTTTCGGCCTTTTTCGGCTCTTTTACCCGGAAACGTCTATATTAAAGGACAAAAATTATATTAAAACACATAAGAATTTCATTGAATTTTCACAATAATATGATAAACTCTATGATGGGGGATCAAGTGCAGACCGTGGACCCGTCAGGTACGGGCCTGTGGCAGAAAATGAAGAAGAATATGAAAGCGAGTGAAGACCTATGTTTCAGATATTAGTTGTGGAGGACGATCTCAGCCTGCGCCGCCTTATGTCTGCGGCCCTTAAACAGCATGGCTATCAGCCGTTTACCGCCTGCGACGGTATGGACGCTCTTGATGTGCTGGAAAAAACTAATATAGACCTGGTGATCTCTGACGTCATGATGCCGAATATGGACGGCTATGAGCTGACCAGACAGCTGCGTGCGGCAAATTACCAGCTGCCGGTGCTGATGGTAACGGCTAAGGAGAGCTTTGAAGACAAGCAGGAGGGCTTTATGGCCGGGACCGACGACTATATGGTAAAGCCCATTGATATAAATGAGATGATACTTCGAGTGGGCGCTTTGCTGCGCCGCTCCAAGATGGCTACCGAGCATACGATGACAGTTGGCAACTGTGTGCTGGACTATGATGCCCAGACAGTGTCCTTCGACGGCAAGCCCGGAGAGACTATACCGCAGATGGAGTTCAAGCTGCTGTTCAAGCTCCTCTCCTATCCGAATAAGATATTTACCCGCAGACAGCTCCTCGATGAGCTGTGGGGAATGGATAAGGACGTGGACGAAAGAACGGTGGATGTTCATGTAAAACGTTTGCGTGAGCGGTATGGCAGTGCGGAGGCTTTTTCTATAGTGACCGTCAGGGGTCTGGGATATAAGGCTGTCAAGCAGTAGTGCCATGAAGAATATAAAGGATATGAAGAAAAATATCTCCCATGATACGAAGATGACCATGCAGTTCAAGCTTGCGCTCATGTTTTTCATGGTCATGCTGGTGGCGGCAAGTATATCCATAACGGCCCTGCTGATGATCTTCAGCCCTATCATGAAGGAGAATGCATCCAACCAGCTGGTGAGCTTTGCCAACTCTGCCAAGCAGCTGGAGGCTAAGGGATTTGAGTATAAGGAGATACTTGATACTCTGAATACCAATAATTACAAGATAAAAGAGCTCAGCAAGGACAGCCGGGACGTAATGTATTATAAGCAGGAGATCGACAAGCTGGGCTATGCTGTTTCTACCGAGGGCGTGGTGCCTAATGCCACAATGATAACCGTTATCTCGGATAACTACATAATGGTGGACACTTTCACAAGCGAGAACGTTTTCTGGGTAGTGAATTTCGTCACCATAATCGCTCTGCTGGTCAGCATAGTTATAGGCACCGTCATCACCACCTTTGTGGGCAGGACCATGCTCCAGCCTATACACGACCTGAGCCGGGCGACTTCAGAGGTCGCAAGGGGCAATTTCTCCGTGAGAGTAAGGGAGAGTGCCGATAATGAGTACGGCACCCTGCAAAGGAACTTCAATAAGATGGCTCAGGAACTTTCGGGTATCGAGACTCTGAGAGGGGACTTTATCTCAAACGTTTCGCACGAGTTCAAGACACCCCTGGCTTCCATACAGGGCTTTGCCAAGCTTTTGCAGGACGAGAGCCTGACGCCGGCAGACAGGAAGGAGTATACCCAGATAATCATTGACGAAACTTCCAGGCTGTCGAAGCTTTCCTCAAATATACTGAACCTGACTAAGCTGGAGAACCAGACCACGATCGGCAAGAAGAAAAAATTCAGGATAGACGAGCAGATAAGGAAGATAATCCTTATGCTGGAGCCGGAGTGGTCCAAGAAGGACATCAATCTTGACATTTCCCTGGAGGACATTTTCTTTGTGGGGAATGAGGACCTGATGGGGCAGATCTGGCAGAACATCATAAATAACGCCATCAAGTTCACCCCAGTGGGCGGAGAGATAAAGGTCAAGCTTTTCCGTGGGGGCAGCGGCATAGTGGTAAAGATCTCAGATAACGGCCCCAGTATCCCGGCGGACAAGAAGGAGAAGATATTTGAGAAATTCTACCAGGGGGACCGTTCCCGGGCCACCGAAGGCAACGGCCTGGGCCTGGCTCTGGTGAAGAGGATAGTGGACCTCAGTGACGGCAGTGTCAGCGTTGACAATCTGTTTGAAGGCGGCGTATGCTTTACTGTTGAGCTGCCCTTGCAGACTGAAGATATGGATAAATGATAAACTTCCCTTGCGGCCCGTTATGGGTGCAGGGGAATGTTTATCTGCAAATCAGAAAGAAATATTAGGATAGTGTTAACAATATGAAAACAATCGGTTATATGCTTGAAATTTTCAGCGAAAGGTGATATAATAACTTTACCGATTTAAAGTCTAAGCGATTTAAAGTGAAATAGTGAAATTAACTAAAATATTAGTTTAAGGAGAGGATCAATATGAAAGAGATCACAAACCTGATGAATTACAGGGACAGTGTCAAGGTCGTGGACGCAACGCTGAGGGACGGCGGCCTGGTAAACAATTTCAATTTCAGCGATAAGTTCGTTCATGACCTCTATCTCGCTAACCTGAAGGCTGGCGTTGACTATATGGAATTCGGCTATAAGGCAAACAAGGAGATGTTCGACGTCAACAAATTCGGCAAATGGAAGTTCTGCAACGAAGAGGACCTGAGGGCCGTGGTAGGGGACAACGACACCGACCTGAAGATAGCAATAATGGCCGATGTTGGCAGATGCGACTATAAGAACGATATCCCCGACAAGAGCGAGAGCGTGGTGGACCTTATCCGGGTCGCTACTTACCTCAATCAGATACCCACCGCCGTGGACATGATCGAGGACGCCAAGAAGAAGGGTTATGAGGTGAGCTGTAATATTATGGCTATCTCCACCGCACAGGAGGGCGACCTGAGGTCGGCTCTGGATATCCTCGGCAAGACCCCTGTGGACGTTTTCTATATCGTTGACAGTTTCGGTGCCATGTATCCCGAACAGCTCCAGAGACTTGCGGCCCTCTATGTGGAATTTGCTGAGAAATACGGCAAGAAGGTAGGTATCCACGCTCACAACAATCAGCAGCTTGCCTTTGCGAATACCATCGAGGCCGTTGGCGACGGCATTGACTGGCTTGACGCTACATATTCTTCGATGGGCCGTGGCGCCGGCAACTGTGCCATGGAGCTGCTCTTAGGTTTCCTGAAAAATCCTAAGTACAACGTTTACCCTGTTATAAAGTTTATCGACGAGCATATGACAAAGCTCCGTGAAGAGGGCGTTTTGTGGGGCTACGATCTTCAGTACCTCATGACCGGTCTGCTCAACCAGCATCCCAGGACCGCCATCGCTTTCACCAACGAGAGACGTAAGGATTACACTGAGTTCTACAAAGAGATAGTTGCTATGGATTAAAAAATACCCGCAGAGGGACCTTCCCCCTGCGGGCCATTTTTATATTATCTGCCTGCATATCCCCAGCAGAGGACATTCGCTGCACCTAGGTCCCCTGGCCTTGCAGTATTCTCTGCCGAAGAGCACCAGCCTGTGACAAAAGTCCGAGGACTTCTCCTTTGGCAGTATCTTCCATAGCTGCTCCTCGACCTTCGCCGGTTCCTTCCCCTTGGTAAGGCCTATCCTTGAACAGATCCGTATGCAGTGGGTGTCCGTCACCACCGCCGGCTCACGGTATACGTCCCCCATGATAAGATTGGCGGTCTTGCGGCCAATGCCCGAGAGCTTTGTCAGCTCTTCCAGGGTCCGGGGTATCTCACCGCCGTGTTCCTCCATTATCTGCCTGCACATGGTCACTATTGAAAGGGCCTTGGTCTTATAAAGCCCGCAGGTCTTGATGATCCTTTCAATGTCCTCCACATCGGCGCCGGCAAAATCCTCTATTGTCCTGTACTTCTCAAATAGCTCCTTTGTGACCAGGTTCACCCTTGCATCTGTACACTGTGCCGACAGTCGGCCCGCTATCATCAGCTCGTGGGGCTGTGAATATGTAAGCGAGCACACTGCCTCCGGGTAGACCGCCTCCAGAACGCCTATGACCTCCGCCGCCAGGGCCTTTTTTTCTTTAAGCGTCATTTTTACACCCTCATTTCCCTATACAAAAAGGGCGGCAGCGCCGCCCCTTGTCAGTTCGTCTATTTCCTGCTCCGGGCTGCATATTCAGCCTTTACTGCGTTGTACAGCTGTATGCCCTTGCCCTTGCCAAATGCCTTCACCATGCGTATGTAGAACTTCTGCCTGGTCTCTGCGGTCAGGAAAAGCTCGTTGGTGGTCGAAAGCTCCTCCTCGCTGCACATTCCCTCCAGCAGTCCTGCCACCACAGGGTCAATTCCCTCCGCAGACTTCTTCTCCTCAGCCTTTTTCCTGCCCCTGCTTTGTCTGCTGCGGGACTTTTTAGCCGGCTTTGCTTCTTCCTGCTGCTCCTCGGCCGGTGCGCTTTCCTCGGCTTCCTGCACAGCATCAGTTCTTTCAGCGGTTTCTGTGACCTCAGCGCTCTCTGCTGTCCCCTCAGAGTCTGCGCTCACCGCACTCTCTTCACTCTCAGCTCTCTCGCTGACCACTGTGACGTCCTTGAGCTTGTTCTCAATCTCATCGCTCTCCGGCCTTGCCTCCGGGTGCTCCTGATAGTAAAGCTCCTTGAGCCGCAGGAACTTAGGCCTTAACAGCTTATAGAACTCTGTAGCCTGCTGCTTGAATTCCTTAGCCATTGAATTGTGCAGATCCTCCTTAGTCTCTGCCTGTATCATGAATTCCTCGATCTTTCTGATCTGCCATTCCTCGACGCCTGCGGGCTTTATGGCGTTCCTGAGGGCCAGGGAGAATGTCCTCCTGCCGTTCTGCCTTTTCTTCTTTTCAGGCTGCCTGCGTTCCGCCACGTTCTCAGGCCCCAATGGCTCCTGAGTCTTTTCTTCAGCCTTTTTTTCAGTCTCAGCCGCAGCGCTGTCCTCTCTGACCTCTGCCGCACTGTCAAGTGCCAGCGACTCTATCGGCACACCCTCGGTCTTCTCCTCAGGAACGTTCACATTGCTCTCCTCAGCCTTATCCACGAGCTCTTCAGCAGCGCTGTTCTTCTCTTCAGCAGGCTCGCTGCTGCCGGACAGGCCCTTCATATACATCTCAAAAAGCTCGCTGTCGTTGAGCGAAACAGTCTTCCTGGCACCCTCGTCTTTATCATGAGCATCATGAGCTTCGTGCTCCTCACGCCTGTCGCCCCTTCTGCGGTCGCTGCGCCTGTCAGAGGTCCGCTCGCTGCGTTCTCTGCCCCTTCTCCTGCCGTCGGCACGGACTCTTTCCGGAGCATTTTCCTCCGGCTCCTCCCTTATTTTATCCTCCTTCTCCACAACGGCCTCATAGATAAGCTCCTCGCCCTCTGCGCTTTCCGGCCGGATAACGACAGCGCTCTCACTCAGCTCTGTATCATTCTCCGGCTCCTCCTCTTCATTGGCCGCAGTTTTCTTGGCGCCTGTGTAGGTCAGTGCAGAAGATATGGTCCTGGTCCTGTAGACCACACATTCCGGCGAAGCGATATATTTCCCGTGCCAGAAATCGTGCAGGAAATCAAAGCTCTTGTCATTGCTGATGATGAAAAGATGGGTATAAGCCTTCGACCCGACCAGATAGCCGAGCAGCGTTGAGAGCTGAAAATCCAGAGCGTTCTTGCCGCCCACATGGACCTTGAAATACTCCACATCAGCCTTGGACATCATGACCTTCTGGTGCATCTCAAAGCTGATGGTGTCTGCATTTTCGCTGTAAAAGATTATCACCCTGTCATATTCTGTCAGGTTGTTGATGCCTGTCAGGCCTTTGCTTTTAACGTTTTCAAAATCGACTAAATATACTTTCATAATAAGTTTATCCTCACTGTCAGCCCTTTCTCATAAAAGGGCAGTATTTTTCCATGCGCCTGCACTTTTATCCTCGGCATACGCATACTATCCTATACATTATAACACAATCTGTCCGATTTAACAAGTACCCAGGACCGAAAAAAATGCCTGACGATAAAAATTCACAGCCCTTTAATATTTTGTCCGGCCCAGCTGACTTTCCCGGCGGGCTTTACTTTTTCGTCACACTGTGTTATAATACTATGGTAAGCGTATATTTTATATGAAGGGAGCGTGCCTATGGACGAAAGACCCCTGTATGAATTCCCGCCGAAGCTTTCAAGAGCCGAAAAGCAGGCCAAGGCAGTGAACGATATAGCCGAGCATACTAAGATGCGCCGGCAGATGTATAAGAACATGGTCCTGGCTGCCCTTATATTTGCTTTGTCTTTTCTGGTCCCGGCAGCCCCGGTGAAGATACTGCTGATGCTGATCTCCGTGGGCAATTTCGCAGTAGGCGCCCTGCTCTACAGATACTATTCCCTTTCCAGGGATACGGAACTTTACACCCGCATCTATGAGGACCGGCTGGAGCATTGCCAGAACAACAGCCTTAGCGGCAGAAAGCTCAGCTGCGTCATATATTTCGACGAGATAGAAAAAAGCTGGCAGGACAACCGTGGCCGGCTCAACATCGCCTTTTCTTCACAGGAAAGGTCACGCTTTACGTTAAGCACCAGAAAGGACGGAGCACGACCATACGAGCTTAAAGGCGCTGCGGCGGTGCTGAGATTTGCAGACACTGCATCTAAGCTCAGACTGATAAACGACTATTGGGAAAAGATAAAGTATCCAAAGAAAAACTACAAAGAGATCACAGATGACGACAGCTGGTACAGTGAGGAGGACCTTAAATGGGACAAGCTCCACAAGCACGGGCTGTGAACAAGGAGGATAATTATGAAGGCTAAGATCTCCGCCCCGCCCAAGCGCAGGGCCGTGGGTATCAATATCCCCGAAGAGAAGGAAAAGACCCTTATCGAGACAGTAGTAAAGGGCGGGGGAGAGTATATCAAGGCTCCCGCAGACTGCGCAGAAGAAAAACTGGGATATCTCTTTGGCCTGCCGGGTTTTGTGACCTGCGGGGAAAGTGAAGAGGTGAGGGAGGAAATGCTGATTTTCTCCGGCTACGACGGCAGCAGTCTCAACTACACAGTCACCACCCTCAGGCAGCGTGGGTGTATCATACCGCTTAAAGCGATACTCACTGACCACAATAAAAACTGGCAGGTAAAATATCTGGCCGAGGAGCTGGGCCGGGAGCATGAGTATATGAAAAATATGGACAAGGCTGCAAAGAAGATACTGGAGAATGAGAGTGAGAAAAATGGCAAAGCTCAGGATCAATAACCGCTATAAGGGCATTTTTTACATAATCCTCTCAGCCTTCAGCTTTGCTTTTATGTTCGCCTTCGTGCGAATGGCCGGCAGTGACCTGCCGACGATGCAGAAGGTCTTTTTCCGCAACTTCGTGGCGCTTTTCATAGCCGTAGGCTCTATGGTGAAGAGCCATACCCGCTTTGAGATACCGGGGAAAAAGAACAAGGCGGTCATTTTCGTAAGGGCCTTTGCCGGCACCCTTGGCATGGTGGGGAACTTCTATGCTATTGATAAGCTGGTACTGTCGGACGCATCAATGCTTAATAAAATGTCGCCCTTTTTTGTAATAGTATTTTCCTTCATCTTCCTGAAAGAAAAACTGACTCCATTTCAGATCCTTACCGTTGCCGGCGCTTTTGTCGGCAGCCTGTTCATAATAAAGCCCAGCTTTGCCAATGTGGAGCTTGTGCCGGCCATGGCGGGCTTTTTCGGCGGAATGGGCGCTGGCCTTGCCTATACCTGTGTAAGATACCTTGGCCAGCACGGGGTCAAGGGACCGGTGATAGTAGCATATTTTTCCGGTTTTTCCTGCCTTTTCACCCTGCCGTTCATGATAGTTCAGTTCCACCCCATGACGGCGGCCCAGCTCCTTTGTCTTATAGGCGCCGGCGCCGCAGCGGCAGGCGGGCAGTTCACTATCACCGCCGCCTACAGCTATGCTCCCGCCAGGGAGATCTCGGTATACGACTACAGCCAGCTCATCTTCACCACCGCCTTAGGCTTTGTGTTCTTTGGCGACGTTCCTGATAAATGGAGCTTTTTAGGATATTTCATAATTGTCGCCATGGCAGTTCTGGTGTTTTTATACAACAATGTGTGGCATACGCAGGAGGAACATGGCAAATGACGAACGAGCCTGAAAACAAATATACCCCCCAGCAGGTGGCTGAGATGTTTGAGGATATTGAGTACAACGAACGTATGCAGGCGATGAGGGGCAGAATGGATAAGTACAAGAAGCTTTTCAACGACCTTATGCTAGTGGAGAATTTCTTTGTCCTCACTCTCGAGCTGTACAATATGCTTGCAGCAACGGATAAGCTTTTCGGCACAGCGGGGGCGCTGCTGCTGCTTGCTGTCGTGCCGCTCTCATTTGTGGTATACTCTAAACGGGAGCCCTATGTTTTCCTCATCATAGCCGTTTTGTATCTGCTGCTGATACCCCTTGGCAAAGAGAAAAACGTGGCCTTCATATGCCTGATCTTTGCAGTGGTGAATATCATCTTCCATGTAATATCACGGGGCATACTGAGACTTAAAGAGGAAGAGGGATACCCCGCATTTGCACCAAGGTCAGTGAGGAACAAGCATATGTAAAATTTCTGTTAACGGCTTTCTGGCGCTTGAAAAATGTGCGGCAGTGTGCTATAATGACTGTATATTGAATATCACTTTAAACACCGTGACCGAGAGAGTAAGCCGATCAGAACGACTTTCAGAGAGGGCGGCACGCCGTATGAGAACGGACGTTGCTGTGAGCCGCCTATTTCGTGGTCTGCCGAAGTTCACTCGTGAGTGGCTGTGCCGAAGGCTATGCTTGTAAGCACAGACGTAAAGCCTGCGTTAGGGGGAAAGAGAATGTTGGTTCTCAGGGTGGTCGATGCTGATGAAAAGTCAGCATAGCAAGCTGTGCGTAAGGTCAGTCTTGTCCTGTTTCGGGGCAAGGCTTTTTTGTTTCAAGATCATAGATCCAAAGAAAATATATTAGGAGGATAAAAATGAAAGAACAGTTGAACAGGATCGAAGGTTCTGCCAAGAAGGAGCTTTCCAAGATAAGCGACCCTAAGAGACTTGAAGAGTTCAGGGTAAAGTTCCTTGGCAAGAAGGGCGAGCTGACCCAGATATTAAAGCAGATGGGCAAGCTCTCCGCTGAGGAAAGGCCCGTCATCGGCCAGCTGGCCAATAAGGTCAGGTCCGATATCGAGGCCGCCGTCAACAGAAGGCGTGAGGAACTGAAAAGTGCAGCCGAGCAGATGAGGCTGGCCGCTGAGACCCTTGATGTCACCATGCCCGGCAAGATGCAGAAGATAGGCCGCTCACATCCACTGGATGTTACTCTTGAACAGGTGGAGGAGGTATTCCTTGGCATGGGCTTTGACATCGTGGAAGGCCCCGAGGTCGAGACTGACCACTACTGCTTTGAGGCTCTGAATATGCCTAAGCACCACCCCGCAAGAGATACTCAGGACACTTTCTACATAAATGAGAACGTCCTTCTCAGGACCCAGACCTCGTCAGTACAGATAAGGACCATGGAGAAGATGAGACCGCCCATAAGGATAATCTCCCCCGGCAGAGTATACCGTTCTGACGCCGTTGACGCCACCCATTCGCCTCTTTTCCATCAGATAGAGGGCCTGGTCATCGACAAGGGCATCACTATGGCTGATCTTAAAGGCACCCTGGAGCTGTTGATGAAGAGACTTTACGGCGAAGAGGCCAGGGTACGTTTCAGACCCCACCACTTCCCATATACGGAGCCTTCCGCAGAGGTGGACCTGATGTGCTTCAACTGCCACGGCAAGGGCTGCTCAATGTGCAAGCAGGAGGGCTGGGTAGAGCTTCTGGGTTCCGGAATGGTACACCCCAAGGTCCTGGCCGACTGCGGCATCGACCCGGAGGTTTACAGCGGTTTCGCTTTCGGCATCGGCCTGGAAAGGATAACCATGGGAAGATATTCCATAAACGATATGCGTCTGCTCTACGATAACGACATGAGATTTCTGGAACAGTTCTGACGGATCTGAGGAAGACTGGAATGAACGACTATAAGGACAACTGGTTCTATCAGATATGCGCAAAACAGGGCGGTAAGAATATCGTCTATATCGTTGTGGGGGTGCTGCTTTTCATAGCGGGTATCCTGCTTTTCACGGCAGTCATAAGTGTTCTGAATGTGCTGCTTAGCCTTTTCGGAGTGCTGATGATACTCCAGGGCGGCAAGTCGCTGATATTTAAAATGCCAAAGCTAAAGGCACAGTTACAGGGAATGTCAAGGGAAGATTTCCAAAGCCTTGGCTCCAGCGCCCCTGAGCCTATGTACTGGAGCACTTTTTACTTTACCGAAAGGTATCTGTGCGCTCCGGGAGCCTATGAGCTGATAAGGTATGACAGTATCGGGAATATCAGCGCATATACCGTGACGGTCAGCGGACAAAAGTCTTTGCTGGTGAATATCGAGTTTAATAACGGCAGGCCCGGTGTTGATATAAGCGTCAAGGACTGGGGCACTTTCCTTAAAGAAAAAGACCGTTTCAACGAAATGATAGAGCATTACAAAAACGGCCCTGCGCTTTAAAAGTGCGGCTGAGAAAAGATAAGTTTGGAGGATAAATAATGGACCTTTCAATGAGATGGCTGGCAGACTATGTTGACTGCGATATGCCGATAAAGGATTTTGTGTCGGGCGTGACCCTGTCCGGCTCTAAAGTTGAATGTTACGGTGAGGAGGGCGACTATCTTGAAAACGTGGTAGTGGGCCAGGTCAGGGAGATCGTGCCTCACCCCAATTCCGACCATATGTTCATCACGCAGGTGGACGTTGGCGAGGGAGAACCGGTTCAGATAGTGACCGGCGCACAGAATGTAAAGAAGGACGACTTCGTACCGGTGGCAAAGCATAAGTCCACTGTCCTTCACGACGGCAAGCCTGTGAAGATCACAAAGGGCAAGCTCAGAGGCGAGGCCTCTAACGGTATGCTCTGCTCTCTGAGCGAGCTGGGACTGAATGTCCACGACTTCCCTTATGCCATAGAGGACGGCATATTCATACTGGGCGAGGACTGCGACAGGACCGTGGGAAAGGATATCAGAGAGGCCATCGGCTTTAACGACACAACGGTGGAGTTCGAGATAACCTCAAACCGACCGGACTGTATGTCCGTCATAGGCCTGGCCAGAGAGACCGCAGCTACCTTCGGCAAGGAGCTGAAAGTTAAAAAGCCGGAGTTCAAGGGCATTGACGGTGACATCAGCTCCATGCTGAAAGTAAAGATTCACAATACAGACCTTTGCAAGAGGTATATCGGAGCCATCGTCAAGAACGTGAAGATAGGACCTTCTCCACGCTGGATGAGGGAAAGGCTCAGGGCCAGCGGCGTTCGCCCTATAAACAATTTCGTTGACATCACAAATTTCGTCATGCTCGAATATGGCAGACCTATGCACGCCTTCGACCTGAGATACGTGGAGGGCGCAGAGATAAATGTGAGAAACGCCAGGGCAGGGGAGACTATCACTACCCTTGACGGTGTGGAGAGAGCGCTTTCTGAGGAGATGCTGGTCATCGCTGACGCTAAGAAGCCCGTAGCCGTAGCAGGCGTTATGGGCGGCGAGTACAGCGGTATAATGGACGATACCCAGACCGTAGTCTTCGAGAGCGCCTGCTTTGACGGCGCCAGCGTTGCCACCACTGCCAAAAAGCTAGGCATGAGGACTGACGCATCTTCAAGATACGACAAGGGACTTGACCCCCATGAGTGCTATGAGGCTATCATGAGAGCCTGCGAGCTGGTGGAGGAGCTGGGCGCCGGCGAGGTAGTAAGGGACTTCGTCGAGGAGAACTATCAGAGTGAGGAGCCGCCTAAGGTGGTGTTTGACAGCGCATGGATAAACGGTTTTCTTGGCACTGATATCCCCGAGAGCGAAATGGTGAGGATTCTGGAAAAGCTTGAATTCACCGTGAAGGACGGCTATGTCTATGCCCCATGGTTCAGGGTGGATATCGGCAATAAGTCCGATATCGCAGAAGAGGTCGCCAGGATATACGGCTATAATGAGATACCCGATACCATCATCAGAGGTATCGCCAGAGCGCAGCGCACCCCCAAGCAGAAGTTCGAGCTTATGCTCAAAAAGGCCGCTGTTGCCATGGGACTTAACGAGATAGAGACTTTCTCGTTCATCTCGCCTAAGTATTTCGATAAGATAAGACTGCCTGAGGACTCAAAGCTCAGGAACACAGTGACTATCATGAACCCCCTGGGAGAGGACACCAGCGTCATGAGGACCACTATCCTGCCCTCGGTGCTTGAGGTCATAGGCCGCAACTATAGCTACCGCAACCCGGAGTGCTATGTTTTCGAGCTGGGAAATGAGTATATCCCCGTAACGGGAGAAGCCCTGCCGACAGAGCCTGCAAGGCTTGGCATAGGTTTCTATGACACCGGCGACAGCGTTGATTTCTATACTTTAAAGGGCATGGTCGAGGGTATCATGAGGACCGCAGGCGTAGAGAATGCTGAGTATTCAAGGCCTGACAGCAGCTGTACCTTTGACGAGGTCAGCGCTCTCCACCCTGGCAGATCGGCTGTAGTAAAGGCCGGCGGCACCGAGGTCGGTATCTTCGGTGAGCTCCACCCGGCAGTAATGGAGAACTACGGCCTGGAGTGCAGGACCTATGTGGCAAAGATAAACGTTCCCGAGCTTATGGAGGTGGCAAAGCTCACCAGGACCTACAGACCTCTGCCTAAGTTCCCGGCGACCACCAGGGACCTGTCAGTGGTATGCGATGAGAGCGTGCCGGTGGCAGAGCTTGAAAAGGTGATCCGCAAGGCCGTGGGCGGCATACTTGAAAAGGTGAACCTTTTAGACGTCTACAGAGGCGAGCAGATAGCAGAGGGCAAGAAGTCCGTTTCCTACTCCATATCCATGAGGTCGCTTGAATGCACTCTTACCGATGAGCAGGCTGACAAGGCTATGGAGAGAGTCATCAGGGACCTGTCAGAGCTTGGTGCAGAGCTGAGATAAGCTCTTCCGGGTCCCACCCGTTGTCCGGCGGCCTCCTGTGAGGGCTAGTAAAAATTTTTCGGAACAATTTGTGTATATTTAATGAAATTGTGTTTATCCCCTTGTTATTTTTCAAAAAATAGGGTATAATATAAGCGTGAACGATTCACAGTTAGGAGTGATAATATGAACGAACGGACAATGGAGTTTTCTGTGACCAGAGATAAGGAGTCGGAGCTTAAAAAGACGCTTACAGAGGTTTATGACGCCCTTAAAGAAAAAGGTTACAATCCTATAAATCAGATAGTAGGTTATATCCTTTCTGAGGATCCGACCTACATAACCACCTATAACAATGCAAGGAGCCTGATCCGTCATATTGACAGAGATGAGCTTTTGCAGGAGATGGTGAAGAACTATCTGAAAGAGAAATGACGGTAACAGGCGGAAGGTCTTTGAGGCCTTCCGTTTTTTGTGCCAGTGCTTTCCACGGATAAGCCCTGCATGGGGTGAGAAAATAATACCGGCCCTTTTACGGGGCCGGTGATTTTTTTATTTCGGGAGGTAAACAGTCGATATGAGAAGAGAAACTCTGTGCATATTATCAGCTGCCCTGGCGGTGTCGCTTTCCGCCTGCGCCGGGGTAGGGGACGGTAAAGGTGAAGGCTCCGGCAGTATAACAACTACCGCCGCTGTGGAGCCTGTAGAGGCAAAGGTGAACAAAAGTGAGCTTTCCCACGAAAAGCACGGCTACGGCCAGGGCGTTCAGTTCGACAGCGAGAACAGGCCCCAGGGCGCTCTGGACCTTAATGCAGCCTGCGGGAAACTTGGAGCAAAGGCCATAAACGAGGATACCGACAAGATCACACTGACATTCGACCAGGGATATGAGAACGGGTTCACCATGCAGATACTTGACACTCTGAAGGAGAAGAACGTCAAGGCCACATTTTTCCTTGTGCAGGACTATGCTGAAAGGAACCCTGAGATAGTAAAGCGCATGATAGAGGACGGACACACCGTGGCTAACCACTCTGTCCACCATTATTCTATGCCTGACCTTGATGAAGAGCAGTGCCGCTCGGAGATAATGGACTTTCATGAGTATATGAAGAGTAATTTCGGGGTAGAAATGACCGAGTTCCGCCCGCCTATGGGTGAATACTCCGACTTCTCCCTGGCAGTTACAAAGGACTGCGGCTATGAGACAGTGCTCTGGAGCTTTGCTTATGCTGACTGGGACGTCAACGCCCAGCCCGACCCCAAAGCCGCACTGGAAAAGCTTACTAATGCCGCACACCCAGGCGCCATCTATCTTCTCCACTCAGTTTCGCAAACAAATGCCAATGTCATGGGCGACATGATAGACGCCATAAGAGCCAGAGGCTTTGAGTTTGAGTAACAGCTCGCAACTCATAAAACGTGCCGTAATAATAGTTTTTGGAAAGGCGCCAAGCAAATTTTTATTAAGAAACAGCCCCATAGTAAAACTACGCCCACCGGCAGGTATAAAAAAACGGACAGCGCCTATAAAACGCTGTCCGTTTTCTATATCGTACCGATCGGGGACTGTGCCCCGTCACGCCCCATAATAAAGCTCATCGAACTGTTTGATGACTATGGGCCTGGAGTAGTAATATCCCTGATAGCTGTATACACAGAACCGTTTTGAAAACTCTATCATCTCACGGTTCTCCATGCCCTCCAGACAGACATGGACGTGCAGCTCCTTAGCACACTCGGTTATGGCTTTGATGATGGTCTGGTTGACCTTATTTGTGATTATGTCCTTAGTGAACCCACGGTCGAATTTCAGCGTCTCCACAGGCAGCTCGCTGAGCAGGTTCAGTGATGAGAACCCCGTGCCAAAATCATCTATGGCGATCTTTATCCCCAGCCCCGTCAGAAAGTTTATCTGCCTTGCTAAAAAGCTCTTATCCAGCTGACGGCAGCTCTCCGTAAGCTCCATGCACAGGTTCCCCGCCGGGAACCCCGTTTCGCTCATTATCGCCTTCACAGATTCCCTGAAAAGCTGATGAGAAAGCTGCGTGTAGGAAATATTCACATTTAGCACGAACTCCGGATCGTTCTCGACCAGATGGAGACTCTCGCTCATGGCTTTTCTGAGTATCCAGTTGCCAAGGTCAAAAAAGCTCGGGTCGTTCTCTAACAGCGGTATGAACACCCCCGGCATGACCACCCCGAAGCCCTCTCCCTGCCATCTGAGCAGAGCCTCTGCCCCGATGAGCTTTTCTTTCTCCGAGGAGATGAGCGGCTGATAGCACATAAAGAACCCATCATATCCCGCCAGCATGGACTTCCTCATCGCACTGATGAGCTCCAGCTTTTTGCGGTTGGTGCCTTTGAGTTCGTCGTCGAAAACATATAGCTCCCCATGCTCCACGACCTTGGAATGCTCCAGCGCATACCTTGCGCTCCCCTGGGCTGAGAATTCGTCAAAATCTCCGCTGAGCAGCACCGCTCCGGCAGAAACGCTTATGGGTATCCTTATGCCGTCAACGAAAACGTTATACTTCATTTCATACTGTATCTTTCTGTAGATATCATAGATCTCCGGTATCTCAGCCTCCGGGAAAAACACAGCGAACTTCACTCCGTCCATGCGGTATATCCTTCTGCTGTTCCCCAGTATCTCCTGAAGCCTGACTCCTACGCTGTTGAGCACCCGGTCCCCGAAAGCGTAGCTGTACATATCGTTTATCTCTGAGAAGCTGTTGATGCCTATAAGAAGCTCCAGAGCGCTCCTGCCGCCTTCCTTCAGCTCCTTTATATACTGTAAAAATTCATATACGTTGTAAAGACTGGTGGCAGCGTCAACATTGTCTGCTATCCCATGGTTCTCCAATGTCCCCACGAAAAGATCGTGTTCGCCGTCCTTCCCCTTCATGACCACACCGTGACAGGTACACAGAACATATTCTCCGTTATCGTTCCTGGCCCGATAGTCGATCTCATGCTTTAGCTGCCGGCCATCGAAAACTGCGCCGATGTCGTCAAGGTACATCTGCCTGTCATCAGGATGTATATGCTCAGCCCATAGAGAGCCGGCGTCATACATATATTCGTCCGGCAGGCCGAAGTATTCCACAGCGTTTCGGGACCATCTTGAAATGTTGGTAGTCATGTCGCACATATACACATAGCGTTTGAGCGAGGTGCTCGCAAAGCCTTCAAACAGTCTGCTGTCGAATGAAGAAAGCTCGATATCACTTAACTTGGGCTGCATATCATCACCTCCCCTGGACAGATACTTACCCTATCATGATTATACCACAGAAAATGGAAAATTACAACTGAGTTAACATTTATTTCACATTGAAAATAACATTTTTAGCACTTTGCACAAAGAAGTATTTAAGATTTAGTCAAATTAATTATTAGATAAACAAAAACGTTTTCGCAATTTTTTCGGAGAGCTCAATAGTTTTCGCCCTTGGCAAAATACCTGACGTCCTGCGGGAACTGGCTTTTTTACTTGACAAAACGGGAAAAATGATGTATAATAATGATTTGATAACAGCATATCGCCCGCAGGGAAAATTTCCCTCAGGACGGGACCAAAATATATTGCAGGGAGTGTATCTAATATGGAAATCAACAAGACTGTATCCAAGGCCGGTTATCAGAAACTGGTAGATGAGAGAGAATATCTGGTAACGATCAAACGTAAAGAGGTCGCTCAGAAACTGAAAGAGGCCAGGTCCTTCGGCGACTTGTCCGAGAACGCCGAGTATGACGAGGCCAAGAACGAGCAGGCCATACTGGAATCCAGGATAAATGAGCTGGAGCTGCTGATAGCAAACGCTACCGTTGTTGACGATGAAGACATCTCTATCCATGAGGTGGGAGTCGGTTCCTATGTGAAACTCAAAGACCTGGAACTCAATGAGATAGAGAGTCTCCAGATAGTGGGTTCTACTGAGTCTGATCCTGATAACGGCAAGATCTCTGACGAGTCTCCTATCGGCAGGGCCGCCCTTCATAAGAAGGTGGGCGAGATCTTCGAGGTGGAGGCACCTGTGGGGATAATAAAGTTCGAGGTCATGGAGATCTCCAGGGAAGAACAGGAATAGTCGGCGGCAGAGGGTGCTCAGATGAAGAAAAGACAAAAAGGGTGTGTGGCTGCACTGCTGTTCTCAGCCGCCATGAACCTTAACGGCTGCGTTTACGGGCCTCCACCTGAAAGTGAAGCAGCGCCCGGTCATTACGATGTCGGCATTGCCACCGATGGGGAGGACAGCGGCGTTTCGCTGAAAGAGGAAAAAGCTGCTGACCCTGATTCTTTACAGCAGCCGGAATGAATATCAAAGGCTTGGCAGTTTGTCATGACCGTAAGGAGGGGCTGCCCCTCCTTAGCTTTAACAGGGGACTGACTGCGCACGGGCCGGGACAGAAAGGAAAAATATACATGAGTGAGGAAGTAAGGAATACTCCTGAAACTGAGGAGCAGGAGCTTACTCAGGAGCAGGTCAGTGAGTATAAGAGGATAAGGATGGAAAAGCTGGACGCTCTGAAGGCTGAAGGCGCAGATCCTTTTGTTATAACAAAGTTCGACGTCACCGCAAGCGCTGAGGAGGCTAAGGCCAGGTTCGAGGCTGTGGAGAGCGAGCTTAAAAAGGCAGCAGGGGACAACGAAGAAGCTCTGAAGGCGAAGCTTGAAGAGAACAGAGTGGAAGTCACAGTTGCCGGCAGGGTCATGAGCAAGAGAATGATGGGCAAGGCCAGCTTTATGGACCTTCGTGACAAGAGCGGCAAGATACAGCTCTATGTCCGTCTTAACGAGGTGGGGAAGGAGGACTTCGACCGCTATGTTAAGAAGGGGGATATCGGTGATATCGTCGGCGTAAAGGGCTTTGTGTTCAGGACCAGGATGGGGGAGATCTCTATCCATGCAGAAAGCTTTACCCTGCTTTCCAAGAACCTTATGCCCCTGCCGGAAAAGTGGCACGGTCTGAAGGACCAGGACACCAGGTACAGGCAGAGGTATACCGACCTTATCTGCAATCCTGAGGTCAAGGAGACATTTATCAAGCGTTCGCAGATAATCTCGTCTATAAGGCGTTTTCTCGATGATAAGGGCTTTATGGAGGTCGAAACGCCTATGCTGGTCTCCAACGCCGGCGGCGCAGCAGCAAGGCCTTTTGAGACTCACTATAATGCCCTCGACGAGGACGTGAAGCTCAGGATAAGCCTGGAGCTTTATCTGAAGAGACTTATAGTAGGCGGACTGGAAAGAGTTTACGAGATAGGCCGGGTCTTCCGCAATGAAGGCGTTGACGCAAGGCATAACCCCGAGTTCACCCTTATGGAGCTGTATCAGGCCTATACCGACTATCACGGCATGATGGACCTGACCGAGGAGATGTTCAGGCATCTGGCAGAGAATGTCTGCGGGAATACCACTATTCCCTATGGAGAGCACCAGATAGATCTCGGCAAGCCCTTTGAAAGACTGACCATGACTGAGGCCGTGAAGAAGTATTCCGGCGTAGACTTTGATAAGATAGCCGATACCGAAGAGGCCAGAAAGGCCGCCGACGAGCACCATGTTGAGTATGAGCAGAGACATAAGAAGGGTGATATACTGAACCTGTTCTTTGAAGAATTCGTTGAGGAACACCTTATCCAGCCTACATTCATCATGGACCACCCGGTGGAAATATCGCCCCTGACCAAGAGAAAGCCCGACGCACCGGACTATGTGGAAAGGTTCGAGCTTTTTATAAACGGCTGGGAGATGTGCAATGCTTATTCCGAGCTCAACGACCCCATAGACCAGCGTGAAAGATTTGTGGAGCAGGAGAAGCTGCTGAGCCAGGGCGATGATGAGGCCAACCGTATCGACGAGGACTTCCTGAGAGCGCTGGAGATAGGAATGCCGCCCACCGGCGGAATAGGTTATGGCATAGACAGACTAGTGATGCTGCTGACCAATTCGCCCGCCATCAGAGATGTGTTGCTTTTCCCGACAATGAAGTCCATCGACTAAAACCCGCGCATTTACGCGCTTTTGAAGCACCAAACACCACTTTACGACAAATTTACGACAACGCTAAGAAATCGGGATGTGCTTCATTTTTTTAGATAATAAGTCCCTCTCACGGATAAAACTGTGAGAGGGCTTTTTCTGTCATATTACTCTTATCCTGCCTTCAAGCGCTTCAAAGGCTACCTTCTTTTTGCTGTCGTGGACTTCGTTGTAGATTTCAAGCGTGGTGCGGATATCTGCGTGACCCATTATCTTTTGAATGACATCGACTTTGTCCAGCTCCTCACACAGCCTTGTGCAGAAGGTGTGCCTGAATATGTGACAGCTGATGTGCGGCAGCAGTAGAGGCTCTCTGTTTTCAGCCGCAGCGAGCTTTTTCTCGCGCTTATTGTAGGCATCCACTATCCTTTCAAACGCTTGGTTTATGTCTTTCGGATTCAAAACACCGCCGCTTTTGTTCTGAATGATAAACCCCGAACAGCCGTCGATCACCTGACTGCAATCGCTGTTCTTCGCCAAATCAAGCAAAATATTTTTTACATCGCCAAGCATCGGGATACTTCTCTTTCCCGCCGCAGTCTTGACCTTTGAAATATGAAAGCGGCACTTACCGTCCTTGTCCTTTCTGTAAGACAATGAGTGTGAGATGTTTATCATTCCGTTTTTGAAATCAAGATTGCACTCGCGCAGGCACACAAATTCACCGACCCTGAGCCCCGTACCCAGCAGCAGCGAGATATAAGCCGCCCAGCGTGAATACTTCTTTTCACTGTAAACAAAGTCGAGAAGTGCATTCTGCTGCTCTATCGTCAGCGAATGTCTTTTTGGGTCAGACCAATGGCGTTTCTTTTTGATCTCACCGATGATACCGTCACTTGGGTTTGAATTTATTATTCCGTCCCTGACCGCCATCGTAAGCGCAGGGTGGATAACATTGTGTATGATGTCCAAAGTATTCACCACAATATCACGCTTGTCCAGCAGTGAATTGTAGTACATCAGAATATCACTGTACCTGAGTTCGGAAAGCTTTGAGGTGCCAAGCGAGTCTCTGACAAACCTGTCATACATATAATGATAATTATTCAGCGTAGAATCTCTGAGCGAGGTTATCGTCGTAAAGTACCTGTCAACCGCATCATTCAGCGTCACCTTTGATTCAAAATATGTAACTTTTTGAAACTTGCGCTCGGCTATCTCCTTTTCTAAGGTGCGTAGGCTTTTGGCAGGAGTTTTCCCAAACGGCGTAGGGTCTGAATCGGTAAGCCTGAAACTGTAAACGCTGTGCCTTATGCCGTCCTCCGTAAACTTAAACTCATACCTACCGTCGCTGCGCTGATATTCGCCTGTCCTGAGCAGCCTGCCTTTGGAGTCTTTTCTTGTCTTTGCCATAATTTCACTCTCCTTAATTCTGTGATAAATAGTTCAAGTTCCTATTATATGATAATAGAAAATTAGTTTTCACAGAAATAAGAAACCGAGTAATTATGTTTCTTTTTACGGGAAATTCATTTTAATAAGAATAAACATATGCAAAAAAATGCCGTAAAATCGCTGTTTTTTAGCTTCTGTAATTTTATGTTATAATATATAATGGAGAGTGTTGCCTTTTTTTCGGAAGAAAATGAAACACACCTTTGCCGAGTGAGCAAGGGTGTGTTTTCAAAAATCAAATGCTGTCAACACTGTTGATGTAGTTTTCAAACAGCACTCTTTTTATCAGCGTCTTTTTACCGATTTTAAGAATGTAATCTGCATAAGGGTCATTGGAAACTAAGGCTCTAAGCTTGTTCTCCCCGATTCCAAAATACGCTGCCGATTCCTCGATCGTAAGACAAAACTTTTCGCTGATGGGTACTTCTATCTTTTTCAAGACAGTCACTTCCTCTCTGTTCATGATCTTGATATTATTATATTAGTTTTTTCATGAACACAGAAATAAAGTGGAGCAATTTGGTATAAAATATTAAAATATCCGAACAAAAACAAAGGCAGCACCGACTGCCTTCGCAAATCGGTGCTGCAAAATAATCATATTAAATGAAACAGTTTATAATCGTCCAACATCACATAGCCTTTGTGCTTCCATCTCTCGATCGTTTCGTCATTGATCGACATCAAGTTGAAATACCCCAAGGGATAGTCACTGTTGCTTGTGTATAAATACGCAATATCCTCGTCGTGCTCAATGTGAGTAACTTTTCCTTCGATCAGTGACGATCTGTTGTTGAACAGAAATCTGATATCCGAGACGTCGCTGTAATTATCCGTCAGCTTTGAGATATCTTCCTCCCACTCAACAGTACCTTCCGGAATTACACCGATGCCTTTCACAGTGAGCTCACAAAAAAGCTCTTTGATGATCGTTACGTTTCTGAAAAAATCGGCGCCGCCTTTTACCCTTCCTCTGATCTGCTTTTCTCCGTCGTCAAGCGTGATGAAAAGATGCAGCTTTTGATTGAACGGATCGATCGCCCTTTCATAGTTGACTTCTTTAACATTTTTTACAAAATTCTCATCAGCAAAACTGATAAACATATCATTCCTCCCGATATATTATTATAGTAAAAGACATTAGAAATTGCACTTTGAGAACAAACAATAGTCCGATATATGCTTTTGCGAAATTCACAAAGCAGCAATTTCAATGTCGTTTACTATAGGTCACCGACGATCAGCTCGCCGGTGACTTTTGTCAATATGAATTAGAAATCGTCTGCGTGCCTTTTTTCATTAATATAACTTATCATTTCTTGCACGTTTTGAAACGTATCATCAAATGGATCAATCTCAGTTACCGCACTTTCCTTCTTGATTCCTGAATTATTGACAGTTTCCCATAAATTTGACATCTGCTTTCTGCCCGAATTAAATCCGTTTTCAAACTGCTTTCTTGAAATGGCAGCAATTAATTTTTCAGCATATTTTATAAGCATAGTCACCTTTTGAAAATCAGCAGTATCAATTGAAGATTTTAAAGACTTGATACAGCTTGCCGCAGATCTGTAGTTCTCGACGTACTCCGAGTCGTTAAAAATATAGGCTCTCGGATTCGTGTCAAGGCTCCAATAAAACAGGTCGGTAACAGAATGAAGCATTACAGGCTCAGTTTCATTTTCATCATCGTCGGGCATTTCAGCCACAGTGCCGCCGACAGCTTTGACGATTTCAGTAACATCCGTTTTGTTGAAGTAAATGTCCATGTAATTTGAGTCATCTATCTTTGAGAGATAGATCCCGGGAACGTTCTTGTAGGCGCAATAATTGAAGATCAGCTTCTTAAAGTTTCTGTCTTCAAGACTTTTGTAATACGTTCCGATGGTATCATCATAGCCAAAAGACGGCACGGCTTTAAGAACAAGAACATTTGATTTTATAGTAGCCCTAATAAAATTGTTTTGATGATTTACCTCAAAATTGCCTATTTTTTTCAAGTTTCCCTCAGCGTCAAAATATAAAACGCATGAGGTTTCACCAATCTCGTTGGTGGTTTTGTTAGTTGAATTAGAATTTTCTTTCATAGTAATTGTCCTTTCTTTTAGTTAAATGTGTTTGGGCTAATAAAGTTTTTTATTTAAAATACCTCCTTCCTAAGTTGACAGACAGCTGTTTATTTGTTATAATGTTCTTTGGGATAAGGTGTTTTGTGTTTCTTATCTTAAATATATTATACACTAAATAGTGTACTTTGTCAATTGTTATTATAAACGAATTAGTGTACTTGCTAATCTTGATATTTGTTTAAATACACTATCAAGTGTACATAAGGTGAATGATATGACTGTTTCAGAATTCATAAAAACACGTCTTAAAGAATTGAATATGACCCAAAATGATCTTGCTAATCAACTTGGCATAACAAAGCAGAATTTGAACAATAAGCTGTCCCGGGATAATTTCAGCAGCAAAGAGCTTTGTGAGATAGCCGATGTTTTAAAAACAGAAATCATAATGAAAACGGAAAAAGAAGAGATACCGATCAAGTACTAATAAGTATTTTCATTGTGATCCCCCCCTTGACTTAAAGGCTTTATTGTGATATTATTGAGATGTTGAACAGCTTTGTTGCTTGTTCTGATTATATTATAATCTAAAATATTAGATTTGTCAATACAAAAATCCAAATTATTAGATTTTTGTATACTTGCACAAAAGGGTGTTTATAAATGACTATTACAGAGCGAATTTTTGGTATTTTAGCACAAAAAGGGTTGTCGCAAAAAGAGTTTTCTAAAATAATTGATGTTAATGAGAAGACAGTTTCTGCTTGGAAAAAGAATAATTCTCTTCCGCCGGTTGATAAAATATCTAAAATTTCAGATTGCCTTGGGGTGTCAATTCAATATCTGATAACCGGAGAAGATTCCGCAACAGAAGAATCTCTTTCAAATGATGAAATACAGTTGTTAACGTATTATCGAAAGCTTAATGACAAAAGTCAGGGAATGATATTAGGCGAAGCTAAGGCTCTTGCTTCAAGTGACGATGAATAAAATATGTAAAAAGCCGCTTGTTTATGCGTTTGATTGCATAAATAAGCGGCTGTGTTTTGTATAGGGGCGTGCCGTAGGCAACACCTTAGCAACAATAATTTGGTAAAGTTTGGACGATTGGTTTTACACATTAAAACCGAAAGGACTAATACAAATGATTGATGCACTTTACAACTATCGACAGGGAGATATTCACTCTGCTGAGTTTTCTGACGAGTTCAACAAGCTCTGTATCCCCTTTGAAAATTCTCTGAATGATGAGCAGATTGATGTGTTCCATAAAATTCTCGACTGCGTAAGCGATACCGCCGTCGCTGAGATGAGGGCTGCATACAAGGTCGGTTTCAAGGACGGAACGATTTTTATGAGAGAAGTTCAAGAGTAATAAACAGCATAGATACTATATCATAACAAAGGCAATAAGGATATGTCCCCTGTGAGCAATTCACATAGACATATCCTTTTCATGTTGATAGAGTTGAACATTCGGATATATAACCCAAAGGTTAAAACCATATAACCAATCGGAACTTCCCAAACGGCTTTTTTTGTGATATGATAATAACAGAAAGAGGTGGTATCATGGAAGAAAAGACAGCTAAGAAACTGACGGTAAAAGGGTTACTGAAAGCCCTGCTTGTTGTTCTGTTGATACTCGTTATCATATCGCTTATAATTTTCTTTGGCGGTAAGAGGAATACAAAAGACAATGCTGTAATTAAGGGTGAAAGCGACACAAAGTCGCTTGTTGTGTATTTTTCTCAGGCAGATGTGGTAGACCTCGACAAGACAGATGCCGTTTCCTCGGCAAGTATGCGGACGGATAACGGTGGAAATGTTTACGGTAATACGGAGTACGTTGCAAGGCTTTTTCAGCAGGCAACTGGTGCAGACCTGTACAGCATTCAGACAAACAGGCTTTATTATAAGACATACGCACTGACCGCATATCGTGCATTCTGGGAGGAAAAATTTAATACCCGTCCGAAGCTGACAGGACTGCCGGATAACCTTGACCAATATGATACGATCTATGTGGGATTTCCGGTATGGTGGTTCAATGCCCCTATGCCGATCGGGTCTTTCTTTGAGGAATACGATGTCAACGGAAAGACAATTGTCCCGTTCTGTACCAATCAGGGCAGCGGTGTGGATTCAGGCTATGAGCTGCTGAAAGAGGGATGCGACGGTGCGACAGTTAAGGAAGGCTTTAATGGAAACGATACGTCGCTTGATGAAGTAACTAACTGGCTGAAAAGTCAGGGATATATAACGGAGGAATGAACTATGGAATATGTACAGCTTAACAACGGGATCAAAATGCCTATACTCGGCTACGGCGTGTATCAAGTCACAAAGGACGAGTGCGAGAGGTGTGTGACTGATGCGCTGGAGGTGGGCTACCGCCTGATCGACACGGCACAGAGCTACTTCAATGAGGAAGAAGTCGGCGCAGCTATCGCAAAGTCGGGTATCAAGCGTGAGGATATTTTCCTCACCACTAAAGTATGGGTGGAGCATTACGGCTATGAGGAGTGTAAAAAGTCGGTCTACACATCGCTTGAAAAGCTGAAAACAGACTATCTCGACCTCATGCTGCTGCACCAGCCCTTTGCGGACTACTACGACGCATACCGTGCATTAGAGGAGCTTTACAACGAGGGAATCCTCCGTGCAATCGGTGTGTCGAATTTTTACCCCGACAGACTGGTGGACATTGCCAGCTTTGCAAACATCGTGCCTATGGTAAATCAGGTGGAGACGCACGTCCTTAAT
>JAFVCV010000034.1 GCA_017478965.1 Ruminococcus sp. | reverse complement strand
CTATTATGAATCTAAGGAGGCTCTCTACAAGTCGCTTGTTGAGATGGGCTTGGAGGCTGCAAAACGTCCCGAGAAGATAGAATTCAGTACTCCTCTCGAATACTTCACCAAGACCATAGAGGGGCTGTTCGGTGCGGCAAAAGAACAGCCGTGGGTGTTTCAGATGTTCGTGCTGATGTCGCAGGCAAGAAGACCCGGTATCCCAGATGATATCAGGCAGCTTGCTCTTTCCGTCGATCAGGTGGGCTTTTCGGCGGAGATCATAAAGCAGGGTCAGGTGCAGGGCGATATCAGAGAAGGCGACGCAAGGTCGCTTGCCTTTGCGTTCTGGTGCAGTGTTCAGGGAATCATGGAGCAGCATCTTATCACTCCCGAATACCCTCTTCCTGAGACGGAATGGATAACAGCGATATTGAAAAAATAACAGAAAGGTCGGAGACACAATGAAAAAGATAGTAATAATCGGCGGCGGTATCGGAGGGCTTTCGGCAGGGATATATGCTCTCAAAGCAGGCTATAAGGCAGCCATATACGAAAAGAATCATGTGGCAGGCGGAGAATGTATGGGCTGGAACAGAAAGGGCTGCCATATCGACAACTGCATACACTGGCTAACGGGAACAGACAGCAGCACCTCTGTGTGGAAAGTATGGAACACAATGGGTGCCATAGACGAGGATACGCCCTATGCCGATACGGACAAGTTCTATTCCAGCCGTCTGAACGGACAGGAGGCTACACTGTGGAAAGACCTTGACAGGACCGAGAGAGAGCTTATCGCCATTTCTCCGGAGGACGAGACTGAGATAAAAAAATTTATAGAGCACGTCAGATATGCCGAAAGCTGCACTATCCCCGGCGAAAAGCCAATGGATATGATGAAGATAGGCGACTACATTAAAATGGGCAAGAGCATGGCGAATATGCCGAAGGTCATGAAGGAGTACGGCAAGATAGACCTTAACGGACTGGCTGAAAGATTCCGTTCGCCTTTGCTGAAAAAGCTGATGACCGACTATCTCCCTGCAAACTACACGGCTTATTCATTCCTCGTTTCCTATGCCACGATGACCAGCGGAAACGGCAATATACCCATTGGCGGTTCACTTGCTATGACAAACAGGATAATCGAAAGATACAAGTCTATGGGCGGCGAGCTTTATACTGATACGCCTGTTAAAAGTATCATCATCGAAAACGGCACAGCAAAGGGCATAGAGCTTGAAAACGGAGAGAAAATCACGGCAGATGAGGTCATCTCGGCTGTGGATCCCAGCTTTCTGTTCGGCAGGCTACTTGACAGAAAGTATATGCCAAAGGAATTTGAAAAGGCCTACGAGAGCAGCAAAAGCTACCCCACTACCAGCGGATTTCAGATAGCATACAAGATCGACGGCGATTTCAGCGGTGAGGACACTATCTTTTTCGGCTGTGAGCCTATCAGTATCGGCAACAGGAGCTTTGAACGCATCTACATAAAGAACTACGGCTATGACAATACCTTCGCTCCCGAGGGCAAGGCGGTATTGCAGACGAATATCCCCCAGACCGACGAGGATTTTGCCTATTGGAAAGGCCTTTCAAAGGAGGCTTACAAGGCAAAAAAACAGGAGCTTATAAGAGAAGTCACCGACCGCATAGTCAGAGAATTCCCTGAGCTTGAGGGCAGGCTTGAACTTCTCGACTGCTGGACACCCATGACCTACGAAAGATACTGCAATGCCTACCACGGAGCGTACATGGCGTTTGTAACTACCATCGGTGCAAAGCAGCTCAGGATAAAGGGCGTTCTCAAAGGTATTGATAACTTCTATATGGCCGGCCAGTGGATAATGAGCCCGGGCGGGCTGCCTATCGCTGCTATTTCGGGTAAATTTGCGATACAAAGGATACTGAAAAAGGAGAAAAGGTCCATAGATATCTGAAAAACAGAATAAAAGGCGCCGCCACGGAGACAGTATCACTATCGTCCCCGTGGCGGCGCCTTTATCATTGTCTTTTTTTCAGTTTATCCTGTAAAGCGTGGCGCTCTGTCCAATGCGGTTCTCAGGCATCTGTCCCAGTTTCCAGCCTAAGTCGGTAGTCTCTACATAGAACCAGTGCTTGTCGAAGATGTCAAAATTATAGTTCTCCGAATCGTCCGCCGCCTGAACAGCCACTGCGATGTGAGTAGGATAGTCGATGAAGCATACGCCTATGCCCATCTCTCTTAATATGGACGCTAAAAGTATGCTGAGGTCCTCACAGTCGCCGCAGTTGTCATAAAGTGTCTCTATAGGGTATTTCGGATATTCCTCCACACCCTTGGAGTCCATGTCCGTCATGTAGGGAATGCTCTGTACGAACCTTATGACCTCATAGACCGTCTCGTTAAAGCTGTAGCCGTATTCGTCCGCCACGCCCTGAAGGGCATCGGCGATGTTCCTCACCGTACCACGGTTGTATTCATCGTCGATGTAATTGATATACTCTCCCGGCAGATAGTACCTGGGCAGCTCTGTGTAATAGTCATAGATATGCACAGGTATGTTCACACTGACCCAGAAAGTATACTTATTGTCCGTGGAGTTCCATTCGATCTTTCTCTTCACCGCATCGGAGGTGTCGAACCAGAAATCGTTATCCCCCGCTGCTGCGGTGGTGGTAACGGCACTCTGGTCCTTCTCCGGCTCTTTGAGATCGAAGTCCAGGTCCTCCATGGATCTGGTGTCGAACTGAGTTATCCTTATGTCCCAGGGATCAGAGGACTGCTCCTTAGTAACAGTGGCAGTGTCTCTCTCAGTCTCTGTGACTGTCTCCGTGACCTTTTCAGTCCCGTCTGTCTGCTGCGTTTTTGCAGTTTCCTGCGAAGAATCCACCGAAGAGCTTTGCGCAGTCTCAGGGGCAGCGGTGCTGCTGTCCTCAGATCCTGCTGTCTCCGTGTTCTCTCCGCCCAGCCCTCCGCAGCCTGTCAAAAGCATAGCCGCAGCCGCCAGTATAGCAAGCTTTTTGCTCATGGAGATTCCTCCTGACTCATAAAGCGTTTCCCGTCATTGTTCCGTACAAGGTCCTTATCGGCCGGTCCTCAGACCCTGGTCACGCCGATAGTGACCTTCTCGCCGTTTATATCCCATTCCTTTGAATTGGTAGCGCTGCCCTGCTTTATCTCGTCGGCCAGGACATCGGTGCATATCTCCTCACGGTTCTTGCTGACTATCTCAAAGAGCTTGTCATTTCCGCTGAGCGTCAGCACGATGTGGTCCATGACCTCAAAGCCGGAATCCTTCCTCATGGTCTGTACCTTGCTGATGATCTCACGGACATAACCCTCTTCGATAAGCTCCGGCGTGAGCACAGTGCTGATAGCCACAGTGACTCCGCCCTCGGTCAGGGTAAAGAATCCCTCCAGCTGCTCAGTTTCGATGAGCACGTCCTCTCTGCTGAGAGCTATCTCTCCGGTGGAGATGGTCAGCTTCAGCTCCTCGGTGCTGTCAAGCTCCGCCATGGCCTTGTGTCCGTCCAGCCCGTCCAGGGCGGTCCTTATCTCGTTAAGATAGCGTCCGAACTTGGGTCCCAGGGTCTTCAGCTGCGGCTTGAACTTATAGTCCACAAAGGAAGAAGTATCGCTTACGAACTTCACTTCCTTCATGTTCAGCTCGTCCCTGATTATATCCACATAGTAGCTGCCGACCTCGTGGTCCGCCTTTACGTACATAACGCTCAGAGGCTGCCTGTTTTTCAGGTTTGAGCCGTTTCTTGCACTTCTGCCCAGAACGACGATATCCCTTACCTCGTCCATATCGGCCTCGAGCTTGGCGTCGATCTGTGTCTCCTCAGCTACGGGGAAACTGCACAGATGTATGCTTTCCGGAGCCGCAGCGTCCACGCTCTTGACCATGTTCTGATAGATAGCCTCCGTGATGAACGGCACCATGGGCGCAGCACACTTGCAGACATTTACCAGAGCGGTATAAAGGGTCATGTAGGCATTGACCTTGTCCTCGTTCATGCCCTGTACCCAGTAACGCTCTCTGCCCCTGCGCACATACCAGTTGGACATCTCGTCCACGAAATCCTGCATAGCTTTTGCGGCCTCAGGTATCTTGTAGTTCTCCAGACTGGAGTCTACTTCCTTTATCATATTGTTCATCTTTGACAGCAGCCACTTATCCATAACGCTGAGCTTATCGTATTCCAGCTTGTGCTTTGTGGGGTCAAAGCTGTCTATATCAGCATATAGCACATAGAATGCGTAGGTGTTCCAGAGAGTGCCCATGAACTTTCTCTGTCCCTCGGTGACTACCTTGTCGTGGAACTTGTTCGGCAGCCAGGGCTGTGAATTGGTGTAGAAATACCATCTTATAGCGTCAGCGCCGAAGTCCTCCAGAGCCTGGAACGGGTCAACGGCGTTGCCCTTGGATTTGGACATCTTCTGACCGTCCTTATCCTGTACAAGGCCCAGAACTACCACGTTCTTGAAAGGCGCCTTGTCGAAGATAAGAGTGGAGATAGCCAGCAGCGAATAGAACCAGCCTCTGGTCTGGTCAACAGCCTCCGAGATGAAGTCCGCCGGGAACTGCTCCTCGAACAGCTCCTTGTTCTCAAAGGGATAGTGGTGCTGTGCAAAAGGCATGGAGCCTGAGTCGAACCAGCAGTCTATTACCTCCGGCACCCTCCTCATCTGCTCGCCGCAGTCGGGACAGGTAAGGGTCACATTGTCTATGAAAGGCCTGTGAAGCTCGATATCCTCCGGGCAGTTGGGAGACATCTTCTTCAGCTCCTCGATGGAGCCTACCGAATGCCTTTTCCCGCACTTACACTCCCAGATGTTCAGCGGAGTGCCCCAGTATCTGTTTCTGGAGATGCCCCAGTCCTGAACATTGTTCAGCCAGTCGCCGAAACGTCCGGAGCCGATATTCTCGGGTATCCAGTTGATGGTCTTGTTATTTGCCACAAGCCTGTCCTTGACCTCGGTCATCTTGATGAACCATGACTCTCTTGCGTAGTAGATGAGCGGCGAATTGCACCTCCAGCAGTGGGGGTAATCGTGCTCGAACTTAGGCGCATCGAAAAGCTTGCCTTCAGCCTCCAGGTCCTTGAGCACCATGGGGTCTGCATTCTTGACAAAGGTCCCGGCGTAGGGAGTCTCCTCAGTCATGTTGCCCTTGCCGTCAACGAACTGAACGAAGGGCAGATCGTACTTCTTTCCTACCTTTGAGTCGTCCTCACCGAAGGCCGGTGCGATATGAACGATACCGGTACCGTCAGACATGGTGACATAGCTGTCGCAGGTGACGAAAAAGCCCTTTTTGCCCTGCTTTGCGGCACATTCTCCTGCGCAGGCGAACAGCGGCTCATATTCCATATATTCAAGGTCGGTGCCCTTATATCTCTCCACTACCTCATAAGCGTCTCCACTCTCTGAAAGCTTGCCTAAAACAGCGTCCAGCAGTGCTGAAGCCATTATGTAGGTATACCCGTCAGCAGCCTTGACCTTAGCGTATTCCTCCTCAGGGTTAACGCAGAGCGCCACGTTCGAGGGCAGTGTCCATGGGGTGGTGGTCCAGGCAAGGAAGTACTCGTCCTTATCCTTTATCTTGAAACGTACCACAGCGGACCTTTCCTTTACCAGCTTATAGCCCTGAGCTACCTCGTGAGAGGAAAGAGGAGTTCCGCACCTGGGGCAGTACGGTACTATCTTGAATCCCTTATACAGCAGTCCCTTTTCATAGATCTGTTTCAGCGCCCACCATTCAGACTCGATGAACTCATTGTGGTAGGTAACGTAAGGGTGGTCCATATCGGCCCAGAAACCTACCGTGCCGGAGAAATCCTCCCACATACCCTTGTATTTCCAGACGCTCTCCTTGCACTTCTCGATGAACGGCTCAACGCCGTATTCCTCGATCTGCTCCTTGCCGTCAAGACCCAGCAGCTTTTCGACCTCCAGCTCAACAGGCAGTCCGTGAGTATCCCAGCCGGCCTTTCTCGGTACCTTATAGCCCTTCATGGTCCGGTATCTCGGTATCATGTCCTTTATAGCTCTGGTCAGCACGTGGCCGATATGGGGCTTGCCGTTGGCGGTAGGAGGACCGTCGTAGAAAACATAGCTGTCGCCCTTTGCACGGGTGTCGATGCTCTTTTCAAAAATACCGTTCTCCTGCCAGAATTTCAGTACTTCCTTCTCACGCTGAACAAAGTTCAGGTTAGTGTCTACTTTTTTGTACACTTTACATCTATCCTTTCATAAAAAATTGATCTGTACTATGATCGTGTCTTATCCGTCATATACAACGCCAGCTCCAGAGCGATGTCAAAATGCCCGGCGTCGTGCTGGGTGCATTTTTCCTGACTGCACTTTCTTCTGTCGTCCCACTCCGGCGCATCCAGCAGGTCCCCGCTGGTGAAGAACGTGTAGAATTCCAGCCCACGCAGATCGCACACCGCCTGAAAGCCTGAACATTCCATCTCCACGGAGATACAGCCCTCAGCCCTGCGTTTCTCAAAATTGTTTTTCGTCTCTCTGAAAAATGCGTCGGTGGTCCAGGTCTTCCCCATAACATAGGGCAGACCGTTCTCTTCCATAAAAGCTGCGACCTTATCAGAATTCTACACTCTGATATAGTCCGCAGGCGCCGCATAGTGGTAAGAAGTCCCCTCGTCACGGTAAGCCTCCGTGGGCACCATCACCTTTCCGTGAGCGATCTCCTTATCAAGACACCCCGCACCTCCGAAAGCCAGGAACTTCCCGCAGTCCAGCGACATTATGCAGTCCTCGATGGCCCCCGCCGCATTTCTGAGAACTGCTATCTGCTTACAAGGGTAGTTCTCCCTGACAGACCTTTCTATGATACAGGAGAAAGTAATGATGCAGATATCCACCTTTGGCAGGTCCTTCCCCCTCAGTTCATAGGGGTCGATAATTGCCTTGGATATCGGGTCAAAGCTGTCTGTTATCATCACTTTCCCTCCTTTTTGGCTTTGCTGAAAACAAAACTCCCTTTTTACAAATGTGTTCCTAAGATAAATCAAAATTTGCCGCTGAGCAAGCGGCGGCGCAGTCACGATTCGGCGCAAGCGCCTTACCCTTTACGTTAACGTTGATCTGCACAAGATACGCTTTTCTATCAGATATGTCTAGTGCATTAAAATCATTTATTATTCTTTGTGCTTCAGTCATTGTTATTTCCTTCTTTAGCTTTTTTTGCCATTGCTTGTAAAATGTTAATGGATGTTTCGGATAATCCTGTATGGCCATGCATCATATCAATAATTTCTTTTAGTAGCTCTTTAAAGTTATTATAGCATTCTAAATTGCCGTGATCTTCCCATAAGATTGTGCCATTTTTCTTGGAAAAACCTATAAATTCACCATCGCCTATTACCTCGCCAATTATAACCATGTCTTCAGGAACTATTTCACAATTGACTTCAAAGTCGTTAACATTCCTGATTACAGCAAGTTCGTTGCGAATATGTGAATAGCATGAAAACCTAAGCCAATCTTTGATTGATTCAGGTATTTTTATATTATGCTCTTTTTCCCATGAAGATAATTCTTCCTCGGTAGCAGGTGGATCATACTCAAAATCATAGTCGTTTTCGAGCTTTTTACTTAATTCGACGATCTGAGTTATTTCATCTTTCAAACTGTTATCTGGTATTTCGGGGATAAACATATCTGCACCTCTAAATCCTGATCTATCTTATCAACAACACAAAAGTAAAAAGGAACAAACAAAAAAGCCCCCGTCCTACGTAAAATAGGACGAAAGCAAAATAAGCATATGCCTTCGTTATACCACCTGTTTTACACCGTACTGTGAAAAGCCAGCGCCTCTCATTTCATACGTGCTGCCTTTAACGCTGCAAAGCGTCGCCGCATACTAAGCCTCAGCCTTTCCGGGCGCAACTCGGGAGTGATGTTCAGCAGAAAGCTACTGATACCGCACTTTCACTGTCTGCGGCTCGCTGGGAGCTTCACTGTACTGCCTACTGTCTCCGTCACAGTCTTTAGAATATGTGTAGATATTATACCACACCCCTGACCTTTTGTCAAGCACTTTTTCGCCTAAAACAAAAGACCCCCGTACCGGAAAGTACGGAGGTCATACTGTACGCGGATTGAGAGATTTGAACTCTCGCGCCCCTTTCGAGACCTACTCCCTTAGCAGGGGAGCCCCTTCACCACTTGGGTAAATCCGCAAATGCTGGTATATCGGCCCGGCCGAAATATTTAAACCAATGAACGGACAGGGTGGGATTCGAACCCACGGTACGTTGCCGTATCACCGGTTTTCAAGACCGGCTCCTTAAACCACTCGGACACCTGTCCATCAGCGCCGCCCTTTGACGACTATATTATTTTACCATATCATTCGCCTTTTGTCAAGGGCTTTTATAAAAAAATAATTGTGAATTTTTTTCTATCACTCTTGCAATTTGGAAAAAAGTGTGCTATAATATTGTAAATTGTATTTTGGAATAATGCGGGGCGTCCAGACTGCCCCATAATTGGAGGAAAGAAAAATGACAGTTATCGAGATCGTGGCAGGCGTGCTGCTTGCTCTTTGCAGCATCGTTATCATTCTTGTGGTTTTGATGCAGGACTCTAAGGACGACGGGCTGACCTCTGCTATCGGCGGCGGCTACAACGATTCGTTCTATGGTAAGAATACCGGGAACACCCGTGATGCCAAGCTCAACAGGCTCACCCGCAACTGCGCAATACTTCTGTTCGTCATCACGCTGGCGGTGGGCGTTATCCATCAGGTGATGAAGTAGGTCCTGAGTTCTGGGTCATATGTAACGCATTTTCAGCCCTGCTATGCAGGGCTTTTTGTCTGGAGGACGGAGGCCGTGAAGATCTGTGATGAAAAACTGTGACAGTTCCCGCAGCGACATATCGCCGCTGTTCGCTGGCTTTGAGGATTCAGTGCTCTACAGCTATTTCGAGGGCCGGTTCGGCCGTGGCTTTTGCAATGAGGAACGCACTGCCGGGGCAGTGGTCTGCGGGAGCTTTTATTTTGCCGCCGGAGACGTTTGTGCTGCCGGCGAGGTCCTTGAACTGGCCGGCGGAGACAGCAAGGCCGTGTTCATGCCCTGCGGCGAAGGCTGGCTCAGTGCCCTTATTGAAAGAGACAGCAGTCTTGCCGTTTCACCCAGGTTCCGGACAGGCTGCGGGAACTTGGATATAAAGTCCCTGAAAAGTCTCAGGGACATTATCGGAGCGGAGTATGAGATAAAAAGCTTTGACCGTGACCTGCTCAGACAGGCCGTGGCGCAGAGCTGGTCTGAGCCGTTTTTAGAGAACTTCGCAGGACCGCAGGACTTTATGGACAGGGGGTTCGGTGTGGCCGCCATTAAGGACGGCGAGCTTGTCTGCGGGGCGTCCTCCTATACCCTTTACAGTAAGGGGGCAGAGGTGGAGATAGCCTGCCGGGAGGACCACAGGCGCCGGGGCCTTGCCACCGCTGTTGGGGCGGCCTTTATACTTGAATGTCTCCGCCGGGGACTGCGGCCTCACTGGGACGCCGGGAATATGATCTCACTGAAGATAGCGCAGCGCCTTGGATTTGAGCTGAAGGAGGAATACCTCAGTGCCGTTCGTGAAGAGCGGACAAAGTTTATGAGGAGTGTTTAAAATGATAAAACTGGCGCATTTTATAGATATACTCATAGGTCTTATGGCCGGACTGTTTGCGGGACTTTTCATCGGGGCCGTCCATGAGCACAGGTTCTACGCCTGGATAATGAAGATAAACGCCACCCCCTGGTATACCTCGCTGGTGCTGGAGGGAGCCATTTGTGCCGTTATGATAATCATTCTTGTCGCAGCAAGAGTGCTGCTGCACAGGCTGGTGAAAAGACAGCGGGAGAAGGACCGCCGCAGCTTCGGTCCTGATAAGGAGGAATAAATGAAGACAGATTACCGAAAGATGATATATAACAAGCTAAAAGCCTCCGGCAAAAAGCCTGTGAGCTTTGACGAGCTTGTAAAGGCCTTCCGCAAGGGAAATTTCGATTTCAGGAAATTCGCCAGGACCGTGGACAAGATGAAGGCCAAGGGAGAGATAGTCGAGGGGAAATACGGCTTTACCCTGGTGGAGCTGGCAAAGCTGAAGAGGTGCGAGGTCAGCCGGATACACAAGAGCTTCGGCTTTGTGAAGAACGTTGACACAGGGGAAGAGATATTCATACCCGGCAAAAGACTCATGGGGGCCATGCCGGGGGATATAGTGCTGGTAAAGCTCTGCGAGAGCAGAGGGGACCTGCCGGAGGGCGAGGTCATAAAGATAGCCGAAGAGAATTTTTCAAAGTTCACCGGGGAGATAGTATGCGAGTTCGGCAGGCTGAAAATAGTGCCGGACGTTATCTCGAAATACGCCCTGGAATTTGACAACCCTGCTATGCTGGAGCTTCACGAAGGAGACAAGGCCATAGCGGTGCTGACGGAGAGAGGAGAACGCCACAGCGAGCACAGGTGCGAGATAGTCTCCTGTCTGGGAAGTTCCCTGAAAGCGGCGGTCTGCGCTCTGAGCATCGTGGAGGTCAACGGTTTGACGCCGGTGTTCCCCGCCGAGGCCGTCTATGAGGCCAGAATGCTGGGTACCGAGATAGACAGGCAGGACACAGTCGGGCGGCTGGACCTGAGGGATATGCCTATATTTACCATCGACGGCGCCGACACCAAGGATATTGATGATGCGGTAAGTGTTGAGAAGACCGAAAAGGGCTATCGGCTGGGAGTGCATATCGCAGACGTATCCCACTATGTGAAGCCAAAGTCCGCCCTCGACAACGAGGCCTTCAGGCGTGGCACCAGTGTCTACTACGCAAACAGGGTCATACCGATGCTGCCGAAGGAGCTTTCAAACGGCATATGTTCCCTTAATCCCGGGGTGGACAGACTGGCGTTCAGCTGTCTGTGCGAGCTGGATAAAAACGGTGATATCCTGGGATACAGATTTGCCAAGTCTGTTATCCGCTCCAGAGTCAAGGGCGTTTACAGCGAGATAAACGACCTGCTGGAGGGCTATAATTCCAGGGAGAACGCAGAGAAGTATAAGGACGTGGCAGATCAGCTGCCCATCATGAAGGAGCTGGCTGAGATACTGAAAACAAAGCGCCTGCAAAGGGGCGCTCCCCAGATAGAGACTTCCGAGAGCGCTCTGCTCATTGATGAGAACGATGTGTGCGTAGGGGTAGTCCAGCGGACCAGGGGCTTTGCCCAGGAGATGATAGAGGACTTCATGCTGACTGCCAACGAGTGCGCCGCACGTTTCGGGACCGAGAACGGACTGCCCTTTGTCTACAGGGTCCACGAGCCGCCCTCTGCGGAAAAGATCCAGGGACTTAAAGAGCTGCTGACAGGGCTTAACATCACCTATGTACTGGGAGACGAGCCTAAGCCCAAGGCCCTGGCTGAGATAATCGAACTTTCCAAAGGTACAGACGCCGAGAAGGTCATAAACTATGCGGTGCTCAGAAGTATGTCCAAGGCCAAGTACGACACGGAGCCTGTGGGACATTACGGTCTGGTCCTTGAGGACTACGCCCATTTCACCTCCCCTATCAGGCGCTATCCTGACCTTTCCATACACCGGATAATGTCCGCATTCTTAGAGGGCCTGAGCGCCGAGGAGTGCCGCAGCAGGTTCAATAAATTCGTCTACGCCTCCGCCGACCAGTCCACTGCCTGCGAACTGAAGGCAATGCAGACCGAGCGCAGCTGTGAGGACTGCTATAAAGCGGAATATATGCTTGGCAAGGTAGGCGAGGTCTACGAGGGAGTCATAACTTCGGTGACGGATTTCGGCATCTTCGTGGAGCTTGACAATACCTGTGAGGGACTTATGCACGTCGATGAGCTCGGGGAAGGCTACTATGAATGCGACGGGCTGATGAAGCTGAAAAACTTCTCTACCGGTGCAGAGTACCGAGTGGGTCAGAAGATAAAGGCGAAGATCGTCAACGCCAATGTCAATTCCGGAAAGATAGACCTTGCCCCGGCTGAAAAAGGGCTTTACGACGGACTGTGAGATAGACAAGGAGGTATAAGGTTGTTAAAAATATTCAGATATCTCAAACCGTATATGCTGTTCGCACTGCTGGCGCCGCTGTGTATGGTCGGAGAGGTCATGATGGACCTTTTCCAGCCTAAGCTCATGAGCATCATAGTAGACGACGGCGTTTTAGGGCAGGACATGGACCTGATAATCAGCACAGGCATAAAAATGCTTTTGCTGCTCATCGCCGGCGGTGCCTGCGGCATAGCGGCCTCAGGATTCAGCGGCGTGGCTTCACAGAGCTTTGCCAGGGACCTGAGGGTGGACGTTTTCGAGAAAGTCATGGGACTTTCCTTCCAGCAGACCGACAAATTCACCACCGGCTCCCTGGTCACCAGACTGACTACCGACATCACCGCTATCCAGCAGGTGGTCGACTTCTGCATGAGAATGCTCATCAGAGACAGTCTCATGTTCATAGGCGGCATACTGATGATGCTGACCATGGATCTGCATTTCGGCCTGGTACTGGTGGCGGCGCTGCCCATCGAGATCATCGTCATGGTATCCGTGCTGAGAAAGGCCGGACCGTACTTTGCGCAGGTGGCAAAAAGGCTGGACGATGTGAATTCCGTGGTCCAGGAGAACGTCACAGGTGCAAGGGTCGTTAAGGCCTATGTAAGGGAAGACCATGAGACCGAGCGTTTCACAAAGGCTAATGTCAGCCTGATGGAGTCCAATTTAAAGGTAGCCAACCTGATGGCGTCCCTCCAGCCGGTGCTGAGCATCGTCATGAACTTCTCGGTGGTGGCCGTCATCTTCATCGGCGGACTTCAGGCTCAGGCGGCGGAAATACAGATAGGCGAGATAATGGCCGCCATTACCTACCTGACAAGGATATTCTTCGGGGTAATGATGATGTCCATGATGTTCCAGACCGTATCCAGGGCCATGGCGTCGGTGGAAAGGATAAACGAGGTCCTTGGGACCGAGCCGGCAGTGGTAAGCGGAACGGCCGGCTTTGACGGAAAGCAGCAGGGCACCGTCAGCTTCAGGAACGTTTCTTTCAGCTATCCCGATTCTGCCGGCAGGCCAGTCATCAGCGGACTTTCTCTCGACATCGGAAAGGGCGAGAACATTGCCGTTCTCGGGGCCACCGGCTCCGGCAAGTCCTCGTTAGTGAACCTTATACCGAGGTTCTATGACCCTACGGAGGGCGAGGTCCTGGTGGACGGAGTCAACGTGCGGGATCTGAGCACTGAGGAGCTGAGGGAGCGCATAGGTATAGTGCTGCAAAAAAGCGAGCTTTTCTCCGGTACGGTGGAAGACAATATAAAATGGGGCGACAAGGACGCCGCCCATGAAGAAGTGGTCAGCGCCGCAGTTACTGCCCAGGCTGACGAGTTCGTTTCACGTATGCCTGACGGCTATAAAAGCATTATCGCTGAAAAGGGCGCATCTCTTTCCGGCGGACAGAAACAGCGCCTTTCCATTTCCCGTGCAGTGCTGAAAAAGCCCGAGATCATCATCTTCGACGACTCTACCTCAGCCCTCGATCTGGGTACAGAGGCCAGGCTCAGAAAGGGCCTGCGTGAAAAGCTTTCCGGCACCACTCTCATCACCATCGCCCAGCGTATCGCCAGCGTGAAGGACTGCGACCGTATCGCCGTTCTTGACCACGGCCGTCTGGTTGGCTGCGATACACACGAAAACCTTTTAAAGACCTGTGAGGTCTATAAGGATATCTACGATTCTCAGGTCAGGAGCACCGACAGCGCAGGAGGTGAACTGTAATGCCCCCATCTTTCAACCCTAACGAAAAGCGTGGCCCCGGCGGCCCCAACGCCGGCAGGATAAATGCCGAGCGCCCTAAGGACGCTAGGAATACCCTGAAAAAGCTCATCATTTACATAGGACGCAGCAAATACCTGTTCTTCGGACTTTTAGGCATTATGATAACCATAACCCTCCTTGGCCTTGCAGCCCCTCTGGTCCAGCAGAAAGCCATAGACTTTATCCGGATCGACGAAAACGGCGTGAATGTGGACTTCGGCGGCATGGGAAAGGCACTGATAGTTTTAGCTGTTGTCTATGTGCTGTCCTCAGTTTTCACATATATGCAGGCCATTTTATCGGCAAAGCTCTCTCAGAGCACCGTAAGGATAATGCGACAGGACCTTTTCGAGAGCCTGGTAAGGCTGCCGATAAAGTATCTGGATAACCATAACCACGGCGATATCATGAGCCGTATGACAAATGATGTGGAAAATATCTCCACCACCATCTCACAGTCCATAGGTTCGCTGATCTCAGGGGTGCTGACCGTCATCGGCTCCCTGGTCATAATGCTGGTCTACTCTCCCCTGCTGACTCTCATCTCGCTTTCCACTATCTTCCTGACAGTGTTCGTCTCCGGTTTTCTGACCAAGTATATGAAAAAGTATTTCGTTGAACAGCAGATACTCTTAGGCCGGCTCAACGGCCACGTTGAGGAAATGGTCACGGGCTACAGGACCGTGGTGGCTTACGGCAAGGAGCATGATGCGGTGGAGGATTTCAGGAAAATGTCTGACGACCTGAAAAAGACCGGCATCAAGGCACAGATCTTCGGCGGCGTCATGGGTCCCTGCATGAACATCATCTCCAATATCGGCTTTATCCTCATAGCCGCTTTCGGAGGCTGGCTGGCCATAAGGAACGTTATCACCATAGGCACTATCCAGGCCTTCATACTCTACTCAAAGCAGTTCTCACGTCCTATCAACGAGATAGCCAATCAGTATGCCAATATCCAGACCGCCATCGCCGGTGCAGAGCGTATCTTTGACGTTATGGAGGCCGACAGGGAGGAGGATAAGGGCACTGCGGACTTTGCGGTGGAAAAGGTCCGGGGGGATATCCTATTTGAGGATATAGATTTCTCCTACGTCCCTCAGAAACCTGTCCTGAGGGGTCTTGAGCTGAGCGTTAAGGCTGGGCAGAAGATAGCCATAGTGGGCGCCACCGGTTCCGGCAAGACCACCGTGGTCAACCTGCTGACCAGGTTCTACCCCATCGACAGCGGCAGGATAACTATTGACGGGACAGATATCTGCGATATCCCCATGGATAAGCTGAGAAGCTCCATAGCCATAGTTTTGCAGGACACTGTCCTGTTCAAGGACACCATCGAGAACAATATCCGATACGGCCGTGCAGACGCCGCACCGGAGGACATAAAAAAAGCCGCAGCGCTTGCCAATGCCGACGAGTTCATCGAGCGCCTGCCTGAGGGCTATCAGACCGTGCTCAGTGAGGGCGGCTCTAATCTTTCACAGGGCCAGCGCCAGCTGCTGAGCATAGCAAGAGCGGTCCTTGCAGACCCGAAAATACTTATCCTCGACGAGGCGACCTCCAGCGTAGATACCAGGACAGAGATGCACATTCAGTCCGCAATGGTGAGCCTGATGAAGAACAGGACCTCCCTTATCATAGCCCACCGTCTTTCCACTATCAGGGATGCTGACGTCATAGTGGTCATCGACGGAGGAAAGGTAGCCGAGAGCGGCAGCCATGAGAGCCTTCTGGCAAAAAAAGGCAGGTATTACGAGCTTTACCGCACCCAGTTCGCAGGCAGCGCAACGTAAAAATATTTTAAACAGACAAGAAAAGCTGTCGGCATGACCTGTCCCAGAAATGCCCGCACTATCGGTCATGCAGCTGAGTTCAGAAGTTCAGCTTTTATATAATAATATTAAATACGCACCCGGGCCAGCCCTTGAAAACAAAGGCGCTGGCCCTTTCTTTATGAATTGATGATTAATAAGATATAATTAATTACATATTGTAATCGTTTTATTATTAATCAGGAAAAGATTATTTTTCAGATTTAACTAAACATATCGACTAGTATATAGTGCTAGTTTTATTTTTGATTAACCGGCCGTTAATATATATTTTTAACAATTATATTTGCCTAGTTCATTCGTAATATCACAAATTTAGTATAAATATCATAAAATTAATATTGTATTTTGTTAAAAATGCACAAGATAAAAATATTAAATCTATATGAACTACCGAAAATCTAATTGTATAAACTGTTTTTTTGAGAAAAATTATTGACTTTTGATGGAGATAGGTATACAATAAACAACGGTAGCTCGGGCGCATTTTTCTGATGTGTCTGAGGATACTTATGAAAGGTGGTTTTTGATACATGACATTTGAGGTAATTTACAATGCCGCAGTAGATGTGGCAAATAGAATGACCCTCAGCGGCGTTCAGCCCACATCGGACACCACAGTCTGTGTGATAGTGTCCCGGGGCGGAAGGCTGTATAACGGCGTCAGCCATATGGAGATGGCCGGCGGCGCTCCCGTTAATGTCCATGCAGAGGTAGACGCTATGCGGAATATGCGAAATATGGGAGAGGTCCTGGTGGATACCCTCATAGTCATAAACGCTGTTACCCGCTTGGCAGTGCTCCCTTGCAGCGGATGCGTAAGCTTTATCACCTCATGTGCCCCGGAGAATTCCAATGCCACGGTAGCAATGCCGGACCGGATGCTCAGGATAACAGAGGCTGCTAGATACGGACAGGGCGGATATCCCGGCGCACCCATGCAGGGCATACCGGTGGGAAACATACAGCAGGGCAACATACAGCAGGGCGCACCCGTTGGGAATATGGGACAGGGCCTTCCGGCCCAGTTCACCAAACAGACCTCAGTAAGGACCAGTGAGTATACCAAATCGCAGTATACGGGCAATAAAGCCAAAGGAGATCTGCTGAAGGACAGGGTGAGCGATATAATGAACGTGGCTATCGAAGATGACGATGACGACGAAGAATTCCTGGAGGAGCTGAGCGCCCCCAAGAAGAAAAAAAGATTCGGCCTGTTCTGACAAAATAATCGGCCTTCACTGCGGCAGGCAGCGAAGGACCGGAAATAAAGAGGGAAATATCTATGAGTAAGAAGAAAGAATCAAAAAGAAGTTTTTCGACCCTTAACCGGGTCATCATAATCCAGCTTATAATAATGCTTGGGCTGTCCCTGTTCATTACCAAGACGGTCAGCTCAAAGACCAGAGACAATGCTGTAGACCATATGGGCGCTATCACAGACGAAAGAGCCCACATAATAGACAGCTATATCGAGGACGCTGAGAAGACGCTGAGGGCTTTCAGCAAGGCCGCCCAGATAAAGGACCTTCTGGAGTATGAGAACACCATGGACCTACAGGAGACACTGACCTCCGCCAGTCCTGACCAGAAAGCAGTACAGCTCCAGCAGGTCGCTCAGGAGTATACCGAGCAGTTCAGCAAGGAGATAGATAACCTGGAGGGCCTGTGGGTAGGTACCTGGAAGACCTTCGTTCTGACCCACTCCAATCCTGATGTTGTGGGCATCACCACCAGGTCTGACCCTGACAGACTAAAGGAGCTGCAAAATGCTATGGTAGGCGGCGACAGAGGTCTTTACGACGCAGGCATCATAATCTCGCCTGCATCTCAGAAACAGTGTATCTCCATGTATATCGCCATCTATGACAGCAAGGGCGAACCTGTGGGGCTTGCAGGCCTTGGCATATTCACCAGCGGCCTGGTGCAGACCCTGGACAATATCCCTGTCCGTGGTATCGAGAACAGCTTCTACAGCATGGTAAACGTAAGCAACAATAAGTACATATTCAACAAGAATGCAGACAATATCGACATCGAGGCCACCAACCCCGAGATCCTGGATCTCTGCAAGAAGTTCAAAGGCACAGATAAGGCAGTCACCGGTGAGTTCGAGTATAAGGACGGCGGGAAGAAGTACGTTTCCAGCTATACCTATATGCCCAGCCATGGGTGGATAGTTATGATAGACGATCTGAAGAGCGAGGTATTCGCCCTGACAAGGACCATGAGGATCTATCTGGGTATCTTCGGTGCCATCATCGTCGGCGTAACTATCGTGTTCTACTTCATAAGCAAGAAACAGGAAAGGATCAATCAGAAACTGATATCCACCATAGCAAAGAACAACCAGACCAAGAAGTCTCTGAACGCCGCAATGTTCAACGACGTTCTCACCAACGCAAAGAACCGTATCTGCTTTGCCATGGAGATAGATAAGGTCGATATCAGCAAGAAAAACCCCTGCTACTTCATGATGTTCAATATCGCTAATTTCAGCGACATCAACGTCCAGTACGGCAACGACGCCGGCGATACTCTGCTCGTGCGCACGGTGGATATCCTTAAAGAACAGTTCCCCGACAGCGAGATCTACCGCACCGGCTCCGATGAGTTCGTAGTGATGCTCTCCGCAAACGACGGCAGACCCGGCGAGGAGGAGGTCAAGGATAAGGTCAACACTACTCTGAGAAATCTGCTTATCCCCGCAGATATCGGTGATGAGATAGGTACAGTTTATCCTAAGTATAAGGTCTCTATCGCCAGGAAGACCGACGAAGCTGATACCTCTGTCGTATCTATCCTGAAGGACCTGACCAACAAGACCGGCGAAGCTACCTACGGAATGATAGATTATGTGGAACTCTGATAAAGCTTTTATACATATTTACACGACCCCTTGTTAAGATCGAAAAGCGAAACGCAGCCATGACCCGGCTGCGTTTTGCTTTTTTATGACTCTATCTGCTTCCCTAAAAACATTGCGGCTGCCCTGCAAAGCATGGTCTGCTTCTCGGTGGCATATTCGCCTTCCTTAGAGGACATGAAGGCCACCGCCCCGGTGATGTCTCCGTTTGAGATAATGGGCGAGACCGCTAAAGCATTGGCCGAAATACCTTCCACCGGCCTGAACACCTCGCCGCCCCGGCCGTATTCATAACTCTTCCTGCTCTCAAGCATCTCCTCCAGAGCCGGAGACAAACGCCGCTGCGAGTATTCCTTTCTGGGCAGACCGGATACAGCCACAACATGGTCCATATCAAAAATGACCGCCGGCGCCCCTCCAAGCTTTGCAATGACCTCGGCAGCCTGTAAAGCCCCGTCTGATATCTCCCCTATGGGCGAAAATTTCTTGAAAATGACCTCCCCGTCGGTGTTAGTGAAGATCTCCAGCGGGTCGCCCTCACGTATCCTCATGGTCCGCCTTATCTCCTTGGGTATCACCACCCGCCCAAGGTCGTCGATACGGCGCACTATTCCAGTTGCTTTCATTTTAGTACCTCCGATAAAAAATTTCTTGTGGGAATAGTTTGCGCTCGGGCTGACAAAATATTCATTATTGCGACGAACGGATAAATAATTTTATGATGTCTTCCAGATACTGACTTTTTTCCGGCGGACACTTCTGCAACAGCCTGACCAGCTCGGCAGGGTCATTCTCGCTGCTGCTGCCATAGAGGATATGGTCTGTGGAAACAAGCAGTATCTGCGAGAGCTTATTCAGAGTTTTGAGCGACATACCCTTTGCGCCAAGCTCGATATCGCTGACAAATTTTACTGATACATCCATCATTTCCGCAAGCTTTTCCTGTGTGAGCAGCTGTGATTCACGGCTCTTGCGTATGCGTGCGCCTATTTCTATATAGTTGAGTTCTTTCACGTTTACCACCTCAACAATATAATATACCCTGAAAGTTCTTAAAAAAAGTAACTTTCAGGGTTGACTTTTCAGAACTTTTGGGGTATAATATAAAAAAAGCTATGGAGGGCTGATAATGGAAAAAATAATTTGCAAAGCGCAGATCAAAGCAAGGACATCTTTATTTATGAAGATACTTTTAGCAGCAGAGGTACTGCTCACTTTATTATGGTCGTTCCCTAAGAGATCTGAACATAGGTATTCTTCTTACTATGGAGATGACTACTTATATCTGACTAATCTGTTTGGCTTTTCATCGCCGTCAACAGATCTGCTGGGGGAATACTTCATTGGCATATATGTGTTTGCTGCCATACTTATCATCACGATAGCACTGACGGTAATAACAAAGTCATCATCAGAAAAATGCTCGCTCGTGCTTTACAGTGACAAACTGGAAGGCAACAGGAAAAAGGCTTTCTCTATGAAAACTCTCAAGCTTCCCATAGATAAAGTAGACAGTATCATGCTGAGTGAAGGTCTGAGCGATAAGATATGGAGCGGAAAAACTGTTGCTGTGCGTTCAGCGTCGGGGCTTGTAAAGTTCCCCTGGGTACAGAACGCTGACGAATTCGTAAGTGAGACGCTTGCAAAGATAGAGGAACACACGGAGAAAAACAAAGCCGACAGCAAGAGCCTCATCGACGCTGTGGCACAAAAATCGGCAGGGTCAGAGAATACATCCGCCTCATCAAAGCTCAAAGAACTAAAAGAACTTCTGGACAGCGGCATAATCTCACAGGAAGATTTTGAACAAAAGAAAAATGAACTGCTTTCAAAAATGTGAGCGCAAATAATAAAAAGGCTTGTATGGACCATACCATGCAAGCCTTATTTCTATGCCTATTATCCAGTCTCAGATCTTACTCAGTATACTCCGGCATTCTTAACCTGCGCTCAAATTCCTCACAGGTCAGAGGCTTGTCAAAGTAATAGCCCTGGATGATGCCGCAGTCTGTTTTTGATAAAAGTTCGATCTGCGCCTGATCCTCAACGCCCTCGCACAGCACTGTCATGCCCAGCTTGTGTACCATGCTTATAATGTCAAGGATAAATACCTTTTCACGCTCCTGTCCGCCGGTCAGTGCATCTGCAAATGTCTTGTCCAGCTTTACCACATCAACGTTCAGCTCTTTCAGCATGGAAAGAGAAGAATAACCTGTGCCGAAATCGTCGATCGAAGTGTGAACGCCGATCTTCTCCATATTTCTCACCAGGTCTTTCATCAGATCGAAGTCTGCATAATCTGAGGATTCAGTAAGCTCCATTTCAACATACTCAGTGGAGATACCGCTTTCTTTTATAGCTCTGACGACCTCATCGGCAAAAGATCTGTTTTTCAGGTGAAGACGGGAAAAATTTGAGGATATCCTCACGGGCGTGATCCCCATTTCTGTCCAGCGGACAATGTCGGCGCAGACCTGCCTGAAAACATACATATCCAGCTCGGTTATCCTTCCGTGTTTCTCAAACACCGGTATGAACTCTCCGGGAGAGATGAGCCTGCCGTCTTTCTCCCAGCGGACCAGCGCCTCTGCTCCGCACAGCCGCCTGGTCTTCAGATCTACCTTCGGCTGATAATAGACGATAAACCCACGCTTTTCGATCCCGGAACGAAACGCATCCAGCAGCGCCTTTTCCCTGGCCGCTTTTTCAGCCATTTCCTCCCCGAACCACACTATATCCGCAGATGCGTCCTCCCTTGCGGCTGTCAGCGCCATCTGTCCTTTCTGCTCCATATCCAGAAATCCGTCATCTGCTTTCAGCTGATAAACACCGACATATGCCTCAAGTGTGATCTGCTCCTCTGACGGCAAGGTCACGCTGACGTTCCTGACGGCATCAACGATCTCTTGCTCACGTCCTCTGCGCACAAGCATCACAAAGTTGTCGTTATCATACTTTGCGATAAATTCCTTTCCTTTGACCTGCTTTTTGAGATATGCGGCATACAGAGCCAGTACCCTGTCTCCCATGTCGTAGTTGTACCTTTGATTTATCATGCCGAAATTTTTTATATTCAAGAAAAGTATGCTGTAATTGCTTTGTCTGCGAAGCACGAAGATATCCAGCGTATTATTGCGAAAGCCCTCCCTTTTAAGGACTCCTGTCAGCATATCATATCTGTAAAATATCATACTTGTCACAGCCAGCGATGCAAAGCATATCATTCCTGATAAGAGGAACGCTGTCAACATAGCAAGCTCTGATCTTATCACATTTTTGACCAGCTGATACAATATGATAAATACCGCAATAGTGACCGCAATGCCTACGTCTGAGATCACCTCGCTCATTAGCATTTCCTTGCCCAAATGACTCTTACTTTTCTTGCTGCTATTCAGCTCCATCAGCCATGTTTTCAAATCTTTCACCCCACATCAGTCCAGGCATTCCCGGCCCAAGGGCATCATAATTAGCCTGTTCTAACCTTATATGATTATAACACATTCCGCCAATTAAGTCAATGATGTTACAACACAAAAGAGAGCATTACAACACAAAAGAGAGCATTATCTGCGTTATGGAACGCTGCGACTGCCCTCTTTGAGCGTGCGAACACTTTGAAGTTCACATTTCGCATAATAAACACAAAGAGCCATTACACTACTAGAATAATGTAATGACCCTTCTAATATTCATCAACGAAACTTAATTTCCGCTTTTATTATATATTGTGTAGTTACTATCCTGACCATCATCTAATGAGCTTAATCTTAGAGTGTATTCATCAATAAAATAGACAGAATACCTTTCATCACCATAATCAGAAGATATTATTATCTTGTCTTCGTCATATAATTCATAATGACCAAGCATAAAACCAGCCATATCAACTAACATATCTCCGTAGAATGTAAGATACCAACTTTCGTCATCGGTTGATAACCATGTGCCCAAGAGCATTACTTCGTGATCATCAGAAGAATTATTATTGCTTGCTAATTCATTAATTGTTATATCGTTGTCGTTCAAAGTATAGTTTTCAATCTTTTTAAAATGGAATGGTGTTGTAATTGATGCTTCGGTAATATTAGTAAAAATCATTTCATTGTCATTTTTGAATGTAGCCTCATACTCTATGTGAATACCAATGTCTCTGTCAATATATACTTTGCCATTTACTATGGAATATAAGTATGTACCAACAATACCGAAGTCACTTCCGCCTCTGTAATTGATGGAGTAACTCTCGAGTATACAATCAGGCTTAAAATAATATATTATATCAAATTCCGAATCATACCAAACTCCCAATATCTTTGCTTCTAATCCATCTTGTGATGAAGCTTCTATGCTGTCATCATCTTTGATTGAAGTATCTTCTTTGGTGTTACTATTGTCGTTATTCGGCTTTTCTGTACTACTTACTTTTTCAAACTCAAATTCAATACCATCAAGATCGACCGATGTCCATTTCATACTTTTGCTGTTATCAAAGCTGACTCTATAATTGGCAGCAGTACCGTTTTCATCTTCAATGGATATTATATCTCCGTCATAGGTATAAGTCATTTCAACAGAAGGCTCCCAACCATCTCCGAGATCGTCATATGTCGATATTATACCGTCATCTGATATGGAATATAGAGTAGAATAACTTTCAGATGTCGTTACCCATTCGCCAACGACCATTGCACTATCAGTAACTGTGTCCAGCGAATGATCATTGTCGCCTACATGATCATAGAGCATCTGAGGGGTATCGTAGAATTTTTTAGTATCGTTCTTACAACTATCAAATATAGCAACGATGAAGCCATAGATAACAAAATCATTTACCTGTTCATTATTGATCTTCATAGATCTGGGTCTGAATGTTTCGACTGCTTCATCGTATTCAAACTGTAATGAAAACTTTGTATTATTCTTAGAATACTTGAATTTTCCATATACATTTACTACCTTAGTATTCTCTGTAGAAGTATAAGCGTCCCACTTTATGTCTTTAGCAATGTACGCAAGGGCATCGTCATAGGTGATCCCACTGCCCTCATACATTTCAGGACATGATCTTCTTATTCCCAAAGCTAAATCTTCTTGTTTCACAAAACTGGCTATACTAACTATTGCTGCAACTACAATTACACCCTCAAAAATATCAATTATTATATTGAGGGCTTTAGGTAGCCTAAAGCTGCCGTTCTTTTTCTTTGCTATGCATATAAATATGATCCTTATTATAAGCATAACAACTAATATAGCAGGAATAACAATAAAAGCAGTTATTCCAAGTGCGCCAAGTTCGCCAGTGTAATCCTTCACTCTGTTTAGTATATCCATATCTGTCAGACCTCATATAGTTTTATTCTGTTACATTAAATTTTTCTTGAATAGCATAAGCAATGATACCGTAGTTTTTAATAAGATTATGCTGGTTTGTAAAAACAAACGGCGCACGCATTTTAAAATTCTTTAATAAATTATTCCACACAATACTGAATGTTCCGTTATCATTTACTATAACTGTATATGTAGTACTGTCCTTTTTTATAATGATCTGCTCATTTTCCAAAGCTAAGCTATAACCATGCTCGGAAATAAGCTTATCAGAAACTTCCTGTATAATTGTTTCACAGTTCATACCGTTAACAAAAGAAAATTGTTTTTTATCAAGAGCTTGATTATAAAAAAGTGCTTTAAAAAGCAATACAGCAATATAAACCAGCCAAAAAGAAATCGTAAGCAGACCAACAGCTGCAACACCCGAAGCTTTGCTAATAACTATCATTAAAAACACAATACCTATGGTACTGAAAAATATGTCTAAGTTTACACTGCCCTCTATATCTTCAGCAGATTTCAAAATAATTCCCTTGCCAACATTGATTTTCGTATCTATAACATCATTGATCGGAGTTTCTTCTTTTATTGTTTCATTTATAATTGAGTCATTTGGCGATACTGTATCATTAGAAAAATCTTTATCATCTTTAAACTCTACGACCGGTGTGCCGCAAACGACACAAAACTTACCCGATCCTACGACTTCTTTACCGCAATTACTGCAAAACATCATAGCGCCTCCAAAAAGTAGTAATATTAAACAAAAATTATATCAATCTATAATAATTATACAACAATAGTAATGGTTTGTCAATATCAATAGATGATTTTTAAAGTCTTTAGTTTAGGTTATACTATTACTAACGAGGTGATAGAAATGGTATATCCGTACAGTGAAACAGGCAGCCGTATTTGGAAACTGCGAAAAGAACGAGGATTGACAAGGGAGAAACTCGCAGAAATGGCGGATATTTCAGTTCAATTTCTTGCGGATATTGAAAAGGGTCGAAAAAACATGACAGTTACTACCTTGCGCAAGTTGTCCTCTGCACTAATGGTCACAACCGACTATATAGTCAATGGTACGATCAATGATGAGAATACGCTGATCGACTTATGCAAATCTATACCCAACAGCAAACAGCGTCAGGCTGCAAAACTTATCAGAGTGTTCATAGAATCTATAGAATAACAAAAGAAACACCATAATGCCTTATCGGACATTATGGTGTTTCTTCCGTTAAGCTGCTGATCGGCCGAAAAAACTTCAGTGCGGCACTCTACCTGACAGCCGCAGAGTTTTTTCATATACGACAGCTCTATATGCGGCGTCACAGTATACGCCGTTTCTTATCCTCTCAGACGATCTCCCACATCTCGCCCATGTTGCGAAAACCGCCCTGCGGCATACAGCCTTCGCACCTGCTGCCCTCGCAGCCTGAGCAGGTGCCGCAGCCCGGTACACCCAGCGACACTCTGCGGATAATGTTCATGCGTTCAAGATATTCTATCCGGCGCTTTATATCCTCGACTGTCGTATCCAGCTCGATAGCGAGCATTTCCAGCGACCTTGCATGACCGTCCTTCAAAAGTTCAAGCAGTTCGTTCATATCATCACCAGATCAGCATTCCCACACGGTAGGCGATAAATGCAAGCACCAATGAGACTGCGGTGTAGTAAAGTGCGATCTTTGCGGTCCATTTAGCCGAATGGATCTCCTGGTAGGTAGCAGCCAGCGCCACTACGCAGGGCAGATTGAAGGTTATGGCGAAGATGAACGCCAGCGCTTCGGGACGGGCCACATTTGCCAGAAGTATCTCGGTGAGGTCGGGCGCTGCACCGGCTCCGCTCATCGCAGCATTGAAGGCTGCGCCGTAAGAGCCGCCTGTGTACAGTGCGCTGATTACGCCGACAGAGCCCTCCTTGCCCACCATAGAGGCAACAAATGCCAGGAACAGCTGCCATGGCAGACCGAATACCTTTGTCACTGGCTCGATGGCGATACCGATATTGTAGAGTATGCTGTTTGAACCCTCAGGTGCGTAGCTCAGCAGCCAGAAAATTGCGCAGACCAGCATCACCACCTTGGTCACACGGAAAAATGTGTCCTTGGTCCTGCCGAGGACATATCGCAGCAGTGCGCCCCACTTCGGCTTGTGGTAAGGCGGCAGCTCCATTATCATTCCGCAGCGTTCTTCCTCCTTTACCAGCCTTCTGCCGAAGATCTTTGCAGTCAGCCACATATGAAGGAGCATCGTAAGCAGTATGGCTACGATCACGGCCACTGACCATGCGCCGAAAAATGTCGCTGCAAGCATAGGCACTATCGACCACGCAGCCCCGCAGGGCACGGCCCATGCAAGGGCGATGGTCAGAACCTTCTGTCCCCAGTTGTCGATGACCCTAGCACCGCCTGCTCCGCCCATAGTGCAGCCAAAGCTCACAAGGAACGGCATGACCGACTTGCCCTGAAGGCCAAGCTTGCCCATGGTATTGTCGAACACGTAGGATATCCTTGCCATAACGCCCGCCTCTTCAAGCAGTCCGAAAACAAAGGTCACACCGAATACAAAGCCCAGCATCTGAACTATATAGCCCAGGGACTGTATTACCACATCGCAGAGCACCGAAATGACGATCTCAGGACAGCCTGCGCCTGAAAGCGAAGCAGTTACAGGTCCTTTCAGCATCGGTATCGCACTGCCTATGCCCATGAACGGCAGGGCGGGGATAAACGATGCGATAAGCCCTAAAATTACCGTGAGCACTACTGCGGGCTTGCCCCATATCCTGTGGGTGAAGATACGGTCCAGCTTTCCCAGCTGAACGCCCGGACTGCTGCTGCTCACGGCCCCGGAGAGTATCCCGTCTATCCATTTGAACTTGCACTCGCCCATAGCGATAGCTCCGTTCTGGCCGCCGGCAGTTTCTTCTATCTTTTTCAGCTTTTCATCAGGCAGGGCGTTTTTCAGCTTTGCCGATACCACCTTGTCGTTCTCCATGAACTTGACGGTCAGCCACATGGGAGTGTAGCCGCTTATCACACCGTCATCGAGCTGCGACTTTATTTTGCTGTAGCCCTCGACCTTTTCATACTCATTCTCCAGCGCTGATACATTCAGCTGTGACTTGTTTTTCAGCGCCCTTTCCAGGACAGCGTAGAATTTTTCATAAGCCTTGGTATCAGTTGCAGAGAACATCATCACAGGTATGCCAAGCTTTTTCTCTATGGCGTCAGGATCTATCTTCTTGCCCTGCTCCTTAGCAACGTCCTCCATGTTCAGCACCAGAAAGCAGGGAGCGGAAATGCCCGCATAGTCCGCCAGCATGAAAAGACTTCGTTCAAGCTGAGAGCTGTCTGCGAGTATACACACCACGTCCGCCTGACCTGATGCGATAAAGTCACGGGTCACCACCTCTTCGTCGGAGTTGGCCGACATACTGTAGGAGCCGGGCAGGTCCGCCACCTTATATGTAACGCCGCCAAGGGTAAATGTGCCCTCTTTCTTCTCCACCGTTTTGCCGGGCCAGTTGCCTACGTGCTGACGAAGTCCGGTGAGCGCATTGAAAAGGGTGGACTTTCCTGAATTGGGCTGACCCAGAAGTGCTATGGTCGTACTCATGCTCTCACCTCCGTCACCTGTATGCCCTCGCACTCTTTCCGATCCACTGCTATCATCGTATCACGTGCATAGAGCAGCACCGGCCGGCGCCTGTCATTCTTGATGACCTCCACCCTGCTTCCCGGCGTCAATCCTATCGAGGTGATGCGGCTGATGAAACGTGCGTCACCGTCAAGGCTGTTCACCACGGCTTTGGTGTTTTCTTTGATCTCGCTTAATTTCATTTTTCTTCCTCCATAAATCCTGTTATCGTATATGATGAGCCGTCAAGCATACCGACAGCTTCTCTGCGTGTAAGTTCTCTTTTTGAATACAGACGCACTGTTTTATTTTCAAGACTTCCCTTTGCGTAAATGCCCTCATTGCTGTTAAAAGCGTTCTCGACTCTGCGCAGACAGTTCGTGCAGACCATGCCCTCAACCCCGACGGCGTAGCGATAGGCGTAATTCGACAGATCTCTGTCCTTTGGCTTTATCCGTTTCGGCGCCGCCTCATGGCCCGAACAGCAGCTGCCGCCGTGGCCGAGCTTATTGACCACATACCATACCAGCAGGCCCACGGAAAGGACGGCTATGATAAAATATACAGTTCCCATGCTAGACCCCGCCCGTGTAATTCTGCCTGCGGTATTCAAGCGGGAGCATTCCGATATACGCCTTGAATGCCGTGCCGAACTTGCCCTGGTTTTCGTAGCCGCAGATGCTTGCTATATCCTTTACAGTCAGCCTGGTCTCGCTTAAAAGCTGCTTTGCCCTGTCCATGCGTTTTACTTTAAGATAGTGGGAGATCGGCATACCGTAGATCATATCGAAGTATTTTTTCAGCGCCGACGGACTTATGCCATAGTCCCCCGCCAGCTCCTCAACGGTGATCTTTTTCGACAGGTCCGACGTTATCCTCCGCTCGACCTCATTGGCGATATGCCGCTGTCCCTTTGTGGCATACTGTATGCCCTTCACCTCTTCTGCCCCGCCGTGAGTGAGCGCATAAAGGAGTGAAACAGTCTCAAAGCGGTGCTCTTCCAGCGAAAGGCAGTCAGACTTCAGAGAGTTATACATATGCTCCGCCTGCGCCATGGCGCTCTCGCCCACTTCAGCCATAAGAGAACCTCTGCCCTTTTTTATCGTACCGGCAAGGAAGTCCAGACCCAGCCCCAGATCCTTCAGACAAGCAGGTTCGCTCTGTTTAAGTACATCGAGATCGAAGGCTATCTCCAGCCCCACATAGTGATTGCCGGGGTATGAATATCCTTCCTTCGGAGCATTGGTGTTGATATTCAGCAGTCCCGGCGACATATACACGAAGGTGTCGTTTTCAAGGGCAGTCTCGCATCTGCCGTCAATACAGAGGTTTACCGCTGCAATGTTCAGGTGCCATATCCTGCACAGGCTCTCTGGGATAAAATGCTCATAGATCTCATTGCCCCAGAGATAAACACCGTCCCAGAGCCTGCAAACGTAGTTCCTGCTTTTTGTTCCCTCTATCCCCACAGGTATGCAGACTGCCATATCGCTGGAATTTGTGACAGCATTCGCTGTGAACGCTTTCCACAGCTTGTCGGGATAGGACATACGACCGCCTCCTTGGTTAGTATTGCCTAACTATTATAGCACAAAAGCTCAGACATTTCAATATCCCGCAAGGCTTTTTTTATCCGTCTGACACGGAAAGATATCCTTTATTGAGCCATGCCGGAGTTTTTTTGCATTCCCCCTTGACATACTCTGAACAATATGCTATAATACACTTTAGCGACCATTATTATAAATTTAGTCGCTATATTTTTAAAAGTAGTCGCAAAGGAGGATAAAATGTCACCAAAGTTATTTTCTATCGCCGAAAAAGAACTGCTGAAAGAGAAAATGTTCTACTCGGGGCTGGAGCTTCTGAAGGAGCATGGCATGACTCATATGTCCGTGGAGAAGATCACCGCCGCCGCAGGCATAGGCAAAAGCACTTTCTACAATTTCTTCATGTCGAAGGAGGATTTCGTTATACAGCTCATCGAGTTCAACCGCAGCCGTTTCTGGAAGGCGGTGACTGATATGCTGGGCGAAAGGGCAAAGCTGACAGTGGCCGAGAGCAAGCAGGTGCTCAGGGAGATAATCAACAATAACGACAGCGTGTATCAGTACCTGACCCCTGAGGACGAAAAAAAGCTGGCTGATGCGATCCCCGAGAAGGCTGCGGCGGATATCGGCGAGGAGACAGAGGTGCTCAAACGTCTGTTTGAAATGTTCGAGGGCGTTCGTGAGGACGCAGACTATGCAGTCATATCAAATCTGCTGAAAATACTGGCTCTGACGGCCGAGAACCATGCCATGCTGCACGAAAGCGGTTATCAGCGCACACAGGATAAGCTGTTTGAGCTGCTGTTCGGCTGCATTTTTAAGGAGGAAGATAATGAGTAAGGAAACGAAGAAAAAAGAGGGCGCCGCCCGTCTGATGGAGTTAGCCGGGACTAAGAAGTCCGGGCTGACCGCAGCCTGCACCCTGTCGGTACTTTCAAGCGTGTTCAAGACAGTGCCCTATTTCACCATTTATGAGATATTAAAAAGGCTGATAAAAAGCTATTCTTCGGGGAGCAGCTTTGCCTTTTCGGAGGTAAGAACACTTGTGATACTTACAGCCGTCAGCGCTGTGCTTTACGGGGTGTGCGCCTATGCTTCTGCCATGCTGTCCCACGGGGCGGCGTTCGATATCCTCTACGAGCTGCGCATGAAACTGATGGAGAAAATGGGGCGGATATCCTCGGGGTATTACACCTCAAACACACAGGGCTCCATCAAAAAGCTGCTCATCGAGGACGTGGAGCAGATCGAGATATTCATAGCTCATTCTATGTGCGAGGTGGCTGCCGCCATCGCCACTCCCCTGCTGACTATCATTGTGCTGTTCATCGTGGACTGGCGGCTGACGCTGGTCTCGCTGCTGCCCATAATATGCTCATTCGTTATACTCGCCATGGCGCTGAAAAAGCCTGACGGTGCCAAGCATCAGCAGAATATGGCGGACAGCAAGACGAAGATGGAGGGCACCATAATCGAGTATATTCACGGTATGTCGGTCATCAAGATCTTCGGCGGGACCAAGAACGCTTTCAGACGGTATCAGACCGACCTCAGCAACTTCACCCAAGCCGTCCACGACACGGCATACTACAACGCCAACGGCATGGGGCTGTATTACGCATTCTTCGGGGCGCAGGTGCTGTTTCTGCTGCCGGCGGCGATAGTCATGCTTAACCACTGTGAAAGCTATGCCGAAGTGCTGCCTAAGATACTTTTCTTTCTGGTGATATGCGCAGGTCTTAAAGAGCCGCTGGAGAACATGATGAACGTTTCCATCGACAGCACCAAGATAAACGTGGGGCTGAAACGAATCGACGCTCTCCTCGAAGAGCCGGAGATAACCCTTATCGGAGAAGGCAAGCCGCTGACAAAATTTGATATTGAGTTCGATGGGGTATCGTTTGCCTATCCCGGCAGCGGCATTAAAGCCTGCGACAGAGTTAGTCTTAGCTTACCGCAAGGCAGCTGCAATGCTCTTGTAGGTCCGTCGGGCGGAGGAAAATCCACCGTCGCCCAGCTGCTGCTCCATTTCTATGAGGTGGACGAGGGTGCGATAAAAATAGGCGGGGTGGATATCAGAGAGGTGACTCATTCGGAGCTTGTGAAAAACATCGCCTACGTTTTTCAGGACTCCTTCATCTTTGACGACACCATTGAGAACAACATCAGAATGGGCAACGACACTGCGTCCTTTGAGGAGGTCAAAGCCGCCGCAGAGGCTGCAAATATAAATGAGACTATAGAGGCTCTTCCCGAGGGCTACAAGACGGTCGTAGCGGACAGCATCGGACTTTCAGGCGGTGAAAAGCAGCGTATCGCCATAGCAAGAGCGATACTGAAAAATGCGCCGATAGTCGTCCTTGACGAAGCCACCGCCTATGCTGACGCTGAAAACGAGGCCAGGATACAGGAGGCATTTTCAAGGCTCTCAAAGGGCAAAACAGTCATAATGATCGCCCACAGGCTGAAGACCATTCAGAACGCCGACAACATCCTTGTGATGAACGAGGGCAGGCTCGAAGCGATGGGCAGGCATGAAGAGCTTATGGAGAAGTGTGCGCTATACCGCAGCATGGTGAGCGCTAACGAGCGCCGGGACAGCTGGACGATGCGAAAGGAGGAGCGGCATGACTAAGCGTGAGAGATTTGCAAAATGGTGGGACATAATCACCTACGGGGACAGCGGAAAATACACCAAATTCATTGCGTGGCTGTTTCTTGACAGCTTTGTGGCGTCAATACCTTCAAGCGTGCTGATGGTGGCGGTATACTACCTTTTAGCGCCCATACTTGACAGCTCCAAAGCTTATGAGCAGAAGCCTTTCTGGGTGCTGGTGGGGATACTGGCCGTGCAGACGATCGCATATGCTATCGTTCGGCGAAAGTCATACCTTGATATCTGTGTGGGGCACGTTTCGGCGCAGCAGGAGGAAAAGCTGCGTCTTGGCGACAAGCTGAAGACCCTGCCGATGGGTTACTTTGCGACCCACGATGCAGGCGAGCTTTCGACACTGATGATGCGAAACTATGAGGAGATAGAAAACCTGTCATCAAGCGTTGTGGCGAACGGTGCGGTCATATTCATAAGGCTCATCATTGCGCTGGTGGTGCTGAGTATTTTCAATGTGAAGATGACGCTGGCTATGTTCATCGTGATACCCCTTGCCGTTCCATTTGCTGTCATAAGCTACAGGCGTGTCGCCCACACAAGCGCCGAGCTTATAGCTATCCAGCAGCAGACGGCAGCTAACGTCATCGAGTATGCAGGCGGCATAACCACCCTGCAAGCCTACGACAGGACCGGCAGCGCTTTCGAGGGACTGAAAAACAGCTTTGCTAAGCTGCGGGACGATTCCAAACGGCAGGAAAAGGCAGGCGGGGCAGTCTCGATGTACGGCAGAGCGATACTTTTTCTGGGCATAAGCATAGTCATGGGCGTTGGCGCACAGCTGCTCTCAGTGGGCGGGATAAGTCCGTTTTTCTACATCATGTGCCTGCTGGCGGCTTTGCAGGTCTATGAGCCGATAATGCAGCTGTTCGTGTTCGTGATCAGCATGGCGAGGATAAATCAGTGCGTCGATAAGCTGTCGGCGCTCAAGGAAGAAAAGGCGCTGGACGTCACCGAGCCTGCACAGACCACCGAGCACAGTGACATCTCTTTCAGGAACGTTCACTTTGCCTATGACGGCAAGGAGGAAGTCATCAGGGGTCTAAGCTTTGATATCCCCGAGCGGAAATTCGTAGCGCTGGTGGGGGCTTCGGGCTCGGGCAAAACAACTGTAGCAAGGCTGCTGGCACGGTTCTGGGACATTCAGGGCGGCGAGATAAGCATCGGCGGAGTGCCGAT
>JAFVCV010000005.1 GCA_017478965.1 Ruminococcus sp. | reverse complement strand
GTTGCGTTCCAACTCGTCTATGATCTCACAACAGACTTTTTCATCAATGTGCTGTACTTTACCGCATATCTTACATTGTACACTTATCCTTGAAGAATTTCCGTTTGATAATCGGTATTGGTACTCACGGTTTTGATTTATCTTTCGATGAACGATACCATTTTTCACCGATCCACTCATTATTCTGTATATGGTACTTTCTGACGGAGAGTATTTAATAGAAACATCAGACCTGATACCTTCAACAATTTCTTTTACAGTAAACGCTCTATCTGTGTTAGCCCTAAGAAAAAACATAACACTTTCTCGTTGCATTGTCTTGTATATTGCCATTATTTCACTCTTTGTGTCAAATATGAAAACGGTTATCAATTTCATTTCTAATTATAAACCACGTACAAACATGTTGTCAATGGATTTATGACCGATTCTACACTCTGTACAAATTGATAGCAACTCTCAAATTCAATATATCCAAATTCACTAATATACTGATAATCCCTCAATATATAACGTTTCTGAGGGCTTGTAAAGATCAGTCATTAGTGTGCTGAAAAGAAAACAGGGGATATGCCTTCCGTCGTCACCACGGAGGACATATCCCTTTTTGCTTGTGTTATGATAGTATTATTCCTGATCTTCTCTCATCAAAGCCACTCCGTCCCTGAAGCCGACCTTGTATGCAGCTCTCATCTCAGCGGCAGCGGTGTCGCTCACGCAGTCGAGGATTTTGTAGAACATATCAATCTGCTCCTCGTTCAGAGAATTTTCAAAGGGTATGCAGAGCTTGTTAAACTCGTCAGAGAACTCGGCAGAATGAATATCGCCCTGTCTGTAATTGTACATCGCATCAATCATCGTTATTTCGTCCTTTCAGTTTTTTTGTAAAACCAATCGTCCGATTAACAAATATTCCGTTGATAAGGTGTTGCTTACGGCACGCCGATCGTCAATACTAGTCGTCGTAGCTGTACTCGTCGAAGTACCTTGACTTGCTGATATAGGGACCAAGCTCTTCTTTCAGCTCTTTGTATCTTTCCCTTGGGATATCAAAGTGCAGGCTGTAATCTATACTTTGTGTGCGCTTTGAATTGCCATTCAGACGCAGGTATATCCTGGCGCTGCTGCTTTTGTAGTAGTAGCGGGAGGGATAATTGAAAAATCCGCTCAGCGTCCTGTCAGAGAGGTCGTTGTACTTTATGACGGTCTTTATGATATCTTCATAGATCATCTTGGGATCGCTGATATCTTCGCTTCTTAAAGATATCAGCGATTCGTCGTCAGGGTCGTCATGATAGTAATATCCGCTGTAATCTGCATAATACGTTACAGACAGGCTCCCGTTGGAGATGTCGTCAGGTATGCGTGGGGTGAGCTTGTAATAGCCAAAGCCGCCGGTGAAGTAGCTTGCCGCTGTGATGATGAGGAAAACGAACATCGACACCACGTATTTCCCGCACCACAGTCCGATGGCCTTGATGTTTATTTTTGCCCTGGCCGCAACTATCCTGATGACAAGGTAGATGATGCCCGTCAGCACTATGCCTATGCCCCAGATGTTGGTGAAGAAGAATATAGTGAAAAGTGAGAACAGCGAGATGAACAGGAAACCCTCCATGAAAAGCGGGAAGACCACCGGCTTGCCCACCGTCCTGGCGTCCCTTTTCCGGTAGATGAAGAAGGCGGCGAGTATGATAAGGCAGGAGAACAGTATGTTCGGCACGATATATGCTGCGGGGATCTTTTCGTCAAAAGCCTCGAACTCCGGTATCCACATGAACACCGACGCACCCAGTCGGGTAAAAATACTCATAGTCTCTTCTTCACGGTAGCTTACTCCGGAGAATTCGCTTATGTTGAGCATAAAGAACAGCATGGGAGTAAAGGTCAGGCAGGCTGCGATTATGCCCGTGGTGTAAACGCTCTCAGCCTTGGAGCCTACGCAGCTTATACAGAAGATCGCCGCAGCGTCCAGGAAAAGTGCGATCGCCAGCATGACTGAGAAGTGCTGCACAAGATACCAGGTATCTGCGAACCGGTCGGTCTTCAGCCCGCCGGCTACGATCAGAAACAGAGCCGAGCCAAGCAGGGGAAGTATATGGATATTGAACAGTGCCAGTATCTTCGAGCAGAACCTTTCCTTTGCGCTCATGGGCAGCGACATCTGTATGTCGGCCCTCTGCTTTGAGGTCATGTCGTTGAAAACTCCCAGTGCGGCGAACATTCCCAGCAGCACTGCGGTGTAAAGAAGTATCAGTCCGAAAACACCGTTGAATTTTGCCTCTTGTATTTCATCCTGAACATAGCCGAACCAGTAATCATATCTGTGTCTGACACTGTAGTTGTTCAGCGCAAACAGCGAACCGGCGATGTTAAGAATGAGTATTATCATCCTCATCTTTTTGTGGTCAGCCGCCTCCGAACGGGCCGCCGCTCTAATCTTCTTTGAGAATATCTGTTCCATATCCCCTCACCTCCAGTTCATAAATAAATATCTCCTCCAGGGTCAGCGGCACTGTCTCCAGTATCACCGGTTTGGTCGATGAGAGCATGGCTATCATATCCTGCCCCGCACCCTTTGCTATCACCTGCGCCACGCTGCCAAGGGCACTGAACTGCATGATATTTATGCCGTACTGCTGCATTTCCTCCCTGGTGACTGCGTGGTCCGCATAAGCTATCTGTATCTTGCAGAATCCGCTCTTTATCTCGTCTATCTCGTCTGCGAAGATCAGGTTGCCCTTATGCAGGAGCATTGCCCTGTCGCAAAGCTCGTTTATCTCCGTGATATTATGTGAGGAAACTATGAGCGTTGCATCCCGGTCGATGAGCTCGTCAACTATCATGGCCTTGATTATTTTTCTCATAGCCGGGTCCAGTCCGTCAAAGGCCTCGTCCAGCATCAGATACTTGGTCCGGCAGGCCAGGGCCGCTATGACCACCGCCTGTCTCTTCATGCCCTTTGAGAAGGTGGACATACGCTTGTTCTGAGGCAGCCCTATCTTCGAGGTCAGCCTGTCGAAGATCTCAGGTGAGAACTGCTCGTAGTAGCCCGCATAATAGTTCTTCAGGTCCTTGAGGGTATAGGTGGAATACTGTATCGTCTCATCGTTTACGAAGAATATCTTCCCCTTGGCGTTGGGGTTGTCAAAGACCTCCTCGCCGTCTATCTTTATTGAACCTACATCTGTTTTATATACTCCGCATATCATTCTCATCAGTGTGGACTTGCCCGCACCGTTGGAGCCTAGAAATCCGTATATACACCCCTCCGGTATGGTAATTGAAATGTTGTTCAGCGCAGTGAAGCTGCCGGTATCACTTTTAGCCTGCTCAAAGCTCATGCTGACGCCGCTAATCTCTATCATCGTTATCCTCCTTCCGGTAGATATTCTCATCAGGTATCACCGGCACAACGGCGCCGCTGTCACCCGCCTGGCTGTCTGTTTCGTTTTTCACCTTTTCATAAAGCTCTCTGAGTCTCTGCGTCAGCATCTCCTGGGTGACTCCGGCTCTGAAAGCTCCCTCAGCCGCATCGTCGAATTTTTCTAATAGTTTCTTCTCTATATGCCCCTGCTGTCTGGCTACGAAACAGCCCCGTCCGGCTACCGAGTAGATTATCCCGTCATGCTCCATCCTGCTGTAGGCCTTTGCCACCGTGTTGGGGTTCAGCCCAAGGTCCTTGGCCAGGCTCCTGGCTCCGGGGAGCTTGTCGTTCTCTTTAAGCACCCCGCCTGCGATAAGCTCCGCTAAGCCTTTGCATATCTGCTCGTAAATAGGCACTCTGCCCGTATAGTCGATGTTTATCAAGCTATCCTCTCCTTTCTTGGAAAAAACGCAGCACACCTATGCAAAAATGCCGGTATGCTGCGGTATCCTTGTTTTTTCGGTTTTGTTGTTTCTTTTCATTTGTTCTGTCTCTTGTGTACTAGGTGTATTATCTGTCGTAGTACACTTAGATTATAATACTATATCTTCCCTCTGTCAAGAGCTTTTTCAGATATTTATATATTTTTGTATATTTGCACTACCCGCATATCAGAACTGCACTGGTCTTTATTTTATCTGCACAAAAAAGCCGCCTCCGGTCCATGACCGGAAGCGGCTCTGTATAGCTATCAATGTCCCTGATCGTCCTTGCGGCTGTTCTCGAACTTGGCAGTACGGTTTTTCAGCTTTTTCTCAGCATAGCCCTCTTTGATCGTAGCGGTGCCTCTCTCGATAGCCAGCGCCGAGGGCGGCACGTCCTTGGTGATGGTGGAGCCTGCGGCGGTATAGGCCCCCTTGCCGATCTTCACAGGGGCAACCAGGTTGGTGTTGCAGCCGATAAAGGCATTGTCCTCGATGACTGTCCTGAACTTCCTGTCGCCGTCGTAGTTCACAGTCACCACTCCGCAGCCGAAGTTCACATTCGCCCCCACGTCCGAGTCGCCTATGTAGGTCAGGTGGGCGACCGCAGTACCTTCGCCGATGGTGGACTTCTTTATTTCAACGAAATCGCCTATCTTAGCGCCCTTTTTGATATGTGAGCCAGGCCTGAGCTGAACATACGGTCCTATCTTCACACCGTCCTCAATAACGCTCTCATAGGCCTGAACATTGTTGAGCACAACGTTATCGCCTATCTTAGTGTTCTCGATGATGCAGTTGCTGCCGATGAGACAGCCCTGTCCGATAACGGTCTTCCCCCTCAGCTCGGTGCCCTTGTCTATCCTGCTGCCCTCGCCTATGGTAACGTCCTTGCCGATGATGACCCCGTCTATGCAGGTGAATTCAATACCAGCGTCCAGCCACTTCTCGATGATGTCCATGCGGGCGATATCATTGAGCATCAGCAGCCCACGCCTGTCGTTCGCTCCCAGAGAAACGTTGTGGTTCTCGGAGATGTAAGCGTCCGCAGTCCTCCCCTTGTTTATGATGAGCTCAACGCAGTCCGTCAGATAGTATTCCTGCTGTGCATTGTTGGGCTGAAGATCGAACAGCACCTCCAGCAGGTCCGCTGTCCTGAACCAGTAACAGCCGGAGTTTATCTCGGTGATGGCCAGCTGTGCAGGCGTGCAGTCCCTGTGCTCCACTATCCCTGCTATGCCCTCATCGTTCCTGACTATCCTGCCGTAGCCCGTAGGGTCTTCAGCTCTCGAAGTGACCACCGTCACCCCGCAGCCCCTGCTCTCATGAAGGGCAAGTGCGCCTTCGATGGTAGCCCTGTCGATGAAAGGAGCGTCTCCGCAGAGAATGAGAGTGTTGCCGTCAGCGTGCTTTTCAAGGAAATCCTTCGCCATCATCACAGCGTGTCCGGTGCCAAGCTGTTCCTCCTGCAAAACGGTGACTATATCAGCCTTTGAGTCCCTGCTCTCAAGATAAGCATCTATCTGAGCGCCCTCAAAGCCCTTCACTACGCAGATATCATTAAGCTCAGCGTCCTCACAGGCCGAGATGACCCATTCCAGCATAGGCTCACCCAGCACCCTGCAAAGGACCTTTGGCGAGCGGACCTTCATTCTCTTGCCCTGGCCGCCGGCTAGGATAACAACATTGTTCGACATTATATGCCCTCCCATAATAATGAATTGAAAGCCCCCGGGGGCTTATGACCATATTACATTATAATCCATATTTCCCGTTTCGTCAAGTCTGAAAAACTAACAAATATAAATATGTTCGCAGGCCCTCTTTTTCCCTTGACTTTGGGAGAAAAAATGGTTATAATGTACTTATATGGCAAAGGAAGATCACTGTGATCTGTCAGGAGGGGGTTAAAAAATGAGATCAGCCAGACTTTTTGCAGCCGCTGTGGGGGCTGTTACCGCAATGATCTGTGCCGGAACAGCCGTGTCGTCTTCGCAGACTATCCGTGGTGACGTGGACGGCAGCGGCAGCTGGGACTACCTTGACTTAGACCAGCTCATATCCTACATCAACAGGGAGAAGGACCTGAAAGGGGACTCTCTGTGGGCCGCCGATGTAGACGGCAGCGGCAGTATAGACTATCTTGACGTTGACAGGCTCATCGCACTTATCAACGGCGAGGCATTGCCGCCAGCAGAAAAGAAGGATTTCACTCTGGGCTATTCTGCCGGGAATACCTGGAACAACGGCGGGGTGGATATGTATGGCCTGGAAATGAGCATTACCAACAATACCGACAGCTCTGTCAGCAGCTGGACGCTGGAAGTGGAGATCGAGGGCCTTGACAATGTTTCGGGCTGGAACGGGGATTTCTCCATTGACGGCAATATCCTTACGGTCACCAATGCTGACCACAACGGCGCCGTGGGCGCCGGAGGGACCGTCAGCATCGGCTGCAATCTGGGCGTGAAGGGAGAGCTTAAAGTTGTCAGCGCCAGGCTCAACGGCAAGGACTGCGAGATAACCGCAGGAAAGGTGGCAAAGCCCGACCAGGGCGGAAGCAGCAGTTCAGGCGGGAACGACAGCAGCCAGGGCGGAAATGACAGCAGCACCTCCGCAGACGTTGAAAGTCTCTTAAAGCGCAGCTCCAAGGCCAAGCAGGGCGACGACTGGCTCCATACCGACGGCAATAAGATACTGGACAAGGACGGCAAGCAGGTATGGCTCACCGGCGTTAACTGGTTCGGATACAATACCGGCACAAATACTTTTGACGGACTGTGGAACAGCAACCTGGAGACCTCTGTGAAGGCCATCGCAGACCACGGGTTCAACCTTATAAGAGTGCCTATCTCAGCCGAGCTTATCAATCAGTGGGCAGCAGGGGAGTATCCGAAGGCAAACTACAATACTGCCTCGAACCCTGCTCTGCTTAAAATGAACAGCCTTCAGATATTCGATTATTTCCTTAAACTGGCAGAGGAGAACGGCATGAAGGTAATGCCTGATATCCATTCCGCCGAAACTGACGCCATGGGTCATAATGTGAACCTGTGGTACACCTCAAAGGTCACTATAAACGATTACTATAAGGCTCTTGAATGGCTGGCTGACAGGTATAAGGACAACGATACCATCATCGCCTTCGACCTTAAAAACGAGCCCCACGGCAAGCCCAACGAGGGCAGCGATGCGGCTATCTGGAACAACAGCACCAAGAACAATAACTGGAAATACGTAGCCGAGACCGCCGCAAAGAAGGTCCTGGCTAAGAACCCCAACGTCCTGATAATGGTAGAGGGCACCGAGATCTATCCCAAGGACATCAAGAAAAACGGCGACTATAAGTTCAGCGACGACGATGACTATTACTTTAACTGGTGGGGCGGCAACCTGAGGGGCGTCAAGGATTATCCTATCGACCTGGGCAAATATCAGGACAAGCTGGTATATTCGCCCCATGACTACGGCCCGACGGTATTCGAGCAGGACTGGTTCAAGGGCAATTATACCTATCAGAGCCTTATAAATGATGTATGGCGTGATAACTGGCTCTATATCCATACCGGCAACACCGCACCTCTTCTCATAGGCGAATGGGGCGGCTTCATGAAACAGCCTAACCTGAAATGGATGACCTATATGCGCCAGCTCATCGGGACCTACCATCTTAACCATACCTTCTGGTGCTTTAACGCCAATTCCGGCGACACCGGCGGACTGGTGCTTGACGATTTCAAGACCTGGGACACTGAGAAGTATAACTTCGTCAAGGAGGTCCTCTGGCAGGAGAGCGGCAAGTTCGTGGGCCTTGACCATGAGATAGCCCTTGGCAGCAACGGCATTGATCTTAAAACCGCAAAGGGACTTTCCTGAGTATCTTCCAGAAAAAACAGCGCTCCGGCATACTTATGCCGGAGTGCCTTTTTTTGGCTGTTGACAAATTCTGTCGGTATATAGTATAATATAGGTGCGATACCGGCCGCAGTGACAACTCCGTCCGGTAAAATACCTGACCGGGAGAACGCCCATGAAGAAAAAGATCAGCGCCTACTGGAAGGCGGTCATAATCATCCTTGCAGCAGCTGTCCTGCTTGACCTGGCTGCTTTCAGCAGAAAATTCTGCGACCTCTACATAAAATATGTCTATCCCCATATCTCCGATATCTTAGGGAAGATCACTGCGCCCATACCTTTTGCCCTGGGTGAGGTCCTGGCAGGGGCGGGTATAGTGGTGACGGTGCTCATTCCGATAATACTGCTGCTGCTGATATTTCTGAGAAAAAAACCTGGCTACCGCAGATTTACGGCTGCCTATATGAAGACATATCTGTATATCATAGTTTCGGTGTTCATGTCCTATACCCTCAACTGGATAATACCCTTCCGCAGCAGCCTGCTGGACGGCTGGGAGCATACGGGAAAGAAGTATACCTCAGAGCAGGTGCTCATTATCCGCAACACCTACGCCGAAAAGCTCAATGCCCTGGCAGATATGCAGCAAAGGGACGAAAACGGCGCCATAGTCCCCATGGACCGTGAGGAGGTCATGGAAAAGGTGGGGGCCGCCATGAACAGCATCAGCGGGGAATTCCCCAGGCTGAAAGGTCACTATCCTCCTATGAAGGAGGCAGCCATATCCGAGATACTGGAATATATGTGGATAGGGGGCTACACCTATCCCTATACTATGGAGCTTACCTGCAATAAGTATACGGACCGGTTCTACTTCCCGGTGCTCTATGCCCATGAGAGCAGTCACCACCGGGGATATTATCAGGAAAATGAGGCCAATTTCCTCAGCTATGTAGGGTGTGCCGCCAGCGACGACCCTTTCATCGCAATGGCCGGCTGCTATAGGATATTTGATAAGATGGACAATGAGTACTGGAACTTCCTGATGAACAATTATGATGAAGATGTCGCCGTCGCCATCTATGAGCAGCAGCCCCAGGTGGACCCGAGGATATTTGAGGACAGATATGCCGCTCTTGACGAAGCACAGGAGAAGTTCGATGAAGACGACCACCCCCTGGAAGAATACTCACAGGCCGCTGAGGACGCCGCCGAAAAGGGCTGGGAGACACAGGCAAAGGTGCTCAAAGAGAACAACTACGATGGAGATATGCTCCTGCTGCTGGAATATTTTGACGGCAGGCTGTATTAACGGTATAAGGCAAAACAAAAACTGTACCACGGGCCCCATCAGCGGGCGTTCCGAATAGCATGACAAAGGCACTTCTGTCTGCGGCAGAGGTGCCTTTGATAATTATATCAGTGCGCCTTTTTCTTGCGCATGATTCCATCTATGACGTTCAGCAGACGGTCGGTCTGCCCAAGGTCGTTGAATACCGAGGGCGAAAAGCGGACGGTCCCTGTGCTGATAGTGCCCAGGCTTTCATGGGCAAGGGCGGCGCATTGAAGTCCCCCACGGAGGGAGAACCCCGCCCCGTTGAGCTTTTGCGCAGTTTCCTCCGAGCTTTCCCCCGGCAGCAGGAAGGATACGATCGGCGCCCTGGGCTTATCCGCATCGAATATCCTTATATCACTGCTGATGGACAAAAGCCCCTCCTCCAGCCTTTTGCAGAGCTTAGCCTCGTGGCTGCGTATCTTTTCGGGGGTACGGGTCGTGACGAACTCTATGCCCGCCCCGGCGCCGATGATGCCGGCGGTGTTGAGACTGCCGCTCTCAAGCTTTTCAGGCATGAATGGCGTCTGGGCAAGCTCTGCTGAAGTCGCCCCGGTCCCGCCCTCGATGATAGTCGATAGGGGGAACCTGCCGCTGCTCACAAGAAAGCCCGTCCCCGTAGGACCGTAAAGCCCTTTCTGACCTGAGGTGCAGATAAAGTCTATGCCGTCTTTCAGACCCAGATCAAGGATCCCCGCCCCCTGGGCGCAGTCGCAGATAAAGGCGATGTTTCTGCGGCGGCAAAGGTCGCCTATCTCTCTGAAGGGCAATATCCGTCCAGTGACGTTAGACGCCGCTGTGCAGCAGATGCAGAGGGTGTCGTGGCGGATAAGGCCCTCCAGGACGCTGATGTCCCTCTCCGGGTCCCCGCAAAGGTCAGCCACGGAGCATTTCACCCCGCTGCGCCTTGTCAGTGAATACACCGGCCTGCTGACCGCATTGTGCTCCATTGAGCTGATTATCATATGACCTCCGAACTGCATTATCCCCTTTATGGCCATGTTCAGCCCGTAGGTGCAGTTAGGGGTAAAGGCCGTGTTCTCAGGCTCTGCGCCAAAAAAGTCTGCCGCCAGCTTTCTCACTCTGTAGACTTGCTCGGCGGTCTCCTGAGAGAGCCTGTGTCCTCCACGGCCGGGGTTGCCCCCATAGCGGCGCATGGCGTTCGCCACCGCCCTGCGGACGCTCTCCGGCTTTGGAAAGGTACCGGCGCTGTTGTCAAAATTGATGTTCATGTTATCTTTGTTCGTTTTTCTCACCACCTTTGGCCCTGTGGTTCAGGCTGGATAGACCCCCTTGTGGGGAATACCTCTTTTTTCCAGCAGGGCCGTGATAACGTCGCTGTCTGTATATATGATTATGGAATAGCCGCAGCCGCTGCCAAGGCCCTTAGGCATACGCTCCACCTCGCAGCTGTAGCCTAAGCTCCTGAGCAGTTCCTTCGCTTTCATAGCATAGGTTATGGAGGTCATGGCTATCCTTGCTTTTTTTCTGCTTGGCATTTCACCTTGCTCCTTTCTTTTACGGTATTATCATTGTGGTATATACTATGCAGGCTGCCCGGTAAGGGTGAGTGATCTTGTGAACAAAAAAAGAGCCGTGCTCTCAGCACAGCCCTTTTAAGGAAGTAAAGAATATGAAAAATTAAGTCGAAATCTGTCTTGTACCTCTCAGAACCCGCCCCAGTAATCGTAGGGGTCAAAGTAATCATAGCTCTCACGGCGGTCATAGCTGCCGTTGTTAGTATCCTGCGATGCGCTCATGTCACCTGTGGCCTCGTCCAGCACCACATCTATCTCCAGCTTTTTGCCGTTTCTGTAGACCGTCAGCGTGACGGTATCGCCGGGACTGAATTTATTTTTCACGTCGTTCAGCTCGTTCAGATTAGTGACGATGGTGTCGTTGATAGCGATTATGATATCGTTTTTCTGTATCCCGGCTTTTTCGCTGCAGCCGCCCTCAGTTACCTTAACTACCATAAAGCCCTGAGGGATCCCGTAGTAGGAGGCATAGGAAGATGTCACGCTGGTGCCGGTGATACTCAGGCTTGGCCTGCCTGTGACATATCCGTTCTTCATCAGATCGTCGATTATAGGCAGCGCATCGTCTATGGGTATGGCAAATCCCAGACCGTCGGCAGAGTTCGAGGCGACCTTTGCGGAGGTGATGCCGATGACCTGCCCGTAGGCGTTTATCAGCGGCCCGCCGGAGTTGCCGAAGTTTATGGACGCATCGGTCTGAAGTACCTTCATGGTCCTGTCCTCTATGGTGATGGTCCTGTCCTTGGCGGAGATTATGCCTGCCGTAGCAGAATTGGCCAGGTCAAGTCCCAGCGGATTTCCTATGACTATGGAAAGCTCGCCTACCTGAACGTCGCTCGAAACGCCGATATCGGCCTTTACCAGGTCCTTGCGGTCGATCTTCAGCACTGCGATGTCCGTCTGATCGTCGCTGCCTACCCTCTCAGCCTCTACAGTGAGCTTTGCCTGAGCCTCGTCATCGTCCCCCTCAGAATAATATACCGGCAGTACCACCGACATGGACTGCGCCCCGTCGATGACATGAGCATTGGTGATTATATATCCGTCCTCACTGAGGATTATCCCCGAACCGGTAGCGATTCCGCCGCTGGTTATGCAGGATATGCCTACCACCGAGGGAGACATCTTCTCAATGACCTGCGGTATGGAAAGGGCGTCCTCCGGGGCAGCCAGCTGCTCTAAGGTCGGCAGGTTCCCCCTGTCGATAGTGGTGGGCTTGTCCGGCTTTTTGATGGTCTCCGACGGGGCCACACTGCCATCACGGTCGATCGTCCCGCCGCCGCCTTCGCCCATTACCAGGTTATAACCGACTATGGAGGTAACGCTTATGGCCGCAACACCTGCGACAGCCAGCAGGCCGGTCAGTATCTTCCTGCCGATGGTCTTCCTCGGCCTGGAGGGAGTGTAAGAGAACTCGTTGACGCTGCTGCCGTTATATTGAGGCTGACTGTAATAGAACCCGCTGCGGTCGCCGCTGTTCTGCTCATTGTAGCTGTAGCTGCCGTATCTTCCGTAGGCATTGCTCCTGTCATACCCGGTGCCGTCTGGATGCTGTCCGCCGTTCTGGTCATAATTATTATAATTGTTACCGTTGTAGTCGTTCATTATCCCGAACCTCCTGCAAATTACGCATAACAAAAACTGAGGGCATTATGCCCACACATTATATTATATATCTTAATGTGATAATTGCATGACAGATTATGAAAGATTTTCTGATACGGAGTCGGAAGATACTGGAAAAAATGATCTTTCAGGCCAGGACATTATCACACATTTTTCACAAAAAAACGAGGGGTCCAAGAAGATATTTGGAACATCTTGACAAAGAAGGAACAATATGATAAAATATCCATATATGAGTATGTCCGGAGGCAGAGAAAGGCGGTGAGGCTGGTGGCAAAGCAGATAGGCAAGTATACGCTGCCGAGATACAGTGTGCTGATGTCGGTGTATGACAAGGAGCTGCCGGAGAACCTTAACGAGAGCCTTGAGTCTATGCTTATGCAGAGCTATCCGCCCTCTGACCTGGTACTGGTCTGTGACGGCAAGCTGACCAACGAGCTGAACATCATCGCAAAGTCCTTTCAGGACGAGTATAAGAAGATATTCCGCCTGGTGAGGATAGATGAGAACGTGGGTGTCGGCAAGGCAGTGAACAAGGGCATCGAGGCCTGCCGCTGCGAGTATATAGTCAGGATGGACAGCGACGATATCTCCGTGCCGGACCGCTGCATGAAGGAAATGCTGCTTTTTGCCGTAAAGCCTGAGCTTGACATCGTGGGGAGCTATGTGGAGGAATTTGACGACGACACCGACGAGGTGCTTGGCGTCAGGGAGGTGCCGATACTTCATGATGACATAGTGAGGTACTCAAAGCGCCGCAATCCCTTTAACCGGCAGTCCCTGGCATTCAGGAAGAGCAAGGCTATCGAGATAGGGGGCTACAGCGACCTGAAGCTTTGCGAGGACTATGAGTTCGCCGCCCGTATGCTGTCCGAGGGCGCAAAGGGACAGAATATCCCGGAGGTCCTGGTCAGATACAGGGTAGACCACAGAACTCCGGAGGTACGAAAGAGCTGGCGGCTGACAAAGGGATTTATCAAGGTCCGCTGGGTCATTTTCACCTCGGGCTATACGGGATTTCGGGATTTTTTTGTGCCGTGCGCTTTGCAGATGGGGCTGTTCATACTGCCGCAGAAGTTCACCAGATGGGTCTACTTCAAGTTCCTCAGGGAGACGGAACAGTCCAGCAAAAAGGACCCGAAGAAGAAAAGGGACGGAGGCAGAAAGAAAAGGGAAAAATAACAGATAAGGGGAATAATAGGGAATTTTGTTAAGGAGGATATTTATGGAAAAGAGGTATTCAAGGGTATTTGCGGCCTGCCTGGCACTTGGCCTTGCAGCCTGCGGTGCTGAGGGATCAAGTTCCGGGACAGCCAGCAAGGCGGCCGGCGGGACCGGGAGCGCAGCTGAGAGCACATCCGGCGGCGCAGACGCTAAGGAGAATGCAGCGCCGGTGGAGGAAACGATAGGGGACTTTGATCTGGACCCGGTGATAACGGAGTTCAAGGCTCCGGAGGATTTTTCCTTTGAGACTGAGGCCGAAAGCGCCGAGCTGGGAGGCAGCGCTGCGGTGATGACCTCTGATTTCGCAGGGGATTATACCGGCGACGGATTTGTGGCAATGCCTGTCAAGGGCGATACTTTGCAGGTAACGGCTGAGATACCTGCAAAGGGCAAGTATGACGTCGTAATAAGAGCTGCCGTTGACAGCAAGGGGATATACAATTATTTCACTGTGGACGGTGAGGACGAAAAGGTGTTCAAGGGAGAAAGCGATAAGTTCGATGACCTGGTGGTGGAGAACGTTCTTCTGGAAGAGGGGACCCATACCGTCGGCATCAACGCCACAGGCTCCCATATTTTCGTTGACAGCATAAGGATAGTGCCGTCAGCAGCGGACGACCCGGCCAGATATGCGGTCACGGCGGAGCTTTCCAACCCCAATGCCTCTGACAACGCTAAAAGGCTGTACAGCTTCCTGCGGAGCACCTATGGCAAGTATATCATTTCCGGCCAGTATTCAGGAAACAATGAGGGCAAGGAAAGCCGTGAGTTCAAGGAGATCGCCAAGCACACCGGAAAGACTCCGGTCATTCTGGGACTTGATGTTGGGGGACTGGGACTTTCTTCCATAGAAAAAGGCACCGGCGGCGGAGATATGGTGCCGATACAGGCCATGGACTGGTATAATAACGAGAACGGCATAGTTACCTTCTGCTGGCACTGGATAGCCCCCGGCAAGTACCTGGAGGCCAACGGCCAGCCCTGGTGGAGAGGCTTTTATACCGACAGCGTCAGCATAGATCTTGCAAAGATAATGAATGGCCAGGACCAGGAGGGCTATGACCTGCTGGTGGCCGAGCTTGACAATATGGCCGAACAGCTCAAGCCCCTGGCCGAGGCTGATGTACCTATACTCTGGCGGCCCCTCCACGAGGCAGCAGGCGATCCCAGGTATCCGAACAACCAGTGGTTCTGGTGGGGAGCAGGCGGAAAGGACGCCTATCTGAAACTCTGGGATCTGATGTACGACAAGTTCACCAACGAATACGGTCTTAACAACCTCATCTGGGTATGGAACGGGCAGGATCCCGAGTGGTATCCGGGGGACGATAAGGTGGATATCATAGGCGACGACATCTACCCTGACGAGCACGATTCTTCCGCCCAGAAGGAGCATTATGACCGCATGGCCAGCTGCTCGCCCACGGGCAGCAAGATCATCGCAGAGACTGAGAACGGCGCCATCATCGACCCGGACAAGGCTTTCAATGACGCCGCAAGATGGGCTTATTTCGGCACCTGGAACGGCGAGTTCTGCATTAAGGATATGCAGCTCAGCGACCAGTACACCACCTTCGAGATGTGGGAGAAAGTCTACACCAGCGACCGTGTGCTGACCTTAGACGAGATGCCGGACCTGAAGGCCTGGCCTATGGACATTGATGCTTTCTTAGCCGGCTAAAACGAAACGGACAGCCTTTGCTGTCCGTTTTTTTACACTAGATGAGTGAACGCAGGTCGTTGAGGTCCAGTTCCCGCTGAAAGGCCAGGTTTATGCCCATGGCGATATATTCGGCGGAGTTGCGGGCGAGAAGGTCTACGTTGTGGGGAGTGATGACCAGGTCCTCACGGTCCGGATAGTCCATGACCATCGGGACGCCGACAGCAATGACCTTCACCCCGAGGGTGCGCCGGGAAAGCTCGCTGCGGTGGTTGGAAACGCCGCTGCCGGGGGAGATGCCGGTGTCGCAGAGCTGGACAGTCCGGCCCAGATGGTCTGGGTCAAGGCAGGCCAAAGAGTCCACCGCAATGAGAAGGTCAGGCTCCACGGCGCTGCAAAGAGCCTTTATGACCTCTGCGGACTCCATGCCGGTGCGGCCAAGGACTCCCGGCTCCGTCACCGAGACTTCTGTCAGTCCCTCGCCGATGGGTCCAAGGCCCCTGATGTGGCGGGTGGCGAAGATACGGTCTGCGCAGAGCGGACCGACAGCGTCGGCACTCAGCCCACGGTTGCCAAGGCCTGCCACAAGGATACGCTCAGCCCCGCCGGCCAGCTCCCGCAGCAGCTTTGCGATCAGCTCCGCCCGGCTGCCGAAGCGGTCGGAAAAACGGTCCAGAGGACCCTGCGTGGACTTCACAGTGATGTATCGGCCGCAGGGCCTGCCAAGCTTTTCGGCAGCGCTGTCGGTGGTGACGGTTATGTCCGCCACCTCACACTGCGCCTGCTCATCCTCATAAATATCCTGCCCGACCCCCTCCACATCGGCGTTAAGGCTCAGCCGGCGGGCAGTCTCTAAAGCAAGGTCCGTTCTAAGCATCAGATCAGCTCCTCATTTAATATAATGCACAAAAAAGGTTTTGAAAAAAGCAATAATTTTTTCTAAAAAACCCTTGCAATCTGCGGGGAAATGTGATAGAATAATTCAGTAAGCTTGTTGAACTCTGCCTGCATTTCCTCTCAGTCTGCAGGTAGTTTTTCCAGATAAGTTGAACTTATACATCAAAGGGAGGTACAGGTATGCCGAATATCAAATCTGCAAAGAAGAGAGTAAAGGTCATCGAGAAGAAAACATTAAGGAACAAGATGATAAAGTCTGATCTCAAGACTGCGCTGAAGAAGGCTGACGCTGCTGTTGCTGCAAATTCTGCTGATAAGGAGCAGGCAGTAAGGGCCGCTATCAAGAAGGTCGATATGGCTGCTACCAAGGGCATTCTGCATAAGAACAATGCCGCAAGGAAGAAGAGCCAGCTGGCTAAGAAGCTCGGTTGAGTTTGAGAAGAAAACAGCCGCCTTGACCCGGGCGGCTTTTTTTATACATTTTTGAAGTCCGCTCCGGCGGGCAGCCGATATTCAGGGCGAATTTGAAAACAAATTATAAAGGCGGGAAATATAAGTCCTTAAAATTGTACTAAAATTTTCGTAAATGTATGGATTTTTAAGTGGCGAAACGGTCAATTCTGTTAACAATTAGGGTCAAAAATTCATATTTGCTGTTGACAGAAACTGTTTAATTTGCATAAACGAATTTTTCTTGTTTGAACCCTGTGTGAATTGCCCCGTTAAAATGTACAAACTAAAGCTATTACAATTGTGCATTTTTCACAAAGATAAAATCTATCGAAAAAAAATAAAAAAAACTATTGACAAATTAGAAAACGTGATGTATAATATAGACACAGTAAGGGAAACGACAGAGTGAACAGTAAGCCTGAGGTCGACCGCTCAGTTTCACCAATGCTTTCCCGCATTTAAATCACGTTAAGTCCACCGTGTTCACGGTGCTTAAAAATATCTTATTTATATTATGGAGGGATTTTCTTATGAGAAATTCAAACAAAAAGGGTTTTACACTCGTTGAGCTCGTAGTAGTTATTGCAATTATCGGCGTACTTGCAGCTATCCTCGTACCTTCAATGATGGGCTATGTTAAGAAGTCCAGAGTTAAGACCGCTAACGGCAACGCTAAGACCGCTTACAACGCAGCTGCTGAGGCTTTTGCAGACCTCGAGACCGCTGGTAAGCTTGGTAAGGATGTAAGCGATGCTATCGACAACGGTTGGCATGATGCTCAGGGCGAGAAGGGCGATGCTGTTCTGCCTTCCGAGGGTGAAGATGCAGGTGAAGGCGAGGCTGATAACCAGAAGGCTACTTATGTAAACACCATGGTTGCTAACGTACTTGCAGAGAACGGCAAGGGCTCCGGCAGATTTGCAGTTATCGAGTATGGCGATGCTTTCGCAGTTCTGTGGCACAAGGACACTCCTGACTCTATAGTTGGTATGTATCCTGATCCTCCTGCAGATGTTAAGGAGTCTGAGAACCTGTTCGGCGATAACGAGAACGACGCTATCACTAATGCACAGGCTAAGGCTGGTTCCTAATAGTTAAGCTTTAACTAAGTCAAATCACTGATATTACAGCGGTCCAATAGGGCCGCTGTTTTATTGTGCTGCGAAAAAACGCAGGGCCGTCCCTGCGTTTTTTTACTTTTTCCTCAGCTTTGAGCAAACGTATCTTCTCAGCTCCTCCCCGCTGACGCCGATGCCAAGCTCCCGGGCTGTGTCCTGCCAGGTGGGAAGACGGCGGTCCGGGTCATCAAAATAACGGTGCTGCACCACATGGCGCACGAAATTGCTGACGATGCTGTCTCTTAGCTCCTCGATCTCCCGTTTCTTCAGCCTCAGCCTGGCACTTTCCACCGTGATCTCCCGCAGGCGCCTGCGCTTTTTCCAAAGCTCCGGGTATTCCTCCCCGGTCCTGTCCGCCGCCGACAGTTCCGTCATTATTTCTCCAAGCTCCCCGGCCATGCGCCTGATTTTCTGGCACACCCCACGGTACTGCCCGAGTATCCTCGTCTCCGGCACGGTCTGACCCTGGTGGCTCCCGTTGACCCTGCGCCCCTCTCCCAGGGGCATTTCCATGATCGCCTTCACATAGTCATAAACGTCCAGTTTTGCCAGCAAGTCTCTCTTTTTTGTCATTCTTTTCTGTCCTCCCCAATTTATTCGTACAAATGTTCTAGTACTGTATAACAGTATACACCTCTCTTTTTATTTTGTCAAGAACATTTGTTCACTTTTGTAGACCTGCACAAACTCCGCCGCCCCAGCTTGTCTCAAAATACAAAAAACTCCCCCGCCCGCAAAATGCAGGCAGGGGAGGGTATGGTCGGTCTATTCGTATCTCAGTGCGTCTATAGGATTCATGTTCCCGGCCCTCTTTGCGGGGTAATACCCGAAGATAAGGCCCGTCAGCATGGAAAATCCCAGGGATATCACTATTGCCGGTATTGAGGGCTGCACCGTCAGCACGATGTATTCCGCATATTCCGGCGCCATGGTGGTCAGCAGCAGCGATGCAATCTTGCTCAGCAAAACGCCGTTCATTATGCCGATAATGACCCCTATCAGTCCTCCCGTCAGGCATATGATTATGGCCTCGATGACGAACTGCTTCCTGATGTCTCCGTTCAGAGCGCCAAGGGCTTTCCTCACGCCGATCTCCCTGGTCCTCTCCAGAATACTTACCAGCATGATGTTCATAACGCCCACGCCGCCAACTATCAGTGAGATCGCCGCAATCACCGAGATCGCCACCGTCACTACGGTCAGCACCGTGTCGATCATTCCGAAGATCTGCGCCTCATCGTAAATGTGCATCTCCCAGACCTCGTCATTGCGGTATATCGGCTCGAAGTACTTCTGAATGTATAGCTTTGCCGTTTCCTTATCGCAGTTCTTGGTCCAGCCGATCTCGGCTGCTTCCAGTATAGTCTCCTTAGGCTCCAGTCCCTGTATCTTCAGCATGGTATTATATGGGAAAAACACCCAGGTCCTGATATCGTAAATGCTTTTCGCCTTGTTGACCCCGAGCTGGTTTTTCTCCAGGTCTGTGTATTCCATGACCCCCACGATCGTCAGGCGGACATTCGTTCCGTCAGCTCCCAAGAATTTCACCGTCGAACCGATGGCGTCATCCGGGTGCTCAAAATACTGCTGTGTGAAGATCTCCGACACCAGGCAGGTGTACTTCTGCTCCTCCATGTCACCCTTGCTCACAGCCCGGCCTTTGACTATCTGCTTTTTGAACTGGTCGAAATAGTCGTCCGACACCCCGAACATTAAGGTTTTGAAAGAGTTGCCGTTCTCGCTCACCACTTCCGACCCCTGGTAAAGGGTGTTGCAGCTGTAAGTCAGCTCGTTGGGGTGCCTTTTTATAAGATCCTGCACCATCTCCAGCGTCAGCTGCTCGTCATCCGGCAGGTCATGGTAGCCGTCGTTATCATCTCTGATATCCGGGTAGATGGTCAGCTTTGAGGTCCCCAGCTGGTCGAATGTTCCGCTGAGGGTCTGCGAGATGGAGTTTCCGATGGTGGTTATCGTTATGACGGCGCTTATGCCGATGATTATGCCCAGCATGGTCAGAAATGACCTTAGCTTGTTTATCGCCAGGGACGTAAACGCCATCTTTATGCTTTCCAGGAAATTCATTCGCCCTTCCCCCTCTCGAAGTCAGAGACGATCCGTCCGTCGCTGATGGTCAGCATTCGCTCAGTCTCCGACGCCAGCTCGGGGCTGTGGGTTATGAGGACTATGGTCTTGCCTTCCTCCTTGTGGAGCTTGTGGAAAAGGTCCATTACCATTCGCCCTGTCTTAGTGTCCAGAGCGCCCGTAGGTTCGTCCGCTAAGATTATCGAGGGCTGGTTGGCCATAGCTCTTGCAATGGCTATCCTCTGTTTATGTCCGCCAGAAAGCTCGCTGGGGTCGTGGGAATATCTGTCCTCCATTCCCACCAGCCTGATAAGCTCCATGGCCCTTTCGGTCCTTTTCCTCTGGGACATTCCCGCATAAAGCAGGGGCATCTCCACGTTTTTCAGGGCCGTAAGCTTGGGTATAAGGTTGAAGTTCTGAAAAACGAAACCGATCTCCTTATTCCTGATATGGCTTAGCTCGGTGTCGTCCAGCTGCGAAGTGTCTGTGCCGTTGAGCAGATATTTACCATCGGTCTGTCTGTCCAGCAGGCCGATAATATTCATCAGAGTGCTCTTGCCAGACCCCGATGCGCCCACAATGGAGACAAACTCTCCCTCGTAGATATCAAGCCCTATATCAAAAAGTATTTGCAGCTCGTTAGGTTCCCCGATATAATACTTTTTTGTCACGGCTTCCATATGTATGACCGGAACTCTATTCATTGACGTATATCCTCATGCCCTCTTCCACCGGTCTGAGCAGATCGCTGCCCTGAGGGTCCTCGATTATAAGGTCGCCGTCCTTGACCTCGCCGCCGGTGACTTCAACGTAAAAATCACCCTCATGGCCGGTGCTGACCTTCAGCAGTTTTGCGGTATAAGAGCCGTCATCTTCTCCGGTTTTCTCTGCGGCATATACGTATTTCGCTCCGTCTTTTTCAAAAACACCGGAATAAGGCACCGACATTTTTTCGCCCACCTGTACAAGGGTGATGTCTACCGAGGCCGACATACCGATCAGAAGCTTGTCGTTAGGTACGTCAAGGGTGACCTCTACCTTGTAGCCTGCCGCTGTAGAGTCCGTGGGGTCTGCCGAAAGCACATGGACTATCCTGGTTATCTTCGCCTTCATCTCCTCGTCAGGGATGACCTTCGAGGTCACTACAGCGTCCATGCCCTCGGTTATCTTGGCGATATCAGTCTCCTTTACCGTAAGCTCCACAACAGTCTTATCCATGTTGACGATGGTCATGATGGAGGAGGACATGGGTATGGTGCCTTCGTTTACGTTCAGAGCGGTGATAATGCCGCTTTGCGGTGCAATGACCGTACACTGGTCTATCTGCTCTTTGAGCTTTTTCAGCTGCTTTGCCGAGTCTCCGCCCAGTTCATACTGCTCGGCGTCTATCATGTCCTGTATAGCCTGTATGCTCTCGTCGTACTGAGTCTCGGTGTCCTTATAGCTCTCATTGGCGTCAGTCACCGCATCATCATAGGTGGACAGCTGTGCATACTGAGCTTCCAGCTGTGCGTCCATAGCGGCAAAATCATAGGGCAGCTCACCCGGCTCCGTTTCCTCACCGATATGTGAATTATATTCCTCTACCTTCTTGTTGTAATCTGCATAAGCGTCGTCACGGGCCTTTACTGCCCTGTCGATGACCCTCTGTGCCCTTTCCAGAGCCCTGGTCTTCTTGGCCTGTGCAGCTTCCAGATCACGCTGGTTCTTTTCGTGGCTGTCCTCAGTCTTCTGGTCCCCGGTAGTGACCTGCTTTGAAAGACTGTCATATTCCTCCTGCAATTCACTGCTGTCAAAGACGCAGAGCACGTCTCCCGCCTCAACATGGTCGCCAAGACTAACGTTGACCTCGGAAACTACCGCATTCAGCTTGGTGTTCACATCGACCGTCTCGTTACCGATGACCTTCCCGTTGGTGGTGAGAATGTCCGAAAGATCACGGGTCTCAGCTGCTATGACCGTGTATTTCTGAGATGTCATCACAGAGCTGTTCATACCGCTTATCATAGACTTCAGCGCCACGCCGGCTCCTATGATAACTACCACCGCTGCGCACAGTATTATCCATTTTTTCTTCTTCTTTTTCGCCATGGGTCCTCCTCCTCGTTCTTGTCTTACAGTAAACGGCATAATGGTCTCACTGGGGGCTATGCCGTTTGCATTATTTTTTTGGCAATGTCATTTTACAGTGACAATACATATATTCATTATAACTTTTTACAAACTTTATGTCAAGCACATTAATAAACTATTTCAAATATCGTCATTTTCACTATTACAATTATATTAATGAGGAATAAAAGAGTAAATATGACCATAACTATACCCATTATTTGTCAGAAATATGCTGTGTATACAAAAAACTTGCCGCCCTATTGACTTTTTTGTGGAAAACGGTTATAATAACAGTGGTAGGTCCCATGGACCTATAAAATAACAGAAAACGAAAGGTGTTGATCGCTATGGGAAAATTCGTTATCAAAAACTCGGGCAGCGGCTATTCATTCAATCTTAAAGCAGGCAACGGCGAGGTCATCGCTGCCGGCACAAAGGTATTTGACAGCTTAGATGCTGTGAAGGCCGTTATAGAGAACGTTGTAAAGTATGCTCCCTCGGCTGCTGTTGAGGACCAGACCGTGGAGGGCTTTGAGACTGTTTCGGGCGCTAAGTTCGAGCTTTACACTGACAAAGCCGGCGAGACCCGTTTCCGCCTGAAGGATCCCGAGGGAACTATCCTTGTGGTCAGCGAAGGCTATGTAAAGAAGGACAGCGCAAAGAACGGCATAGAGAGCGTTAAGAAAAACGCCGCTGATTCTCCTGTTACAGAGGAATAGTTATATCAAGGACTGCTGCGGCAGTCCTTTCGTTTATCCGGAGAGGAGAGTACAGAAATGGACATTACAGACAGCAGGATAGACGCAGGGCGTCCTTTTGATTTCGGCCGTACCTCGGAGGACTACGCCAGGTTCAGGGACATATATCCTGAGGAGTTTTATCAGAAGATAGTTGACAGGGGACTTTGTGTGAAAGGTCAGCGGGTCCTTGACATTGGCACCGGGACCGGGGTCCTGCCAAGGAATATGTACAGATACGGAGCGCAGTGGACGGCAGCGGACATTTCCGAAAACCAGATCGCCTATGGCCGCAGCATGGCTGAAAAAGCCGGCATGGATATCAGCTTTGCAGTCTCCTCCGCCGAGGAAATGAGTTTTGAAGAGAACAGTTTTGACGTTGTGACGGCCTGCCAGTGTTTCTGGTATTTCGATCACAGTGTCCTTATGCCGAAACTCAGCCGTTTTCTTCGCCCCGGCGGTACTTTGCTGATACTCTATATGGCCTGGCTGCCTTTTGAGGACCCCATCGCCGGTGAAAGCGAAAGGCTGGTGCTCAGATACAACCCTGTCTGGTCCGGGGCAGGGGAGGAGCGCAGACCCCTGTGGATACCCGAGGCCGCCCTGGAGTATTTCACTCTGGAGGACCATGAGGAATATGATATCAGAGTACCCTTCACCCGCCAGACCTGGCACGGGCGTATGAAAGCCTGCCGTGGGGCAGGGGCTTCCCTCAGTCCTCAGGACCTGGCAAAATGGGAAAAGGAGCATATCGAGATGCTCCAAAAAAAAGCGCCTGAGAGCTTTGAAGTCCTCCACTACGCCGCTCTGGCGGTATTGAAGTCGAAACGAACACAGTAAAAAGGACCCTCTGCGGTAAGCTTACCGCAGAGGGTATTTTATCGAGCCGTTTCTGACTTTTCAGTCACGGGTGAGTTTATGTTCATAGATATCCCCAGGAGCAGGAAGAACATTGGCGTAGTGTAATACATCGACACACCGAAGAATGAGTTAGCCAGGTAGGCAAAGGCAGCTGTCAGGGCGGCGATATTACAGTCCGTAAGGCGCTTTTTGTTTTTCAGCCCCCTTATGAATACTCCCAGACACCCTGAGAAATAGAACGCCACAGCCGGCACGCCGTAGAACTGTGCATACTGCAAAAACTCATTATGTACACGGTTCACACTGGTATGGAGATCCTGCTGCATATTGCGGTTCATGCCCTCTATGCCGTAGCCTAAGAAGGGCCTTTTAGCTATCAGGTCCCCCACATAGCGCCAGAGCCTTATCCTGCCGGAGCCTGCGGAACCGGCGTCCTCCGTTTCGTTCAGTATCTTCTTTATGTCCCGGCTGAGAAAGCTGAAATTCAGAAAATATGCCGGCCTGAAGAAGAACGCCGCAGCCAGGGAAACTCCCATGAACAGCCCGAATACTGCCAAGGAGGCCGGCACGAATTTTCCCTTTGCGATCCACAGCATTATCATCAGCAGCATCAGGGCGGCTATGGAGCTGAGTATGGAGCCGAAGCTGTTGTTGAGCACCTGCTCGGCGGCATTGAGAACAAGCCCGGCTATTGCCGCAGTCCTCAGCTTTGTATTCTTTTCCAGCACCGCCATGGCAGCGCAAAGGCCTATGGACATGGTGAGGAAATAGCCGTAGTGGTTGGTGTTATGGAAAAATCCGCTGTTATAGTAAACGAACGGCCCGTCGGCCAGGGAGGGCTTCAGGAGCGTCATGAACGCCGTAGCGATGCTTAGAAAGATAAGACTGTAAACTATCAGCCTTATGCTCTTCTCTTTCCTCACAACAGTTACAGGCATGATAAAACAGAAATAGTAGGAAAGCAGATAGTAGTAAGGCTCGAACCTGTTGCCGACGCCTTTCATAGCGTCGGTGGTGAAACCGTTTATGAAAGGGGAGAGAAGTATGAACAGAAAGTATACTGTCAGCAGCACCATGGGGAAGCTGCTTTTGAAATAGTTCTTTATGCAGTTTTTTATGCTGCCCTTCACGGTCCTTAGCTTTGCAAGGTACAGCACTATGACCAGCGCCGAGCATATGTAGGCGAAAACAGCCGCCTGGGAGTAATACTGCGATTTATATGCCGGTATGAACTGCAAAGCCTCAGTATCAAAAAAACTGAAAAGAAAATGTCTGATATAGGCTATGAGCAGCATCGCCCCCGGCAGCAGCGCCATTTTTTCGATATACCCAAAGGGCAGCTGACGGATAAACTCTCCGCCGGTGCTGCATTTGAGGAGCTTTCTGCATTTTGACTTGAACCTCAGGATCTTATTTTTTATCATCTGTGCTTTCTCCCCTCAGCCTTTTCTTGTTCTTTTTGACCTCGTACATCCGCTCATCCGCCAGGTCTATCATTGCGCTGAGGGTGTCTCCTTTTTTCGGGACCCCTATGACGCTGCCTATGCTGGCCGAAAGTGAATAAGGCTCCGTCTTCTCCAGCTCCGTTCTTTCAAGAGCTTTTTGAAGTCTCTCTGCCAGCTCCCTGTCAGACTCTCCCTCAGCTCTCGGGGTGAAGATGACAAACTCGTCCCCGCCTATCCTGGCGCAGACCGCACCTTTTGTGCAGCATCCCCTTATCACTCCTGCCAGCTTTTTCAGGGACTTGTCCCCCTCAGCGTGACCGTAGGTGTCGTTTATAGTCTTCAGCCCGTCCATGTCTACAAAGCTTATCATCACCGGGGAACCCTCTGCGATGCTCCTTTCAAACATCTCCTCCGCAGCCTTGACAAAGCCGCTGCGGTTATAGATACCGCACAGCGGGTCGGTGATATAGAGCCTGTTCAGCTCTTCCATGGCATTGTTTATATGTCCCTGCTTTGAGATGTTCTCCAGGGAGTTGCTCAGAGCCATGGTAAAGGTATGGCAGAGCAGACTGTAAATGGGAAAATCGCTGTTGGTGATTATGTAGTAGCCCAGGCATCTTTCGCCAAAATGCAGCGGCAGGAAATAGCTGATGTTACCCCCGTCCTCAAATTCCTCCGGGAACATATCCGAGCTTGGGAAAAGCTCCTTGGAGCTGAGCCTGCCCTTGTTCCAGATGATGGGCGCCGTCATCATAGGCGCATATGTGGCCAGTTCGTCTTTTATAGAAGAAGTGTTGAACCCCTCCTCCCAGTCAGAAGTCAGGCACAGGCTGAACCTGTCGCACTCCAGCTCGTGGACCATTCCGGCGATGACCCTGAAACACTCTTCTGCCGATCTTGTCTCGGCCAGGGCAGCGGTCAGCCTGTTGAGCATATGAACATTGGAATTGTCCTTTTCGATGCGCTTATAGGTGCTTTTGCGGTAGGCTAAAGTGTCGCTGAGTATCTCCGCCTTGCAGCCGCAGCTCTCAGAAAACACCGGCGTGGCTTCCATGACCGTGCTCCTGGGCTTATCATCTCCGTTCATAAGCCCCAGAAGTATCTCTCCGGCCTTATAGCCGGACTTATAAAGGGGCCTTTTTACCGTTGTCAGCACCGGGCAGGAATTTCTGGCGTTGAAGGTATCATCGAAACCAGTGACCATCACGTCTTCCGGCACCCTTATCCCCATCTTCTCCAGAGCCGACACCGCTGTCAGCGCCATGCTGTCGTTAGCGCAGATAAAAGCGTCCGGCAGCGGCAGCCCGGACTCCTTGAAAGACTCTATGGCCCTGGTGCCGTCGAAGCTCCTGAAAAAGCCGTGGAATATCCTGTCCTCGTCGATCTTCAGGCCGTTTTCCTCCATCACGTCCCGGAATGCCCGGTATCTGCTCCTTGCCTCCGGGTTGGCCAGGGGGCCGGAAACGTAGTTTATCACCTTCGCACCGTGGAACTTAACGATATGCTCCACCAGCTCTCTCATAACGGAATAGTTGTCGATGCTGATGTCATAGAACTCCTCATGGTCGCTGCACTCGAAGATCACTGCCGGTATACCGGCCGCCTTTACCTTGTCAGTTATCCTTCCCCTTATGACCGGGTCAGAAAAGGTGTTGGAGAGCAGCAGCGCCCCGTCAAATTTTGAAAAATCCGTAAGATTATAAATGCTGAACTCGCCCATGTCGAACCTGCTGCTGTCCACCACTCCGCCGAAAGCGGCAAAATAGGAAACGTTCAGCCCATTCTCTGCTGCGAATTGATTGATGCCTCTGATTATATTGTACGGGTACTCCTCATCAAGTCCGGAGACTACCGCCGCTATGTGCTTTATCTTCATAAACTTCCTCCGTCCATTTTATAATGAACCGAATTTCATCTGATACATTTTGATATACCTACTCCATTATATTATAACACATTTTGAATATTTTTAAAGTGCAGGACCGCTATTTTGTAGACTCAGACAGTTTTTTCTCTGATATTTGTGCATTTTTCTGCGGCAGGTCTTTACATTTGACATAAAATGTGTTATCATATTTAAAGCTTGATGGAAAGGACGAAAGCTATGAGGATAAGAAAAGCCGAAGAGAAGGATATCGAAAGGATATCACAGCTGCTCAGGCAGGTCTGCGGGGTCCATGCTAAAGGAAGACCGGATCTTTTCACAGAGGGCGGATATAAGTATTCGCCTGAGGAGCTGAGAGTGATGCTGCACGATAAGGAAAGGCTGATCCTGGCGGCAGCGGATCAGGACGATATTATGGTGGGCTACTGCTTCTGCGAGATACAGGACCACCGTCAGAGCACGGCCATGACCCATGGGGTGACTCTTTATATCGATGACCTGTGCGTTGATGAAGAACGCCGTGGCGAACACATCGGCAAGGCACTTTATGAAGACGTGCTGAGAAGGGCGAAGGAGATGGGCTGCTATAATGTTACTCTGAACGTCTGGGAATGTAACCCCGGGGCCAGGAAGTTCTACGAGGCCATGGGCATGAAGGTACAAAAAACAGGAATGGAGACGGTATTGTGATAATTCTGAAAAAGCTACTGATAATGACTGCCTGCGCTGCATCAGCGGTGCTGATGCTCACGGGCTGCGGCAAGGGGAACAGCTCAGAGAAGGGAGATCCTGAGATCACCGCTAAGACTGTGCTAAGTCAGATCGACCCCACTCTGATGGACGGCATGGCCTGCAAGGGCGACGAGCTGTTCGACAAAAACTGCATGAAAAATTACGGCATAAGCGACGAGGACGTCATCGACGGCGGTATTCTTTACAATAAGACCGGCGACAGGCCAGATGAGATATCTGTTTTAAAGATGGATGACAGTGATGCTGCCCATGACGCATTAAAGCAGCGGCTGGAACAACGCCGGGCTATATTTGACGGCTATGCGCCGGACGAGATGGTGAAGTTCGACAGAGCGGTGATCACGGACTTTAAAGGCTACTGGATCCTTATCATCTCTGAAGAGGCACAGGACCTGAGTAACCAGGTAAAGGCCCATTTTGACGGGAGATAGCGGAGGACGTCTTTTTCTGAGGGGCTGCGTTGTTTTAGCCCTCACAGTGAGAGCATTATCCTCTGACCTTTGCCATTGACCTATAACAAACACAATGCCCCGGAGCGATCGGCCGACCGCTCCGGGGCTGAATATTTTTATAAGAAATACGGCTGCTGTCTTATCAGCTCAGTGCTACGAACTCTGCTTCGTCCTCACCCTCGATGTAAATGTTGTAATCACCGTCATAAACGCACATTATACTGCCGTTGGAGTACTCCAGCCGCTCGATGCCCGCATCTGTGCCAAAAAGCAGAACTATCCCCGGACAGCCGTAGCCGTGGTTATTGTAATCCGTCAGGCTCATGCCCATGGCCCCCGAATTGGGACCGCTGTACTTGGTGAAATCGAACTTTATCCCGTTTGGCTCCAGAGTTTCCACAATGCTCTTTGCAATGCGGTAATCAATATCTGAGATAGTGCCCTCGTCGCCTTCCTGTGCGACCTTCATCTCATAATTGGTGATGACCCCGCATTTCTTGCCGTTATATTCCTCCGTCAGAGCAGCTCCGTAATTGAAATCGCTGTAAGCGCAGCTTATAGCAGCGGTCGTAGAATTGACGATAGACTTCATATCGCCCATCATAGCCTTTACACGGGACCTGCGCACGTAGCCCATCAGAGACGGCACCACAAGCGCAGCCAGTATACCGATTATGGCAACAACGACTACCAGCTCGACCAGAGTGAAACCCTTCCGGTTATTATTCATTTCCCTGATATCCCTATCCATTCTCAACACTCTCTTTCCCTCATAGATATGCTCCCCCAAGCACATATATTATAACGTTTTCGATGACTTTTGTCAACAGTCGGTTTATTAAGGTAATATTTTTACAATTTAAAATTTATTAAAGAAAATTAGTCTTATTTAACAAACAGATCGGGATTTTGCTGCGCCTTTAGATATATTTTCCTCAAACCGAGCCGGAATAAGCTTAATTTAATCAACTCCTGCAATATTATTTAAGCATTTATAATTATCGGAAAGTTCACATAAATTTTACAATCTTTGCTGTCAAAAATCTCCCGGTCAGCGCCAGTGCCTGTCCGGGAGGGGAGTACTTATTTCTTGATCTTGTCTCTTTCAGCTATGGACCGGGGAGCTTTTCTGCCGAAACACCCGATTATAGGCCATCAGCGCCGCCGGCAGCAATATAAACAGCAGAGGGATGTCTGCCGTCAGCTCGATAACGTTTTTGGCCAGCCTGGAAACTATGGCCGTCCCATAGGCCTCGTCGGGAATGAACCCGTAGTGCATATTGAGCCGGGTGTTTATCAGCAGATTGATGACCAAAACGTCCAGCAGTCTGGCGATGACCGCCCTGAAATACAAGGTTATGTCAGTCTCGCCGCCGCTCAGATTGTTCTTGACTATCAGCGAATGGCTGTCGTTCTTCACATACAGACAGCACCCGTAGATAAGCCCCTGCAAGCCTGCGACAAGAGTATAGACCGGCAGGAACGCTCCTGTAGGGTGAACTATATACCCCACCACATCACAGGCAAGCCCGGCAAAAAATCCTACCGTCGGCCCGTAGAGCATACCTATAACTGCGATCGCTAAAAATGCGAAATTTATCTTGGCAAAGCTCAGGTCGATGGAGAAAAACTCCAGCACCATTGACACTGCGATGAACAGTCCCGTGACGCACAGACACCTGACATTTTTTACCTCCTGTGCGGACTTGACGAACGACTTAAAAAAGCTTTTCATAGTATGACCTCCTTTTTCAGCACGGCTAATGTTCCCATGCGTAAAGAAGTCCGCTATGAAAAGCTTTCGTTTTTGCGCTCTTTACACGTTTACATCAGCGGGATGCGAAGACCGAACCGCAAGGGTTTTACCCTTTTCGTCCCGACAGCAACTCCCCGTCTGCCGAACACTTAACGCAGGGCCTTCTACTCTGTGTTGAATTTATCTGTTCTGAGATATCAGAATGCAGTTTCGTTCAGGATCTTATAAAGTTCGTCCTCGAAGGGCTTTTTCATTGAAAGCGCCTCCTGGATATCAACATCATAGATCTTGTTGTCTTTCATGCCCACAACTCTGTTGCCGATGCCCTGCTCCAGCAGGTCAACAGCATGGTAGCCCATCTGAGTTGCGATCACACGGTCCCTGACAGTGGGGGAGCCGCCCCTCTGAACATGGCCCAGTATAGTGGCCCTGGTCTCGATGCCGGTCAGCTCCTGTATGGTCCTGGTGATATAATCGGTCTTGCCGACGCCTTCAGCCACAACTATCAGGAAATGGCTCTTGCCGCTCTTCATGACCTGCTGCATCCTGCGGCAGATCTCATCAAGGTCATAGTCCTCCTCAGGAGTGATAACGGCCTCTGCGCCAACAGCTAAGCCAACGTTTATTGCGATATATCCGGCATTTCTGCCCATTACCTCTACTACAGAGCAGCGGTCGTGGGACTGTGCGGTGTCTCTGATCTTGTCGATCATTTCCATAGCGGTATTCATAGCGGTATCGTAGCCGATAGTATACTCAGTGCAGGAGATGTCGTTGTCAATAGTACCGGGAAGGCCTATACACGGTATACCCTGGGCCGAAAGATCAGCCGCACCTCTGAAGGAGCCGTCGCCGCCGATGACAACAATGCCGTCAAGACCCATTTCGATGCACTTGTCTTTGCCCTTCTTCACGCCCTCAGGGTTCCTGAACTCAGGACATCTTGCAGTATAAAGACAGGTGCCGCCTCTCTGTATGATCCCGGAAACGATCCTGGCGTTCATTTCGATGACCTCGCCGTTGAGAAGACCGTTGTAGCCTCTGCGGATACCTACGACCTCCATACCTCTCTGAAGAGCAGCTCTGCAAACAGCCCTTACAGCGGCATTCATACCGGGGGCGTCGCCGCCGCTAGTCAAAACACCGATTTTCTTTGCCATGTCATATACCTCCAATTAAAAGCCGAGCCTGCCAGACAGCCTTTTCCACCAGTTACAAGACCTCATCCACACCAGCGGCAGAACTCGTCAACATTCTTATTTCCACTACTTAGAATAACACAAAGCCCTTGACTTGTCAAGGGCTTTAAAAACGTTTTCGTAATTATTCAAAATTTTGTTAGAATTAATCACCCGTTTTATGCGTGTTGATATCACTGCTGTTCCCGGCTGTTGTCACTGGCCGCCGTCCCACTGTCCGTCGCCGCCGTAATCGCCGTAATCTCCCTGATAACCCGTATCGCTCCACACATCGGTATTCTGCTGGTCGCCGCCCCAGTCATTGCCGCCCCAGTCGTTGTAGGCGGTGGTCGTAGTAGTGGCAGCGGTGGTGGTGGTCGCATAGGTCAGCACCTCGTCGCATACGAATACCGTCAGCACATCGCCCTTCTCGATATTGATGAGCTTGCCTGCCGGCGTGCTGGTACTTATGACGTAATCCACAGCTACAGTATATGACTTGTCGTTCTCCACCTTATACTTGATGTTCAGGCTGTCCAGCAGGTCCAGATAATCCTTCTTGAGATAGCCAGAGCAGTCAGGAACGGGTATCTTCGGCGGTCCTGCGCAGACCTCAAGCTCCAGCTCGTTCTTCAGCTCAGGGTCATAGTCCGAACCCTCCGGTATGCCCTGGCCCTTTACAAGCCCCGGCTCGTCCACATCAGAGTAGTAATACACAGGCCTGAGGGTGAACTGCTCGCCTATCTGCCTTTCGACCTCGGAATATATCATTCCGATGACGCTGGGCATTATGGAGCCGTAGCCGTATTCAGACCCGCTCTCGTCCGACACTGTGGTGACTGAGGTGGTCGTGGTGCCGTAATCGTAATCGTCCTCGGCCTCCGAATCCGAATAACCGTAGTCTATATCCGCATAGGACCTGGTAGGCTCAGTGCCCTCCTCCGGGGGACCTGAAAGCAGCTGCACCAGCAGCACTGCACCCAGTGTGAGCACTGCCGCAAGGACTATCCAGCCCACGATGGAGGCAGCCTTGCTGTTTTTCTGCTTTTTCTTCGGTCTGCGGCGCTGAACGTTATCGGACCTGCGGTTGGGTATATGCTGTATCGGTATGGTCTGTGTAGCGCCCTTCTGGTGTTCCATTCTTACAGGCTGCTGCTCGAACAGGCTCGATACCAGCTCCGTCACCGTCTGTATCCTGTCCTCGCCCCTGACGGCCATAGCGTCGGCTAAAACGTTTGAGATATGCCTGGGTATCCTTGGGTTGACCCTTGCAGCCTCCACCATGGTGTCGTTGTGGATCCTGGTGTTGGCGTCTAAGGGCATACACCCGGTCAGTATCCTGTATATCACCGCCGACACTGCATAAACGTCGGTCCAGGTGCCCTGCCACTGCAAAGAGGTGTACTGTTCCGGAGCCGTATAGCCCGAATAGAACTCAGGGATAAGTCCCGTGTTGGAGGTCCTGATAGAGCTGATGCAGAACCCGGTCAGCTTCAGTTCCCCGTCCGTAGTGACTATGATGTTCTCCGGCGAGATGCCCCTGTGGATAATGCCCGCATTGTGTATGATGCTCAGAGTGGTGAAAAGCGGCACGAACAGCTTTTTGACCTGGTCCCAGGTCAGATAGCCGGTGTTCGACTGCAAGAACTTCTTCAGCGAAACGCCCTCCACATATTCAAGGATAACATAGGTGGTGTTGTTCTCATAGAACATATCCTTTGCGGTGGCGATATGGTTAAGGTTGCGCATACGGGAAAGGACCTTGTTCATATCGGCGAATTCCGACATAAAGGTCTTGTACTTGGCAAGACAGTCCGGGTTGACGGTTATGGTAAGTCCGTCCATATCCCTTTCGCAAAGCGTATCCGGCATATATTCACGGCAGACGCATTTGCATTTGCCGACCATATCATAGCATATATATGAGGCGCCCTCGCCGTTGTAGGAAAGCATCTTCCCCACCACATACCTGTTATCCAGCACGGTCCTGGGGGCCAGATATGACTGCAAATGCGGTATGTCGTCGGTATAGCTGCAATAGTGGCAGCTCCCGTCGGCATCGAGTTCATTCATGCAGCCCATACATAGCTTAACACTCGGTTCCATACCGAACCTCCTTCAAATAGTATTTATAGCATACCCGGGAGAACTCCGGGCCTTAACATCTGTTCTTAAAAAGCGGTAATGCCCCGCTGCGGTCGTTCGTCAGTGTAAATCTTATCAGAAAACTGTACTAAAGTCAAGTATTCTTACAAAACTGTACACACTGCGCAATAATTTGTAACGTCTCTGTCACAGCACTAACATAAGTCTGCCGATCATTTTCTCAGCAGCTTTTTATATATTGTCCCCGTCATTCTCCCGGGGAGGATAAACAGTATCAGCTGCAATGCCGAGGGGACAAGAAAGTCGCTCAGTGAAGAGAAACCGGACCTGAATATCCTCCACCTGACCGCTATGAAAGATCTGGTGTTGGCCCAGTTGCGCCGGCGGCCGTAGTTGCCCTCAGTGACTCTGTACCTGACCAGGACTCTGGGGATATTCCTTGCCACAGCTCCCGTCATAAGCAGTCTTACTGCAAGGTCGTAGTCCTCGCAGCGCTGTATGCTGCTGTAGCCGCCGGCTTTTTCCACCGCCGACCTCTTATAGACCAGGGTCTGGTTATTGAAAGGGTTCCTCCTGCGGGCGTATTCCCTGATGGCCCTGCTCCCCGAAGGGGTCTTCTTTACTGCGATATCCTTTCCGGTCCTGCTGTCAAATTCCTGTATATAGGCCCCCAGCACGTCCACCGAGGGATGTCTGGCCATGTAGTAGAGAGAAAGCTCGCACCTTTCCGGCAGCGAGATATCGTCCGAATCCATTTTAACTATATACTCGTTCCTGCAAATGCTGAGTCCTGCGTTCGCACAGCCGCCTGTGCCGGTCTTCGGCAGTCTCAGCGCCTTTATCACAGGGTATCTTTCACAGTACAGCGCCAGTACTTCATCAAGTTCAGCCGTCAGCTCGCCGTCGCAAACGACAACAAGCTCATCGCAGCCGTAAGTCTGCCCGAGCATACTGTCAAGACTCTCTCTGAAAAACTCAGGCCTTTCGCCGTTATAAACCGACATCAGCACACTGTAAGCCGGCAGCGCCGTACCGTTCCTGACAAACTTTTCGCCCAGTCAGACACACCTCCCTATAATAAGCATACACTAATATGATACCATTTTTCCCTGGCTTTGTCAATGCTTATATTTTTTATTTATGACTAAATTAATGAACAATGATTAAAAATAAGGTGAAGACCAGATGAAAAAATGCTTTTACGGTTTGACAACGCAGCGAAAACGTTATATAATAGGCATTGACACAGCCGGACAGCCCGGCTGGACACCAAAAAGAAAGGAAGGCAGATATGGCAGGAAAAGACGGCCGCAGGAACTCTGACCCATATGCAGCTCAGTACGAAGAGCAGCTCAGACAGTTCAGCCGCTTAGCCGGTGACGACGGCGGTGAAACTGACCTTACCATGCACAGCATAGACGAGGCCTTTGACGGCCGCAGCTATGGGACATACTCTCAGGAACGGCATCATCCGCAGGATGGGGGATATCACCGGGAGGAGCCTTATCCCCGGAGCCGAAGCCCAAAGTCTCCCCAGGGTCATGCTGCTGCGCCCCCTCAGAGACAGCCACGGCCTGCGCCCCAGCCCGCTCCGGGACCGGTCCGCAGACCACGCAGGCCCGAGCCGGCCAGGAGCAGCAAAGCAAACGAAAGACAAAAAAGGCAGAGAAAGATGGAAACGAACGAGAGAAAGAAAAAAGGCCCCCTGAGGCGGTTTTTCAGGACCGTACTGATACTGGTCCTGGTGGTATTTTTAGCTGCCAACGGCCTGCTTATACGCTACATAATGATGGTCGATATCCGTGAGGACCGGTGGCGCACCTACACTTCCGGCGCCCTTGACAGCAAAAAAGTTTCCAATATCCTCATCATCGGTTCCGACACCAGGGACCCTGAGGACTATGGAAGGACCGATTCGATGATCCTGCTTTCCGTCAACAGCAAGACCAGGGAGATCACTATGACCTCCTTCATGAGGGATATGTACTTAGAGATCGCCGGCCAGGACCATGACGGCTACAGCGTGAGCTACTATGACAAGCTCAATTCCGCTTATGTCACCGGGGGACCTGAGCTGCTGATGGACACTCTCGAATACGATTTCGATATCAGCATAGACGACTATGTTTACATCGACTTCTTTTCCTTCATCGAGATAGTCGATGCGGTGGGCGGCATTGAGCTGACTGTCACCGACGCCGAAGCTGAGGGCATGATACCTCCAATGGCCGAGCAGAACCATATCCTGGGATATGAGCATGGAAAAGACTATCTCAGTTCCGGCGGGACCTATAATATGAACGGCAACCAGGCATTGGCCTACGCAAGGCTCAGATATGTGGGCAACGCCGACTTCCAGCGGACCGAGCGTCAGCGTGAGGTCATCAGCAAGGTCATCGCCAAGGTCAGACACTCAGATCCCATCGTCATCGACCGTTTCGCCCGTGCGGGACTTTCACACCTGACCACCAATATGAGCAGGGGAGAGATGTTCATAGCTGCCTACAAGGCCCTGTTCTCAATGGACTACAAGATGAAGTCTCTTCGCATACCCGCCGAGGACCACTACGATTACGGCTGGCACGATGGCCAGTCCACCCTGGATATCGACCTTGACTATGCCCGTGCTCTTCTTAAAGCTGAGATCTACGGCGAATGACAGTAAGCTCATATAGCTGCTGATACCCAAAAACTCCCCGACCGCACAGGCCGGGGAGCTTTTTTTACATATACTGGTGATATACCATCACAGATGAATAATTCACAAACTTGCTGTCGTTGTCATAATTGACATAAAGCACCACGGGCTGTTCGTCGCCGCTGTCGTTCTCGTACCAGTATCTGTAAATGCAGCTCATGGTGTCCTTGGTGTATGTGATGCTGTAGGGGTCCATGTCCAGCTCTTTGTCTATGGCGGACTTACTGTCCCCTTTATTGTACTTATCCATATTCACGGTGAACTTCTTCTTGACGCCCCTGATATCCTTTTTCAGCCCGCCGAAATCGCAGTAGCGGACGGAGGTTATCCTCTCCTCATCGTCCAGGGTGAAGAGCACGGCCCATTCCGGATAAGTCACGCCGTCTACCCTCACATTGTCATCGGCCTCGGCTATCCTGTCATACTCCGCCACCGCAGTCAGACCTTTGTAGGCGCTTTCCATTTTAAGCTTAGCGTCTATCTTGTTCTCCGCCACCATGTAGTCCGCCCCGATGAAGTCAGAGGCTCTCCTGGCTAGCTTTTCGCCCTTTGCCCCTATCATCGAAATAATTATCAGCACAATGAGCACCACGGCGATGACGCTCAGCACGGCAATGAGTATTATCCTGAGCTTTCCCATATCCAGCTCCGGCTTTTTCAGTGCAAGCCCGCCGCCGCCCCTGGCGGCTTTTTTTGACTGAACAGGCTCCGGCTCGGGGAACTCAGTCTTTTTCTTGGTAAATATCTTTTCAGCCAGGGCCGTATCTATAAAAAGCTCGGCGCCGCACTTAGGGCACACCACATCGTGGTCCCCCACGGCCGCACCGCATTTGGGACATTTCATAAAAGCCCCTCCCTTCACGGTTATTCTACATAAACGATTATATCACACCAACCGTTATTTTGTCAATAGAAAACAAAACATTTCCCCGCCCTAGTAAAGTCAGCGGGGAAATGTCTCATCAGAATAAAGGAGTTGTTATTTTACGTCTTTTTTGCCTGATACCTTGTTGTATACGGTTGCGAACAGCGTGTAGATGACTTCCAGCGCTGCTGCCATGAACATCAGGCGGAAGGCCTTCAGGCCGCTGTTCTCAGAACCGGTGTTAGGGTTCTTGTTTGCCTGCTCATTGGCGCTGTTGACGGTATTGAGTACCTTCTCGGGAGTAGTCTTGCTGCTGTCACTGCCGGTGCCGGCTGCGCTGCTGCTGGAGCTGTCGCTGCTGACCGGTGCAGCTGCGGAAGAATTCTGGTCGCCTGCGATGCTGTTGTTATCGCCGGCCGATGAAGAAACGCTGTCGCTGACCGAACTGTCAGGCTGGCTGTCCGCACTTTTCTCAGGAACTGAAGAGGGGACCTCTTCGCTCTTGCTCTCGCTGCTGTCAGCAGCCGCAGCCACTTCGGGCTTTGTTACCACATAATTCTTGTCCGGGTCGAACTTCTCAGTCTCCACAGGCTTAACTGCTATCTCAGCAGCCTTTGAGGTGTCTGCCACAGGCGCCTGCTCTGCGGGTCTGGTGGTGACTGTCTCTGTGACCTCCTGTGCAGCGGAAGTGACCTCTGCGGGCTTTTCAGTGACGGCCGGAGCTTCGGTGACGGTAGTTGTCACGCTCTCCTCAGGCTCCTGACTGTTATCGTTATTATCGCCGTCTTCGTAATAGTACCACTCATCCTGGCTGCCCTTAGCCGGCACTACTTCAACAGAGGTTATCCTGAACTCAGCATTCTCTGCCAGGTGGTAGACCTGCATATAGACCATGCTGCTGCTAGGCTCCAGATCATAGTTCCTGAACACCCAGGTACCCTTGCCTGCACTTTCCTGAACAGCTGTCTGAACGGTCCACTCGCCGTTCACAGAGGTGCCGACGCCGCCGCTCATGTAACCGGTGGTCTCGAAGCCGAACTTTATGTCGTACTTTTTGCTCCTGTCGGGGATATAATCATAGATATCCATGCCGAACTGAGCGGTCTGACCCTCCTCCAGCTTTCCGCTGAAACTGTAGAGCGCATCGTCATCAGCGCCGTCCTCAGGCTCTTCCTCAGTGACCTTCTCGGTCTCTGTCACGCTGACAGGGACCTCGGAAACGGTCTGTGAAGTCTCGGCAGCAGCGGAAGTCTCCGTCACCGTAGCGGTCTGCTCCTCAGTGGTCGTTTCCGGTGCGGGAGCCGCAGTCTCTGTGGGCGTAGTAGTCGTTACAGTTTCTGCCGGAGCAGTGGTAGTAGTGGTCTCGGTCTCTTTGACCGTAGTAGTCGTAGTGGTAGTTTCTTCCTTTGTGGTTGTAGTCTCAGGGGCCGTCTGTGACGTGGTCTTTACGCCCTCAACGTCGATCGACAAAGGCTTGTCCGCACCTGGTGCGGTGTAAGGCGCCTTCACGTAGCCATTTCCGTCCCAGGAAACGATGGTATCGACTTCCAGCCAGTAATCAATGTCGCCCTCTGCGCCGTCGAGCACGGTGAACTGAGCCAGTGCGATGTCAGTAGCATTGCGGATATTGGAGCTGCTGAGATTAGCGCCCACTATCTTCACAACGCCCTCAGTGCCGCCGTAGTTGGTTATCACTGAAAAATCGCTGCCCACATTGAACTTGGGGTCTCCGGCCGCAGGTACATAGACCTCGACCTCCTCAGGGTCGTAATGCAGCAGCAGGGTGAACCCGGCTGCGCCCTCAGTGTCAGGACTGAAGCCGACCTTAACGTTCACGACGTCGCCGGCCTTCACATCGTATGTATCGGCAGTCAGGGTAAAATCATTGGTACCCGCTGCGTGAACAGCTGCAAGTATAGGTGAACCTGCTATCAATACTGCTGTAGACAGTGCTGTAGCTGCTTTGCTTGTTTTAAGTATCTTCTTGCCCATAGCTAATACTTCCTTTCCGAAAGCGCCCATCTTTTCCCTGAGCGCCCTCTTTGATCCTCTCGTCATCCATAACGGTCTTTATTTTTACACGGTCTTTGTCAAGACCTTCCGCAGGCGCCTGTTTTTCTCTCTGCCCTGTGAAGGCCGTGTTCGTCTGTTTTTTACCGGCCCCTGACTTCGTCAAAAGGGCGCAATTATTACATTGCAGTTACACTCGGTAAATAGATTGTAACACTCTGAAAGCGGCCCTGTCAATAGTTAATCTATTTAAAAAACCGCCCGGATTTTTGTAAGATATTGATAAAAAAAGCACCCTAGAACATACTTTCTTTTCCAGGGAAAGCCTGAAAAGTATTTATTTCGGGCTTTTTCTGTAACCAAATTGTAATTTTCAGCTTTTGCCTTAAACGTTTAATGGACTAAAAAATCCGCAAAACAGGGCTGTAAACTTTTTATTAATTTGCTCCTGACCGAAAATCAGTATTTTTTGACAAAAATCCTCTTGACATACTAAAAATTTTGATATATAATAACCTTACCATTTGGAGAGAAAAGGGCGGAACAGCGATAAAAATATACAAAAGCAGTGTATTTCGCCCGGGTGAAAGATAACGTTTTACATTCGGAGGTGTACAGATTTGCTGTTCAGGAAAACTGCGGCCATACTGTCGGCGGCAGCTATAATGCTGGGGACCTCTGCGGGGACATTACCTGCGGCGGCTTACGAGACAAAGGTCGGTTCATGTATCTACGGCTACATAAGCATACGTTCTGACGCCGGGAGCTATAATGCTGAGATAGACAGCATGGGCTACGGCGACGAGGCAGTGATAATTGGTGAAAAAAGGGACTGGTGGGGGGACCTGTGGTATGAAGTGCAGGCAGGCTCCACCCACGGTTATGTATACAACGAATATCTTTCGGTCGCCCCCACGGCCGCCGGGACCGGCTTTGACAGCTATGACGCCGGGGCTGATTTCGAGGCTTATCTGGACAGTCAGGGCTTTCCGGAGAGCTATAAGCCATATCTGAGGGAGCTGCACAGACAGCACCCCAGCTGGGTGTTCAACGCTCAGCACCTGGGAATCGACTGGGACAGGGCCGTGGCGGAGGAATGTGTCATCGGCAGAAATCTGGTCCATGCCGAGGCTCCTGATTCCTGGAAATCCATGGAAAGGGGCGCCTATGACTATTCCACCGGCACCTGGTACGGCCTTGACGGCAGCTGGGTGGCGGCCTCTGAGGGGATAATCAAGCATTATATGGACCCCCGCAATTTCCTGACGGACAGCTATATATTCATGTTCGAGGATCTGTCCTATGAGCCTGCCTATCAGACCATAGAGGGCGTAAGGACCATACTTGACGGGACTTTTATGAGCGGCTACTATACCTGCCCCGACACCGGTGAGGTGAAGAGCTATGCGCAGACCTTTATGGAGGCCGCAGAGCTTTCGGGGGTGTCGCCGTATCATCTGGCGTCACGCTGCCGCAACGAGCAGGGCGTTTACGGGGCACCGCAGTCCCTTGGCACCGTAAGGGGCTGGGAGAACTATTTTAACTTTTTTGATGTGCAGGCCTTTGCCACCGCCACGATGACCGCTCCCGAGATGGGATGCAGATACGCCGCTACCTACGATCCGGACTATCTTCTTCCCTGGACCAACCAGTATAAGTCCATAATCGGCGGTTCAATTTTCCTTGGGACAGGCTATATCACCAAGGAGCAGGATACGCTTTATCTGCAAAAATTCGATATGATAGACGGCGGGAACGGGTATTTTGCCCATCAGTATATGACCTGCGTTTTCGGACAGGCCAACGAGGCCATGAGCCTGATAAACGCCTACAGTGACGATATCCTGGCCACCGCAATGGCCTTCAAGATACCGGTCTATGACAATATGCCGGAGCAGCTTTGCCCGAAGCCCGACTCGGTCTTTGACAATAACGATCATCTGGAGAGCCTGAGCATCAAGGGAGTGCAGATGGACCAGAGCTTTAACAGGTACACCACCCGCTATACCGCATCGGTGCCTGCCTCAGTTGACAAGATCGAGATAGTCGCCTGGTCGGAGAGCTATGAAGCGTCTGTTTTAGGCTACGGGGTACACAGTCTTGAAGAGGGCGTCAATACCATAAAGGTGGTCTGCACCTCGCCTGCGGGGACAGTCAGGACCTATACGGTGGAAGTTACCAGGGGCAAGGCTGAACAGGGAATGCCATACGATATAGATAATGACGGGCTGGTAAGCGTGGTGGACGCTCTGCTTATACTGAACCATACCGCCGGGACCGGGAGCCTTACGGGGGAGAGCCTTAAAAAAGCCGACGTGAACGGCGACGGCCGGGCCGATGTGGTGGATGCGCTCATTATACTGGAGGCTGTCAGCAACAGTTAGATAACATACCTCTGCGAAGGAGGAAGTTTATATACGGGCCAGGCCCGGGAAGAATTATGAAGACGCAGGGCGGCCGGAAAGCTTATTCCGGCCGCCTTTGCTCTGCCGTCAGGAGCGAAAAAATGTAAGAATGTGAAAAATAAGCGAAATAATAATGCCGGCTCTTGAAATGAGCAGGAAAATAGTGTATAATTATTAGATAGTATGACCTTGCCGCTGCGGTCTTTTGGCGGCGGGTGAACTGAAAGTTTGAAAAAGAAGGTTTTATAAAATGACTAACGTAGGTTTTATCGGCGCAGGTAATATGGGCCATGCCATCATGAAGGGCGTGGCTGGCAGCAGCATAGGCAGCAGCATCAGGCTCCATGCCTATGACCCCTATGCTCCGGCCATGGAAAGGCTCTCTGAGCTTGGGGTAGTCAGCTGCATGAGCGGCAGTGAAGTGACCGAAAAGTGCGGATATGTATTTCTCGCCGTCAAGCCCCAGCAGCTCGACGGGGTTCTTGCTGAGATAAAGGACAGCGTCCGCCCGGATACGGTCATCGTTTCCATATGTGCCGGGATCACTGATGAGTATATCGCACAGAGGACTATCAGCGGCGCAAAGGTCGTTATGGTAATGCCAAACACCCCCCTGCTCTTGGGCGAGGGCGCTACTGCTCTTTCCAGATCTGAGTCTGTTACCGATGAGGAGTTCGGCCTTGTGTGCAGCATCTTCGGCTCCTGCGGGATATATGCAGTTATCCCCAAGGACAGGATGAAGGAGATAATCGCCATAAACGGCTCCTCTCCCGCATTCATCTATCTCTATGCCCAGTCCTTTATCAGATACGCCGTGAGCGTGGGGATAGAGGAAAAGGTCGCCGTGGACCTCTTTGCCAAGTCCCTCATAGGCTCAGCGAAGATGATAACTGACAGCGGCAGGACCATTGATGAGCTGATCTCCATGGTCTCCTCCAAGGGCGGCACGACTATTGCCGGCCTTGAACAGCTCAGAGCCAACGGCCTTGACAAAGCCGTAGAGGAATGCTGCAAGGCCTGCACCAAAAGGGCCTACGAGCTGGCTGAATAGGATAAATTGTAATAACCGGCCTTTTGCCGGCATAATATCTTGTGAGGTGATATTATGCTGGAAAGTCGGACAAGCTTTTTTGAGGACGGAAATGAGCGGCCCGAGGGCGCTTACAGCAGCGGCTTTTTCGCTTTTTTGTGGGGCGCTCTGCTCATCGGAGTCGTTCTTGGGACCGTGAGCTTTTGCCGCAGCGGCGGCGGCCCGCAGTTCATAACGGCGGCGCCTGACCCCGGGGGCGACCGTGGGCAGATACTGCTCAGGTCTATGGCCGGGACTACGGTGCTGCTGACGGGCATAATGCTTCTGGGTATGTGTCCTGTGGGACTGCCGTTCCAGGCGGCGGTGCTTACGTTCAGGGGCATGGGCATCGGCCTTTCCCTCAGCGGAATTTACTCCGCCGGCGGCAGAGAGCTGCTGCCCTATGCGGCGGGACTGACAGTTCCCGGCTGCATGATCTCTTCTGCGGCCCTGTGCCTGGGTGCAAGGGAAGCGGCGGCCCTGTCGGGGGCTTATCTCAGGATGACCCTTGCGGATGGGGACTGCCGGGGCCTGCGGGAGAATATGAAGCTTTATTTAGCAAAGTTCCTGGTTCTGGAGGCCGTTCTGGCAGTGGCCGCCGGCGCCGATGTGCTATGCGGCGAGCTTTTTGCGGACAGATTTTTCTGAGGGACCGGGAGGATATGAAAAGGCGGTCATGTTAAAAATACAGGTATTGGATAGGTGGTTTACTGATGTCATTATTCGGCAATTATGACACCCCCGGCAGAGGGGTGCTGAAAACTCCCCATGAAAAGAAGGGCTTTTTCAAGTTCTGGGAGATCTACGGCAGGCATATGTGGAAATTGATGGAGCTCAATTTTCTCTATTTTCTGTTCTGTCTGCCTCTTTTTGTGATGATAGTCATGCTCATGGCGACCCAGAGCTTTGTGTGGCTGCTGCTGGCGGTCCCTTCGGTCATAGCCGGTCCTGCGACTGCCGCTGCGACCAGGGTGGCCAGGAACTTTTCACAGGAGCGCCACGCTTTCGTTGGCCACGACTTTATGAAGGCCTTCAAAAAGAACCTTAAACAGGGCCTTATCATGGGAACGGTGGACACCGTTTTTATTCTGTGGATAATAATCGGACTGCCTATCTACAAGATCCAGTCCGAGCAGAACAGCATGATGTATATACCCTTTGTCATCAGCCTTGCCTGTGTGCTGCTGTTTACGCTGATGCACTTCTATATCTATCAGATGATGTGCTCCACAAACCTTAACATGAAACAGATACTGAAAAATTCCATGTTCCTGGTGAGCCTTGGCATAAAGGAGAGCGTGTGGACCTTCCTGGCTACCTTCATAGTGGTCATGGTGATGTATCTTTTCATGCCGTATACTTTTATCCTGATACCTATATGGCCCCTGACTTTCATTATCTTTGTGGGCTGTTTCAACTGCTACCCGGTCATCAGAAAACACGTTATCCAGCCATACTATGACCAGCGTGGAGAGACTAATCCCGAGCTGGCCGCCTATGAGAGCGATCCTGACGACGCTATCTTTGAGGACAAGGCTGCCGAAGAAAAGCCGGTGCCTGCTGCCAGGTCCAGGACGAAGAAAAAGACCATCAAGTAAAACAGTACAAAAAAACGCCCCGCAGTATTTTCCTGCGGGGCGCAGCTGTTATCAGTTTTTCTCGATCTGTCCGGTGGACAGCGCTTTGAGGTAAGCGTTTATGAAACCGTCCAGGTCCCCGTCCATGACGGCCTTGACGTTGTTGTATTCGTACCCGGTCCTCAGGTCCTTTACCAGAGTATAGGGCATGAAAACATAGGAGCGTATCTGGGACCCCCAGGCTATCTCTTTCTGAACGCCCTTAATGTCCTCGATCTTCTCTAAATGCTCCCTCTCCTTGATCTCTACCAGCTTGGCCTTCAGCATTTTCAGTGCATATTCCTTGTTCTGGAACTGCGAGCGCTGGGTCTGACAGGCCGTCACTATCCCCGTAGCCTTGTGGATTATCCGGACCGCCGATGAGGTCTTGTTGATGTGCTGTCCGCCGGCGCCGCTGGAACGGTATACTTCCATCTCATAGTCCTCCGGCTTTATCTCGACCTCAACGCTGTCGTCAAGCTCCGGCATGACCTCCACCGCCGAGAATGAGGTGTGCCTGCTGCCTGAGCTGTCAAAGGGCGAGATGCGCACGAGCCTGTGTATTCCCGACTCGCTTTTCAGATAGCCGTAAGCGTTCTCCCCCTCGATTATCATGGAGCAGCTCTTTATCCCGGCGTCGCCGCCCTCCAGAATGTCCAGGGTCTTGGCCTTGAAACCGTGAGCATCTGCCCACTTGGTGTACATACGTATGAGCATCTCCGTCCAGTCCTGCGCCTCTGTGCCGCCGGCTCCGGCATGGAAATTGAGATAAGCGTTGTTCTTGTCATATTCCCCGGTGAGAAGAGTCTCCAGCGCCGCAGCCTCCAGCCCGGACCTGAGCTTTTCTACCTCCGCCTTTATCTCCTCCACCATCTCGGCCTGAGTCTCTTCGTCCTCTTCCCCCGCCATCTCGATCATGACCTCGATGTCGTCAGCAGAGGAAACAAACTTGTTATATCTTTCCAGCTTGCCCTCCAGAGCGCCGGTCTGCTGCAAAACTACCTGCGACTTCTCAGGGTCGTCCCAGAACCCCGGCTCCGCAGCCTTCTCATGAAGCTCCTCTATCTTCTCGCCAAGACCCTCCACGCCGTAAGCCTCATAAAGGTCTTTTATCATCGGCCGGCAGGCCTCCAGCTCGGATCTGAGATTTTCCAAAAATACCATATCGACTCTCCCGTTCTTAGTAGGATAATACCCGCATCGCCTGCGGAAAACAATACCGTTGACGAACAACATTTATATTATATAACATTTTTTCGCAAATGTAAAGAAAAAAATGAAAAAAACTCTGGTAATTTCTGAAATAATGTGTTATAATAATTGAAATATAGGCATATAAGTGCCGGTCTGCACTTTTTAGTTAGGAAAGGAACAGGAAAATGGGTAATTATACAGGTTCAAAATGTTTATCCTGCGGCAGGACCTTTGGTGAGAACGAAGATATAGTGGTCTGCCCGGAGTGCGGTACCCCTTATCACAGGGATTGTTATCTGAAGGAAGGCAAATGTATAAATATTGATCTCCATGCCAGAAGAGAGGCCTGGAGGCCTGAGGGAACTCCGGCCGCTCCAGCTGTCACCGTGGAAAAACAGCCCGATACTGTCAGGTGTATAAGGTGCGGGGCGGAAAACCCGGCGGGGGAAAGGACCTGCCGCCAGTGCGGTACGCCTTTGGTCAATATGGAAGCCTCCAGGCCTTTCAACGGCTTTGAGGAAAAACGTGAGGACTTCGGCGGCATACACGACGGACCCTATAACGGTACCGACCGCCCTGGTTTCGGCACGATGATGTTCAATCAGGATTCCGTTATAGACGGGGTAAAGCTGGGGGACTACGCCAGGTATGTGGGCACCAACCCCATAGGTTTCCTGCCCAATTTCATCAGGTTCGGCAAGTTCGGGAAAAAGCTGTCCTTCAACTTCTTCGCATTCCTGTTCACCTCCGCCTATCTGATGTACAGGAAGATGCTGGGCTGGGGACTGCTCACGGCGGTCATCTCAGCGCTCCTGGGGGTGCCGGATATGATATATATGCTGGAAAAGGGGACTTCGGGGGGACTTGTCATCGACCTTGGCATCGACCTGGAAAGTGCGTCTTTCGTAAAAGTATATAATTTGATGTTTTATCTTTCGGTCATACTGAAGATCGTCGTGTGCGTCACCGCAAACTACCTTTATTATAAACAGGCCCATGCCGATATCATGAAGATAAGAGCCGGACGGGAGAATGAGGACGATGATGCGGTAAAGCTCAGCATAATGACCAGAGGGGGGACTTCCTGGGGCTATGTGCTCCTGGGCCTGCTGGTAAATTCCATCGTCAGCATAGGCACGGTAGTGGTCATCGGTAAAATGCTGACCGGCGGCTTCGTATTATGATAAAGTTGAATTTACAAAAAATTCATAAATCAGTTTCAAAAGCCCTTGACAATGTTGGGGGCTTGTGTTATAATGATTAAGTTAATCCTTGCTTGTGTATGAGCACAGGCGGAATCCAGAAGGAGGTGTAACAGTATGGCAAAGATCAATGAGAACTATGAGGCTATGGTGATTTTCAGCCAGAAGCTGGACGAGGAGGGCGTTAACGCACTCACCGCCAAGTTCGACGATATGATCAAGGCAAATGCCGAGAATGTTGAGGTAAACGTATGGGGCAAGAGAAAGCTTGCTTATCCTATCAACTATGAGACTCAGGGTACCTATGTACTGTGGTCGTTCACCAGCGGCACAGCATTCCCTGCAGAGCTCGAAAGAGTTCTCAACATTACCGACGGCGTTATCAGGTTCCTTGTGACCGTGAAGTAACGGCGCAGGCCTGAGGATTACCATTCATCAGCAAAGGGACGGAAACGATATATCAATGAAAGGAACTAGGAATCATGCTGAACAGAGTTATTTTAATGGGTAGGATAACACAGGATCTTGAAGTAAGACAGACGCCCAACGGTCAGTCTGTAGTGACCTTCAATATCGCAGTGGACCGCAATTTCAAGAACCAGAACGGTGAGTACGACACGGATTTCATCACTTGCGTCGCCTGGAGACAGCAGGCTGAATTTATCGGAAGATATTTCGGCAAGGGCAGGATGATAGCCATTGAGGGCAACCTGAGGACCAGGACCTATGATGACAAGAACGGCACCAAGCACTATGTGACAGAGGTGTATGTTGACTCTGTATCCTTCACCGGCGAGCCTAAGCAGGGCGGCGGCAATTATTCAAATAATTACGGCGGCGGTTATAACAACAATAACGGCGGCTACAATCAGAATAACGGCGGCTACAGCCAGGGCGGCGGTTATCAGCAGCCTCCCCAGAACAACAGTAACAACAATGCACCGGGCAACGATGCACTGTCGATAGGTAATCTTGCTGATTTTGAAGAGGTCTTCAACGACGGCGACGTTCCGTTCTGAGGACATTTTGAAAGCTTTGACAATTGTCGAATATCTGAAAATTCCTTACTAAGGAGGGAAAATTACCATGGAGAAGGAAAGGACCGGCGGCAGACCCGTAAAGAGGGGCCGTAAAAAGGTTTGTATGTTCTGTGTTGACAGGGCTGAAAAGATCGATTATAAGGATATCACCAAGCTCAGAAAGTGCATGACAGAGAGAGCAAAGATACTCCCCCGCCGTGTGACCGGCACCTGCGCTTATCACCAGAGAGAGCTTACAACAGCCATCAAGAGAGCAAGACACGTAGCTCTGCTCCCCTATGTAGATGACTAAAGTGCAACACACAGAGGTATCCTGCGGGATACCTCTTTTTATATCTCAGGCGGTACCCTGGGGGGACGGTGCATATTTTACCTCTTGCAAAAAGAAGAGCGCTGTGGTATAATATAGCCGTAGCCCATGCTGAGCATGAGCTGAGGAGCAAGGCTCCGCTGAAAGGCTGACGCCTGCGGGCTTGACCGGCCGCTGTGCAAAAAATGCCCTGAAAGCATTTTTGCTCCGAAAGACTATATCACCATAAGCTATAGAAAACGTACAGCGCAGCAGGTCTGCGGCGGGAAAGGAGCTTATATGGAAGAGGAAAGAACAGAGATAAGATCTGGCAATATAATGCCTATGATACCGACCAGAGACCTGGTGGTCTTTCCGGGCATGACGGTCCATTTTGAGGTCGGAAGGGAAATGTCTGTGAAGAGTATGCTCAACGCCCGTGACGGCGAGGGCATGGTCTTTCTGTGCGCCCAGAAGGACGTCAATCTGGAGTCGCCCAGGAAAAAGGATATGTATAAGTTCGGCACCATCGCAAGCATCAGACAGATAACCAAGTCCACCGGCGGCGTATACAGATGCCTGGTGAAGGGACTCAGGAAGGCAAAGCTTGTGGAGATGTTCGAGCATGGGGACTGCTATGAGGCCGAGGTGAAGGCAGTGCCTAACTATTCGAGGGAAAAGCTTTTCGAGACTGAGCTGCAGGCCGTAAGGCGTGAGGTGATGAAGGCCTTCGAGGACTTCGCAAAGCTACTGCCAAGAATGCCCCAGGATATATATTCGGCAGTAATGGGCTCTAAAACTGCGGTCCAGCTCTTTGAAAGCATCGCCTTCAATATACCGCTGACCTTCATTGACAGGCAGTCCATGCTCGAGGCTGCGTCTGCCGGGGAAAAGCTGGTGCTGATGCTCACCATACTCAATCATGAGACAGACGTTATCTCTCTGGAAAAGCAGATACATGAGCAGGTACAGAGCCAGATAGAGGACAATCAGCGGGAGTATTACATACGTGAGCAGATAAAGGCCCTTCAGAACGAGCTGAATGAAGGGGGCCTGGGGGACGGTTCGGACGAGAATGAGATAATCAGTTACTATACCGCCGTGGAGGAGCTTTCAGCCCCTCAGGAGGTCAAGGATAAGCTCAATGAGGAGGTCAGGAGGCTTTCAAGAATGGCCGGTGCCTCACAGGAGGCTGTGGTCATCAGGGGGTATCTCGATACCGTTCTGGCTCTTCCCTGGGGAAAAACCACTGATGATAACAGAGATGTGAAAAAGGCGCAGAAGATACTTGATAAGGACCACTATGGACTTAAAAAGGTCAAGGAGCGTATACTGGAGACCCTGGCCGTCCGTGCGCTGACGCCGGATATCAAGGGGCAGATACTCTGCCTGGTGGGACCTCCAGGCGTCGGAAAGACCTCAGTGGCCAAGTCTGTGGCAAGGGCACTGGGCAGGAACTTCGTGAGAGTCTCCTTAGGCGGAGTCAGGGACGAGAGCGATATCAGGGGCCACAGGAAGACCTATATCGGCGCAATGCCCGGCAGGATAATAAACGGCATGAAGCTGGCCGGCTCTGCCAATCCTGTGATGCTTCTGGACGAGATAGATAAGATGAGCAACGATTTCAGGGGCGACCCCTCCTCGGCTATGCTGGAGGTGCTTGACAGCGAGCAGAACAATGCTTTCCGTGACCACTACTGCGAGGTGCCATACGATCTGAGCAATGTGCTGTTCATCACCACTGCCAATACCCTTGATACCGTGGCTGCTCCTCTTCTTGACAGAATGGAGGTCATCGAGCTTTCCAGCTACACCAGGGAGGAGAAGTTCAATATCGCCAAAAAGCACCTGGTAAAGAAACAGCTTGAAAAGCACGGCCTTGACGGCAAGAACGTTAAGATAAGCAATGACGGTATATATAAGCTCATCGACGGCTACACCAGGGAGGCTGGCGTCCGTACCCTTGAAAGGACTATAGGCACCCTCTGCCGCAAGGCCGCAAAGGAGATAGTGGAGAACGGCGCCGAGAAGGTCAGCTTCACCGCTAAAAACATCCCCGACTTCCTGGGACACGAGCGTTTTCAGCCGGACCTGGTCTCTGCGGAGGACAGCGTCGGCTGCGTAAACGGTCTGGCCTGGACCTCGGTAGGCGGAGTGCTGATGCCGCTGGAGGTTCTGGTCCTGGATGGCAAGGGTAAGATCGAGCTGACCGGCTCACTGGGCGACGTCATGAAGGAAAGCGCAAAGATCGCAGTGAGCCTGGTGAGAAGTCTTGCGGACGAATACGGTATCGACAAGGATTTCTACGAGAAGAAAGACCTGCATATCCATGCCCCTGAGGGAGCTGTGCCCAAGGATGGGCCGTCCGCCGGCGTGACGATGACCACAGCTATAGTGTCAGCACTGAGCGGCTTTAAGGTCAGGGCAGACGTGGCCATGACCGGCGAGATAACCCTGACCGGCAAGGTCCTTCCCATCGGGGGACTCAGAGAAAAGACCATGGCCGCATATAAGGCCGGGGTAAGGACAGTCATCATACCCGACGCCAATAAGGGGGACCTTGAAGATGTTGATGATGCTGTGAAGGAGCATATCGAATTCGTCTTTGCCAAAGATATAAGGACTGTTCTCGATATCGCTCTGGTGAGGGAGAAAAAGCCCCTAAGACCCAGAGGAAGGAAAGCCGTTCCCACTGCCGGCGAAAGTCTGACAGTATGACAAAAGCCCGACCTGAGAGTCGGGCTTTGATTGTGTGTCAAGAAAAACAGATACGCAACAGCAAAAGTTTAAAACTCGTGCCGTCAGCTATTTTTTCTGCGGGATCGCCGCAGTAGCTGCAATAGAAAAAACTATTGATATCTGAATAACAAAAGCCCGCAAACGCATTGTTTACGGGCTTTTTCTGGCGGAGAAGGAGGGATTCGAACCCTCGATGAGCTATCAACCCATACACGAGTTCCAGTCGATCGGAGCTAGTTTTTGATAGCTTGACATATTTCAGCTTTGTTTTACATTGCTGAACATCTTCTGGTACTGTGTGTGATTAGGTGTTTACCCTGTTTTACATCATTCATCACTGCGTGACTGCATTATGTCGCCACAAGTCGCCACGAGTCGCCCTATGATGACTATTTTGAATACAAACAAAAGAAGCAGAACACTGTCAGATGTCCTGCTTCGTGGCTCTATATTATTTTTTCAAGTAATTCATCTGGCGTTAATGCCTTTATTGCACTATTAGTAAAGTCTTTAACATTTCGTGTCACAATGTATTCTGCATCATATGATACAGCGCACTCAGTTTGCAAACAATCTTCCATATCCTTAAATTCTATGTTATCCATTGCACGAATGAGCTTTGATCTATCAATTCCTATAACTGACGTGATTTCGCAAATGTTTTTAAGCATTTCTCGTCTTTCTAATGCTGAATATGTTTTTCGAAGAATATAGAAGCTATTCATTATTGAATGCGCTGCTATGCAACCATCTAGAGTTTTTTCAGAACACATTTTGAATATTCTTTCAGCACTTTCATAATATGGTTGCCTTTGAGTGAGAAAGTCTAGAATTATGTTAGTATCTATCAAAACTTTCATACACCGAATTTCTCCTCTCGCCATTCTTCAAGTTCTTTATCATAGTCCAACTCTGGCACTGGTCTAATCATTTCTTTAAGTCTGTTAAATGCTGCAATTCCGTTGTTTTTACTTACTTCTTCTGATTTTGCACCAAGTATCATAAGCCAAGCTTTCATTTGCGCTTCACTCATTTGGTCTATCAGGCTGTAAAGCATTTCCTTTGTACTCATAGTAACACCTCCATTACTAAGTCAAAAGCTGTCATCACCTTTATTTATTCTATCCATAACGTCACGTTCCCATGCACCTTTTTCATATTTGACCATTTCGGAGTCTGCAACATCATTGAATATTCCGCACAGCGAAGCAGCCGATCCCTTTTTATTACTGCGATCATTTGATACTATGTCCTCTAATATCACAGCTAATGCGTTTAGCTTCTCTTCGGTCAATTGGTCTATCATTCTGTGTACTTTTTCTTTCACAAATATACACGCCCTTTTTCTAACTTCATTATACCACCGAAAGCCTGCTTTGTCAATTGTTTTATTGCTTTAACTTTGCCAATAGCTAGCATTTTCTATTCAGTCCTCGAAAATGAAAAAATCATTAGATTTTACTTCTGTCACAAAATATCCGAATGATATCTTTATCCGAAATTCCCCGTTGATTTCCCGTTGGATCTCCGATGATTTTCCCGTTTTCGACAATGCGAATTTCCTTTGTTTACGGGCTTTCTGAGAAATTTCCCGTTTTTCCGTTTTTATTTTCGTGAAATTGACAAAGTGAATGCAGCAAGACAACAAAGTGCCTTGCTGCATTGAGATTGAAATGTACTTGATTATCCAAGCTTTTGATTGATGTCACCGAAAAGCCTATCCTCGAAAATGTCTGAGCTTTCCCTTTGAAGCTCTTCATTTGCGTGGGAATAGGAATCCATTGTAACTCTTGGTGAACTATGACCTGCCTGCTTTGCTATTACTGTTGCTGGAATGTTGTAGTAGTTTATTCCGAGTGTGCAGTAGGTGTGTCTGAGATCGTGAATCCTTATCTTCCTGAGACCGTACTTTTTAAGCATTGTAGGGAACATAGAGGAAAGTGAAGCAGGAATGATGTAGCTGCCATTTAGCTTGCAGACTACAAGACCGTTGTCCTGATACTTGCCTATCTGCGCCATTTTTTCAAGCTGTTGGCTCTGCCTGCACTCTGCGAGCTTGTTCATCACCGACTTGGGAACTGTTATCTTCCGCACTGATGAACGTGTCTTGCACCTGCCTATGGACATCTTGCCGTTTATCACAACAAGATTTTTATCGACATTTATCGTGCAGTTAGCAAAGTCCACATCATTCCATGTGAGTGCAAGCATTTCCGAACGTCTGAGTCCCACAAGCCCCAGATAGACCACGGGCTTCATTCGATCATCTTCTACCGCTTCCAGAAGCTTTTTGACTTCTTCTGGTGAGTAGAAATCGTTCTTTTGCTTGTCAGAGTTCTTCTTGGGGACGGTCACGAAATCGCAGACATTCTTAGGGATAGTCTGGGAATTGACAAAATGCTACAAGCACCTGTGCAGATTATCGTGAATGTACTTTATCGACCTCTGCGAAAGCCCCTTGTCCTTATCAAGGCTGTTGTAGAAATTTTGAACTGCTATTGGTGTCAGCTTTTGTAGAGGGATATTTCCAAGAGCAGGTCTGATGTGATTTTCAATGTTGACCTTGTAGCTTGCCACTGTTGAAATTGCAAGCCTTGATTCGACCTCTGTTGCAAGCCATTCATCAAGAGCCTGAGAGACTGTCATTTTGGACGGCTCTATGTATGTGCCGTTGTTGATAGCGTTCATTTGCGCATTGTAATAGGCTTCTGCTTCTTTCCTTGTAGGGAATGTTTTAGTCTCACGAATGCGCTTGCCGTTGCTGTCGAAGCCCCTTTCGATAATCGCCTGATAGGTGGGCTTACCGATCTTATGGATTCTTTTCCTGATACTCATTATTACCAACTCCTTATAAAATAAAAAAGCCCTCATAGGCGAATTAACACCTATGAGGGCTTTGATTGAACTTACCTTAGTTTTAACTCCTGCGATTCACTACTATCGAGGAATTCAATGAAATGTGCCTTTGTCACTCGATACGAATTTCCAAGCTTGATGTGAGTCAGTTTAAACTTGATTATCAATAGAGCATAATTGTAACTCACACCCAGATATTGGGAAATGTCTGCAGCTGTAAGTATCTCGGGAAGGTTGTCTAGTGTTAAGCCATTCATTTTTACTTTCTCTCCTTTCCTGTCTTATCCTTAGATGGAACTATGTATATCTTATAACATTTTAAAGGTATTCCACCTATCCTTTTGGTATAATAATTTCTATCGGTGTTCTTTTCCAGATAGCCTTTTGCAGCCAGCTGGTTTATTGAGACCTTTGGGTCTGAAAATCCATTCATTTCCATGATCTTTTCAAAAGTCTTAATTCCTACGAAATAATAACCATTATCTAAAACGCCCTCAGCTACCGAAAAGTCGCTCAAACCTTTAGCTTTAGGGAATTTTGAACGATTGGAAGAAATATAATTCAAAATGCAATCATACAAATTCAGTGCTGGATCTGCATCTTTGAGAATAACCTCATGATGTCCGAGAAGTATAGAAAGGATATTTTTAATGCTGATACTTATTCCTAATCTCTTACGGGCAATGTTAGCTGTAGCAATAAGAACAGCATACTCCATAGTAAGTCTGTCTGTCAGATTGCAAGTCGTTGTAATATGTCTTCTGACATATTCACGAGCCTTCTGAACATATCTTTCAAGTCGCTCTCTGCTCCATTTCACTATAATAGCTGCGAACAACTCTCCTAGAATGCCATAGTTGCTCGTAACAAATTTGTTGATCTCCTCGGCGTGTTCTGCGCTCATAGTAACAAGAAGATTGAAGAACTCCAAACATCTTATCCTAAGTCCGTTATTCCTGCTGGAATGATTGAGAAGAGACTCTTCCGCAGTTGAGATAACAGTTGTACACCAAGTACCCGTTTCGACTAATCCAAGCTCTTTTGTTGCTCGTTTTTTGTCAACTCCGTTTGCGATTGCGTAAATTGTCTTAGAGAAGTCGTTATTGATCGAGCTGGCTTCATCGAGGCCAAGTGATACACCAAAATTATTAAGAAGAATCGCCATAAATGTGAATGATCAAGCTGCCGATAGCAGTAAACATATTCATTCTTGAAAGGATAACTGACGAAAGCCCTGCAACGATTGCAAACTGCAAGCCTTTGGTTGTAAGCAAAGCGTTTAATGCTACTATGTAGTCTGCAACTATCTGCTTAGAATCAAATTTGAGACTTCCAATATAACGAAACTGAAACTTGTTTTGTTTGTTAGTCCCATTGCATATAAGCTTATCTGTCCTAAATATGTCCTTCGTTTTAGTGCCATTTTTAGTTTTAACATTCTCCTCCTTCCAACCTACTCTATTATAAGTGATGAAGTGGGGAGCTTTGGCAGCCGACTGCTGCATATAATTAATCAACTCCTCCAAATAAGCATTGTTATAAACATATCCGTACTTCAGTACCTCTGCAAAAGTTCTTTTTTCAAGAATGTTTGCCTTGAACTCCTTCTCCTCTTCCGGAAACCTTTCCGGAACTGCTCTTATAGTGATGGTCTTCTCATTAGAAGTCTCGTTGTTGTTGTACTCAACTACTTCCATTCGTACCGATAGCCAATCGAGACCATCACCATCTTCGTTGGGGTAGTACATCATGTCACCTACGATAGTGACTGGACGTACTGGAGAATTATCAAAACTCTCCAATACCCATTCGTCATCAAAGCTCAGTGGCTCATGATCAACGATCTCAACTTCATTAAAATTTGTCTCATTAGAATTTTTCATTGAAAATTCCTCCTTAATATAATTTACAAGCGTTCCAGACTTTGTCCCTTTTAAGGCGGTCTAATAATCAAGTGGAAACCCCTAAAGGCTGACACGGTCTAATTGAACGCTATATATAATTGTAGTAGGAGAATTTTCAGACTTTTGTGACATAATGTTACATTTTGAAAAATTCATTTTTAAAACATTTTTTAATAATCATTTTGTGCTATAATCAAATTATCTTAGATGGGTCGAGGTGTTGATTATGGTCAATGATGAAGTTATTACTGAAATACTGGTTCAGAGGTTTGTTCGAGGGAAAACCTATAAGACCATATCAAATGATATTTCACAAAAATTTATTGTAAAAGAATCTTATATTGACCCATCAACCGGAAAGACCAGATACAAAAAGTCCACGTACAAAATAACTCGACAGAAGGTCAGTGAAATATGTAGGTATTATAAAAACGATAGAATTTATATACTTGAAGAGTACTACACAAATAAAAATGGCAAGCCAGCAGATCCAGAATACCGGTGGAACCGAGTAAAAAAGTGGGTCTTGAAAAGTTTATATTCACCTGAAACGGATATGCCTAAGGCAATAACAAAGAGATATAAAGACCTTGAATTATACTATGGATACGACGTACAAGAGAAAATTGAACGATATGGTTATGATAGTGCAGGCAAGGTAACTCCTCATACATTATGCGAATGGTTTGATATCATTAACGGTGACCCTAAAAAAACAAACTACTTTGTTATGGTACCTTATTCTACATTAAGGCGTTATATGCTTGAAAAACACCCTGAACTACTCTCCAATTGCAAAAGGGCTAAGAATAAACTGACTGCGCACTGATGGCGTAAGTGGGTGAACATTACTATGCCCCTTATCATCACAGACCGTCAGAAGCTGCTTTTTCGTGTCTATGAGAAGTCCCAGAACTTCATTCTCCCTTGACTTCATAGTCTTGGTGGTGAGCGTTCCCCATGCTATGATGATGTCCCTTGAAAGCTTTGCATACTTCTTTATGACATCATCGGTGGTCTTGTCGAACTGGGGTACTGTTGACTTGTTGATAGCAGAGCAAAGGTTGACAGCGTGGTATCCGCCATAGCCGAGCTTATACAGATTGTTGGTGATGATGTTGTTTGTTAGCTCTATCTGAATGCCGTTAGCCGTTCCGCTTGACTTTGTGATGAATAGGGCTATGGGCTTTTCCTTGTCCCAAATTCTGGACAGCAAATAGCGGTGAGACTTGTCATCGCTGTAAATGCATTCGTTGTGAATTGTGTTCTTTTCAGTTATCATACTATTACCTCCACTAACAAAAAAAGAGCTATGCGAACTTTCTTCGCATAGCTCTCATTGTTTATTGTTTTGTTAATCCTTATTTTTACTTGCAAGATACACGCTTACGCCTAAGATCGCACCTTCTGTGAAGTATGAAGCTGCCGTGCTTACTGCAAGTGATATCAGACTGAGCATTAGCTATCCCTCCTTGTCAGATGTCTGCTATTGTGAGAATCACGAGCGTTGATACGAAGCCTAAAACCATATACGGCATTGATTTTCCTCCTTTCGATTTGATTTTGCATTATGCTATACACCCCCTAAATGAAAAAAGAGCCAAGTGAAAAATAGTTCACTTGACTCTGATTATTATTTGTACGATTGTACATTTTTATGATATATATTTACAATATCAGCTTTTTCAATCCTGCTGCTCTATGTTTACCTTTTTTTCCTTGATAATAATTACAAGCAAAGCTATGATAATCATCAAAGAAACCCATTGTGATGTTGACAGTCCGAGAAGGAAACCCCTCACAGTGTCTCCTCTGAAAAATTCAATAATAAACCGAAAAACTGCATATAACGGTAAATATAGCATAATCAGCCGTACTTTAGGCAATACTTTCTCTACAACAAGACACAACACAAATAAGACTAGCTCATATAATGACTCTATAAGCTGAGTTGGAACTCTGTTAAATGTGATTATTCCCAAAAAGCTTACAGGTGTGTGAAAAGACTTACCGTAGCAGCATCCTGCAAGAAAACAGCCTATTCTTCCAAAGCAGTGAAATAAGGGTATTGCAGGTGCGATCATATTAAAAGCAGCGTCTGTTTTACAGCATTTTGTTTTTATCACATATAACCATACGCCCAAAATTGTGCCGATCAATCCGCCATAAAACACATAACCGCTTTGAGGTATAAGTAATAAGGCATTTAACAGTGTGAAATTCTCGATCAGCCAAGGTATCTGTGTTATTGCGAACAGGACTTTACTGCCAATTATCAGTCCTATTGCACCTGATACAAATATTTTTAGGAAGGTTGTGAAATCTACCTGATATTTATCTTTCCTGAAATACAAAAGCATAAGTGCTAAGAAAAAGCCTATAAACGCCAGCACGCCATATGACGGTAAAATAATATGTAAGTATGGATACATTTTCGTCTTAACCCTTAATAAATATCAAGCCCTTCTTCAAAATACCTTGTATCTTCTTCTACTGTTCCATCTGTATCAGTACAAGAGAAGCTTCCACCTGCACCGCCCATATAACATCCTTTACCATCATTTTCATAGAACACACCCTTACTACAGCCATCACCATCAGCACATCCGATTGCGCAGCTCTTCTCTACCTGACCGCAGCCTAAGCAGCCAGCTCCATAATACCTAGTATCACAAGCGGTAATGGTTAGTGTTTTTTCAGTTTTATCCACTACGTCATAAGCTTCTCCTTTGAAATAAAAACATTTTCTTGATTGAGCACACAAACAAGAATTACAGCCTTTACCAGAAGAAAAACAGCCCGCCAGACCCGGTATCGAAATGCCTATTCCACTATAATTATCTCCGTTTTCACAACCGAATTTAACACATTCGCAGGATTTACCGCCACAGCCTGTTATACATAAAATGGCATAACACATTATTGAACCTGCGATCATAATAAATAACTGCTCAGCCCTTGACTTGTTTTTCATAAAATCAATCCTCCTTATTTTTATTTACTTTCAGCTTATTAGTTATCCAGCGTTCAGTATACCCATATTTCCTTGCAAGTTCCTTAGTGTTGCTTCCGTTATACTCCTCTATGACCTTCTTTTCTACATAAGAACTTGTATACAGCCTTTTAGGAAGCGAGAATTGCTGACCGTTATACTGACTGTATATTTTCAGCGTGCATTCAAAGCCCACTAACTCTATCAGTTCCTTGTATATGCTATTATACATATCCAGATCGTCACCCATAGGCTCTTTGCACCACCATTCGTTATTATTCGTCATTTTTATTATATAGGATCGACTTGGAAAAAGCAAACGAAAAATTCTTTGAAAAATTCATTTAAGAATTTTACCTATCAATCCTTTCCTCCTTTCCTTTATAATAGAATTATACCACCTAACAGTGACAGCTGGTGTCATTCTTTTAAGATAGTTAAAAAAGGCGATTTTCCTAAGATTATCACACCATACCCATCAGAGAAGATGAAACAGGCTTCTGTGTATTCGTCAGTAACCTCTAATGGTTTATATAAGTCTGAAAGTGTGAATTATTTTATGTATTCCGCAGTATCTAACGAAATTTCTTTGCAAAACCCCATCTCCTTATAGTTCTCTAAATCGTTTTCGCTCTCGATAACGAAAATCGCACCGAATTCTTCAATGGTCTGCACCTGATATTCTTCTGTTAAATTTCTTACCTTATTCCCGATGTAGCCTGCAAGTGCTTCATCAATGCCCTTGATGTGGGAAAGCTTTGTTATCTTTATCATTGTATATAACTCCTTGATTTTTTTCATAAAAATACAAAAGAGGGACAACTCATAGCAAGCTGTCCCTCTTACGGCAAATTATCTCGTGTGGATCTCTCCGATTTCGCACCCCTTTTCAGACTGATTTTACACGAGATAGTTTACATTGTTTTATTTTGTTTGACCTGATTCTATTTTACTTTACATCATTACGTCGCCTTTATGTCGCCTTTTGTGCGATCTGTGTCCATTTTATGTGACATTTTTCTGGACATGACAAAAGCCCGCAAACGCATTGTTTACGGGCTTTTCTTGGCGGAGAATGAGGGATTCGAACCCTCGATGAGCTATCAACCCATACACGAGTTCCAGCTACTTGGAATTGTGCAAAATTGTATTAAATTGTTCTTATAGTGCTTTTAGCTTGGTACTAATAGACAAAGAAAATACTAAAAAAACACAATGAACATAAAGCACAGATTTAAAGTGATTAGCAAGTTTGATTAGCAAAGATAGAAAGCAAATTGATATAAGTAATTGCTAACCGTTATTGTTTATATGAATTAACTTTTTTACATTATGGAGGTAATACACATGGAAAAGGTAAAGACCAGAACAAAGGCAGAAATGAGAGCCGATGAAATAAGAAGTAACACACTTGACTACATAAGCAAGCATACCGATATGCAAAAGTTTGTGATAATGTTTGAACCGATTAACAGACACCTTCACAATGATATAGACACCATGCCGAAAGCTACATTAACTATCAGCATAGGTAAGTCGCACAATACAGAAACCTTTGAAACGTACTTGACAGCAGCAACAGAAAAGCCCTCAGTTATGTGGGGCAGAGTTCATAAAGAGCCTACACTAACATTTTATAGTCATCTCACAGACCACAGAGAGTTAATGACAACATTAAACCTAACATACATAGCAGACATTACAATTGATAATTATAGCACTGATAATAAAGTTAATTACTTGATAACCGTTAAGACTAACACATTTGACTATTTGATAAAGTATAGATATATAAGAAAGAGTAATAATGAATAGTTATTTGTTAATATATTAAACTATGCTATAATATGAATAAGATATATAATTAGATATTGTAAATAGGGCTTGCTAATTGGTGACGATTAGCAGGCTTTATTTATATGTAAATGTGTTTGCAAAAGCACACAAATACAAACAGTTTGAAAACGGTCAAAAGAGTGTGTAAAATGCGTTTGCAAAAGTTTGTAAATATTTTATAAACGTTTGCAAACAGGAATTGACTTTTACAAACAAATATGCTATACTTAGGTCAAGTTAAAGGACATTCAGACAAACGATTTTGAAAAGGAGTTGTTATTATGGGTATTACATACGGATATGCAAGAGTTAGCACAACAGAGCAAAATCTTGATAGACAGTTAGTACAGCTTAGAGAGGTTGTAACAGATGAACGCTACATTATCACAGATAAAGCAAGCGGAAAGAGTTTTGAGAGAAAAGGATTTAATACTCTTATAGGCACAGACAACACAACACCTTTACTTCGTGAGGGGGATTTACTTGTAATAGTATCGCTTGACAGATTAGGCAGGAACTACACCGAAATGCGGCAAATGTGGGAATACATCACAGTAACACTAAAGGCAGATATTAAAGTGCTTGATATGCCCTTGCTTGATACCAGCAATAGCGGAGATAACATTGATAGGCGATTTATAGCTGATTTGGTTTTACAGATACTTAGCTACACAGCAGAGAAAGAGCGAGAGAACACACGCAAACGCCAGCGACAGGGGCTTGACGTAATGCCGATTGATGAAAATGGTAAACGCTATTCAAAGAAAACAGGAAACCCCATAGGCAGACCGAAAGCCGAATACCCCGAAAAGTGGGAAAGCGTTTATACTGATTGGAAAGAGGGCAAAATAAAAGCGGTTGAAGCTATGGCAGAGTTAGGATTGAAAAAGAATACATTTTACAAGTTAGTCAAGGAATGGGAAAACAAAGAAGAAAGCTGATTGATACAATAGAAAAAAACAAATAACCCGCTATGATAAAAAGCATAGCGGGTTTAATATTTTTCATAGAGTAATATTATAATACATTTGATTAGTGAACATTTTTAGCGGTTATTATATTTGTACCGTTGTATGCGGTGAAAAAGTCAACATTCTAAATGAGCAAAAAAAGGGCTTATTTAGACCAACGGTAAAGACCAACGGAGAGAGCAGGCATAGAGCCAAAGCAAGACCATTCTATAAAATAGGGGGGTATTTACACATTTCATTTGGTTTTATTTTCTGCTAAAGTAATCACCTACTTGAAATGTTCATCAGCAATTTTTTTAAAACGTTACCGATGTTATGGATAAATGATTTAATCAGTTTATATTTATAGCGTATTCTACTACTTGTTAGATAGTTATAATTACATCTAACTACTTACCAGATTAGTTAAAAGTCAACATTCTGTAAAAAGAAAATTCTAACGTTGACTTCATTCTGCTTCGATGCTATAATTAAATTAGAAACCGACATAGTACAATGAAATGGACAGTAAAACCGCATTAAAACAAGTACGATAAATTGTACATTTGTGAATTATGCAGGTTTGTAAATGATTTGAAAAGTATGAAAAGAATTATTAAAAAGGTGGTGGTTGCTTATGAATGTATTTAAACTATTTGTCAGAAAACAGAGATACAACAATAGAAAGGACTGATAACAAATGAGGCATAGCAGCAATATAGATAATAATAAATATAAAATATTATGGACTCAGGCAGATTTAGTTGATTTTATTTCAGGCTATATTGAAATTGATTCAGATGTTGTACAAAAAGTTTTTTCAGCATTGGAAGAAATTATAATCAATCATCTTAAATATGACTTTGAATCTTTTGGCGAGAATATTATTACAACAATAAAGCTATTTGACGGTTTAACGATTGATGCCGAAAAAATCCCCGAAAGAGATTATTTTCTTAATGGTGAAACCGTAACAGCTACACCACGAATTAAAGCAAGAGCGCATTTGTCAAGGTGTTTTGTGCGGAGAACACTAAACGGACTTGCAGACGGTTAAAAGGGGGTGAGGGTATGAACCGAAAACAAAAATCCCTTGCTAATGACTTTCAATTAAAAATCTATAGGGCAATAGCAAAATCAAATGAAAGTGAAGCATATACAACATATCAATTTCTTGATAGAATAAATGCGCTAACTCCAGATATTGCATATATGCTGTACATTGCATACGGCATAGAGCAATATTATAAAAAATATGCTATACAGAGTAATGAACAGCAAGCCTATTGTGATGATAACTATGTGAATACCGATAGACTTTATATCGGAATGACTGTTAAAGACTACAAAGAATTATGCAGCTTAGTATATGAAGAACCCAAAACAGGGAAATCAAAGCAATTACAAATTGAGAATTGGCGCAGATACTTTGATTTTGAAAAACTAACATATAGTAATCAGTACATAATTTTGGACATTTACAATGACCCTAAAGAAAGAAATCAGTATAGAAGCGGTAAATACCTAAATGAAATGAAAGTGTTATTGCTTGCATTGATTTACTCAGCAAAGGAAAACCCCGATAGGCATTATGTAAATGTAACAGATACAACAATTACATATTGTACCACATACAGAAAGCTGATTGATAGTATTAACTTGGTAAAGCCTCAGTTGTTTGATAGTTTTCTTTTATGTTCTATTTTAGATGAACTGGTAGAAATGGGCTATACAAAGAAATTAGCAAGCTGTAATTACAGATTTTGTCAAAATGAACTATATACAAAAATCAAACAAATAATTGACGATGCCTTGAAATCACTTGAAAACAATGACATGATAACCGTACAAAAATACAATGTAATTGTTACAGAGGAAAAAGGTGAAGTAATACACTTCAGAGCCACAGACGAGCAGGAAGGCTTTATTACAAGTGCTAACAAGATTGTTGCTAATGATATGGGATATAAAAATTCTAACAAGGCAAAGTATTTTGAAAGGGAAAACTTCAGAAAAAATCTGAATGACTACTATAATAAAAAATATGGTTGGAAATATGTTTACTATGAAATTAAGATAATAGTCAATATTGATAACTTTGAAAAAAATATATCTGAATACACAGCTTTAAGCATTGATGAACCTATTTTGAAATTATCTAATGAAGATAGGCAAACTTTAAAACAAATATCTAAACATAATCTCGGAAAATATCTTGAAAGCAGAATAAGCAGACAACAGATTGTCGATAAAGTCAAGTATATAGAGAAATTCAAAAAAGGGAATGTTAAAAAATGTGAAGGTTTAAGTGATGATGAAATATTTGAAATGTATATTAAAGAAATAGCACAGACTTCATTTATTAGACCAGAGATAATTGAACTGATTGAGCAGGCATACTTGTATAATGAGAGCGAATAATTAATTTTTGCAAAGTTGTCACCCTTAAAACTATATTATAGTACCCCTTATATATAGGGATAAAGGTGACAACTTTGCACGATTGATGAATAAAGCAAAATTTCACCGCTAAAGCGGTTCATTTTGCCAGACCGAAAGAAGAATTGTTATGAATAGGCGGTAATTATGGCACAAATACAAATTTCTTTTTCGGTATGGCGGTTTGAGCCGTAGGCGAAAAACCGTTGATTGAAAGAAGGTGATAACAATGGCTATTAAATCAGGTACACTTCGGAGAAAGATTGATGAAAGCATAGACAAAAAAATCATTAGCAATAATCTGTTATTACTCTTGATAGCATATCTAAAGCAGAAGCCCGCTAACAATGACAAATTAAAGAAGTATGCCGACTTACTGTTATTATATGGTAGGCTTGATAAAGGTCAGATAATTAGTAAGGTACATTCTATTAAAGCAGATAACAATTATTGTATGTCAGAAGGTCAAGCGGATAGAGTTATTACATTTATAGACAATGCCTTAAAAAATAAGTCTGTCAGATATAACCGATACTATATAAAAGATAGTTTGTTAAAATGTTACGGGAGCAAGGGCAATTATAAATCTTCTGCAAAAGCCTTGAAAGCTTACATCTATAATAATGACTTGATAGAGCTGATACTTGAAAGATTGAATTGTACTGAAATAGTATTGCATAGAGGGCAAGGGGATAATTATTATACCGCTTGTAATCCTAACGGAGATAGAAACAACGCTGTAAAGGTTTATTGTTGTGAGCGTTTGAACGTTATCAACTATACAAGAAATCTGTCAAAGTATAGTGATATGCCAGATATTATAACTTTAGTCCAATATTATAAGCAGCTTGACTTTAATAATGCTGTCGGGTGGTTACAAGGTACTTTGAAAATAAGTGATGATGATTTAGAAAGCTATGATAACTATTCTGATTATAATTATAATAATGACGATATAGAAGAATTACGCAAAGAACAAAAGGAAAAGCAAAGAAAGCAATATGAGCAGGCATTGAATAAAGATTTGAAGCTATATAACAGCAGTACAGATTATTCAGTTTGCGATAAATGGTTCAAAGAGGGTATTATAACATCTATTACAAAGAGATTTGGTATTAAAACGATTATAACAAGTGATAAGCATTACAACTATGCAGCTATGCCGATAAGGCATTATGAAAGCGGTGAAATAATAGCAATATCATTTAGGGTATTATCGGATTTATCAGATACAGATTTAGAAATGTTTGGTATATCTAAATACAGAATTACCGCAGGATATAACAAGCGAGAAAATATTTACGGACTATTTGAAAATAAGCAAACAATTATTGAAAAGGGTCAGGCGGTTATATTTGAGGCTGAAAAAAGTGTATTGAAACGTGCTACAATACAGGATAACACAGGGCTTGCAATACAAGGTCATAATTTGACAGATAAGCAAGCGGAGATAATAGCAAGCCTTGATTTGAATGAGGTAATAATTGCATTTGATAAAGACATACACGAAGAAGAAATATGTTCTTTCTGTCAAATGCTGATTAATAAAGGCTGTAGGACAGTATCATATATTCTCGATAGAGATAATTTGCTTGATGAAAAAGACAGCCCGACAGATAAAGGGGATAGAAATTATAGACAGCTATTTGATAATAGAATAAAATACACAGTATCTTAAAATCTAAGTAAGAATAAATGAAAGGGGGTGATATTATGAATACTAAAATAATATGCAAGGCTTGTAATCCAATTGGCGGGTTATCTGATGCGGCTAAATTGGCAGAAATAGGGAAAATAATATCAGGTAAATAACAAGCGGTAAATTTAATTAGGGTAATACCGTTATAATAATATGCGGTATTACCTTGATTATCATAATAAAGAGGTGAGATAATGGAAAAACTAACATTTTCAAAATTAGTAATCGAATTAACAAGGCGTTGTAATATGAATTGTATTCACTGTTTAAGAGGTGAGCAACAAAACATTGATATTGATAATAAATATATAGATAGGCTATTAGACCATACAGAAATAATTGAACAATTAGAATTTACAGGCGGTGAAACTACACTATGTATTGATAAGATGAATTATATTCTTGATGGCATAAAACAAAGGGGCATACCTGTTTTGCAATTTAGTTTTGTGACAAACGGTTTAATACATAGCAATTCTTTAATTGATACGATAAAAAGATATAGCGAATTAGTGCAAATTTGCCAAAAAATAGGTTGTAATAATGAAAATGGGTATTTAAACGTAATTATTACAGTTAGTTTTGATATTTATCATAGCAATATAGAAACAGTCAATAATAATTTTTATTCTTTAATAGATTTATTACAAGGCTATGCGCAAGTTACAAAAAAATTCACAGGTAATTATGTTACTAAAGAGGGCAGAGCAAAAAATTTTAAATATGGTAAAACACTTGAATTAGACTTTTGCACAAAAAGGAGAATAGAACTACTTGACAAAAAACACAAGCCGTTATGTCCACAATGGAGAACGTATAGACTAATAAAGCTAGAGCAAATAATAATATGTTGTAGTATGTATTTAAGTGCAAAAGGGAATTTATTAACCGATGCAATAGGTTTTCACGAATATTGTATAACAGATAATGAAAAATACATTATTTGTCATATGTCTGAAGATATAAATATCTATAATGCTATACTTAAATATAATATTGGGAAAATTGATTGTTTGACAACAGCACAACTTATGTTGGATAAGGCTAAAAAGAATCCATATACAGGTTTAAGCGATGCAATGTTTACAAAAACAATTGATAAAGTATTAGGCGATGCTAAAGACAAATATCAAATTATTAGGAATAAAGTTGATGGTGAATTATCATTAAATAATTTGTTAGAATTAGAGTTAGAATTAAATACTAATGGAAGTTTAATAGAATATGACAAAAAGGCTTCACAAGAGCATGATTATTTTATTGTATCATAAAAACTAAATTTTATCACCCCACAGAACGCACTACAAAGCCCGCTAATACCCTTTACTTAAAATAGTGAAATTATACGCATAAGGAATCAAAACGTCATAGCGGGCATTGTAGAGGGTTCAGAAAGCGTTACCGCTTGATTTGTACATTTCTAATTTGAAAAAGATTTAAGAAAAGGAGTTTTGCTTATATAGAGAAATTTTATTGAAAGAAGTGGTTTATTATGAGTAAGCAGATTGACAATGTGAAACGAGTTTATACCGTTAGTGAAATTATGGGAATACTGTCTATCAGTAAGACAGCAGCTTATAAATTTATAAAAGAAAATCCCCCATTTGATGTTATTAAAATCGGTGAAAGTTACAGAATACTAAAGCAGAGTTTTGATAATTGGTTAGGTGGTGGGGGCGTTACCGCTTGATATGTAAGAAGCTACAAAAATTTAACAAACGAATAATATTGACATACACGAGTAAAGATGCTATGATTATTATAAACGGTTAGCAAGTTACTTTAATCATAGCTTTTTACTTGCATTTGTGGAGGTAGTTAGCATATGAGCAGTAACAAGGGAAACCCATTCAAAAGGGGTAATTCATGGACTTTCATTTATTATACTTATGATGAAAGCGGAAAAAGAAAGCAACATTGGAAAGGTGGTTATAGTACAAAGGCAGAAGCGGAAAAAGCTTTAAAAGAATATAAAGCAAAATCCGCATTAGGTCAGATTGAAAAAGCAGACAGCGCAGAAACTCTTGAAAGCTATATTGATAGGTGGTTTAATATCCATAAGCAAACATTAGAACCGAATACCATTAACGGATATAACACCAATATCAAGAATCACATTAAGCCAGCATTAGGAAAAGTCAAGCTGAAGGATTTAAAGCCTGCTAAAGTTCAAGACTTCTATTCAATGCTTATGATTGAAAAGGGATTGAGCGCAAAGACGGTCAAATATATTCACAATGTTTTGAAAATCGCACTTAAAGCAGCAGTAAACGAAGGCTTAGTGAAAGAGAATGTTTGCACAAAGGTCAAGCCCCCGAAAGTACCGAAGTATAAACCGCAGCTATTAACAAGAGAGCAAAACTACCATAGTGATATAGAAGTTTTTTCTCCATTAATACAGACCGCATAACATCGGCGTTATGCAGTCTTTTTTCCGTAGTGTCCTGTCTCCACCTCGACCGAGGAAGTCGCAACATCAAAGCGATAGATAATGTCGATCTGCTGAAAACGCTTGCCACTCGACTTGTCGGCTTCGTGTACGATGATCTTGTCGATCAGCTCGTGCATGATTTCGGGAGTGAGCTTTTCGATACGCTCATATCTATGCACCACCTGAAGAAAAGAAGTAACATCGGAGGACTTCTGCTCGGCGGTATCAATGTAGGCGGTCAATTCCGCAACGGTTTCCTTGAGCTTGTTCTCCTCGTCCTCATATCCCTTTGACATCATCGCAAAACGCTCATCGGAGATTTTACCCAACACATTATCCTCATAGAGCCTTGTAAAGAGCCTGTCCAATTCAGCGATACGTTTCTGTGCCTGTTTCAGCGTTTTCTTTGCTTTTGTCAGCTCGGAGGACTTTCGCTGAACGGAATTGCTCATAGCTGTCTGCACAAACTCGTCCTCATTCTCCCTCACGCTTGCAAGGAGCTTGTTCAGCTCGCCAAGCACGATCTCATTGAGTACGCAGGTGCGGATATAGTGAACGGTGCATTTGTCTCCGTCCTTTGCGTATGTGGAGCATCTCATGTGTTCCTGCTCTGGACGCTCATTCTTTCGTCTGCTCAGATACATCTTCTCCCCGCAATCGGCACAATAGACCATTCCTGCAAACGGATTGACTACATCGCTCCTTTGCGGTCTACGCTTGTTCTTGCGAAGCTCCTGCACCAAATCAAACTCCTGCTGACTAATAATCGGCTCTTGCGTATTCTCAAAGATAAGCCATTCCTCTGGGGGATTGTAAACGATCTTATGCACCTTGTAGGACTTCATTCTTGTTCTGAAATTAACAGTATGACCACAATATTCAGATTTTTCAAGAATGTGGCAGATAGTCTGCGCTCCCCAACGGTGTGTGTTAGCGTTATGCCGTCCGTTGTCCCTGCCTTGCGACAGAGCATAGGCGGTCGGCGTGGGGATACCCTGTTCCGTCAAAATTCTTGCGATTTGCACCGGACCGTAGCCCTCAATGCAGAGCTTGAAAATCTTGCGCACCACTTCGGCGGCTTCATCATCAATCACCCACAGATTTTTGTCTGTATCGGACTTCTTGTAGCCGTAGATCGGAGGGCAGAGGTGTTTGCCAGCCTGCCCCTTTGCCTTGAATACCGCACGGATTTTCTTACTTGTGTCACGGGCATACCAGTCATTAAATATGTTCTTGAAAGCCATCAGCTCATTTTCGGATTTGAATGTATCAACGCCGTCATTGATAGCAATGTAGCGAACATCATAATCGGGAAAAATGATCTCGATATATTCACCCGTTTTCAAGTAGTCACGTCCTAAACGGCTCAAATCTTTGGTAATGACCGTTGCGACCTTGCCTGCTTCAATATCGGCAAGCATAGCCTTGAAGCCCTCACGCTCCCAAGT
>JAFVCV010000033.1 GCA_017478965.1 Ruminococcus sp. | reverse complement strand
CCCAAGGTTCAAAGGTCACTTTTTCTTTTCAAGTGCCTTTATTCGTTTTTTAAGCTCCTTGACTTGTTTGAGGAGCTTTTTGTTTTCTCTGTTCACCATTCCCATGATGAACTTTACAAGCTCTATTTCGGGGCCTGTCATAACTTTCACTGTCTTTTCTCTGACCGTCCTTTTTCCTCCTTCCTATGGTAAATGTTAGCTTTCTGTGTAGTGGATATATTGTATTGACATCTTAATGGATATAGTGTATAATAGCAATTAAAGGTGGTGATTTTATGGCACTTTCAGAGGCTAGAAAAAAAGCTAACAAAAAATGGAATGCTCAAAATCTTGAAAAATTACAAGCAGATTTACCTAAGGGCTATAATGATAAGATAAAAGCTCGGGCTTTTTCACTTGGCCTGAGTAAAGCAGCTTATATTAAGAAACTCGTTGATGAGGACATGAAAAAGACAAACGGCCCCGCCGGGACCCCGTGACCCTCTCAGTCCACATAATGATCCGTGACCGGGTCTGATGACAGTACAGCAAAAAGGAGAGAGCTATGAGGAACATCGACATAGGCCCGGGGGGGACTTAACAGGCCCCCTGAGAAAAAGAACAAAGTGAAGAGCTTTATGAAGGGCCGTTACGGTTTTGACGCCCTGTTTATCGGCATGGCGGTACTGGCGGGGCTGTGGAGGCTCCTTGGGATACCGATGTCCAGGCTGAGGTTCATCGACAGCAGCGCCTTCAACGCAATTTCCATATTCATACTGATCTTAGCCTTCGGGCGGGTGTTCTCAACACAGCTTGCAAAGCGCAGTATGGAGAATATCAGGTTCAAGAAGTTTATGGCGCCGGCTGCAAGGAAGGTCAGGCTGTTAAGGAATATGTGGAAGGACCGCCGCACTCACAGCTTTGTGAAATGCGACTGCAAAAAGGTCCTGCGGGTCCCGAAGGTAAAGGGGGTACACACTGTGAAGTGTCCGGCCTGCGGCAGGAGCTTTGAAGTGAAGATATAAAAGCGCATGACAAAACCGCTCTGCCGATGATCCCGGCAGAGCGGTTTTTAAGTATTTATAGTGATGGTGATCTGGTTTGCTCATTTATCCGAGATCCTCAGGCAGCGCATGGCGTTGAGGATAGCTATGACTGACACGCCCACGTCGGCAAAGACCGCCAGCCACATATTTGCTATGCCAAGGGCGCCCAGTATCAGCACCAGAGCCTTTACTCCAAGAGCAAAGACTATGTTCTGCTTGACGATGGTCACAGTCTTCTGGGCTATGTCGATGGCCTTTGCTATCTTCACAGGGTCATCGTCCATCAGCACGATGTCCGCCGCTTCGATAGCCGCATCGGAACCCATGGAACCCATGGCTATGCCCACGTCCGCCCTTGACAGCACCGGAGCATCGTTTATCCCGTCGCCCACGAAACACAGGGTCCCTTTAGGCGACTTCTGGCCTAGCAGGCTCTCCACCTTCCCGACCTTATCAGCGGGCAGCAGCTCATAGTAATGTTCGTCCAGTCCCAGCTTCTGAGCCACCGCAGAGGCAGCGCTCTCAGCGTCGCCGGTGAGCATGACAGTCCTGAGGACTCCCCTGTTTTTCAGCTGTTTTATAGCCTCGGGCGAGCTTTCCTTTATCCTGTCAGAGATGACGATGCAGCCGGCATAGCTGCCGTTTACGGACAGGTGTACCACTGTGCCGGACTTCGGGTCGCAGTCGGCCTTTACGCCAATCGAAGCCATCAGTTTCAGATTGCCTGCGCATACCTCTGCGCCGTCGATAACGGCCTTGACGCCATGGCCCGAGACTTCCTCGGCGGACTCTATCCTGCTGCGGTCAACTGCCTGTTCGTATCTTGCCGCTATGGACTTCGCAATGGGGTGGTCGCTGCAGCTCTCCGCATAGGCGGCGTACATCAGCAGTTCCTCCTCGCTGGTCCCCTCTGCGGGCATTATCTTCGTTACCTCGAAAACGCCTTTGGTAAGGGTGCCGGTCTTATCAAAGACCATTATCTCCGCATCGGCAAGAGCCTCCAGATAGTTCCCGCCCTTGACCAGTATGCCCTTCTTGCTGGCGCCTCCTATGCCGCCGAAAAAGCTCAGCGGCACCGAGATGACCAGAGCGCAGGGGCAGGAGATCACCAGGAATATCAGCGCCCTGTGTATCCACATAGCCCAGTTATGGCCCGTTATCAGCGGAGGCAGTATTGCGAGCGCCAGGGCTGCAAAGACCACCGCCGGGGTATAGTACCGGGCGAACCTGGTTATGAAATTCTCAGCCTTTGCCTTCTTCGAGGCGGAATTCTCCACCAGGTCAAGTATCTTTGCCACAGTAGAGTCTTCGTATTCCTTCGTCACTCTTACCTTCAGCAGACCTGTAAGATTTATACATCCGCTTATTACCGTGTCTCCCTCTGCGGCGTCCCTAGGGACGCTCTCCCCGGTCAGTGCGGCAGTGTCCACGGTGGACCTGCCCTCGATCACCTCGCCGTCCAGGGGTATCTTCTCGCCGGGCTTTATCACGATGATATTGCCCAGCTCAACTTCCTCAGGGTCTACTTCTTCCAGCTGTCCGTCTCTTTCTATATTGGCATACTCCGGCCTGATATCCATAAGGCTGGATATGGACTGCCTGCTCTTTCCCACAGCCACGCCCTGGAAAAGCTCGCCCACCTGATAAAACAGCATCACCGCAGCAGCCTCAGGATATTCTCCCACGAACAGCGCACCTATGGTGGCCACGCACATAAGAAAATTCTCATCGAAGACCTGACCATGGCTGATATTCCTGACGGCCTTCCAGAGTATATCCCACCCCACTACGAAATAGGGGATAAGAAAAGCTATGAGCCTTGGTATGCTCCTGTCCTCCAGCGGCAGGAGCGCAGCAGCGATAAGCAGGACTGTCGCCGCAATAATGCGGTAAAGTACCTTTTTCTGTTTCTTAGTCATATCTCTCTATCTTAATGTCAGGCGCTTACTTCCTGCGGACTATCTGGCAGTCAGGCTCCACCTTCTTGCAAAGAGCGACCACCTTATCCATCAGGGCCTCGAAATCAGTGCCGTCAGGGGCCTTTATCGTCATCTTCTGAGTCATGAAGCTGACGGAGCAGTCATCCACCTCAGGCAGGTCCTTAATGCTGTTTTCCATCTTTGCAGCGCAGTTAGCGCAGTCCAGGTCGATAAGGTCGAATACTTTTTTCATGATAACAAGTCCTTTCTTGACTGTATTGTTGTGATATCCGGATATTGTCCGTGGCCCTTATTCAAGTATATGCTCCATACCCATGCCGAGTATCAGCCTCACGTGGTCGTCGGCTAAGGAATAGAACACCGTCTTCCCGTCCCGGCGGAAACGCACCAGCTTGTTGTTTTTCAGCACCCTGAGCTGATGTGAACAGGCCGTAGGCGTAAGTCCTAAAAGCGTGGCCATATCGCCTACGCACATCTCAGCCTCCAGCAGCGCATAAAGGATCCTTATGCGGGTGCTGTCCCCGAAGACCTTGAAAAGCTCTGCAAGGTCGTAAAGCTCCTCATCGGCGGGCATCTCCTTGTCGAGCTTCTCGATACTCTCGTCCGAAAGCGCTAAAAACCCGCCTTTTTTGCTCAATGCCATCTTTCCTGTCCCTCCTGCTTGTAGATCACGTTTGCCAGGTCGTTTTATCAGATGTTCAAAGTATCATCTGAACATCTGCTCATATGTTATCATATTTTATCCCGTTTGTCAATAGTATTCTGAAAACTTTTTTGTCGCAGGCAAAACGTTAAGGCTTTGTTCATAAATTAACCAATATCAACTTTTATCCTGCGGCGAAACACCGGATCGAATGGGGAGTCCTTAAAATAACGGGCGGATAAGCTCCCGGCCAGGCGGTAATGATGAAAATTTTAGTCAAATTTTTTTGATAAAAAGCTTTACAAATCCAGGCAAATGTGTTATGATATATCTATATACTTAATGTGCAGGTTTGATCTGCCGTTTCTGGTATATCGTGTAAAATAGCGGCGGCGGTATCTTGTGCCGTCTGCAAAAATTTGGGGAAAATCTAAAGTGATGAATTGGAGAGCATAGCATGAAAACAGCAGTTATGACTGATACGAACAGCTGTCTCACTCCCGCACAGGGTAAGGAAAAGGGCATTTTCGTTGTGCCCCGCCCGCTGAGCATCGACGGTCAGCTATTCAAGGAGGGAGAGAACCTCACAAGAGAGATGCTTTATGACGCTGTCAAGAACAATAAAGAAATATTCAATCTTGAGCCGTCGGCATTTTCGATAAAGACCATGTGGGACGATATCCTTTCTAAGGGTTACGACCATATCCTGTATATCCCGATGTCGAGCAGCATAGGCGACGAATATGACGCTTCCATCAGGCTTGCCAAGGATTACGGCAAAAAGATAGTTATAATCGACAATAAGCACATCAGTCTTTCTCAGCGGAATTCCGTACTGGATGCACAGCATATGGCTGAGATGGGCATTGACATCTTTGAGATAAAAAGCGTGCTGGACTTCAACGCATCGAGAAACGTCATGCTGATGGCGGCAGACGATATAAAGCGTGTGGGAAAGTCAGCAAAGCTGTCACCCTTAGCGTCCATGATGAACACCAAGCCGATCTTCAAGATCATCGGCGGCAAGCTGGAGCCGTTCTCCAAGGGCAAGGGCATCGAAGGCTGCATAAAGCCCATGGTGGACGTTATCAAGAAGGAGCTGGAGAACGACAGGGGCAGGACTCCGGAAAACTGCATCTGCATAGGCGCAGCCACGACCCTGGAGTCGGAGGAGGCTGAGGATCAGTGGGTCAGCAAAGTAAAGAAGTTCTTCCCCAAGCTGACCGTAGTGAAAAAGCAGCTTTCCAGCGCTATGGTGTGCAGCATAGGGCTGAACGCCATCGGGCTGTCTCTTGAACGTGTGGAGAGGGACATCACCAAGGACTGATAAAAGACTGAAAAACCGGCAGGAGCGGTCCTGCCGGTTTTACTTATTTCGCCAGTTCTTCAAGCTCGGCCTTGCGGGAAAGGATCGTTTCCATCAGAGGGCCGTAATCTGTCACGGTCCTGCTGCGCAAAAGCTCTGTTATCTCGCTGACAGGTCCGCTCAGCGGGGTAAGGGAAAGGTTTCCATACATTCCCTTCAGTGCGTGAGCAAGCTCGAAGGCCTTGTCAAGGTCCCCGGCAGCTATGGCAGCCGAAAGCTCTCCGACCTTGGTATCGGGTATGACGGTATTGACCAGCCTGAGGTAGAAAGCCTCATTGTCAAGGCACCTTTTCAGTCCGTCCTCCACATCGGCGCCGTATGCCCTCAGGGCGTCTATAGTCAGCATCTGCTCTCCTCCTTGCTGTCGTTTTTTTCCTTTTCTATGAGTTTATCAAAATCGGCCGGAGGCACAGGTCTTGAAAAATAATAGCCCTGTATGATGTCGCAGCCAGTCTTTTTCAGCAGCTCATACTGTTCCCTGGTCTCAACGCCCTCAGCGATGACCGGCACGGCAAGAAAAGCCGCTATCTCCATCATCAGCTCCACCATTCGCAGGTCCTTGCTGCTGGTGCATATGTTCTTTATGAACTTCATATCCAGTTTCAGAGCGTCTATAGGCAGTGCCGTCAGCATATTCAGCGACGAATAGCCCGACCCGAAATCGTCCATCTCCACCCTGAAGCCGTCAGCTCTCAGCCTGCTGACAGTTTCTGTTATCTGTGTGGAATTGTCCGTATAGGCCGACTCGGTTATCTCCAGCAGATACTCCCGTGGACTCAGTCCCTCCGATGAAACTATGTGCAGCAGCTCGTTTTCAAGTTCAGGATCGTAAATGTCTATCCTCGATACGTTGACAGACACCGGCACCGTAATGCCGTAGGTCTTTTTCCACAGGGCTGTCTGCGCTGCGGCCTCCCTCCATACGTATCTGTCCAGCTTTTGTATCAGGCCGTTCTCCTCAAACAGGGGTATGAATGCGCCGGGGCTGACCATTCCCAGCTCCGGGTGTACCCATCTTATCAGGGCCTCGGCGCTGGTCAGCACCGGCCTGTCTCCCCTGATATCGTACTTGGGCTGATAATAAACAACGAACTGCTTTTCCCTCAGAGCCTTATCCATATCGTTCATGAGCTTTTCGTTAAAAAGCTCAGTCTCATGGAGCTTCTCATCATAGACGCTGACTGTATTCAGATAGGGACTGAGTTTCTTCGAGCAGGCCAGGTTCGCCCTGTCAAAACGCTGCTCGATGTCGGCCTGCATATCCGCCCGGGCGTATACTCCCAGCCTGTAGCTCACAGAGCTGTTGTCCAGCTCACTGGAAAGCTTTTGTGTGCAAAGCTCCAGCAGCTCGCCATGGTCCTCTCTGTGAGGAACATAGATATAGAAATCATCAGCCCCGCAGCGGGCGCCCAGACCGTCATATCGGTCAAGATAATCCCTTATGCAGTCCGCAGTTATCTGTAAGACTCTAGCGCCATAGTCCCTGCCGTAAAGCTCGTTGACCAGGTGGAAGCGGTTGATATTCAGGACCAGTGCGTCCATATCCACGTCTTTCAGATAGCGGTCCCTCTGTTTGGAGTACTGAAAGAAGAATTCCTTGGTGTAAAGGCCGGTCAGCTCGTCGTTCTCAGCCTCCTGGATCATGACATTGTCCTCTGCAAGCTCGATGGAGCGGCCCACTCTGGCCATGATGACCTCCGGAGCATCGTAGGTCTTTGGTATGAAGTCCGCCGCACCCATATTGAGGCTCCTGACCTCAGCACTTTTGTCAGAGGTCAGCACGATGACCGGTATCCTTCTCAGCTCCTCATCTGCCTTTAAAAATTCCAGCAGCTCATAGCCGTTCACCTCAGGCATCAGCAGGTCCAGCAGTATCAGGGATATCCTTCCCGGATCGTCGTTTATCTTCTCCATTGCCCGCAAGCCGTTCTCGGCAAACAGCACCTCGTATTCCCGCTCTACGATGGCCCCCAGCAGCTGTCGGTTGATGAACTCATCGTCTACTATCAGGACCTTTCTATGGATATTCTTTTTCCTTCGGGCGGTCTTCTCCATAATAATACTCCTCTCGGCTCCGGCTGACTATTTTTTCCTATATTATATCGCTTTTTCCAACTTGTGTCAAGACTATTAAATAGTAAAAGGGCGAGCGGCCGGGTCAGGACCGATCAAAGTGCTAAAGCCGCTGCGGCAGACTTGTCCTTAGGCTGGTGTATTGACAATCTGGGAAAAATGAGTTATAATAACATTATCATACAATTTTGATATGAAATATTAATTATGCGGAGACGGGCGTGATAATATGGCAGACAGTTTTGTGAACAGGATAGAAGACATAGCTGACCTTCTTATCAAGGACAGCGGCGGCGGTAAGACCATCGACGAGGTGAAGAGATTTGACCCGCCTGACAAGGACAAGGTCATCGACATTCTTGAAAAGCTCAGAAAGATAGTTTTTCCAGGCTATTTCAGAAACGGCAGCTTCAAGGTCTACACTGTGAAGAACACGGTGACGATGCTGCTGGAGGACGTTATATTCAATCTTATCAGGCAGATAAGCATCGTGCTGAGATTTTCTCCTGACCGGGCCGGTATGTCCGACAAGGAGATAAGCCGTGAGGCAGAGGATATCACTTTCAGATTTCTTGAACAGATACCCAAGATACGTGAGTACATAGAAACTGACGTCAAGGCTGCCTTTGACGGGGACCCGGCAGCCTACAGCACCGATGAGATAATCTACTCCTATCCGGGCCTTTATGCTATACTCACCAACCGCATTGCCCATGAGCTGCACGTTTTGGGTGTGCCGCTGATACCGAGGATAATGACCGAGTATGCTCACAGTCTCACGGGCATAGATATCCACCCCGGCACGGTCATAGGCAAGTATTTCTTCATCGACCACGGCACCGGCATCGTCATCGGCGAAACTACGGTCATCGGCAACAATGTGAAGATCTATCAGGGTGTGACCCTTGGCGCCCTTTCCACCCGTGGCGGGCAGAAGCTCAAAAGCAAAAAGCGCCACCCCACCATCATGGACAATGTGACCATCTACTCCGGCGCCTCTATCCTGGGCGGCGAGACAGTCATCGGCGAGGGCGTGGTCATCGGAGGCAACGCCTTCATAACCACCTCTATCCCGGCGGGTGCAAAGGTCAGCGTTAAGAGCCAGGAGCTGAGATACAACTACGGTGAAAAATTCTCCTCCCCCGAGAACGCTCCTGAGGTCAAGGAGCTGGACGAGGAGGCCGCCTGGTTCTATATGATATGAATATATTGCCAAAGCCCCTTTCCCGGCTGATGTCAGGGAAAGGGGCTTTGAAGTCATTTTATCACAAGCTCTTCCTTTGTGACGAACTGTCTTTCCTCCACATGGAAGGAATTGAGCACCGGCGCTGCCGGGTCCATAAGAGAAAGAATCATGTAGCTGGCCTTGCTGTCGAAGCTCAGGCGCTTATCCTCCTCAGACGGGCGTGAAGGGCTTTCCGGGTGGGAATGCCAGTTGCCCAGGGGGACAAGGCCCTTGGTCCTCATATCCTTCACCGCCGCAAGCTGCTCCTTGGGATCAAGGGTGAAATGCTCGTTGGAATGGTCGGTGTTTTCCAGCAGGTAGACCTCTTTGACGATCTTATCCTCTCCGTCAATGACCCCGGCGATAAGCCCGCAGGCCTCCTCAGGGAGGTTCTTTTTTGCGTGAGCGACTATCTTCTCATAGTCCTGTGCAGAAAGATATACCATGACCTCACCCCTGACTTTTCAGCTCACAGCTGGGCAGCTCGTAATCTATGAGCTTTGTGATGGTCGGCTCATCGCCGCATACTGCGCACCCACTGTGGTCCTTTGGCAGCTTTATCTTGCGAAACTCCATTTTCAGCGCATCGTAGGTCAGCAGATAGCCTGTCAGCAGGTCCCCTGTGCCGAGGATATACTTTATCGCCTCCATAGCCTGCAGCGAGCCTATTACGCCGCCCATAGCGCCTATCACTCCAGCCTGCTTGCAGGTAGGGACAGCGTCCTTCGGGGGCGGCTCCTTGAATACGCATCTATAGCATGGACCCTGCCCCGGCACGTAAGTCATCAGCTGGCCCTTGAACCTGATTATCCCCGCATGGGAAAAAGGCTTGCCTGCCATTACGCAGGCGTCGTTTATCAGGAACTTCGCCGGGAAATTGTCGGTGCCGTCGATGATGAAATCATAGTCCTTTATAAGGTCCGTGATATTTGTGGAGTCGATATAGAGCCTGTAGGTCTTTACGGTAACATCAGGGTTTATGGCCTCCATAGTCTCTCTGGCAGACTCCACCTTGGGCTTTCCTACATCAGCGGTGGTGTGTATCACCTGTCTCTGGAGATTGGAAAGATCCACCTCGTCTGCATCGGCTATGCCTATGGTGCCCACTCCGGCAGCAGCCAGATAGAGGGCGGCCGGCGCTCCCAGTCCACCGGCTCCGATTATCAGTACCTTGGCGTTAAGGAGCTTTTTCTGGCCCTTTGCGCCTACCTCCTTCAAAATGATATGCCTTGAATATCTTTCAAGCTGTTCGTTGGTAAAAGCCATCAGCGTCCGCCTCCCATGAAGTAGAGGAACTCCACGTTGTCGCCCTCGTTGAGCACTGTGCTGTCAAAAGCCCCGCTCTCAACAAAATCGTCGTTGATGGTCACTGTCACGTATTCGGGGGTCTCAACGTTCTCGCTCTCGATGAGCTTTCTCACTGTCAGGCCCTGTGGGTATTCCTTTGCGATACCTGCGACTGTTATCTTCATTTCACAAACCTCTTTTCTAAGCTTTCTAGTCCCCGACCTTCTGAACTATCAGGTCGTAGGTGCCGTCTTCGTTATTGATGAGCTTTAAGATCTTGTGTCCCTCCTCCTTGATGCTGCGGGGGACGTTCTGCACCGGTTCGCCGTCGTTGAGGTGAACGCAAAGTATCTGCCCGTCGTCAAGCTCCTCTAAGGCCACCTTTGCCTTGACAAAGGTCGTGGGGCACACCACGTCGGTTATGTCAACGGTGTCGTCTATATTGAATTCAGCCATTTCTTCCATCTCCTTCTGCATTTTCGTAGGCCTGGAGGATATGCTCACGGAACACCTCACTGCCCACTCTTTCGATAGTGAACTTAAATCTTTCTCCCGGGGCCGCATGGTCGTCAAAGAACTGTATAGCCGCATCACATACCGCCATTAGCTTGCCGTGATCCTCTATAAAAGGAATGACCGGCTCGCCCTTGCTGATGGAATTCCCGAACAGTCCGCCAAAGCTGACTATGTAGCCGTGTACGGTGTCATAGGCCTCTGTGGGGCAGGATTTTACGCACCTTCCGCAGTAATTGCACTTTGACTGGTCTATGGATATCTTTCCGTCGTTTATGGTGATGGCACCGGTGCGGCAGGCCTTTTCGCAGACGCCGCAACCTATGCAGTCGCTCTCACGCCAGTCTACCTTTATAGCGCCCTTTATGCCCAGGTCGTTCTCTTCAGCTTTAAGGCAGTTGTTCTGACAGCCTGTTATGCCGAACTTGAACTTATGAGGCAGCTCTCTGGCGAAATACCTGTCGTCCAGCTCCTTGGCAAGGGCGAAGGTATCTATACAGCCGCTGGGACAGACCGCAGCGCCCTGACAGGCCGTCACTGTCCTGACTCTTGGGCCGCAGACTCCCGGCTCTACTCCGCCCTCGGCCAGGGCGGCCTTTACCTTGTCTATATCCTCAAGCTTTATAAAAGGTATCTCCACGCTCTGTCTGGAGGTAAGATGCACATGGCCGTCACCGAATTCCTCGGCCACCTGAGCGACCTTCGCCAGCTGCACGGCGCTGAGATTACCGCCCACGACCCTGAGCCTGAGGGAGAAATTGTTCTTCTGCTTCTGTCTCATGAAGCCGCCTTTTTTTAATGTAGCATAATCCACTGCCATGATCATACCTCCTTCTGGCTGCCAAGAGCCTGTATCATATCTTCTTTAAGGTCCTCGATATCCTCGATGCCAACGCTTATGCGCACCGTGTCCTCATAGACCCCGGCGCTGTGCTGCTGCTCCGGGGTGCTGTGGGCATAAATGGTGCTCTCAGGGTGTATCACCAGGGTCCTTACGTCACCGATATTGGTGGCGATAAAAGCGTATTTAAGGGCATTTATAAAGCCGAATGCCTTTTCTCTGCTGCCGGTCCTCAGGGTCAGTATGGCGCCGCCCCTGCCGCCCAGGAGCTTTTTCGCAAGGCCGTTATAGGGGCTGCTTTCAAGGCCCGGGTAATTTACCCTTGCCAAGCCGCTCTCCTCGATACATCGTGCCAGGGAAAGAGCATTTTCGCACTGTCTTTCCATTCGCAGCGATAGAGTCTCCAGGCCCACGGTGTTCATATAGGCGTTCATAGGCGCCAGACAAGCTCCCATATTTCGCCAGAGACCGTTTCTCATGGACGCTAAGTAAGCGAACTTTCCGAAGCGCTTATAGCCTGCCAGGACCTTGTATCTCTCAAAGTCCCAGCTGAACTTTCCCCCGTCAACGATAACGCCGCTGATGGAATTACCGCCGCCGTTTATGTATTTCGACGAGGAATGTACTACGATATCGGCGCCGTGCCCGAAGGGCTTAATAAGATAAGGGGTAGCCGTGGTGCTGTCAACTATCAGGGGGATGTTCCTGCTGTGGACAAGTCCGGCCAGAGCGTCGATATCGGTGATATCGAGCCGGGGGTTGCCGATAAGCTCGGTGAACACTGCCCTGGTCTTTTCACTAAGGCAAGGCTCCACTTCCTCCACCGTCATATGCTCCACGAACCTGACTTTTATCCCGAAGGCCTGCAGGTCCGAAAACAGGTCGATGGTGCCGCCGAAAAGTGCGGAGCTGACAACTATCTCGTCCCCTGCCGAAAGGATATTCAGCATAGAGAGGGCCACCGCCGACATTCCTGAAGAACAGGCCACCGCTCCGATGCCCCCCTCCAGGGCGTTTATCTTCTGCTCAAAGGCCGCCACCGTCGGATTGCTTATCCTGGAATACGCAAAGCCCTGGGCTTTATTCTTGAATATCTGCTCCAGCTTTTCAGCGCTCTCATGAGCATAGGCGCTGGTCTGGTAGATAGGCACCGCCGTGGAACCTGTGGCCTTGTCGCCTGCGCCCTGACCGTGGAGCAGCATAGTATCAAATCTCATCTGTTTCATGATCTTCACCGCTTTATACTTTTCTCCCGGTGATATCCGGTAGGACAGACCGGCTCTGAAAGCGGTCCGTCTGTTTTGTTCAGCAATATCATAACACATTTATCCTAGTAAGTCAATAGGTTTAATATATTTTCTGCTATTTTCACAAATTTCCTATCAAAATAATAGGGAATTTTAGTACTGTAATTTTTATCAGCCTACTTGAAAAAATTTTTTTGCCGTGTTATAATACTAGTAAGTTTATAGGTTTAATATGAAACAAAGGAGGAGCATAATGAAAATATCATCAAAGCTAGAGTGCGGCATAGTGGCCCTTATCGACATCGCCATCAACTCACAGCATGGCAAGACGGTGTCCATCGCCGGCATCTCAAAACGGCAGAATATTTCCACCAAGTATTTAGAACAGATACTTGTGGCGCTGAAACAGGCCCGGCTCATCCGTGGTCAGAAGGGCGCCGGGGGCGGATATCTGCTCTCACGTCCGGCAGAGGACATCTATTTCGATCAGATAATAAACGCCCTGGACCTGACCATTCTCAGCGGCAACGACAATGAAGGAGTCAGCGGCATAAGACGGGTCATGAACGACGAGATATGGCGTCCGCTGGACGAACAGCTGACCGGCCTGACCTCCGGCATCTCCTTAGCGCAGATCGCAGAGAAGTGCGCTGCCAGCGAGCAGGAAGAGTTCATGTATTATATATGAAAAAAGAGGCGTCCTTTGGACAGCCCCGCCCTGTGCGCAAAGCGCAGATCGTTTTCTATGGCAGATAAGCAGTGTGCTGGCTTCGCTATCAAAGCGGAGCCGGTTTTGTTTTTCCTGTCTCTTTTATCTGAGATCGGTCCTTGATACACAGGCGGCGGGCTTTCTGACATTATGTATTATACAAAAAACGAAAAAGATTAACATAAGTCAATGACAAGCTGCTTCAGATGTGGTATAATACAGATATGGCAGCCGCAGGCACTTTGATACCCCGTATGAGCTGTTCAGGAAAGGACGGAGGATAGATGGACAAAGAGTATATCATTGAAAAGCTCAGGTCGTTTGCCGGCAGCGCTGGGCTGAGCATAGATGACGGGATACTCTCGGAGGTCATCGCAATATCAAGTTTCAGGGTCATATCCAGAGGAATGATAATATCTTCCATAGGCGATGATACGGCCCTGTCGGGACTGGTGCTCTCGGGCATGGTGCGAAGCTACTATATAGACGATGAGGGGAATGATATGACAAGAGGATTTGCCCCCGCAGGATATATGTGTATGGACGACGGATTTTTCGGTTATCCGGAAAGGATATGTATGTGGGAAACACTGGAAGAAAGCACCGTCATGTTCTGTGAAACGGCGGAGATAAAAAAGCTCATCCGGGAAAACGTCCCGTTCAAAGACGTATGGATATCGCTTCTCGAAAACGCAATAAGATACAAGCTCTACCGTGAGAACGGTTTCCTCGTTGAAAATGCGGCGCAGAGATATATCCATTTCAGAAAACAGTTCCCTGAGCTTTGTGAAAAAGTGCCGCAAAAGCATATTGCGACTTACCTGGGTATTGCGCCTGAGTCGCTGAGCAGGATCAGAAGTTCGCTGAGAGAGGAGAATGGCTGATGAACAATGACATAATGATAGGCACCTGGGCATGGGGCTCAGGATATAACGGTTCAAAAATGGTCTTCGGCAGCAAGACTGACGAAGACACACTGAGGAAAACCTTTGAAAAGGCAGCAGAGCTGGGATTTCTGAGCTGGGATACCGCTGCCGTCTACGGTATGGGTTCATGCGAGAAACTGCTGGGCAGTCTCATCAGCGGCAGGGACGACATTTTTATTTCCACCAAGTTTTTCCCAGGCAAAAGGTACAGGAGCGGCGAGCTGGAGACCTCCTTTGAAAACAGCATGAAACGTCTTGGACGCAATTCGGCGGACCTGTTCTGGATACATACCCCCAACGAGCTGGATAAGAACCTGAGAGCTGCGGTGCCGCTCATCAAGGACGGCAGGATACGGTCTGTCGGTATATCGAACGTATCCATGGAGCATATAAGGCAGGCTGAAAAAACGCTCTCAGCCGAAGGCCTACGGCTGGGAGCGGTACAAAATCATTTCAGTCTGCTGAGAAACGACCAGCAGTCCATTATCGACTACTGCAACAGCAGCGGAGTGCGTTACTACGCCTACATGGTCCTTGAACAGGGTGCGCTGGCCGGGAAGTACGATGCAAAACACCATTTTCCCACCTTTTCCATGAGGAACCTGGCATTCCCGAAAAGAAAGTTCAGAAAGATCGAAGGCCTGCTCTCCATGCTGCGTGAAACGGCAGCCAGATATGCCATCGACCCTTCACAGGTGCCGATACTTTGGGCAAGAGAAAAGGGCGCTGTACCTATCGTCGGTATCACAAAGCCTTCGTATGCTGAAAAACTGGCAGCTGCGCTCAAAGTCAGACTTACCCCAGAGGAAACAGAGCTTCTCACCGCCGAGGCCAGAAAGACAGGCATACGCCAGCAGGGAATGTGGGAGCCGCAGTGATGCGCCTTATCACCACGCCGCTCTCTGTAAAGGACCTTCCTGCCAAAGGCCCTCTCACAGCGTTATGCTCTCAAACTTCCCCCCAAGGACTTTTTCAAGGTCCCTGGGGGCAAGTATTATCTGGCTGCCAAGTCTGCCGCCGCTTATTATTATCTCCTCATGGTCAAGGGCCGAGCTGTCTATAACTGTCGGGTACTGCTTTTTCATTCCCAGAGGAGTGCAGCCACCTCTTATGTAGCCCGTGACCTTGCTGATATCCTTGACATGGAGCAGCTCCACTGACTTTTCTCCCACGGACTTAGCGGCCTTTTTAAGATCCAGCTCCTTATCCACCGGGATATCGAAAACGTAGTATCCGCCGCTCTTCCCCTTAGCCACCAGAGTCTTGAAGGAGATCTCGCAGGCCTGACCGAGCATTTCAGCGATATGTATGCCGTCAATGAATTCCTCACACTCGTAGGTATTCACCCGGTAGCTCACGCCGCTCCTGTCAAGTATCCTCATGGCGTTTGTCTTTATATCTTTATCCTTAGACTTTCCCATGACCTGCCTACTTCGATATCTGAACAGCGTGGGCTATTATCTGCGCACACATCTCATACCCCAGCTTGCCGCTGTCAAGGCAGATGTCATAGCTTGCCTTTCGGCCCCATTCCTTGTTGGTATTGGCATTATAGTAGCTGCTGCGCTTTTTGTCGTATTTTTTGAGCAAGGGCTTAGCCTCCTCTGCGGGGATATTGTGCTTTTCACCCATGGCTGTCTCCAGCCTTTTTTCCTCTGAGGCGTAGATGAACACGTTAAGGGTCTTGACTTTATTTTTCAGTATGAAGTCCGCACAGCGTCCTACGATGACGCAGGGCTCCTTCCCTGCCAGCTCCATGACCACCTGAGTCTCTGCGGCGAATATCCTCTCCGTGATATCGGTGACTTCCTTGCTGAAAAAGCTTATGGGCTTCGCCATAGGGCCAAGAACGCTCTCCTCATATTTCTTGATATCCGCCATGGAGATGCCGCTGCGCTCGGCGGCCATTTCCACTATTTCCCTGTCGTAGCACTTTACCCCAAGCTTTTCGGCCACCGATCTGCCTATGTCGCTGCCGCCTGAGCAGTACTGCCTTCCTATAGTAACTACCTTTATCTTGCTCATGAACATTCTCCTTTCTGTTTCTAAGTATCAAGAGGGATGTCGTTCCAGTCCTCCTTATCGGAGACCAGCCACTCCAGCCCTCTTCGCCTTTCGTTAACGACCTGCGGCTCCATAGAGCCTATGGGCGTTTCAGGCCTGAGCCTGTGCTCGACAGCCGCCCAGTCCATTCTGTAGAACAGGTCCACCATGTCCAGGACCTCCTCGACGTCCCTCATCCTGCACCTGCTCCTGAAGCCCTCATAGCCGCCCTCCATGGTCAGCAGCTTTATGGCTTTTTCACAGTCGCAGATACCGCTGACCTCAGTCAGCTCCCGGTCCTCTATCATTCCCATCGCCCACAGCAGCGACCAGTAGACCTCATAGGTCCAGCTTATATCAATGGCGTCCTGTTCGGTATGATCGCCCGTAAGCAGTCTCCTTTCCTTAGCGTTGAGACTGTCTCTCACCCCGTATTCGTCCAGGATACCGGGTATGACCTTCATAGACTCCTCGTATTCTCCGTTGGCGGTATCGCAGGCCAGCTGTATTATGAGCAAAGTAGCCGCCGCCTTTTTGCATACCGTATCAGCGTCCCTGAGCTTTACCTGTGTGCTGTCCTCCACCTGCGGCAGGAAACTGTTTACAGCGACGCCCATTTTTTTCAGCCTTTCCATAGAGCCCTGTTTTCTTGTCTGGGGATCTTTCATAGCTAAAACTCCTTTTATCCGCTGATGTGCAGCCCGGGCAGATCCTTTTGCGCCCTTAGACAATACACACCAAAGATCTTCATATTTCACAATATTATTATACACTATCCCCAAACGCTTGTCAAGCCGTAAAAACGGGCAGAAAAAAGCCCCCGCCGTTTCCGGCAGAGGCGTATATCTACTCTGAGGAGCTGTCACCGCTGTTATCGCCGCTGCTGCTCTCAGAACTGCTCTCAGAGCTGCTGTCCGCAGCGGAAGAAGACTGCGGCCCGGCAAGCTCCGGCCTGTAGTCTCTTATATCCTGCTGGAACACCACCAGCTCAGAGGTCTCCAGCCTGGTGCCCAGCCAGTTTTTGATAGTATCCAGCTGCTCTGAGCTGAGTCTTGCGCTGGTGAGCAAGGTCACAAGCACCTTCTCCTCAGTGCTGCCGATGCTGTTGACCACGATCGAGGACCGCTCGCAGACCGCCCCGACTATCCTCGGGTCAATGGCCGACAGCTCGCTGCTAATCTTGGCGGTGTCTATCTGCCGGTCCTGCTGCTCCTCCAGCCTGGTCCTGAGAGCGCTGTTCTCTTCCGTCAGCTCCTCGACCTGGGCTGAAAGCTCCTCGTTCTCCTTGATGGTCAGTATCTCGTCCACATTCGGCTCGTCGTCAGTCTCTTCATAAGCCGCCAGCATCGCCTGTACTTCCTCGGCGGTTATGCCGCTCTTGACGGTGGTCTGGTTTATCTCCAGCTTATAGCCCTCCAGGTCATAGGCGCCCAGCCTGTCTGTCAGCTCGGCCTGTGTCTCCTCGCTGATCTCTTTGCCTATGAGCGAGATCTCTATGCGCTTATCGTCGATGTCCACCGTTTTCTGCACGATGTGGGTCCCGGAGAAGATGAACTCATTTTTTATGTAGCTCTCCGCATTGCGGTTCTCAATGCCCCTGTGTATCATGTCATAGGCAAAATAAACGCTCGGCAGCATAGTGATGACAGCGATGAGGGCGATGGTGCGGTGTATCTTCCCCAGCTGCTTTTTAGTAAGCTCCATGAACTGCGGCACTCTCATTATCTTCAGCACGACCACCGCAGTCAGACATATAAAGAACCCGTTTATAAAAAACAGATACAGCGCACCTGTGAAGAACTGCCAGTTTCTCTGAGCTAAGCCGTAGCCCGCAGTACACAGCGGCGGCATCAGTGCCGTGGCGATGGCCACGCCGGGTATGACGTTGCTCTTTTCCTTCCTTGTCTGCCCGATTATCCCTGCAAAGCCGCCGCTTATGGCTATGAGCACGTCCCAGACCGTAGGGCTGGTCCTGGCCAGCAGTTCGCTGGAGGCGGTATTGATGGGGGAAATGGAGAAATAGACAAATGAAGTCACTATGCTGATGATGACCTGGATAGAGAGCTTTATTGCCGAGAACCTGGCCAGGTTGAGGTTGTTGGTGGCTATGCCGTAGCCTATGGCGATTATGCCGCCCATCAGCGGAGATATGAGCATAGCGCCGATTATCACGGCAGTGGAATTGGTGTTCAGCCCCACCGATGCCACCAGTATGGCCATCATGAGTATGCAGGCGTTAGTGCCCTGTATCTTCGAGCCTGAGGCTATGGTGGCCTCGATCTCTTCATAGTCCGCCATGTCGCTCCTCAGATCGAAGATCATAGGAAAGACCCTTTTGCCCTTTTCTTTTTTTGCTTCCTTTCCCGTCATTGTATCTCTCCTCTCGAAAACTGTTTTCAGTTTAGACTCCCGTCAGTATTTTTTCAGTCTCCTTATATAAGCGAAGGTCCTGCGCTCTCCCTTTTCCTTGAGCATCCTGAGCAGCTTTTCTATCAGCGCCGAGGTCTCCGGGTGGATAAGACGGGTCTTTTTGCCTTTCATGAAGTATTCCAGGGCCGAGCCGTCGATATATTTGTCCTTCATATAGATCTTGCTGGCTGCCACCCTGTCGCAGAACATCTCCTTGACGTATCTCAGCGGCATTTTCACCGGCGACATCACCCTGGTCTTCGGGTCATAGTCCGTCCAGTATTCAAAATGGTGCTTGTTGCGGCCCTTGTGGTGCATCCAGGCGTAGGAGAACCCATAGCTCTCCCGCTCTCCCTCATGGGGCGAACGTGTCCCCTGGAAGTACTCCACTCCCTTAAAAAATTCCTCAGGCGAATACTTTGAAAGGTCGTGCATCAGCCCCTGTACAGGTATGCCTGCCCGAAAGCAGTTTTTCATCACCTGGTGGCGGTGTCTTGTGATAGTTATGAAATGTGACCATGCCCTTTGGGACAGGGTCTTGTCATTGTTTTCCATCTTAATTGTCTCCTTAAATTTTCGCAAAGCCTTTCGCAGATTTCGCTGCCGTTGTGTCAGGCTCCGTAATTTCCTACATATTATACCAGATTTCACGCTGTTTGTAAACCCCCAATGGAAATAATGACAGAAAACTGTCAAAACTATCTACGATAATTTCGCACATCTTTTTGTAAGTTTTCACATAACTATCAAATTAGTATATTATTATATGTATAACAAAAAAGCAGGATACAATACCTGCTTATCATCAGACAAATAACTTTTTTCATATATTTTTTTCTCCAATTTCTCCACCTCTTCTTTCGTCTCTGCCATGGCTAAGACTGTGGCAGGACGAGGGAGACAGGGCAGGAGGGTGTTTGAGAGGATTTTTATTTAGCCCATCCTCATATTTTTTCTTCATATATACTTCTATACTTCGCAGAGGTCCCGACGGTCTATCCGACGGGATTTTCTGTTTTTATCACCGCAGAAAGACGGCGCCCTTCGATTCTCACAAAGGGCGCCGGTATTTATTTCACAGCCTTATCATAAGTTTTTTCAGCTCTGAGGCGGTGCCGTCGAAAACATTCATATCAATATACTTTTCGTCGCCGCTGTAGCCCCTCAGAGTCTCGGTATCCGAGAACTGCCAGAAGGTCCATTCCTTCCCCACAGGATAAAAATACACGTTCCTTATCCACAGGGGGCAGTCGTCAAAGCAGCTGCTGTAGAGCCTGTAGGCTTTGTCGGTGCAGTAGATGATGGGCTTTGTGCCGCAGAGCCTTTCGACTTCATCTATCATCGCCCGAAGCTCCTCCCTGACCTCATCGGCGGCCAGGGGCCTGCTGATATAATCGCCGTAGAATTCCACATCTATCACCGGCGGCAGCATCTCTCCTCCCCCGGAGCTTTCCTTCAGGGTGCCGATGAAATTATCCGCCTGGGTCTTGCCGCTGCTGTCAAAACTGAAAAAATGATAGGCTCCCGCAGGCAGTCCTGCCGCAGCGGCCCCCTCCCAGTTATAGGCAAATCTGTCGTCAACATAGCCGCTGCCCTCGGTGGCCTTTATGAACACGAAATCTATCTGCTGAGAAAGCACGGGCCAGTCGATATCCCCCTGGTAGACCGAAACGTCAGCCCCCCTGAGTCCCGCCGGGTCGTTGAACTTTATGACCTTTCCCAGCACCAGACCTCCCAGCACAGGAAGTATCACTGCCATCAGCGCCACAGTCAGTGCGATGACACGCAGTATGACCGGCTTTGGCTTTTCGTTCTCTCTGTTCTCAGTTTTTTCAGGTATCTCAGGACCGCTGCTGTTAGATATCTCCTCCATTGCTTTTCACCTCCGGGAAACGGTATCCCGGAAATTATACCACAGCCCGGCCGGATTGTCAAGCGGTGTGCTTTCCAGCCCCGGCGCTGCTCCTGCTGCTCATCCTCAATGTGCTGCGGCGTGTCCTAGCGTAATGCTCGGCCAGGTGCTTTTTCTTTGTATCAAGACGGTAAAGCTCCGCCGCCAATACCGCTGACAGCCCCACCACAGCCAGCATCATCAGCTGTCCGGGTATCACTGCCGACATCTTCCAGGATCCCCAGATGACCGCCACGCTCCTGATAAGCCCGATATACCACCTCTCACCTGCGTCCCATTCGTTGAATATCAGCGCCGCTAACCCCATAAGCATCAATATATAGACTGTCATTTTCCCCAGCTCCTTATCTTCTCGGTCTATCATGACCGGCCCCCATGTCCGGGGCCATCTATATGATAGCACAGATATTTCCGTTTGTGGGGAAAAATATTGGACAGCACAAAAAAGCTGTCAAACGGTCCGCTTTTGTGTACACCAGAACTTCCCATTCCCGGAACTTCTGCTGTTAACAAAAAAACTCTTGTATTTTTCAACAATATGTGCTATAATAAACTTTAATTATCGGATAAAGAATGAAACTGCTCTGCGGCAGGCGGCGGTCCCGCTGATGTCTATGGCAGAGCGGATACTATCACTTACGGAGGCAATGTTGATGGGAAAGGTTTACGATCTGGGTATTGACGTGGGTTCTACCACGGTAAAGACAGTGATACTTGAGGACGGAAAGTTCGTATATGACAGATATGAGAGACATTTTTCCAAGGTGCGGGAGACTGTGGCGGCGCAGCTCGATATCATAAAGGGACTGTATCCTGTGGATAAGTTCAGGATAGCCATAACCGGTTCGGCAGGACTCGGCATCGCTGAAGCCTGCGGGATACCCTTTGTGCAGGAGGTGTTCTCGGCCTTCGTGGCGGTAAACAAGACCTACCCTAAGGCTGATGTTGTCATCGAGCTGGGCGGCGAGGACGCTAAGATAATCTTCCTGACCGGCGGCGTTGAGCAGCGCATGAACGGCAGCTGTGCAGGCGGAACAGGGGCTTTTATCGACCAGATGGCCGGCCTGCTGGGCGTTACTCCGGACGAGATGAACGATATGGCGCTGAGGGCCGGGAAGACCTACCCTATCGCATCACGATGCGGCGTTTTCGCTAAGTCCGATATCCAGCCCCTGCTCAACCAGGGCGCTAAAAAGGAGGATATCAGCGCATCTATTTTCCAGGCCGTAGTGGACCAGACCGTGTCGGGTCTTGCCCAGGGCAGAAAGATAGCAGGTCAGGTACTGTTCCTGGGGGGACCGCTTACCTATCTGAGCGCACTGAGAGAGGCTTTCAAAAAGACCCTTTCCCTTTCCGAAGATAATGCCGTTCTTCCTGACAAGAGTTCCTGCTACATAGCCTTCGGAGCCGCCCTCCATGCCCATGATCTGGGGGAGGAGCTGACTATCGATGAAGCTCTGGAAAAGATAGTGAACGCCAGGACCTCCGACAGTATCGTGGTAGGCGAGCCGCTTTTCAAAGATCAGGCCGAGTATGCGGCATTTATCGACAGACATAAGAAGTCAGACCTCAAATATGAGGACATAGTGACATATGAGGGGGACGCCTACCTGGGCATAGACGCCGGGTCCACTACTACCAAGCTGGTGCTCATCACCCCTGAGGGCAGGCTGCTCTATCAGCACTACTGCTCAAACCAGGGCCAGCCCCTGGATATCATCGCCGCCAAGCTCAAAGAGATCTATCGCCTGGCTAACCCCAGGCTCAATATAAAAGCCTCCGCAGTCACCGGCTACGGAGAGGAGCTTATCAAGGCGGGCCTTGGGGTGGACTACGGCATCGTGGAAACTGTGGCCCACTATAAGGCGGCGGCATATTTCTGCCCTGAGGTGGACTTTATCATCGACATCGGCGGGCAGGACATAAAGTGCTTTAAGATAAAAAACAACGCCATCGACAGTATCATGCTGAACGAGGCCTGTTCCTCAGGCTGCGGGTCTTTTATACAGACCTTCGCCGGGGCCATGGGCTACGATATCGCTAATTTTGCTCAGCTGGGACTTTTCGCAAAGGCACCGGTGGAGCTTGGCTCACGTTGTACAGTGTTCATGAATTCCTCAGTCAAGCAGGCTCAGAAGGACGGAGCCAGCGTGGAGGATATCAGCGCAGGCCTCTCCGCATCGATCATCAAAAATGCCGTGTATAAGGTGATAAGGGCGAAGTCCGTGGATGAGCTGGGAAAGAACATCGTTGTCCAGGGAGGCACCTTCCTCAACGATGCGGTGCTGAGGTCCTTCGAGAAGGAGCTGGGCAGGAACGTCATCAGGCCAGCTATCGCAGGGCTGATGGGCGCTCTGGGCTGTGCTCTGTTCGCCAAGGAAAAATCTGCCGGCGAACTGGATAAGTCCGGCCTTATCACCAAGGAGGGCTTGGATGATTTCAGCTATACCTCAAGGGCCGTCCAGTGCGGCGGCTGCGGCGCTCACTGCAATCTGACCGTCATCAGGTTCGCAGACGGCCACAGGTTCACCTCCGGCAACAGGTGCGAAAAGGGCGCCGGCATCAAGGTAACTGACAGGACCGAGAATATGATAGAATATAAGTACAAGTACATCAGGGACTTAGAGCAGATAAAGCCCAGAACAAAGCCTATCGGCAGGGTGGGTCTGCCTCTGGCGCTGTCCTATTATGACCTTATGCCGTTTTTCTCCAGGCTTTTCACTGACTTAGGCTTTGAAGTGGTATTCTCTGAGGAGTCCACCAGGGAGACTTATTATAAGGGCCAGCAGACCATACCCTCTGACACCGTATGCTATCCGGCCAAGCTTGCCCACGGGCATATCGAGAGCCTGCTGGAAAAGGGCGTGGACTTCATCTTCTACCCCTGCATGAGCTACAATATCGACGAGGGCGGCTCGGACAATCACTATAACTGCCCGGTGGTGGCCTACTATCCGGAGCTTTTAAAAGCCAATAACGACAAGCTCACACCGGATAATTTCATAACGCCCTATCTTGACCTGAACAATAAGGCTCATGTGGCAAAGGCCATCGCAAGGTCGCTCACAAAGTATAACATCACGCCCAAGATGGTCCTGCCTCTGCTGAACAGAGCCTACTCAGCTCAGATAGATTTCAGGCGTGACGTGAAGGCAAAGGCCCAGGAGATAATCAGGGAGGCCCGGAAAAAAGGCCAGAAGATAATCGTCGTGGCAGGCAGGCCCTACCATATCGACCCGGAGATAAACCACGGCATACATAAGCTCATAGCGTCCCTGGGCTTTGCTGTCATAACTGAGGACAGCGTGGCGGGGCTGGTGCAGACTCCGGCTCTGGACGTCCTTAATCAGTGGACCTACCATTCACGTATGTACAGGGCGGCAAGATATGTCTGCGAGAATGAGGATATGCAGATGGTGCAGCTGGTAAGCTTTGGCTGCGGTATAGACGCCGTTACCACCGACGAGGTCAGGGCGGTACTGGAGGAGCAGGGCAAGCTCTATACACAGCTGAAAATAGACGAGATAACCAACCTGGGTGCGGCTAAGATAAGGCTGAGGTCATTGGCTGCGGCCCTGGAGGAAAAGGAGGCTGCGGCAAAGGCAGCCCGCAAAGCCCCAGTGCTGCAAAGAGCGTAAGTAAGGGAGTGGACAAGATGAATAAAGAAACGGTTTCCTGCTCAGTGCCGCATTCAGGCTCTGACAGGGTGCATAAGTCATATTTTGACAGATCCAGAAAGGGCGAATATACGGTGCTGGTGCCGGATATGCTGCCTATACACTTCAAGCTCATTATGGCCATCTACAAGCAGTACGGCTATAATATGGAGCTGCTGGAGACTTCTACCAGAAACGTCATCGACGAAGGACTGAAAAACGTCCATAACGATACCTGTTATCCGGCCCTGCTGGTCATAGGCCAGTTCATGGACGCACTCAAAAGCGGCAAATATGATGTTGACCACACTGCCCTGCTGATCTCACAGACTGGCGGCGGGTGCAGAGCGTCGAACTATATCCACCTGCTGAGGAAGGCACTGAGCGAGACATATCCGCAGGTGCCGGTGCTGTCGCTTAATTTCAGCGGACTGGAGAAGGACGCATCTATCGAGGTCGGACCAGTCATAGCACTGAAGCTCATATATGCGGTGCTCTACGGAGATATGCTCATGCTGCTCTATAACCAGTGCAAGCCTTATGAGGTGGAAGAGGGGGCTACAGACCGGCTCCTGGACAGCTGGCAGAAAAAGATGGGCAGGCTCTTCACGACAAAGCGAGGCTATATGACCACTGCAAAGCTCTATAAAGAGATGCTCAGCGACTTCGCTGCATTGCCGAGGAAAAAGGAGAAAAAGCCCAGGGTCGGGATAGTGGGTGAGATATATGTAAAATATTCTCCATTAGCCAATAACCACCTGAACGAATTCCTGCTCAGCGAGGGCTGCGAGCCGAACGTACCGGGCCTGCTGGATTTCGTACTGTACTGTGCCTCGGACGCTATAAACGACAGTAAGCTCTACGACAATAAGGACAAGAGGACCCTTGTCTACGGCATTGGCTACGACGTCCTCTACAAGTTCCAGAAACAGCAGATAAAAATGATAGAAGAGCATGGGGTATTCCAGCCACCGCATGATTTCGAGCATCTGCGCCGCTGTGCCGACAAGTATATCCACCAGGGCGTAAAGATGGGCGAAGGCTGGCTCATCACGGCGGAAATGGCAGCATTGGCGGAGACAGGGACCAAGAACATAATCTGCACCCAGCCCTTCGGGTGTCTGCCTAACCACATCGTAGCGAAAGGCAGCGCCAGAGTCATCAAGCAGGCTTATCCGGAGGCGAATATAGTTGCCATCGACTACGACCCCGGCGCAACAAAGGTCAACCAGGAGAACCGCATAAAGCTCATGCTCGCTAATGCGGTGATCTGAGGGAGCTATGCCGATCACTTTACAGGAGGTAATGAAAATGGAATATCAGCAGCTTATCGAAAGCAGGAGGAGCGTAAGGAAATACGCAGACAGACAGGTCACGGAGGAGCAGATCAGGGCCGTTATAAGGGCGGCGCAGGAGGCCCCCTCATGGAAGAACCAGCAGACCGCCAGATATTACTGCATTCTGGATAAGGACAAGGTGAATGAGATGAGGGAGGTAATATTCCCCTCTTTCAATAAGCAGAGGACCGAGAATGCGGCTCTGATAGTCACCGCCTTTGAGAAAGGCAATGTGGGCTTTGACGACAAAGGGCAGCCGGTCAACGAGATCGGCGATGGCTGGGGCTGCTATGACCTGGGACTGCAAAACGCTTATCTTATACTGAAAGCAAAGGAGCTTGGCCTTGGTACGCTCATCATGGGCATCAGAGACTCCGCTGAGATAAGAAAGATCCTATCCGTTCCCGACAGTCAGGAGATAGTTGCTGTCCTTGCAGTCGGATATCCCGACGAGAGCCCCGCAAGGCCTAAACGCAGGGAGCTGGATGACATACTCAGGATATATTAATATGTTATTATTTTATAACAAATATCAGATGGCCTGAACAGGGCCGTTTCAGGGACCTTGCCCCGGCGGGCAGGGTCCTTGTTTTTTATCCTTAACAAGATGTACGGTTGAAACAAAATTAACCTGAGGTAATTTTTTATTTTATTGATAAGGGAGATTGTTTTTGAATAATCTTTTAAGCGTCTTTACAACGGCCCAAAAACGTGATATAATCTGTATCTGTAAGGAAAACTGTACAGATAGACGGACAGTCCGTCTTCTCTGTGCATATGGGATAGTAAACGGCACAGATCGTCTTGCTCATCCCTTTCACAGCGGCTTAATGGCGCCGCTGCAAAGGGTCTGAGTTAAGATCTTGATACCGTTTGCTGTAAAATGGATCAAAAACGGAGGATATCATCATGAAGAAGAACGTTATCGCAGCAATTCTTGCAGCAGCAGTTATGGCATTTGGCGCAGCAGCCTGCGGCAATAACAAGGAAGAGTCCACCAAGGCTAACGCAGAGATCTCTGCAAACAATGCCGGTGCGACCACCACTGACGACGAGACTACAGTAGTTACCGACGCCGAGACCACCGAGGCAGAGGTCGTAGCAGAGGACCACTGATAACAGCAAGAAAAGGGGCAGCCTTCCGCAAAGGAAAGCTGCCCCTGTTTTTTTGCTGTCACATCTCAAAATCCTTAATGAGCTGGCCAAAGAGCTTTAATGCGTCCTCCACCGGCTTTGTAGTGGACATATCCACCCCGGCGATCTTCAGCAGCGAGATCGGGTCTGTCGAACAGCCGCCGCTGAGGAATTTCAGATAGTCCGCCACCGCAGTCTCGCCCTCGCTGAGTATCCTCTGAGAAAGCGCAATGGCTGCGGAGTAGCCTGTGGCGTACTGGTAAACATAGTAGTTATAGTAAAAATGCGGTATCCTTGCCCACTCCAGCTTTATCTCCTCGTCAAGAACGATGCCGTCACCGAAATACAGCCTGTTCAGCTCGCCGTATATCTCACAGCACTTCTCCGCAGTCAGGCTCTCGCCGGCGGCACAGATCTCGTTTATTTTCAGCTCGAACTCAGCGAACATGGTCTGCCTGTAAAGGGTGGTCCTAAACTGCTCTAAGAAATAGTTTATCAGGTAAGCCTTCTCCTTCTTGTCCGTGGTGTTTTTCAGCAGGTACTGCATGAGCAGGGCCTCGTTGCAGGTCGATGCCACCTCGGCCACGAAGATAACATAGTCTGAGTAGACCACCGGCTGGTTTTTGTTGGAAAGATATGAGTGGATAGCGTGGCCCATCTCATGGGCTAGGGTGAACATACAGTTAAGGGTGTCCTTATGGTTGAGGAGCACGTAGGGATGTACCCTTGCCCCGGCGGAATAAGCGCCGCTGGCCTTGCCCTCGTTCTCGTAGACATCTATCCACCTGTTCTCAAAGCCCTCACGGAGTATTTTCAGATAATCCTCACCCATGGGCGCCAGAGCCTTCAGTACGGTATCCTTGGCCTCCTCGAAGGTTATCTTCATATCAAAATTCTCCACCATAGGTGTGTAAAGGTCATAAAAATGAAGTTCCTCCACGCCCAGGCATTTTTTCCTCAGCTCAACATAGTCATACATATAGTGCATATTGTCATGAACTGCCTTGATAAGATTGGTGTAGACCTCCACCGGGACCTCGTTGCCCTCCAGAGCGGCCTGTAGGCTGGACTCATACCTCCTGGCCTGAGAATAGAACTGCACGGCCTTTATCTGGCCGTTGAGAGTGGCGGCGCAGGTGTTCCTGAAATTCCCGTAGGCTTCGTACATACTCTCGAAAGCGCTCTTTCTGAGCACCCTGTCCTGGCTCTGCACAAGAGGGATATAGCTGCCATGAGTGACCTGATGGGGCTTGCCGTCCTTGTCAACGGCGTCCCTGAATTTCAGGTCTGCGTCAGAGAACATTGAATAAACGTTCTCCGCAGTGTTCCCCATCTCCCCTGTCATCGCCATGAGCCTTTCCTCAGCTTCACTGAGAACATGGGGCTTTTTCAGCCTTATCCTGTCAAGGTGGTGCCTGTAAAGCTCCAGTGCAGGCTCCTGCCTGTAAAAGTCCTCCAGAACGCCGTCCTCGATAGCTATAAGCTCCGGCGTCTCAAAGCTTGCGGCTGAATTTATGGCCACATAAGCGTTCATCAGCTGGCCTATATAGCCCTGATACTTAGGCTCTGCCGTGTCCTCGTCACTGCGCCGCTGGGCATAGTTGGCCAGGCTGTCGCACAGCACGGAGATATCGTCCCCCATTCTAAGAAAATCAAGCAGCACCTTTGCACTCTCACTGAGCCTGCCCTTGAAAGCCGCCACCTTCTCCGGCAGGACCTTCAGCTTTTCCAGGTCCTGCTCCCAGTCCCGGTCAGTGGGGTAAATGTCCTCCAGAGCCCAGGTGTGTTCCGCCGGGACCTCACTTCTCTTAGGTATCCTTTCGGTATTTTCGCTCATAAGATTTCTCCTTTTCTATCGGTTTAACTGCGGCGGATCTGTTTTACCGTCCCACCGCCCTTAACTCACTGCGGTTTGCATATGCTAATATTATATCACACCAGAGCCGATTATGCAAGACGAAAACCCTCTATTATGCAAATTGCTGAAATCGTAAGGCCAGTATTTGTATATTTTAATAGTGGACCAAATCAGTCTGCAATGCACCAAAAAAGCGCCGCAGCATCACAGAAAACCGTTTCCCGGCCCCGGCCAACTGTCCATTATATTGTACTCAAAGTTCCTCCTGCCATATGAAACTTTACATGGGCTATGCACCCAAATGGCGAAATTTCGGGCTTTTTTTGTGTTTCCACTAACATATGAAATAAATGTTAAAACATAGTAATATTTCTGTGCTGTGCTTGACAGGGGGAACTAAATGTGATACTATTTTATAAGCAGATGATCTAGATATTGTGGGTCGTCCCACAGCCCGGACAGCCCATAGGGTATTTTGGAGCCGGTGCAGAATGAACGCACCGGGAGAAGATCATATATAATTCAATAGTCAGGGAGAGATGATAAATGGAAAGAATTTGGTTCGACGAGGAATGGAAGGGTTTCAAGGCAGGCAGATGGTCCAGCACCTCTATAAACCTCAGGGACTTTATACAGAAAAATTACACCCTGTACGAAGGCGACGAGAGCTTTCTTGAGGGTCCCACTGAGGCCACCAAGAAGCTCTGGGAGCAGGTCATGGACCTGAGCCGGCAGGAGAGAGAGGCCGGCGGAGTCCTGGATATGGACACAAAGATAGTTTCCACCATAACCTCCCACGCTGCGGGTTATCTTGATAAGGACCTTGAGAAGATAGTGGGTTTCCAGACGGACAAGCCCTTCAAGCGTTCCCTTCAGCCTTTCGGCGGTCTGAGAATGGCACAGGCTGCCTGCCATCAGAACGGCTATGAGGTCGATCCTGAGATAGTAAAGATATTTACCGAATACAGAAAGACACATAATCAGGGCGTTTTCGATGCCTATACCCCTGAGATGAAGCTGGCAAGGCACGCCGCTATACTCACAGGTCTGCCTGATGCCTACGGCAGAGGCCGTATCATAGGCGACTACAGACGTGTAGCGCTGTACGGCGTTGATTACCTTATCCTTGACAAGAAGGACCAGCTGGCCAATTCACTGGTAAGGATGACCTCCAAGAACATCAGGCTCAGAGAAGAGCTGGCTGAACAGATAAGGGCTTTAGGAGAGCTGAAAAAGCTCGGTGAGATCTACGGCTGCGATATCTCAAAGCCCGCAAAGAACGCTCAGGAGGCTATACAGTGGCTCTACTTCGGCTATCTTGCCGCTGTGAAGGAGCAGAACGGCGCCGCTATGTCCTTAGGAAGGACTTCCACATTTATCGACATCTATATACAGAGGGATATCGAGAACGGGGTGCTCACCGAGCAGCAGGCTCAGGAGCTGGTTGACCACTTCATAATGAAGCTGAGACTGGTGAAGTTCGCCAGGACCCCGGAATACAACGCACTGTTTTCCGGCGACCCCACCTGGGTCACTGAGTCCATCGGCGGCGTTTCCATCGACGGTGTGCCTATGGTCACTAAGACCTCTTTCAGATATCTCAATACCCTCAATAACCTCGGTCCCGCACCGGAGCCTAATATGACCGTGCTGTGGTCCACTAAGCTGCCTATGAACTTCAAGAAGTTCTGCGCTAAAATGTCTATCAGGACCTCGGCTATACAGTACGAGAACGACGACCTTATGAGGGCCACCCACGGCGACGACTATGCCATCGCCTGCTGCGTTTCTTCCATGGTCGTTGGCAAGGAGATGCAGTTCTTCGGCGCAAGGGCCAACCTGGCCAAGTGCCTGCTTTATGCAATAAACGGGGGCGTTGACGAAAGGCTGGGAATACAGGTCGGCCCTAAGTACAGACCTGTAGAAGGCGAGTATCTTGACTTCGACGATGTGATGAGCAAGTATGACGATATGATGGAATGGCTGGCAGGGCTTTATGTCAACACCCTGAACGTTATCCACTATATGCACGATAAATACAGCTACGAAAGGCTCCAGATGGCCCTCCATGACAGGGACGTGAAGAGGTATTTCGCCACCGGCATCGCAGGCCTGTCTGTTGTGGCTGACTCGCTGTCCGCTATCAAGTACGCCAAGGTAAAGCCTGTGAGAAAGGATATCGAGATAAAGGATAAGGCCGGCAACGTTGTGGATATAGCAAGGAACGTAGTGGTGGACTACGTGGTGGAGGGCGACTTCCCCAAGTATGGCAACAACGATGACAGAGTTGACAAGATGGCAGTGCAGATCGTCAAGAACTTTATGAACAAGGTGAGAAAGCATCACACCTACCGTGACAGTATACCCACCATGTCAATACTCACCATCACCTCAAATGTGGTCTACGGCAAGAAGACCGGCTCCACTCCTGACGGCAGGAAGATAGGCGTGCCCCTTGCACCCGGCGCAAATCCTATGCACGGCAGAGATACCCACGGCGCCGCTTCTTCACTGGCTTCTGTGGCAAAGCTGCCCTTCAGACACGCCCAGGACGGTATCTCCAACACATTCTCCATTATCCCCGGCGCTCTTGGCAAGGACGATAAGGTCTTCATGGGCGACCTTGATATCGCAAGCATCACCGAGGAGATAAATAATGAAGAAGACTGAGGAGAAGGGTAAGTCCGAGGAGGAGCGCATCGACGAGCTAGTGGCCATGCTGGACAAGATGATGGAGGAAGGCAGCGGCCATGTGAACGTCAGATCTGATGGCGGTCCGCAGGACGTTACAGTCGATACCGTCAACAGCACTGACTGCGGCCTTGGGGCCTGCTGTCAGCCCAACGAGGCGGCCCCGGAGGACGATGAGGATCTTTAGTACGGAAGAATACTTTTGAAAGGCGGTAATTATATGGCAAATTTTGAACCCACTGACGCACAGGTGGAAAATCTGATAGGACTGCTTGACGGCTATGCTGAAAAGGGCGGTCACCACCTTAATGTGAACGTTCTCAACAGAGATATGCTGCTTGACGCCCAGGCCCACCCTGAGAAATACCCCCAGCTGACCATCAGGGTATCAGGCTATGCGGTGAACTTTGTAAAGCTGACAAAAGAGCAGCAGGACGATGTTATTTCGAGAACTTTCCACGAGAGCCTGTAAATAAAGCGAAGATAAAGCCCTGTTCCCGGTGGGGAGCAGGGCTTTTTGTTACATTCTTAGTTTACCGCACTCACTGCAAAAACTCTGGACCTTTGCATTAGTAGTTCCACACTTTTTACACTTCCATGAGCCGGTATCTTTAGTGACAACAGGAGGGGCACCATTATAGTTCTCGACCTTATCTGCACTGCTGATCTGTTCGTTAATATCACTGTTGGTCGTAAAATCATTCTTAGATATGTTGTAAACATTACTGCATAACTCGCCAAAAGCATATAACAATATCGAAGTCAACCACCCCAAAAAAACAGCAGCAGGTATTAACAGCAAAGAAATACCCTGGGTAGCATCAAAGAATCCTATTGCAGCATAGCATCCGGCTATGGTCAACAGCCAAAAGTTTAGTTTTGCAAGTCCCATAAGTTTTTTTCCAGAATTTTTGAACATACGCATCAACTCCTTTATATTAATGAACACATTTGTGTTCATTAATATTATAACACATAAGTATTCAGTTGTCAACATATGTATTCATATTATGTGCTAAAACAATGTACAATAATCATAGAGGTGATTATATGTACACTGGTGAACTGGACCCAGTAATTGTGGGCAGAACTATTGCAGATTTTAGAGTCAGAAAGGGCATATCGCAAGAGGTATTGAGCGGCCTTGCAAACATTGGCAGGACCCATCTGAGCGCTATAGAGCGGGGTCAGCGCAAGCCTACCCTGGAGACACTTTACCGCATTTCCTGCGCTCTTGGGGTGAATATGAGCGATATCGTCGCTGAGATAGAAAATGCCATGATGTATTGAAATAAAGGCGGTAATTATATGGCAAATTTTGAACCCACTGACAGGGTATCAGGCTATGCGGTGAATTTTGTAAAGCTGACAAAAGAGCAGCAGGACGATGTTATTTCGAGAACTTTCCACGAGAGTCTGTAAATAAAGCGAAGATAAAGCCCTGTTCCCGGTGGGGAGCAGGGCTTTTTGTTATTTATCTTCGTTTTTGTAAGCTATTTCTGCGAGCAAACTGATATTGGAGCTTATGGTGCCAAAGGCATACAGAACGATCGAATTACACCAGCCGACCAGAACTCCTGCGGGGATAAATACCAGCGAAACAGCGTCCATGGCATCAAATAACGCTATAGCAGCGACGATACCGCCGATCGTAAAAAGGATCAGCATGATCTTAGCCAGCAGCATCAGTTTTCTGCCTGAGTTTTCCAGTAATTTTTCAAACATTGACTTTGACCTCCTAAAAGTATTGTACCGGAACCTGTCTTTTTATCATTACCTGCTCTCAGGGACAGGAATAGTAAAAAGCACATATTATCTGTTGTACAGGTACATTATAACATCATATAAATTGTTTGTCAATACATCAAATTTGTTGTATAATTGATTTGATATAATTCAAACAAATTGCGGGGGTGTTATATGTGCAAAATCACTTATACTTGTATCCGAATATTGCTAATGCAAGAAAGGGCAAATTCACACAGGCTGCCCTTGCGGAGCACATGGGCATTTCCCAGCAGGAGATAAGCCGTTATGAGACAGGCGAGGTCAAGGCACCCGTAAACTATCTCATCGACCTGGCAAATATATGCAATGTCAGCGTTGATTATATCCTCGGTCACAGCACGGACATCTCTACCATTGATAAGCGTGAAAGGTATATCCTTTCTCTGTTCAATTCCCTGACGGAGGTCAATAAGATCAAGATAGAGGAGCGTATGATAACTCTTATCGAAACACAGAAATAGCCCTGCCGAAAATAAAAAGCAGGGTTTACTTTTTTCGGGAAAAGTTGTATAATAAAACGGGTGATAAATATGAAAGGACGTATCCATTCCACTGAGAGCTTTGGCACCGTTGACGGTCCGGGCATAAGGTTCGTTATTTTTTTTCAGGGCTGCCCTATGCGGTGCCTGTACTGTCATAATCCTGACACCTGGCCGGTGAACTCGGGCAGGGAGGCCGATACTGAGGAACTTCTGGCAGAATACGACAGCGTAAAGGAATTCATGAGGGGCGGCGGCATCACCTGCACAGGAGGCGAACCCTGCCTGCAAATGGACTTTCTCACCGAGCTTTTCGAGAAGGCCCATGAGCGTGGCATACACACCTGCCTTGACACCTGCGGGGTGACTTTCAATAAAGACAGGCCGGAGAAATTCCTGCGGCTCATAAAGTCCACCGACCTGGTCATGCTGGACATCAAGCACATCGACGATCAGGAGCACCGACGGCTCACCGGTCACAGCAACCGCAATATCTTAGACTTTGCCGGATTTCTGAGCGACAACGGGGTGCCGGTGTGGGTGCGCCACGTAGTAGTGCCGGGAATAACGGACCGGGAGGAGCACCTTTATGAGCTGGGGCGCTTTCTTGCCTGTATCAAGACCATCAAGGCCCTGGACATTCTTCCCTATCACACCATGGGGAAGCCCAAATACGAGGCCCTTGGCCTTGAATACCCCTTGGGCGGCACCCCGCCCCTTACTCAGGAGCAGGCTGTAAAGGCCCGTGACACCGTAATGAGAGGCCTTAAAGATAAGCTCAGGGAAGAGCTTCACAAGAAGTGAACAGATAAACAAAGCCCCGCTGAGAAACGGGGCTGTTTTTGTATTCACTGTCTGTTTTTCAAAGCCTGAGAAGTTCCTTTTTCTTGGCGTCAAATTCCTCCTGTGTTACGGCGCCCATATCCAGCAGCTCCTTCAGCTTTCTGAGCTCCTCCAAATCTGTCTTATCCTCTCCGCCTGGACCGGCAGCAGCGCTGTGCTTATATTTTTCGATCATCTCAAGGGCGGTGCCCACGAATTCGTCAGCGTTGTGAACACAGGGAAATCTTATGACCCCCGAAGCTGAACGGACCGCTACAGTTTCGCCTGACAGTATCCGGTCCGTCATGGTGGACTCCTTCATTATACTGTCTACCTTGTCAAGGGGCAGCAGCAGAGATCTTTTTGAATTCGCTGTGCTGACCTTTCCCTCGATGGTCTTGTCGGTAAGCTGAAGATAACATTTCCCCACCCCTGAGGACACAAATGCTAATAATATGACCGTCAGCACTGCCAGGACCGCCAGCAGCCAGACATACATCTCATCAAGTATCATGCACAGCCCGAACCAGATCCCCAGATCAATGACCATGAAGAAGAAAATGTATGCCGGATCAAGTTTTCTTTTTATCTCTGCCTTTAAAACGATATTATCCATAATGATCACCGCAACCTTTCTACATTAAATATCATGTAAACTTCCAGATATATTATACATGAAATATCATGTAAAGTCAAGTCTTTCTGCAAAAAAGTGTTACAATATATAAAAACATAAATAGCAGAAGGGACAGGGCTTATGTATTACCGCAGACTGCGTGATCTGAGAGAGGACCACGACCTGAAGCAGCGTGAGATAGCCGATCTGCTGCAAACGACCCAGCAGGTCTACAGCGAATATGAAAAAGGGATAAGAGAGATACCGCTTCACAGGGTCATTGTCCTTGCGAAGTACTACGGAGTGAGTATTGATTATATCGTGGGGCTGACGGATAGGTCTGACCCGAAATAGTTTTTTGTACCCGGGAAATATTCCCGGGATTTTTTGTGAAAAATATATAAATAAACTCGGCCCGATTTGTGAGGAAATTAATGGCAAATTCCTTTACATTTAGGACAGAATATGTTAAAATAGATTTAATTGCTTTAAAGCTTTCCCGCTTTGGCTTACTAAAATCCCGGTCCCGTACCGACCCGGACGGGCCGTCGGGGTGAGGTTATTCTGACCTTTGCTGCCGGACCGGAGAATAATTATTAAGGAGAAGGGTATAATGCCTATTACTGAATTTCTTGAAAAAAATGCCAGAGAGCTGCCTGACAAGGTGGCTCTGGTAGAACTCAATCCCGAGATAAGGGAAAGACGCAGGGTGACCTGGAAGGAATATGAGCTTATCGAGCCTAATCCGGAACAGCCCTACAGAAGGGAGATAACCTGGCAGGTCTTCAACGAGAAGGCCAACCGTTTCGCCAACCTGCTCATTTCCAGGGGCATCAAGAAAAACGACAAGGTCGGCATACTGCTGATGAACTGCCTGGAGTGGCTGCCTATCTATTTCGGCATACTCAAGACCGGCGCCATCGCCGTGCCGCTGAATTTCAGATATACCGCTGACGAGATCAAGTACTGTGTCGAGCTGGCCGAGTGTGATGTGCTGGTCTTCGGACAGGCCTTTATCGGCAGGGTCGAGGAGATCGTGGAGGACCTGAGCGTCAACAGGTGGCTGCTGTATGTGGGCGAGGGCTGCCCGAGCTTTGCTGAGCATTATGACAGACTGGCTGCCAACTGCTCCAGCGTGGGGCCTGACATAAAACTTACCGATGAGGACTATGCGGCTATCTATTTTTCCTCCGGCACCACCGGGTTCCCCAAAGCCATACTCCATAAGCATCAGAGCCTTGTCCATTCGGCCAGGGTCGAGCAGGCCCATCACGGACAGACCGTTGACGACGTATTTCTCTGCATACCTCCTCTTTACCATACCGGCGCTAAGATGCACTGGTTCGGCAGCCTTATCTCAGGGGGCAAGGCGGTCATCTTAAAAGGCGTTAAGCCTGAATTCATCATCGACGCTGTCTCCAGGGAGCACTGTACGATAGTATGGCTTCTGGTCCCCTGGGCACAGGATATCCTGGACGCCGTTGACAGGGGAGATGTGGACCTGAGCAAATACGAGCTGAGCCAGTGGAGGCTCATGCACATCGGCGCACAGCCTGTGCCGCCCTCACTGATAAGCAGATGGAAAAAGCTTTTCCCCGATCATCAATATGACACCAACTACGGACTGAGCGAGTCCATAGGTCCCGGCTGTGTCCATCTGGGAGTGGAGAATATCCACAAGGTCGGCGCCATCGGCAAAGCCGGCTTTGGCTGGGAAGTCAAGATAGTTGACGAGAACGGTGAGAAGGTCGAAAGAGGCCAGGTCGGCGAGCTTTGCGTGAAAGGTCCCGGAGTCATGACCTGCTATTACCGTGACGAAAAGTCCACTGCTGAGGTCCTGAAGGACGGCTGGCTCTTTACCGGCGATATGGCCCAGGAGGACCAGGACGGATTTATTTTCCTGGTGGACAGGAAGAAGGATGTTATCATCAGCGGCGGCGAGAACCTTTATCCTGTGCAGATAGAGGACTTTCTCAGAGCACACCCTGCCGTCAAGGACGTGGCTGTCATCGGCCTGCCTGACAAGAGACTGGGCGAGATAGCTGCCGCCATAATCTCGATCAAGGAGGGCTGCACCTGCACTGAGGAGGAGATAAACGAATTCTGCCATAAGCTGCCAAGGTATAAGAGACCTCACAAGCTGATCTTCGCAGAGGTCCCCCGCAACCCCACGGGCAAGATAGAAAAGCCCAGGCTCAGGCAGATGTACTGCGGAGAGAGCGTTGTGGCAAGGCAGAACAGGTCATAAGAACAGAGAGGATATAAGATGGATAAGAACAAGCTTCTAGCGGCACTGACCGCTGCGCTCATGCTTGCAGGCTGCGGGACGGCTATAGAGGGCAACGACGATGCCGCCGCCTCTGCCGGCACACAGTCTCAGGAAGAGCCTGCCACCGCAGAGGACCAGGGGACCGATGCGGAGCCGGAGGTCACTGAGGAGATAACTACCACCACCACGACGACAACCACCACTACTACTACGACCACTACCACCACGCCCCTGGTGGAGACTACCGCAGGGCCGGAAGAAGAGAGCTATGACTATGTGAGCGGCTGTATACTTGCCAATGCCGGCACACCCTTAGTCAGGGCCATGGAGGATTATTACTACAATACCGACGCCGCCGGCGAACTGACCTGGAGCGTTGACGAATACGCTAAGAGCATGGAGCCTGGGGTGAACGTCTACCTTATGGCGATACCGACCTCGCAGGCATTCTATACTCCGGAGCTTATAAAGGACGATTACCTTGACCAGGGCGAGTGTACAGGGGAGACTTATTCCATGCTGGAAAACGCCAGGGGCGTTTATATCAACGATGTTCTTGAACAGCATAAGGCCGAGCCTATCTATTCAAGGACCGACTACCACTGGTTCCCCCTGGGGGCATATTATGCCGCCGGCGTGTTCGCAGAGGACGCCGGCGTCCCCTATGCGCAGCTGGACACCTACGAGAGTGTGGACAGAGAGGGATATCTGGGGGCCTTTTACGGCGTTAACTGGATAGACGCCCTGGCCGAGTACCCGGAGACCTTCACCTACTATAAGCCGGCGGACCTTGACGGGCTGAACTGCACTTTCTATGACACCTGGTTCGATACAGGCTATGAAGGACAGCTGTTCAATGAGGACGTGGACATCTCGGCCAGCTACGTGGTATTTGTAGGGACCGACGAGACTATCCTTGAGATCGAGACCCCGACTGACAACGACAGGGTACTGGTGATATTCAAGGACAGCTACGGCAACGCCCTGGTGCCGTTCCTGACTCAGTCCTTCTCGAAGATATACCTTTGCGACAACAGGTTCTTTAACATCAATTCTGTTGACTTTGCGAAGGAGGTAGGCGCTACAGACGTCCTGTTCGCCCTGGGTGCAGCCTCTACCAATAACTACGATAAGGTGAGCCTTATCGAAGAGAATATGTATCAATAAGTACAAAAAATGTACAAAAAGTCCTGCTGTCATATAGCAGGACTTTTTTTCGTATCAAGCTCTTTCTCAAAGGTCTGACTGAAAGCGGCGGCGTTCTTGCTGTCCGGCCGGCCGTAAATGGCAAAGCAGACATTGTCGAAATAGCTGCCGAAGTTTTCGTCGATGAGGATCTCTCTGAAAAGGCCGGAGACAGTCTTAGGGTCGTTCCCGAAAGCGCCGCAGCCCCAGGCGCCAAGGATAAGGTCCCTATAGCCCTTTTCGGCAGCTGCAGCGCACATCACCCTGATGCGGTCCCCCATGACACCCGCACAAAGCGCCTTGGAAGCCAGCATAGCAGCCCCACGGCGGTTGGGAGCAGGGACGGTCACTACCCCCACATTGAAGGGCTTTTCCAGCAAAGCCAGGTCCGGCCCTCTGAAAACACATACGTCCTCTGAGAGCAGCATATAATCGCTCTCCACACGGCTCGGGTGCGTGTTGTTGAAGCGATACATCTCCTTTGCGGCCTTTGAGGAAATGGAGGCATAGAGAGTGCTGCACCGGCACAGGGCCTCCTCCTGGGCGTTTGCACCCAGCAAAAAGCCGCCGCCAGGGCTGTGGGCGTTGGCGAAATTCATGACCAGGGGCCGCTGGAACCTGGCAGCAGCCTGGAAGGAATCCTCCCCGGTAAGGGTGAACCTGCACATGGTCCCCCCCGGGGCCGGTCTCATTTTTTGTACCAGTGCTTTGCCCTTTTCGGGGGAGATGACCTCCACAGCCGCCGGGTCTCCGCTGGTGAGCCGGACGGTCCGGCCCCCGAACACGTAGCCGCCCTCTTCGATTATCCCTATGGTCTCCCTCGCTGTCGTGATATTGTTCATAAAAGTCCCTCCCACTACATTTTGCCGGCTATGAAGCCGCATAGTTATCAGATACCATTATAGCACAGACAGCGCCATATGTAAAGCGCTGGTATTTTTTTCAGGTTTTTTTCTTTTATACTGTTGACGAATCGTGAAAAAAGTGATATAATTATTTACGTTAAATTTTTTATATCCTCCTCTGTTTTACCGGGGGAGGCGGCGATCTTCGGAAAGGACTTGATAATTATGAGCAAGATACGTATCGGTATCGCAGGCTACGGCAATCTCGGCAGAGGTGTGGAGCTGGCTGTAAGACAGAACCCTGATATGGAGCTTTCCTGTGTTTTCACAAGAAGGGACCCCTCAAAGCTCTCTATCCTCACTGAGGGAGTACCTGTATATTCTATAAACGACGCTGCGGCACATAAGGACGACATCGACGTACTTATCCTCTGCGGCGGAAGCGCAACTGACCTTCCTGTTCAGGGACCCTTCTTCGCAGAGCTTTTCAACACCGTTGACAGCTTTGACACCCATGCCAGGATACCTGAGCATTTCGCTAAGGTTGACGAGGCCGCTAAGAAAGGCGGGAACGTCAGCATGATCTCCGTGGGCTGGGACCCCGGTATGTTCTCGGTAGCAAGGCTTTACGGCAGCTGCATACTCCCTGAGGGCAGGGACTACACTTTCTGGGGCAAGGGCGTTTCTCAGGGCCATTCCGATGCTATCAGGAGGGTCAAGGGCGTTAAGGACGGAAAGCAGTACACTATCCCTGTAGAGAGCGCTGTAGAGGCTGTCAGGAACGGCGAGGACCCTGAGCTGACTACAAGACAGAAACATCTGAGAGAGTGCTTCGTGGTAGCTGAAGAGGGCGCTGACAAGGCTCAGATCGAGCAGGACATCAAGACCATGCCCAACTACTTCGCAGACTATGACACAACTGTACATTTTATTTCCCAGGAAGAGCTTGACAGGGACCACAGCGGCATACCCCACGGCGGCTTTGTTTTCAGGACCGGCAGGACCGGCGTTGACAAGGAGACAAAGCACGTAGTTGAGTACAGGCTCAATCTCGGCTCTAACCCTGAGTTCACCTCCAGCATTCTGGTGGCTTACGCAAGGGCCGTTTACAGACTCAGCAGCGAGGGCGTCAGCGGCGCAAAGACCGTTTTTGATATTGCTCCTGCATATCTCTCGCCTCTGAGCGGTGATGAGATAAGGGCTAAGATGCTCTGATCTTCTTATTATAAACAGCAGGCTCCCTCTGTTCATTATTGGACAGAGGGAGCTTTTTACAGTTTTGTCGGGGAGAGCGTACTGCGCTGCAAGGCTTATCTGTGCTGCCGTAACCCGAACTTCCGACGATTTCCGACACGGTGCCCGGGTCCTTTCATGACCCTACCAGCCCATTTCCATCAGCCAGTTGTTGAGCTTTCGCTCACGTTCCCTGACAGAGGAGGAAGCCGTAAACTGGCCCTGCTCGAACTCGCCCTTTATGTTTCCGTCAACGATGAAGAGCACTCTGGAGCATTTTGCAGCCACACGGGCGTCATGAGTCACAAGCATTATGGCGGTACCGGCAGCGTTTATCTTTATCAGCTCCTCCATGACCTCCTCGGAGGTGGTGCGGTTGAGAGCGCCGGTGGGTTAGTCTGCGAAAATCATGCGGGGAGAATTTATCATGCTTCGGCATATGCAGGCCCGCTGGAGCTGACCGCCGGAGACTTCGTTTATGCCGTTGTCGGCTGTTTCGATCATCCCAAGGCGGCGCATAAGATCACGGCCGGCCTCCAGCTTTTCCTTTCTGGAAAGGGTGCTGGCCTTTGACTGTACTGCGGGCAGGATGATATTGTCAAGGACCGTCAGGTTTTTGAGCATATACATCTGCTGGAAGATAAAGCCCATCTCATTGAGTCTTATGTCTGACAGTTCGCCGCTGCCAAGGCCGGTAATGTCTCTGCCGCCGAATTTTACGCTGCCGGCAGTGATGCTGTCCATACCCGAAACGGTATAGAGCAGGGTGGATTTCCCTGAGCCGGAAGGTCCCATGACTGCCACCATCTCCCCTTCTCCTATCTCAAAGCTCACGTTTCTGAGGACGTTGTTCTGTCTTTTGTTGGTGATATAAGTTTTGCAGAGGTCCCTGACCTCGATAATGTTCTCCATAAGATCATTTCCTTTCCCTTATTCGATGTCTGATGTGTCGGAGGCTTTTATTTTAAGCGTATAAAGCGAGGTCAGTCCGGCGGCTGCGGCGGTCTCTGCCATGGACGCCAGGGGCAGCAGCAGGAATACCTGCAAAGGCCTTATGTCGTATTCAAGTCCGTAGGATATGCCGAGCATACCGAAGATCGGATCCATGCAAAGGCTTGTCATCGGCAGGCACAGTGCAGCCGACAGCAGCACTATGATGTTCATTGTCTTTTTTCTTCTTATGTCCTTACTCAGTATCCTGAAAAACATCTATCTCTCTCCTTTACCGAGTCTGGGTGTTTTCTTCACTGAACATATGATAGCACAGAAATTATTAGATCTTCATTAAATCCGAAAAGCAAAAAGATCCCCCGCCATGGGCGAAGGGATCTGATTTTTTATCACCGGCCTGCCGGTGTCTGAACTGTTTCCATATTTACTGAGCCTTTGCAGCCGCTGGAGGGGAAGTTTGTGCAGCCGTAAAACTGCCTGCCGTCTCTGGCGGTCCTTAGCTTCATAGGTGCGCCGCACCTGGGACATTTGAGTACTCCGTCAGCCACAGTGCCCCCATGCAGATACAGTGCCAGCTGCCTTGGCTGTCTGGCATACTTTATCCCGCTCTTCCAGAAATCTCTGTATCCGATGTGGTAGGTATTTCTGCCTGGAAAACGCCTGAGATAACCGACCTGGCTCTGCTTGTCTATCCAGGCCACGAAGAAAGTCCCGTTGATAAACTTGCTGTAGCCGTAAGTCTCATATATGGTCCTTGCATCTGCCGTCGGGCCGACGCCGGTCCTTTGTGCGATATCTACTGTCTGCCTGTCGTTCTCGTTTGTCAGGGGCAGAAAGTAGATCTGCACGAATACGTCCCTGTCAAGGTCGATATGGTCGGTGCGCTTTATGAACTTTATGTCACACTGCTCGATGATCTGTGAGAATTCCGGCCACCTGTCAGGCCTTAGCGAGGTCTTTATCTCCATAGTCATCACTCTTCCGCTGCCCTGGACCGCCAGGTCGATGTCGCACAGGTCATTGCCCCTTGCTTCGTCATAAGGCACCTGTATACACCGCAGACCGTTGACGGTAAGCAGCTTGATTATGCCTGTCTCACCCAGATATCCCCTGACTTTCGACTCCATCGACACCATGGGGTGACGGTCTCTGAGATTATCTATGAACCTGACTGCCTGGGCCTTTTCGATGGCGCTGATGATATCTTCCTCCGTGATATCAAGTTTTATGAAATCATCTTCATTACGTATCATATCACACGATCCCTTTCAAAAGGCTTATTTCTCCGCCGGCGGTATCATAGCTCTGATAAAGCTTATCTCGCCCTTGGTCAGCCTGTATTTTCTGAACAATGCACTGTCGATCTCTTCCGTATCGGCGCTCCAGTCGATGTCCGAACGGTCTGTGAAGTCCTCCAGAGGAACGCTGCCGTAGACCGCCCTGGGAGCGCCCTGATCCTGTTTCCTTATGCTTACCATGGCCCGGAAGAACCGGGTCCTGGTATACTTTATGAGATTTTCGGCCTCTTTCACGGTATCAAAGGGGCCTGCCTGGACAAATGTCTCTGTACACAGCACCCCAGGCCCGGCGGCCACCGGAGATGTGATGATGTCCGAAAGGTCGCCCCTGCCGTAATTGCGGGTCATAAAGACCTTATAGCCCTCCAGCATATCCCTCTTCGGCAGAGGAAAATCCTCAGACAGGTAGCGGTATTCCCTTTTAAGGCCGTTAAGTCCCAGTATAGTATAGTCGCCCTGAGCCTTTTCAGTCTTTGCCGGGGGAAGTCCGTACTTCTCAGGGTCCTCAAAATAGTCCCCTCTTACGCCGTAGGGTTTCATGGAAGAAACTATGCTGTCAAGGAAAACGGCGTTTCTTTTCCTGACCTTGTCCCTGACGGACAGCAGCTCAAAATACCTTACATAGGTATGCTCCCCCAGGCCGGCGAGATGTCTGACAGCCTTTGCAGTCTTTTTGCCCTCGTGGCGATATATCCTGCAAGGCCCCTCCTCGCTCTCGCACCTGAGAAAAAAGCAGACCCCGCTTTTTATCTCCACATTGTCAAAGCACTGCGATGCGTTCACGTAATCATGCATGACAAGTATATGTCTGTCGTGTATCATCTCTTCCCGGAAGCTCTCCAGTCCCTTGCCGCCGGAATACCACCTGGCGGGCATTATCAGCGAGATATACTCAGGTCTGAGCCTGCGGACCATCTCCATATAGCGGTTATAGATAGGCACGGCGCTGGCCTTTGCGCCGCCGTCCATCAGGTGAAAGGGCGGGTTGCCGGCCACGGCGTTGAACCTTATCCTCCTGCCAGCCTCCAGCAGTGTCCGGAATTCAATGACCTTGCCGTCGGTCCACCTCCTGACCTTGCAGTAGACTGCCTTTCCGGGAGGGGTCAGACTGCTGCCGTCCATCTGCCAGATGTTCCATGAAATGATATTGGCCACAGCCCTCAGTTCTCTGCCGTTGGGTCCTCTGCCGAATTTACAGCGCATATTGTCCGCAAAGGTAGAAAGCAGGTTCTTCCTGGCCAGCAGCAGGCTGTCTCCCATGCACTCAAAGCCATAGATGCTCTGATAGGCCTTCTTGGCCCAGAACAGCCAGCTTTTCTCGTCCTGAGTGTTCTCGCTCACCACTCTGAGTTTGCGGTCCAGAAACCCTGTCCTGCGAACAGCCTTTACCACGTTCTCCCCGGACACAGCATCATACATACCCGTTAGGTAGGGCGCCTCACCGCAGGTTATCTCCAGCCTTCTGGCCTTTACGTAGTCCTGCCAGCTCACGTCCTCGGGGAAGAGCACCTGTCCCCTGCCGCCGAAGGGTCCCTCTCTTCTGAGCCAGTGGCTGTCTATAAGATCGTTCTGCGCCCCAACTATCCAGAGTGGGGTATAGACCTCGCCCTTGCTGCGGGTCCGGCGGTCCTGGGCCATGCGGTCCTTATACACCCGATGCTTTATCAGCTCTCCGGCGCTGCCATTGAGCTGCTCCAGGGTCATTTCCCCATCGGGCAGTATCTCGGGGTGGGTATCTCTGTGCTCCTCAGTGACCCACATTATGTTCCTGCCGGTGCTGCGGTCTGTGAGCAGCACCTTCATCAGGCTGTCCGTAAATTCCATTTTATCACTTCCGTTTCTGCACTTACAATAATGATAACATATTTACAGCAGAAAATCAAGCACAAAAAGACCGGGTGAGGAAATTTCACCCGGTATGCTGCAATGATCTACATTTCTCAGTCTTTTCTGTGCCAGAAAAAAGGAGAGCGCAAAAGCGCCCTCCTCTGATATCAATATCTATACGCTTATTATTCAACAAGAGCCAGGGGATCAACTGCCTCATAGGTAGCGCCGCCGGGGATATTCTCCTCAGGAACAGGGATAACATTGCCCTCTTCGTCCTCGAAGGTGATGTCAGCTACGTAAACATCGACCAGCTGATTTGAAGTGTTGGCCCAGATCTGGAAGAACAGATAGTTCTGTACAGCGTCCTCGTTGCCGAACTTAGCGCCGTCCTTCAGGATACGGCCGGTAACGGAGTTGGTAGCCCACTGGTCTGCCCAGCCGGCTGCATCGTCTCTGGTGGAGCCCATGGAGAAATCGGTGAAGTTGCCGGTCCACTCCTCATAGTCATTGGAACCGAACTCGCCGCCCAGCCAGTAGATGGTAGGCTGGCCGATAGAACCGTCCTCATTGGTAACAGGCTGAACAGCTATAGCTACCAGGTCTACCTTAACGGAGAAGATCTTAGGCAGCTCCTCCTCATGGCCTGCAAAAAGCTTGTCCATATCTATGTTCCACTTTCTCAGCTGGAATTCGATCTGATCGGTCTTCTCATAGGTACGGTTGCCGTTCTCGTCCTTCCATACAGAAGGTACCTCAGCGATCTTCAGCATAGGGATACCGCCCACGTCCTGAACAGAGAATTCCATAGTGGCCTCGTTTCCGCCATAGCCAAGCTCGCCGGGAGTATGAGTCTCGCCTGCATAGGGGTTCTCGATCTCGTTGCCGTCAGCGTCCTTATAAATAAGCTTGTTGGTATTCTCCTGATTGAAAGCGGATACGAACTGGCTGATATCGGTATCCAGCTGGAATTTCAGAGATGCGTTCTCATAGTTCTTCAGCTTTGTTACCATAACATCAAGACCCTCTGCCTCTGCGGGAGCGGCAGGTTCCTCAGCTGCAGTGGTAGTGGTCTCCTCTGCCTTGCTCTCCTCAGCTGCGGTAGTGGTAGTCTCCTCCTCAGTCTCGCTCTCTTCAGGAGCAGCGGTAGTAGCGCTAGTGGTAGTGGTATCAGCAGCGCTGCTGTCCTTCTTGTCTTCGCCGCTGTCACCGCAGCCTGCGAACATCATAGCAGACATAGTCAGAGCTATCGAATAAGCTAAAAGTTTCTTCATTTTAATGACCTCCATCATAAAAGTTTATTTTTACAATGTATTACCCTGACAGGGCACAATGACCCATGTCATTTATTTAATATTAATATACACCATTTTGAAAATAATACCTACTCATTTATTGCGAGATTTGCATAACTTATTGACCGTTTATTGCTGACTTTTTGTGCAAACTAATCTTAAAATTCACATAAACGTTAAAAAGCTTATTATGAACGGTAACAGTTTTATTGCAAAATGACGATTTAAAACGATTGAAAAATATCCGCCCATGTGTAAAAATTTTAATGGTCCTCAGAGCAAGAGTTGTTTATTAAGAGATAGTGGCCACTTGACAGAGGTCTGCGGGTCTGGTATAATGATTATGCGGTCGGGGACCTTACTGCGGCCGGGATGTTTTTTCAGATATCTATGAATGGAGAGATAGTTTATGAAAGTGAAAAAGAGACTCAGTGCAGGTCTTGTCTGTGTGCTTATGCTTTCGGCCATGCTTTCTGCCTGCGGCGGCAGTGACAGCAGTTCCAAGGCCGGCGGGGACAGCACTGCACAGAATGATACCTCTGCGTCAGCGGAAAGCGGCGGCAGCAGCGAAGAAGAGCAGGCTGACGCCGGCAAGCCCGAGGTCATCTCCGGCGAGGTAAGGGATATATCTGCCATGGATCTGGTGGCCGAGATGGTAGTGGGCTGGAACTTAGGGAACAGCCTTGATTCCACCACAGGCGGCGAGACCGGCTGGGGAAATATTGCCACCACCCAGGAAATGATAGATGCTGTAAACGCCAAGGGCTTCAATACCATAAGGATACCGGTGACCTGGCAGGAGCATATGGGAGAGGCTCCCGACTACACCATCGACGAGGAGTGGATGGACAGAGTGCAGGAGGTCGTGAACTACGCTATCAGGGACGATATGTATGTACTGCTGGATACTCACCATGAGGAGGGATGGCTCATTCCCGACGCCGAGCATCAGGAGAACAACAAGGCGGCCATAGCGGCCATATGGCAGCAGATCAGCGAAAGGTTCGCTGACTATGGGGACCATCTGGTATTTGAGGGACTCAATGAGCCAAGGACCGTCGGTTCGCAGAACGAGTGGAACGGCGGCACCGCACCGGAGAGAGAGTGCGTAAAGGAGCTGAACAAGGTCTTTTACGACACCGTAAGGGCCACCGGCGGCAAGAACGAGAAGCGCCTTCTGCTCATGACCTCTTATGCCGGTTCAGTTGTTGACGCTGCGGTGGAGGACGTTTTCATGCCTGAGAACGATGAGCATTTCGCTATGTCTCTTCACGCCTACACCCCATACGGCTTTACTTATCAGCCTGAGAAGTGGGCTTATACCGAGTGGGACGGCAGCCATGACAATGAGATAATCAACATGGTCTATGATCTGAAGGACAGGTTCATCAATAACGGCGTTCCTGTTATACTTTCCGAGTTCGGCGCTTTCAATGCCTGGAATGAGGACGATGTTGCTGCCTGGGCCGAGGTCTACACCGGCACGGCAAGGCAGGTAGGCATACCCTGCATAGTCTGGGACAACGGCTCATTCATGACCGGTGAGACTTTCGCACTTTTCAACCGTGCAGACTGCTCGTGGTACAGAGAGAAGTACGCCGACGCTCTGGTAAAGGGCGCTACCTCCGGAGAATGATAAAATGATCTTACCAAGCGTCTTTATTTCCAAAAGGCGCTTGATTTTTTGTTTCCGGTGTGTTATCATGAACGTATGATAAAAATATCCCGGACAGACCGGATGTGTCTTTTCCCGCCGGAGGTGAGGAAGAAAAAACGGGATATATAGAAAGGCTGATAGTTTTGAAGAGCTACAAGGACGAATTCAGTAAATATTTTGACAGTCATATGCAGGAGATACTTTCGGACCTTAACGAGATCATCTCCATAGAGAGCATTGCCGATGAGGACAGCGATATAAGGCCCTTCGGACCCGGTTCTGCGAAAGCCCTGGCCTGGGGTGAGAGCTTTCTGAAAAAGCTGGGATTTAAGACTGAGAACTTTGATAATTACGCCGTCAGGGGGGATTACTGCGATGGGGAGCCTGTGCTGGGGATACTGAGCCATCTTGACACTGTGCCGGTGAGCAGCGGCTGGACCTATCCGCCCTTTGAGCTGACTGTTAAAGACGGGGTGCTCTATGGCCGGGGGGCCATTGACGACAAGGGACCGTCGGTGGCGGTGCTCTGGGCCGCTAAGGCCATAATGGAGCTGGGGATACCGGTGAAGAATTTCAGGATAATATTCGGAGGCGACGAGGAAAACGGCTGCAAGGACATGGAGCATTATGAGAAATGTGAGAAGTTCCCGCCCAATGTTTTCACACCGGACGGCTCCTTCCCGGTGCTCAACTGTGAAAAGGGCATGGTCCACCTGACCTTTTCAGCTCCCTGTGAGCCGGAAGACGTTAAGGCTGTCAGGGCCGGCATGGCGCTCAACGCTATACCGGACAAATGCCTTGTGACATTTAAGGACGGCGAGAAGGAGTACACCGGCACCTCCGCCCACGGTTCAAGGCCTGAGAACGGAGACAACGCCGTGACGAAATTTTTAGCTGACTATCAGGGCAGCTGCGGTCTTCTGAAGGAGCTGGGAAGGCTCTTCCCTCACGGGGAGTATGACGCAAAGACCTGCGGCCTGGGCTTTGAAGACAGCATTTCCGGGAGGATGACCTGTGCGCTGACGGTGCTGGACCTGAAAGATGGCAGGCTCAGCGGCGGTATAGATATCCGTTTTCCCATCGACCGCACCTATGAGGAGATAAGCGGCATCATCTGCGGGGTTCTTGAAAAAGCGGGATTTTCCATAGACACCTGCGAGGGCATGGAGCCGCACTATGTTGACGAGAACAGCGATTTTGTGCAGACCCTGCTGAGAGTATATGAAGACGTAAAGGGCGAAAAGGGCAGCTGCATCGCAGAGGGCGGCATAACCTACGTCCACAACACTCCCGGCGCAGTAGCCTTCGGCGCAGAGTTCCCCTGGGAGAACAACAATATGCACGGCGACGACGAGCATATCACCATGGAGACTTTTAAATACAATCTCAATATGTATGCCAACGCAATTGCCGCACTTTGCGCAGAAGAATAGACCAAAAAGAGACTGCCCACAGGGACAGTCTCTTATTGTTTATACTTCAATTTTGTCCAGGACCTCGCCCACCTTGTCGTGAATGACCAGGCTGCACATATCGTCCATGGGGGTGGGATCACGGTTTATGAGGACAAGATCACGTCCCCTGAAATAGCGTACCATACCGGCTGCGGGGTAGACCGTCAGGGAGGTGCCGGCTATGATAAGGGTGTCGCAGGTGCTTATCTCATGAACGGCCTCGGTGACTGTTGCATCGTCAAGGCCCTCCTCATAAAGGACCACTTCAGGCTTTATTATCCCTCCGCAGCTGCACCTTGGCACCGTGTCGGGAGAATTCACTATGTCCTCCACTGAAAAGCTCCTGCGGCATTTCATGCAGCGGTTCCTGAGCACCGAACCGTGGAGCTCAAGGACCTTTCGGCTGCCTGCGGCCTGGTGAAGGCCGTCGATGTTCTGGGTGATGACTGAGCTGAGCCTGCCTTTTTTCTCCATTTCCGCCAGTTTCAGGTGGGCCTTGTTGGGCTTGGCGTCAAGACAGAGCATCTTGTCCCGGTAGAACCTGTAAAATTCCTCCGGCTTTTTCATAAAGAACGTATGGCTCAGTATCTGCTCCGGGGGATAGTCGTATTTCTGGTTGTAAAGGCCGTCCACGGATCTGAAATCAGGTATGCCGCTTTCGGTGGATACACCTGCTCCTCCGAAGAAAACAGTCTTTTTTGAACTGCTGATGATCTGCTGTAAAGTCATTTCTGCCCCTCCTGTCGTTAATTGTAATTGGTTATAAATTTAATGCCGTAAATACTCCCCGCCATGTAAAGCCCCGCCGTCACACAGACCCCGCCTTTCTCTCGAACAGATAACAATAAGACCGGCCTGTCGGGCCTCAGGACCTAGTCTTTGGTGAAATCGTGGGAGATGCGGTCACGGTGTGTCTCTAACGGCTCGTCCTCATCTACTCCCTCGGCCGCATCAGGTACGAATACCGTCCGCACAGTGGCAAGGATTATCCTCAGATCCTCTCTGATGGACTGATGCTCGATGTACATAAGGTCAAGCTTCAGCTTGTCATAGGGGGTGGTGTTGTACTTCCCCATGACCTGAGCAAAACCGGTCAGCCCCGCCTTGACCTTTAATCTGTACTTGAATTCCGGCATCGTCTCCTCATACTTGGCCGCAAGCTCCGGTCTTTCCGGACGAGGTCCGACAAAACTCATATCCCCTTTCAGGATATTGAACAGCTGCGGCAGTTCGTCAAAACGTATCTTCCTTATGACCTTCCCTACCGGAGTTATCCTCTCGTCGTTCTCGCTGGCCAGCTTTGCGCCGGAACGCTTTTCGGCGTCGGTTATCATGCTCCTGAACTTTATGACCTTGAAGACCCTGCCGCCCTTGGTCAGCCTTTCCTGGGTGTAGAACACCGGCCCCCGGTCATAGAGCTTTATGGCAATGGCAGCCAGCAGCATAAATGGCAGGAACACTGCCGTAACTATCAGCGCTAAAACGATATCGAAAAATCTCTTCATAAGCCTTTGCTCAAAACTCAGTCCGTCGTTCCTTGACAGCAGCAGCGGGGTATCAAAAAGATGGAAGTCGTCCGCACCCCTGATGATGATATCAGAAAGCTTGGGATTTATGTACATCCTCACCGAATGTTCAAAGCAGAACTTTATCAGCCTGCTGCGAAGGTCCGTGGGGATATCAGTGATTATCACCGCCTCATATTTTAGTATCTTCTCTTCTATTATCTCGATAGTCTCATCGCAGCTCACCGATTCGCAGATGTTATACTTGTCGTTGCGCCGGCTCATCTTCGTCACCAGATATTTTGCGTTCTTGTTGCCGTAGATTATCAGCATCTTCCTGGGCGGATAGAGCCTGGTATAGAGCAGGGTGAAGAGCAGGCTCCAGATAAGTCCGAAAACCACCTGGATAAGGGCCAGGATCACTATGGGTTTAAGGTCCATCCTGTTACGGCTGATAAGGGCCACCAGGACACATTCCACGGCATTGGTCCCCACTATCCCCAGCACCTGTGAGCCGAACAGTCCCATGGCCTTGGAATAGCCAAGTCTGAAACCGTTGAAGACCCCGGCTGCGAACATATACATAACTCCGTATATGCCCACCATAAGTATATTGCCATAGTACCAGAAGGGGTCGTGCATCTTGCTGTTATAGTAATTGTACCATACGTGGGAGAACCCGAACATACAGAAACATATCATTATCAGAGCCGCAAGGAAATTCAGTATCCTCTTATACTGCTCACGGCTTTTTGTCAGTTCATTCATTTTATTCCTCCTGCCGCCATGGGGCGGTATTTGTATATATGTATTATATCATAACCCCTGCTATTAATCAAGTGGTTTTGTTTGCGATGAATGAATATTGAGTGTAAGTATAATGAAAAGTTATGTTATAAAAATACTTGCAATCACATCAAACATATGGTATACTATAAACAATAAGAAAAGGATCCTGCAAAAATATTTATGCAGTTCATATAAAACACCTAAGACAGCCTGATCGCTGTAATGCTCCGGCAAGGGCGTAACTTTGAAGAAAGAGAGGATATCTGACATGAAGATAACTTTTATAGGCGCTAACCACGAGGTCACAGGCAGCTGCACCTATGCGGAGGCCTGCGGGAAGAGGTTCCTGGTGGATTTCGGCATGGAACAGGGTACGGACGTTTATGAGAACGCCAGGATACCCTGCCCGCCATCAGCCATAGATTTCGTGCTCCTCACCCATGCGCATATCGACCACAGCGGCCTGCTGCCTCTGCTCTATGCCGGCGGGTTCGCCGGTGATATCCACGCCACCGAGGCCACCTGCAACCTGTCCTCCATAATGCTGAGAGACTCGGCCCATATACAGGAATTCGAGGCCGAATGGAGGAGCCGCAAGGGCAGAAGAAAGGGTCTGGACGACACGGAGCCGCTCTACACCTTAGCCGACGCCGAGGGAGCTATCTCAAAGCTGGTCCCCCACCCTTACGATGAAGAGATAGTTCTGAGCGACGACGCAAACGGCAGGATAGCGGTAAGGTTCACCGATGCGGGACACCTGCTGGGTTCTGCCAGCATCGAGATATGGCTCACTGAGGGGAATGTGACTAAGAAGATAGTCTTTTCCGGGGATATAGGCAATCTGAGCCAGCCGCTCATCAGAGACCCTCAGTATATCGACAGCGCCGACTATGCGGTCATGGAGTCCACCTACGGCAACAGAAAGCATGAAAGAGTGCTGAGCTATGTGGAGGACCTGGCAGCGCTCATCCAGAAGACCCTGGACCGTGGGGGCAATGTGGTCATTCCCTCCTTTGCTGTGGGAAGGACACAGGAGCTGCTTTATTTCATAAGGCAGATAAAGGAGCGGGGCCTTGTGACCGGCCACGACCGGTTCCCGGTGTATGTGGACAGTCCCCTGGCCATAGAGGCCACGAGAGTCTTTATGGAGAACAAGAATTCCTGCTTTGACGAGGAGGCCATGAGCTATGTCAACAGGGGCATAAACCCTATAGTTTTCGATGATCTGAAGATCGCCGTCACCAGCGACGAATCGAAGATGATAAACTTTGACAGGACACCGAAAGTCATAATCTCCGCCAGCGGTATGTGCGAAGCCGGACGTATAAAGCACCACCTGAAACACAATCTGTGGCACAGGGAGAGCCTGGTGCTGTTCGTGGGCTATCAGGCCAACAATACCTTAGGCCGCAGTCTGGTGGAGGGTGCAAAGAACGTCAAGCTCTTCGGCGAGGATATCACTGTGGCCGCCGAGATAAGGGTACTGCCGGGCATAAGCGGTCATGCCGATGTGGACGGCCTGGACAAATGGGTCAGCCATCTGCCTAAGTCCGCAACAGTTTTTGTCAACCACGGTGAGGATACTGCTATGGAAGACTACAGGGCCCATCTTGAAGAGCTTGGCTACAAGGCCTTCGCCCCCTACAGCGGGGCATGGTGCGACCTTATCACCGGGGAATTCGTGAACACGGAGCCGGTAAGGGTAGTGAAGAAGAGCGCCCCCAGCACCGGCTATCAGCGCCTGTGCGCATCCTTAGACAGACTCAGCGCCTTAGTAAAGCAGAGCAAGGGCCTTACCAACAAGGACCTGGCAAAGCTCACCGACAGCATAAACAACCTCTGCGCCAAGTGGGAGGACTGAACAAAAGGTACAAAGACAGCCGCCGTGAATGGTCACGGCGGCTGTTTCTTTAACTGTCATTATTGCTGCTGCCAAAGCCGTTCAGGCCGAACTGGCTTAGGGTCCCGGCGGGAGAAAAGGTGCCGCTCTGAGGCAGGGACGGTCCACGGCAGTTGGAATTTACTGCCCTGTACTTAAATATCATCTCCCTGGCTGAGGTACTATAGTCGCTCTGCATACGCTCCATGACCGCATCGAACTGGCCAAGGCTGATGTGGCTGGAGCCTTCCTTGTTGAGCCTGTCGCAGGCTCCGGCGAACATCTCATCGGCCTCGGAGAACTGGTTAGCGTGACCGTTGGCCATTCCCTGGATATTCTTAGCGTCCATCTGGGTCTTGACCTTTGGCGTCTGGTAGGCTCCCTGCATACATTCCCTGGCGCCCTCTATGCACTGCCTGGCCTCGCTGGAGAGCTGCTCGTAGCTTATCCTGCCGGAGGCGTAGTCACGGCAGCTTCTCATGACCGCATCGCTCTTGGCGGCGGTGTCAGTCAAAGAATTGATTTTCCTCATGCCGCTCTCAAAGGAAGGCACTGTCTTGTTCTGTGCCACCTGAGTCACCGTCGGCATGACCTCCTCTGAGAAGGCCTCGGCGGTGCCGACCTTCTGGAATTCCGGGTAGAATTCTTCGTGGCCCTTTCCTACTGCCAGTATGCCCTTCTGATTGGCCTTGAACCTGGCCTCGGACAAATTGTTATAGCGCAGACCCATCTTATCACAGTAGGCAGGATAGACCAGCTCGTCCATCTCGCTCTGGGTGAAATATTCATACTGGCCGGGCCGCTTTTCATACATAGGCGAGGTGTCAAGATCGTCCGGAGACTTAATGCCGGCCTTCCTGGCCTCGGCGGAATTTCCGGTGACCTTCATCTCCTTTATCTTGTCCGGAGTGGTGTTTTTCATGGCGGCTCCCCTGGCCTTTATGACCCTTCCGGCAGGCTCCTCGATGAGCTTTTCTCTGGCATTGTTGAATAGCTGCCTGCGGTAATCGGCCACGGGTGTATTAGAAACTATCTCGTACTCATGCTTTCCAAGATTGTTCAGCTGGTTTCGGCTATACTTGTCGCCCATTATCTCCACCGTGACCTCTTTCAGTTCCTTCACGGTCTGAGGATCATGGGGGTTGGCCCTGTAGCGCTCCCCTACGCTCGTGAGCTTGTTGATAGTCTCCTTGCCCCGGCGGTTGGCGGCCATCTCTATGCTCTCCAGCATCTGCTGTCGCTGAGTAAGGCCCTTGCGGTTGATGTCCCTTACCATGTTGTCGAGCTTTCCTGCGGCCTGGAGCCTGCTCTGGGCCGCTGCCCGCTCCGCATTTGCCACCGGTATCATCTTGGCCCTGGGGTCCCAGGAATTGACCTTCTCGGCCACGGCCTTCATGTTCCTGGCTATGCCGCTGCTGACGTATCTTACGCTGGCCGGCAGCTTTTTATAGCCTGCATTGGCAGCGTCAAGGGCCAGCTGTTTAAGTCCCGGCAAAAGATCCGGCGCAAGCTTTGCCACCACCTTGGTGCCGCCCTTCATGATAGCCCCGCCCACCACATAAAATCCCACAGGCAGAGCGCCTGCGGTGAGCTGGCCCACGAAGGTGCGCTTTGACAGAAGGGTCTGCTCGTTATAGTCTGAAACTGCTTTGTTCACGTCCATAGTAAGGAACACCGCCTCGGAAAGTCCCCCGGTCAGGAACCCGGCGCCCATCCTGACGGCCAGGCCCGACCAGCCTTCCAGATGGTCCTCACTGACCTTTGCGAAAGAACGTGATACGCAGCTCCAGAAGGACATATTCGAGTATGCGGTCGCCTGGGCGTCCTCAAGATAGGCCTGCCGCTGCTTGAGTTCATAGCGCCTGGCCTGGTCCACAAACACCTCTATGTTGAAAACTATCTGGGCATAAAGTATGGGGTCATAGCCGTAGTTTATATCATATGCCGAAAGCATCTGCTTTATCATCAGATATTCCCCGGGCAGATAGTCCAGCAGGTTGCCGTCCTCTATCCAGGCTTTCTGGGCCTCCAGGGCGTCGCCTATCTTCTCATCTATTGCGGCATACCTGTCCACGTCCTCCGGCCCCGGCATCGACCTGCGGGCCTGGCTGCGCAGCAGTACCTCCTTTTCCATGGTGTATTCCTTCCCGTCAAATACCACGCTGGCCCTGAGCAAAGCCCTGAACCGCCCTGGCGGCTCCAGCCAGCCCTTTTTGCACAGGAAGACCACATCGCTGTAGCCATCGTTAAGGGCGATGGTCCTGCATTCTATACCTATGCCCTCCAGTCTCTGCTGAGACACGGCCTTTGCGGTATCGCTGAGGGTCGGCAAAGGCACAACATCTGCCTTAGGCACCACTGGGACGTGCATGAGCAGATGCTCCTCCTCATTGACCAGCAGGAGCATAGCCTTGGTCTTGGTATAGGAAATATAGAAATCGTCCCTGGTCAGGTCGTCCACGGACTTGCCCTGAGCCTCCTCCTTCATTATCCTGTAACAGTTCAGTGCCGCCGCAGAGATATTAAGCCCGATGTTGACCCGGTGGACCGTTATGGAGCCTTCTGCCTCATGGCCCTGCCTGTCGTGGGCCTTGACCGTGAAGGTGTAGGAATCGCAGGTACCGGCTTCACCAGGGGTGGTGTTAATGTCAACGAACACCGCAAAGAAAGATGTAGGCACATTCTCGCTGGGGAGCAGGGCCACGGCATAGCTGAAATCCGACGGGTATTCGGCCTCCAGCTCCAGAGTCTCAGTGTCAAAGCCCTCCACATCGAAGTTCAGCAGCTCCTCCTTTTCCTGCAAGGCCGGTATGGCCATGTGCTCCTGATGGAAAACGACCCTGGGCTCGGCCAGCTCGAAATGAACGTTGTTGGTAAAGCTGCCGCCCTCGCCGGTAAATCTGAAGGCCACTATGCCCTCGCTGACGTCCCCTCTGTCTGGGTTCAGGGTGAGGCGTGCCGTCTGCCAGATGTCGTTCATACCCGCACTTTCCACGATGAGCCCCTCATTTGCTGCGAAAATGCTTATCCTGGCTGTCAGGTCGCTGCGGACTGTCTCGCCGTCTTCATTTATCTCCACCATTCTAGCGTAGATAAAGGGCTGAGCGGAAGAGTCGATAGTGTTTCCGAAGTCCTTGTATATCTTCATCTTATATTCAGACTGCTTCTTGCGTTTCTCATCATCGGCAGTCCCCGAGGTCAGTGCTGCTGCGGCTGCACCTGCGGCGCCGGCCGCTGCACCCGCCTTGCCCACGTCCTTTACCCCCTCGACTATCTTAGCGCTTACCGACTCCTCAGTCTCGCCCTCCTTTTCGTTAGCCTTGGTGTCGATGACCTCGTTTATCTTTCCGTCTATGAGCTTGGTGGGGTCCAGCATATCATAGAGCCACCCAAGGCCCAGGGAATTCGCACTGACCTCATGTACGTCATAGCACATATGGACCACTATCCCCTGACGGCTCAGGTCAGGCTGGACCTTGGTATCGGAGGAGCCGCTGATGGTGATCTTTCCCTTGAAGACCACGTAGAGATAACCCCTCTCCATATCCCAGCGGAACATCTCACGAAGGTCGGTGATATCAAAGGCGAAATCGCTGACCTCTCTGGCTGCGTAGACGTTAGCGGAGGTTATGTCGATGGACTGTGTCCAGCTGGTCTTGCCGTCCCGTGTGGTCTGACGGCCGAAATCCAGTGCCGAGGGCGAATAGCTCTCGCCGTAGTACATCAGCGTGTTTTCATATTTTTCCTTGCCGTCGGAATTAAAGTAGCTGCCTGTCACGGTGAAGTCCGGAAAGGCAATATTGCCGCCGCTGTAGGCAGCAGGCTGATGGAACCTGAAAGTGCCGTCGTCGTAAAAAGTCAGCTCCGCCTCATATCTGTCTTTGCCGCCGATAATGGCGTTTTTCTCCAGGTCCTTCAAATTGTAGGTGGTGGCCCACCAGCCGTCCATATCCGGCGACAGAGTACATCTGTAGGTCTTGACCGCCCGCCCCTCAGCGCTGGCCCTTACGGCGAACGGCGCACCGAACAGCATGATGTTGGCCATAAGAAGAATAAGGGCCATACTCAGCGCCAGAGCCTTTTTACTGTATGTTTTCACTGCACTGCTCCCCCCTTCTTCCGGGTGAGCCTGTTTATGATACGTCCCGCTAAAAGTATCACTATCGGCAGCAGGTAGGAATAGGAATAGCTGCGGCAAAACAGCGCCGACGCACCGAAGCCCGCAGCCATGCCTGCGAAAAACGTGGTGTATCTGGAGGTCATGACCCTTACCTCGCCCATACCGTCTGTGACCTTTGAGTGTGCGGCTGATAACGTATGGAGAAAGCCGCTCTCAAGTCCTGCCGCCTGGAGGGAAAGCACCGCCCCGCAGACCGCCACCGCAGCCCCGCCGCTTATGCCGCCCGTAAAAAGCTTGTAGCAGAAGGCTGAGAAACCGTACCCGCACAGCAGGCTACCGAGGCTGAACCCCTTTGTAAATACCCTTTGCACGCCCTTGAACAGCTTGGGTATGCCCCCATAGAGCAGGGAGCTGTAAGCTGCCGCTACCGTTCCCATGCCAAAGGTCCCCCAGATAGCTCTTAGCCCCGGCCGCCGGCTGCCCTTAGCGAAAGTCGCCGCCGAAAGGATCCTGACGAGAGTGCTGTCGTCACCCCTGGCGAAGGCTCTGTTCACACAGAACCAGACCCCGAACATCACTGCCGCACAGATCAGGGCTTTTGGGGACCTGAAAGCGTTGGCTATGCCGGAGAAGAATTTGCTTATGCCTGAGAACAATGCCCCCGAGGGGCTAAGGTCAAGGTCGGGGTCCGGCAGGACTGCCGCAGCAGCGGACCGCACAGACGGCAGATCAAGGCTCAGTTCTCCCCTCGCCGCCGGGGCCTTTATCCTATTGACCGCTGAAAGGGCCGTATTTACAGCGTTTGCCGGAGCCTGTGTCCCCGGGCCGTAAAAACCTCCGGTCTGGGAAGTATATGAAGTGCCGCCCTGGCCGGGCCTGTGGCCGCACTGTGAACAGAACATCGCCCCCGGTAATAGCTGCGCCCCGCACTGCGGACAAAACCTTTTTTCCATAGTCTCTCCCCCTGTCTTTTGATATCAGGATAATTATACCATATTCATCATAATATTCCAAGCAGTTTTGTAAACTTTTATTCAATTTGCACAATTACTTATTTTGCCTGACACAATTTGCCACACTTGAAAAAAACAGAGCGCTGTGGTATAATTAAACGCAGGAACAGTTTTACGAAAAGAAGTGTAAAAAATGAAAAGAGATTTTTCAGAGGGTAAGGTCTGGAAACTCATTCTTTCCCAGGCCATACCTCTTATGCTCGCCCAGCTCATACAGCTGCTCTATAATGTAGTTGACCGCATTTACATAGGCCATATGGACACCGAGGACAGCACTGCCCTCACCGGGGTAGGGCTTACCTTCCCCATAGTGACCTTCATCATCGCCTTTGCGGCACTGTTCGGTATGGGCGGTGTGCCGCTTTTTTCCATTGCCGACGGCGCCGGAGACAAGGACCGGGCGGAAAGGATAATGGGCAATTCCTGCGCTTTGCTGCTTATAGGGGCTGCTGTGCTGACGGCGGTGGGTCATGGGCTTTGCAGACCCATACTGTTTCTTCTCGGTGCCAGCGAGGACTCCTATGTCTACGCCTTCAGCTATCTGAAAATATACCTTTTCGGCACTGTGTTCTCCATGCTCACCACCGGCCTTAACGGCTACATCAGCGCCCAGGGATTTCCCAGGACAGGTATGCTCACCATCATCATCGGGGCGGTCCTGAACATGATACTTGACCCGGTCTTTATCTTCGTCCTTGGCCTTGGCGTCAGCGGGGCTGCGGCAGCCACTGTCATCAGCCAGGCTGTGTCGGCCCTGTGGATAATGCGCTTTCTGACCTCAAAGGCCGCACTCAGGCTCAGAGCCGGAAATATCCGCCTGGATAAAAAGCTCACCGGCGAGATATGCAGGCTCGGCACCTCGAATTTTGTCATGCAGGGCACCGCCTGCTTTGTCCAGGCCGCCTGCAATTCTACCTTACAGACCTACGGCGGGGACCTTTATGTGGGGATAATGACCGTGCTCAATTCCGTCCGTGATGTTTTCATGCTGCCCATTAGCGGTCTTGTCAGCGGCGCACAGCCCGTCATGGGTCACAACTACGGCGCCGGAAAGCCCCAGCGGGTCCGGGAGGCCATAAGGTTCAACACCTTGGCCGGGGCGGTCTACACCGTTTCCGCCTGGCTGCTCATAGTCATCTTCCCCACCTTCTGGTTCCGTATCTTCTCCGACGATCCCGCCATGATGGCGCCGGGGGAAGAAGCCATCAAGCTCTACTTCTTCGGCTTTGTGTTCATGTCCTTCCAGTTTGCAGGACAGTCCACCTTCCAGGCTCTCGGGGACGCTAAACACGCCATCTTTTTCTCACTGCTGAGAAAGGCCATCATCGTCATACCGCTGACTCTGCTGCTCCCCAGGCTGGGTATGGGGGTGAAGGGCGTTTTTATCGCAGAGCCTGTCTCTAACTGTGTGGGCGGCCTGGCCTGCTACCTGACCATGCGCCGGACGGTCTATAAAAAGCTGGACAGATAAGACTGCCGATAAATGTAAAACGGACAGCGTCACCGATGACTGCTGTCCGTTTTTTTGCCCTTTTATTTCTTGTATAGCTGTTTGTCGTCGTACATGGCCTTGTCGGCCCTCTCGAAAACGTCCTGCACCCTGATGTCTCTGCCGGAGATGAACCTTGAGATGCCTATGGCCGCCGTCACCAGCCCGGCGCCTTTGTTATGCTCCATGATGCCTGTTATATCGCTCATGAGCTTTTCGCTGTTCTCCAGGTCCTGCCCCTTTAGTATGACCGCAAATTCATCGCCGCCTATCCTGAAAACGGGGCTGTGCTTGAAAGTGGTGCAGATGAGCCGGCAGGCGGCCTTGATATATTCGTCCCCCGCATGGTGGCCCTTGGAATCGTTGACTATCTTCAGCCCGTTCACATCGGCCACAGCCACCGCAAAATCAGGATTGCACCCCTCTGCGACCTGCCTGTCAAGCTCCATCTCTGCCTGTACGTAGGCGTGTTTGTTCTTGACACCTGTAAGTGCATCACGGCTCGCCATGTCCATAGCGCTGCCAAGAGCCTCCTTATAGGCCATCTCACGGCGTTTTGCCGCATCTACATTGGCCACGGCTATGATGACGTGCTCAGAGTCCTCCTTCGGCTTGACCGCAAACAGGGTCACATACTGCGGCTCATTATCCAGCATCAGCCGGTAGTTCAGCGTATAGCTCCCTGTCTCCTCTATGCTGCTCATGAGCTGCTCCTTTTCCATAGCGGTGGCCATCATGGGATAGTCCTCGGGGTAGATGTCCCTTTTCATATTTTTCTGAGTGTCCCCGAAAAAGTCTCTCCCCATTATGCCGACTCCCAGTTTCGAGTACTTCTCGCTGGCACTGTATTCCCTGTACTCGTGAGTCACTGTATTGACGTAGTATATGACCTCATATCTTAATGCCAGCGCTCTGACTATCTCTCCGAAAGTCTCACTCTCCCTTGCCATAGAAAGCTCACGCCTTGTCTGAGCATCAACGTTCATGACGCCCATTATGACCCTGGAAGGGTCGTTCTTCGGCATTACCGCCAGCAGGGTCACATACTGCGGCCTGCCGTCCAGCATCTGCCTGTAGGTCAGCGAAAGTGAGCCGGTCTGTTTCAGTGCCTGCAAAAGCCTATCCTTTTCCATCACCGACATCAGTCTGTCCCTGTCCTCGGGGTAGATATATTTCACGATGTCCTCCGCCGCAGCCTGGAAGAAATCGCTGCCCTCCTTGGTGGTGCCGAGCTTTGCATAATTCTCGCTGGCACTGTACTGCACGTATTCGTTAGTCACGATATCAACGTGATAAATGACCTCATACTTGCTGGCAAGGGCCCTTGCTATCCTGCTGTAGGTCCCGCTCTCCGCAGCGGCGGCGTTTTCCCGCCGTTTCTGCTCGTCCACGTTTCTTATGCAGATGACCAGCCTGTCGGTCCTGCCCTTCTGCTTGAAGGCCAGCAGATCGACATACTGCATCCTGCCGTCCAGAAACTGCCTGAAGGTCATGGAAAGCGACTCCGACTTCTCCAGCTGTTCCATCAGGGCCTCTCTGTCCAGCAGCGTCCTTATGCTCTCCCGGTCCTCCTGATGGACCAGGCCGTCGATGTAATTCTCAGCCGCAGTGAAAAAATCTTCCCTATCCGCCCCGAGCCCCAGCCTGTCGATATCCCCGTCAGAGCTGTACTCGGTATACTTTCCCGTATTTATGTCGATATGATAAATGGCCACGAACAGGCTGGCTAGGGACCCGGCTATCTCCGCATAGGTCTTCCTCTTGTCCTCTGCGGCCAGCTCCCGCCTGACCTGCTCGTCAACGTTCTGAACGCCCACTATGATATATCTGCCGTCCTCCCCGGTGCCTCTGATGGTTTTCAGGAAGTAGTAAAGGGGACGGCCGCCTATAACGAGCCTGTAACGCAGAGAAAACGACTTTCCGTCCTTCAGTGCGCTCAGCACCGTTTCCTTTCTGAAGGCGGTCAGGAACATCTCCTGGTCCTCATGATAGACCATTGCCCGGCAGTTGTGCCTGGTGTCCTCATAAAAATCTTCTCCCGAAGAGGCCCTGGAAAGCTCCTTATCGGCCCCGGCAGTCTTATATTCCACATAGCTGTCGTCCTGGGTATCTATTACATAAACGCTCTCATAGTCGTTAGCAAGGGCCAGGGCCAGCCTCACAAAGGTCACAGCTTCGCTGTCCCACTGTGCGCCCGGGTCCTTCTCAGGTATATCTTTCATGAAATATGCCCCCTATCCGGCTGATGATCCGCTGCCCCGCAGACAGAAAATGCCGCTGGTCATAACAGCTTATGTCATTATAACATATTTTTTCAGTTTTGTCATCAGTTTTTTAAAAAATATTTAAAAAATAGATATAAAATTTCAGCCCGCCGGTTTGTATAAAAGAACATAAGGTAAATTGCCCCAGGCCGCAGCCTAAGAGCTTATTGACATCACCAATTCAATGTGATATAATATTAAAGCAGTAAATGACCGAAAGGAGTTTTTCTATGGAAAAGAACATACCCTACAAGACCTATCTTGATGAGAACGAGATGCCAAAGGCATGGTACAATGTCAGGGCTGATATGAAAAACAAGCCCGCTCCCCTACTTGACCCCCAGACCCATGAACCCATGACCGCCGAGCAGCTGTCGGCTGTGTTCTGCCGGGAGCTGGTGGAGCAGGAGCTTAACGACACCGACCCGTTTATCCCCATACCTCAGGAGATAATCGAATTTTATAAGATGTACCGCCCCTCGCCCCTGGTAAGGGCCTACTGCCTTGAAAAGGCCCTTGACACTCCCGCTAAGATCTACTACAAGTTCGAGGGCAACAACACCTCCGGCAGCCATAAGCTCAACAGTGCCATCGTACAGGCTTATTACGCCAAAAAGCAGGGCCTTAACGGCGTTACCACCGAGACCGGCGCCGGTCAGTGGGGCACGGCCCTTTCCATGGCCTGCGCTTATTTCGGGCTGGACTGCAAGGTGTTTATGGTAAAAGTTTCCTATGAGCAGAAGCCTTTCAGAAGAGAAGTCATGAGGACCTACGGCGCATCTGTTACCCCCTCCCCTTCTGAGACCACCAATGTGGGAAGGAAGATCCTGGCCGAGCACCCCGGCACCACCGGCAGCTTGGGCTGCGCTATCTCCGAGGCTGTTGAGGTAGCTGTAGGCACCGAAGGCTACCGCTATGTTCTGGGTTCCGTCCTCAACCAGGTCCTGCTCCATCAGTCCGTTATCGGACTTGAGACTAAGACCGCATTTGAAAAGATAGGCGAAAAGCCCGATATCATCATCGGCTGCGCCGGCGGCGGCTCAAACCTTGGGGGACTCATCTCGCCGTTCATGGGCGAAAAGCTCAGGGGCGAGAATGACTACAGGTTCATCGCAGTAGAGCCTGCATCCTGCCCGAGCCTTACCAGGGGCAGGTACGCCTACGATTTCTGCGACACAGGCATGGTGTGCCCTCTTGCCAAGATGTACACCCTTGGCAGCGGATTCATACCCTCCGCAAATCACGCTGGCGGACTTCGCTACCACGGCATGAGCAGCACCCTTTCACAGCTTTACGATGATAAGCTGATGGAGGCCGTTTCCGTGGAGCAGACCAAGGTCTTCGAGGCCGCACAGCAGTTCGCCCGCATAGAAGGCATACTGCCCGCTCCTGAGTCCAGCCATGCTATCCGTGTGGCCATCGACGAGGCTCTTAAATGCAAGGAGACCGGCGAGGAAAAAACTATCCTCTTCGGTCTGACAGGAACAGGCTACTTTGACATGGTGGCTTACCAGAAGTTCAACGACGGTGAGATGACTGACTATATCCCCACAGACGAGGACCTCGCAAAGGGCTTTGCGGGTCTGCCAAAAATGTGATCGCAGAGAAAACGAAGAGAGGACAGCACCCGCTGCCCTCTCTTTTTATTTCCCCTTCTTTTCGTCTAAAGACTTTACGTAGCTGTAAATAAACACCGGGACAGTCAGCAGATCAAGGATACACATAACGATGAATGCCCAGTCCGGCAGTTCTTTTCCCACAAATCTGCACACGGTCATGACGATCAGCGAGATGTAGATGATGGCCTGCCCTGACAGGCTTAACTTTTGCGATGCTTTCATTTTACTTTCCTCCTGTTATCGTCTGAGAGAATACGTCCGGCATTGTGCACCTGTCACACCTTTTCCACCATATCCTTGAGGTAACGACGGCGGCTGTGACGCCAAGGATATAGATAACGGCAGCAGCAGCGACAGCCTTGAAAGGCGAGATACCAAAGGTGGTTTCCACTATAACGCCCTTCCCCAGGAGCATGGAAGAGATCAAAACGCCCAGATAGGGCAGCGAAAAGCCCAGGGCAAGGCCCTTTTTAGCATAGCAGCTGCCGGCATAGACCATCAGCACCGTGCTGAATGAGTTTACCAGCACCACGTCGCTGAATTCTGCACCGCCGAGCCTGATTGCTGCAACTATGGCGATCGCCACATCATAGGTAAGGGACAGGCACGTAAGCGCAATTACCGACGCAGCAGTCAGCAGCTCTTTGCCGCAGCCGCAGGAGATGTAGAACTTGCTCTGCTGAATTTTTGTCCCACCGAAGAGCATGAAAAGAAAAAGTCCGATATGAGCCGTCTGAACAGAACCAAGCATTGAAAGATAGTCTTCGTCGCCGATCCGGTCAGGATCAATGGTAAATGCCAGGACCATCCCCCCTAGCATTGTCAGCATAAAGATAACTGTCAGAGGGTTTACTGCTGCCTGCATATAGAGTTTTACTGCATTTATATATTTTTTCATCTGCGTGCTCTCCTTTAGTCATTCCACCGTTTTTCTCTGTAATTATCAAGCATCACCCTGTGGCCTATGGGTATGAGCGCCGCTGCTGAAACTGCGGCGATGGCGTGTACTGCCGATAGCCGTCCTCCGGAAAAAACGACCAGTGCGGCTCCGCCAAGACTGAACGCCATGAAGATCACACAGTTTACGATCCCTCGGCAGCTGCTATTGCTGATAATGTTCACTAACCCTGAAAGTCCTGTTGCCAGCAGCAGGAAAGACCCGATAGAAATGCAGACCGATGTGCAGTTGTTCATTATGGGAAAGATGATATCCAGCAGCCATACACTTGCGAGAAATGCTGCCGTGGAGGCCACTATGACCGTCAGCATCCCCACTCTCATTTTTCTGAAAGCCTCAAATCCGGCGGCGGTGCTCCTGAAAAACTTTCCTCCGGGAGCGTCCTTCTCGAAAGACATAACCGAAAGTATCGTCCCGGCCGTTCCTGCCACTATGGCAAATACCATTATGCCAAGTCCCTTTTCCCTCATAAGCTCCGCCGAGAATGAAAACCCTCTGTCAGCTCCTGCCAATCCTGCCAGGGTCAGTACTGAGGCCACATATACCCCAAGCATCACGCCTGTGACCGAGGATATCCACCTTCCTGTCCCTCTGCCGGTGTAAAGTCTCAAAGCCTGCGAGGGGGTGAGCTTTATCTTATTCTTCTCCATCTTCCTCCGCCTTTCTGAGTATGCCTACACTTAACTGCTGCAAAGTCGGTGTCTCGACAGCTGTGTCAAAAGCCCCGAGCATATCAGCGTTCTCTGCTAGAGCTATGCCCTCGAACCCGGACCTTCCGCCGGTCTGGGAAAGCATGAAGGGCCGTGCCTTTTCAGCAGTCTCACCGTCCCCGTGGACCAGGATATATTTCTCTTTCAGGTCCTCCACATATCCTGCCTCAACTACTTTTCCTCTTGCCATGAAGACCGCATAGTCCGTAGCGAATTCCATATCAGCGATATTATGGGTGGAAAAAAGCACCGTCCTTTCCCCGTCCCGCTCTGAGAGATATTCCCTGAACAGGTCGCAAAGCAGGTCCCGGGCCAGTGGGTCAAGGGCAGAGGCCGGCTCATCGAGGATCAGAAGCTCCGTATCCCTTGCCATCACAGCCGCAAGATAGGTCCTCATCTTGTTGCCGTCCGAGAGCTTTATTAACTTTTTCTGCTTTTTCTCTTCCGGGTCCCCAAGCTTGAAACGGCTGCAAAGCTCTGAAAATCTCTTTCTGTCGAAATTGTCAAAGCCTAACTCCATCGACTGCGCCACAGTCCTCAGGGTCCAGTCCGGCGGGAAAAAGTTCACCGCCGAGCAGTAGCCTATCCTGTTTCTCAGCTCCCCGTCATCTATGTCGGTCATATCACCGAAATACACGGTTTCTCCGCTGTTCCTGGCAGTCACTCCGCTTAGTATATCTATGAGCGTTGTCTTTCCTGCGCCGTTTGCCCCGATAAGGGCCGTAGCGAACCCGCAGGGTATCGACAGGTCCAGCTCCCCTAAGGTAAAGTCCTTGTATTTTTTTGTCAAACCTTTTATCTCAACTGCATTTTTCATTTCGTTCTCCCTTTCTGTAGCTATCAGATCGTGCAAACTGTCTTTCATATCTCCTCTAACCCTCGTCGATGCTCCAGAGCATCTCAAGAGTGTTCTCGACCTCCTCAAGGCCAAGGCCTGCTATCTTCGCACTGTAGATGGCGTCGGACAGATTTTTTTCCAGCTGCCTCATGTGCTGCTCCTTCAGCATTCGCTCGTCCTGAGCATTGACAAAGTAGCCCTTGCCCTTAGAGGCAGTCACCAGTCCCTCGCCGGCCAGCTCCTCATAGGCCTTCATGGTGGTTATAACGCTGATCTTCAGGTCCTGTGCCAGGACCCTGATAGAAGGCAGCGGGTCCCCGGCTTTGAGCCGGCCCGTCAGTATCTGCTCCCTCAGCTGGGCCGCTATCTGCTTGTAGATCGGTTCGCTGGAATTCTGGTAGATCTTCAAAATGTTCTCTCCTTTCTTCTGTTCATATTAAGTCCGTTCAGCACGACGCAGCTGCGTCTGGGACTTCATACTGTTTATATGTTATATAAACAGTATATATCACATTAACAGTTTTGTCAACCGTCATTCTGCACCAATATAAATATCTTTCTATGCAATTATTATCCACACTATACAATTTTTCCCGATAAGCGTTTTTCAGCCTGGATTTCCGGACAAAACAAAACCCGGAAGGCATCGAGCCTTCCGGGCAGATCATTTCTTAGATCATCTATCAGAAACAGCACGCAGTTTCCTGCTCAGATAAAGCTGTCACTGCCTGTGTGTGCGGAGCCGCCTTCGTTCCTGACGATCTCGACATTATTGTAAACGTCCATACCTGTACCGGCAGGTATGAGCTTACCGATGATGACATTCTCTTTAAGGCCCTGGAGCTTATCGGTCTTGCCCCTGATAGCTGCATCCGTAAGAGCCTTGGTGGTCTCCTGGAAGGAAGCTGCTGACAGGAACGAATCCGAGTAGCTGGAAGCCTTTGTGATACCCTGGAGCACAGGCAGAGTGGTGATAAGGGCGGCACTGGTGTCCCCGGCGTCGATCTGAGCCTGTATCTCCTCGTTCATTCTTTCCACCTCGTTCTTGTCGATAAGAGAGCCGGGCAGCAGGAAGCTTGAACCTGCATCGTCTACCTTGACCTTTCTCATCATCTGACGAACGATGACCTCGATATGCTTGTCGTTGATATCAACACCCTGCAAACGGTAAACCTTCTGCACCTCAGTGATGATATAGTTCTGAACAGCCTTTTCGCCGTTAACGGCAAGGATATCAGCCGGATTTATGGAACCCTCGGTAAGAGGCTCGCCGGCCTCAACATAATGGCCCTCGTGGACCTTTATCTTATAACCGTAAGGTATTACATAGGACTCCTGATCGGGGTTCTCTGTATCGGTGCTGGTAACGGTGATCTGCTTGGTCTTCTTGACCTCCTCGATCCTTACCGTACCTGCAAGCCTGGTGATGATAGCAGCGCCCTTAGGCCTTCTGCTCTCGAAAAGCTCCTCGACACGGGGAAGACCCTGTGTGATATCCTCTGCCGATGCGATACCGCCGGTGTGGAAGGTTCTCATGGTCAGCTGAGTACCAGGCTCGCCGATGGACTGTGCGGAGATAACGCCGACAGCCTCGCCGACCTGCACGATGTTGCCGTTAGCCAGGTTAGCGCCGTAGCACTTAGCGCATACGCCGTGCTTTGCCTTGCACTGCAGCACCGACCTTATCTGGATAGAGCTCTTGCCCTCGGCTTCCAGAGCAGCAACTATCTTGCCTGCATCATGCTCGTTTATGAGCCTGTTGCGTGAACAGATCATCTCGCCGGTCTTGCCGTCCTTCATGTCCTCAACAAGATATCTTCCCACCAGTCTCTCACTGAGAGGCTCGATCATCTCGTTGCCGTTCTTGATATCGAATATCTCGATACCCACGTTAGTGCCGCAGTCCTCCTGACGTATAATAACGTCCTGGGAAACATCGACCAGTCTTCTGGTCAGATAACCTGAGTCCGCAGTACGCAGAGCCGTATCGGCCAGACCCTTTCTCGCACCTCTGGAAGAAATGAAGTATTCCAGAATGTTAAGGCCTTCACGGTAGTTGGCTCTGATAGGCATTTCGATGGTGGAACCTGAGGTGTTTGCTATAAGTCCACGCATACCTGCCAGCTGTCTTATCTGGTTGATAGAACCACGGGCACCGGAGTCAGCCATCATATGGATAGGATTGTGCTCGGTATCGTAGCTGGCCTTCAGGGCCTCTGTTACCTCATCGGTAGCATTGTTCCAGATCTCGATGAACTTCTTGGACTTCTCCTCTCTGGAGATATAGCCCCTCTTATACTGAACGTCCACCTTCTCGACCAGTGCATCGGCGTGTTCAAGTATATCCTTCTTGCTTGCGGGTATATCGGCGTCGCACACTGCCACGGTGATAGCGGACTTGGTAGAATACTTATACCCCAGTGCCTTGATATGGTCAAGGACCTCAGAGGTGGCGGTGGTGCCGTGCTTCTGTATACATCTGTCGATGATGTCGCCAAGCTGCTTCTTCTTTACCAGGAAAGAGATCTCCAGGTCGAACTGCTTGTCGGAATTGGTCCTGTCAACATAGCCTAAGTTCTGAGGGATTATGGAATTGAATATAAGTCTTCCCACGGTGGCGTCGATTATCTTCGACACCTGCTTTTCGCCTATCTGCTTGGTTATCCTTACCTTGATGGCCGCATGGAGGGAAACATCGTGGTTGTCGTAAGCCATGATCGCCTCGTTGACATCTCTGAATATCTTGCCCTCGCCAGGCTCGCCCTTCTTTTCCAGCGTCAGATAGTAAGAACCAAGGAGCATATCCTGAGAAGGAACTGCCACAGGACGTCCGTCAGAGGGCTTTAACAGGTTGTTTGCAGCCAGCATCAGGAAACGGGCCTCGGCCTGTGCCTCAACAGAGATAGGCAGATGCACTGCCATCTGGTCGCCGTCGAAGTCGGCATTGAATGCCGTACAAACCAGAGGGTGCAGCTTGATGGCACGTCCCTCGACCAGTATCGGCTCGAAGGCCTGGATACCAAGTCTGTGAAGGGTCGGCGCACGGTTGAGCATTACGGGGTGGCCCTGTATAACGTTCTCCAGTGCGTCCCATACCTCAGGCTTGGCCCTCTCCACCATCTTTCTTGCGGACTTTATATTGATAGAAGGATTGGTGTCCACCAGTCTCTTCATAACGAAAGGCTTGAACAGCTCTAAGGCCATCTCCTTAGGCAGACCGCACTGATACATCCTCAGCTCAGGTCCAACAACGATGACCGAACGGCCGGAATAGTCAACACGCTTACCGAGCAGGTTCTGACGGAAACGGCCCTGCTTACCCTTGAGCATATCCGACAGAGACTTGAAGGCTCTGTTATTTGGTCCGGTTATAGGCCTGCCATGTCTGCCGTTGTCGATAAGTGCGTCAACGGCTTCCTGAAGCATTCTCTTCTCGTTTCTTACTATGATGTCCGGGGCCTCCAGCTCCAGCATCCTCTTCAGACGGTTGTTCCTGTTGATGACCCTTCTGTACAGGTCATTAAGGTCTGAGGTAGCATACCTGCCGCCGTCCAGCATGACCATAGGTCTGATATCGGGCGGTATTACAGGTATAACGTCCAGCACCATCCACTCAGGCCTGTTGCCGGAGGTCCTGAAAGCCTCAACAATCTCCAGCCTTTTGAGGAGCTTTATCTTCTTCTGGCCTGCGGGCAGGTCCTTCAGTTCCTCCTTCAGCTCATTGGAAAGCTTGTCAAGGTCTATCTCCTGCAAAAGCTCCTTGATAGCTTCTGCGCCCATGCCGGCCTTGAACTCGCTCTCGTCATACTTCTCCAGCATATCGTTATAGTCCTTCTCGGTCAGCAGCTGGCACTTGACCAGCTCGGTGTTGCCCGGGTCGATGACTATATACTTAGTGAAGTAGAGCACCTCTTCCAGTCTCTTCTGGGAGACCTCCAGCATCTGTCCTATCCTGGAGGGCGTACCCTTGAAATACCAGATGTGTGACACAGGTGCGGCCAGCTCGATATGACCCATCCTCTCACGTCTTACCTTGGCCCTTGTAACTTCAACGCCGCAGCGCTCGCAGACCTTGCCCTTGAAACGTATCTTCTTATACTTTCCGCAGTGGCACTCCCAGTCCTTATGGGGTCCGAAGATCCTTTCGCAGAAAAGGCCGTCCTTCTCGGGCTTCTGTGTACGGTAGTTTATAGTCTCAGGTCTTGTGACCTCGCCGTAAGACCACTCTCTGATCTTTTCCGGTGAGGCAAGCCCTATCTTTATCGATTCAAATACATTAAAATCCAACAGCGATACCCTTCTTCCTGTTTAAATAGATAATACTTTCAACGTGTTCTCTTTCGCCTTTTTACGGCTCTTTAACGATCGTCGTCATCTTCAAAAAGATCGGAATCGTCACTGTAATCGTCATTATAATCGTCGTCGTAGCTCTCATCGTCTCTGCCCAGATCGTCCAGGTCGCCGTCGGTGATATCCGAAAGACCGTCCTCGTCCTCAGCGGAGTAGCCGTCGTCGAAGTCCCCGGCGTCGGCTGACATAGCCGTATTGTCATCGGCATAGTTTGCGGGAATGAAATCGTCGTCGTCGTCAAATTTCTGCTTGAGGTCGATCTCCTCGTTATTGATATTGAGCACCTTGATATCGAGACAAAGTGACTGCAGCTCCTTGATGAGCACCTTGAAGGCCTCAGGAACGCCGGGCTTAGGCACGTTCTGCCCCTTGACGATGGCCTCATAGGTCTTGACACGTCCGTTCAGGTCGTCGGACTTGACGGTCAGTATCTCCTGCAGGGTATATGCAGCGCCGTAGGCCTCCAGAGCCCATACTTCCATCTCACCGAAACGCTGTCCGCCGAACTGAGCCTTACCGCCCAGAGGCTGCTGAGTAACAAGTGAGTAAGGACCAACTGAACGAGCGTGTATCTTATCGTCTACCAGGTGGTGGAGCTTGAGATAATACATATAGCCCACGGTAACTCTGTTATCGAACTTCTCGCCTGTTCTGCCGTCATAAACGGTGAACTTGCCGTCCTCGCTCATGCTCAGTGCGTTGGGATTGATGACCTCGTCCATGGGGTGTATCTCAAAGTCATCGTCCTTATGCTCCAGATAATTCTGCTGTGCCATCTTGAAGCACTCGCGGATATCTGCCTCGTGTGCGCCGTCGAATACGGGGGTCATTATCTTCCAGCCAAGAGCCTTGGCGGCCATACCCAGATGGACCTCCAGCACCTGGCCGATATTCATACGTGAAGGCACGCCCAGGGGGTTAAGGCATATATCCAGAGGTGTACCGTCCTCCAGGAAAGGCATATCCTCCTGAGGAAGTATCCTTGAAACGACGCCCTTGTTGCCGTGGCGGCCGGCCATCTTATCGCCCACAGAGATCTTTCTCTTCTGAGCTATATAGCACCTTACAAGCATATTTACTCCGGGGCTGAGCTCGTCGCAGTTCTCTCTTGTGAACACTCTTACTTCTATGATAGTTCCTGCCTCGCCGTGGGGTACTTTCAGGGAATTATCCCTTACCTCCCTGGCCTTCTCGCCGAAGATGGCTCTCAGCAGTCTTTCCTCAGCTGTAAGCTCAGTCTCGCCCTTAGGCGTTACCTTACCTACCAGTATATCGCCCGACCTTACCTCTGCACCTATCCTGATGATACCGTTCTCGTCCAGGTCCTTCAGAGCGTCCTCACCAACGTTGGGTATATCTCTGGTTATCTCCTCAGGTCCCAGCTTGGTGTCTCTTGCCTCTGTCTCCAGGTCCTCTATGTGGATAGAGGTATACTTGTCCTGCTTTACCAGGTTCTCATTGAGCAGAACTGCGTCCTCATAGTTATAACCCTCCCAGGTCATGAAGCCTATGAGTGCGTTCTTTCCAAGAGAAAGCTCGCCGTTGGAGGTCGCAGGACCGTCGCCGATTATCTGATGTGCCTCGATCCTCTCGCCCTTATCGACGATAGGCCTCTGGTTAGTGCAGGTGCCTGCGTTGGACCTCTTGAACTTGGTCATCTCGTAGGTATGCAGCTCGCCGCTGTCCTCACGAACTACGACCTTGTCAGCGTCAACGCTCTCCACAACGCCGGCGGCAGTGCTTACCACAGCAACGCCGGAATCTATACAAGCCTTATATTCCATACCTGTGCCGACTATAGGGCTTTCAGTCTTCAGCAGCGGCACAGCCTGCCTCTGCATATTCGAGCCCATCAGCGCACGGTTGGCGTCATCGTTCTCCAGGAAAGGTATGCAGGCGGTAGCCACCGAAACGACCATCTTAGGAGAAACGTCCATGAAATCTATCTTATCTCTTTCGATCTCCAGTATCTGATCTCTGTATCTGCCGTTGACCTTTGCCCTTGCGAACTTATGGTCCTCGGTCAGAGGTTCGTTAGCCTGTGCCACCATGAAGTTATCCTCCACATCGGCAGTCATATAAACGACCTCATCGGTAACAACGCCGGTCTCTTTATCAACCTTTCTGTAAGGAGCCTCGATAAAGCCGTACTGGTTTATCCTGGCGAAGGACGCCAGATAGGAGATAAGTCCGATGTTAGGTCCTTCAGGAGTCTCTATAGGGCACATTCTTCCGTAGTGGGTATAGTGAACGTCTCTTACCTCAAATCCCGCTCTGTCTCTCGAAAGACCGCCGGGGCCAAGGGCAGAAAGACGTCTCTTATGAGTAAGCTCAGCCAGAGGATTGTTCTGGTCCATGAACTGCGAAAGGGGCGAAGAACCGAAGAACTCTCTTATGGCAGCCGTTATAGGTCTGATATTTATAAGTGCAGTAGGCGTAACAGTCTCGCTTTCCTGAGACTGGATGTTCATTCTTTCACGAATGACTCTTTCCATCCTGGTAAAGCCGATCCTGAACTGGTTCTGCAAAAGCTCGCCTACTGAACGTATACGTCTGTTGCCCAGATGGTCGATATCGTCCACAGTACCTACGCCGTCGCAAAGGTTGAGGAAATAGGAGACCGTAGCCACGATATCATCGATAACGATATGCTTGGGCACGAGCTCATCAGCCCTGTTGCGGACCTCTTCCTTGATGGACTCCTCGTCCTCAAAATTATCCAGGATATCCTTGAGCACTGCAAAGGAGACTTTCTCGTTGATGCCGCACTCAGCAGGGTCAAAGTCCACGTAGGCCGACATATCCACCATGCCGCTGCCTATGATCTTGACCTCCTTGTCCACCATTCTGATGATAGTCTCTCCGGTGGGGGCAGTCTCATATTCCTTGACCTCTACAGTCACAAAAGCTTCCTTAACGCCGGCAGTCTCTATCTCCACAGCCTTGTCATAGCCGATAAGCTCGCCCTCTTCGGCCATTATCTCGCCGGTCATGGGGTTAGCTATGGGTCTGGTCAGCCTGTGGCCCACAAGTCTCTGAGCAACGCCCAGTTTTTTATTGTACTTATATCTGCCGAATCTTGAAAGGTCGTATCTCTTGGCATCGAAGAACAGATTATTCAGATGTGTCTCTGCGGACTCCACCGTAGGCGGCTCGCCGGGTCTGAGCTTCTGGTATACCTGCAAAAGAGCCTCTTCCCTGTTCTTGGTCTGGTCCTTCTGCATGATGGTCTGAGTCAGCCTCTCGTCAACGCCGAAGGTAGCCTCGATCTCCTCATCAGTGCCGAAGCCTAAGGAACGGATAAAGGTAGTTATCGGTATCTTCCTGTTCTTGTCTATGCGGACATAAACAACGTCGTTGGAATCCATCTCATATTCGAGCCATGCGCCCCTGTTAGGGATAACGGTGGTCTTGAAAAGGTCCTTGCCGGTCTTGTCCTTATCAAAGGCATAATAGACGCCCGGCGAACGCACCAGCTGAGACACGATGACACGCTCCGCACCGTTGATGACAAAGGTGCCGCTGTCAGTCATCTTCGGGAAATCGCCCATGAACACTTCCTGCTCCTTGACTTCACCCGTTTCAAGGTTATTGAGTCTGGCTGTTACCTTCAGCTGAACTGCATACGTAGCGTCTCTCGCCTTGCACTCTGCGATGGTATACTTCGAGTCCTTCTCAAAGCGGTAACCCACAAAGGTGAGCTCCATCGTGTTGTTGTAATCGGTGATCGATGAAACGTCCCTGAAAACCTCTTTCAGACCCTCGTCCAGAAACCACTGGTACGAGTTCTTCTGAACCTCGATGAGATTAGGCATTTCGAGGACCTCATTGATCTTCGCAAAGCTTTTTCTGGTATTCTTACCAAGTCGCACGTCCTTGACATTTACCATTGGCTCGATCACTCCTTAATCCTATAATTGTAAATTATTTATTAACTTTTCTCGAACAAACTGTTCTTCGCCCCTGCCCCAGCATCTTGACAAAGGTGAAAAACGGCCTGTTTTCACGCCCGACTTTGCTGTTTTCAGCCTCACAGGACCACAAAAAGGGGCGTAAATTTCCATTATGATACAGTATATAATTATATCACAGCCCCTCCCCCCTGTCAAGCTTTTTAACTTCACCAAAAGCCCCTTTCAGGCATTTTCTGCGTTTTAAACAAAACAACAAAGCCCACAGAACGAAATTTTCTACAATTACCGTTCTGTGAGCATTTTGTAAATTTTTTATTACTTAGCCCTTGACCGAGCCGTTCCTGATTATCCGGGCGTCGTTGCATTTTCTGATTATCCATTCATCAAAGCCCTCGGGTATATCCTTTCGCATTATGAAAAGTGCCTTATAGGCGTGGGAGCTCATTATGACCATCTCGCTGTCAATGACTATCTTATCGAAGGTGTCATATCCGAAGCACAGGTCGTTCTCCTCCCCCACGTTCCTGAATACCATCTCGCTCTCATAGAACCTTATGCTCGCCCTTATGCCGCCGTATCCCGTCTCAGACTGTCTTCTCAGCACGCTCCTCCTTGCATTCAGAGGTTCCTTTATCAGAGCGATATAGACCAGCGCCAGTGCCAGGACCACGAACACCCAGCCATGGGAAGTGTATCCCTTGAGAAAATTGCGCACAGCAACATAAAGCATCACAGCAGAAGCTGCCAGTGATACTATGGCCCAGTTGCGGTCTGTCACCAGTCTCAGACCCTTTATATAGCTGCTCTCATTAACGTCCGTCTCTATGGCATACACGGCCTTTTCGTCCATATTGATGATATCCAATACCAGTACCTCCGCTAAGCAAGTTGAAACTGACCTCCGGTCAGCTTTTAAAACAGACCGGTCTCCAGATGCTTATTGGTATTATAGCATATTTGATGAAAAATTTCAAGTCTTTTTTTGAAAGAAATATTAACAGCTTTAAATTTTTGATATTTGCCATTTTATTCCTATTTATACCGTATTCTCCGTCCTTTCCGTTTTCAGTTCCATAAAATGAAGTCCTCCCTGTATCTTCACAGAGAGGACCTTTATCAATGTTTATCTTTCCATCTTCCATACCTCAACGGAATACGGCTTCAGCTCGCTTCCGCCGCCGAAGTCATGGACGGTCCCGGTGATAAGCTCATCGGCCCGGCCGCACCTGGCGTCGAAATGGGCAGTATAGGGCTGGTCGTCGGCGTTTATGGCTATAAGTATCCTCTCGCCCTCGAACTCCCTTTCCAGTATGCACTGCCTGTTGGTCAGCACAGGTATGGAAATACTGCCGTAGGACAGAGCCTTGCTGTTCTTCCTTATCTCACAGAGTTTTGCGATAAGGTCCGTCAGCACGTTCCACTGAGGCTCGTCAAAGCTGACCCTCAGGGCAGGGTCCCCCTGGCTCTTCTCGGCCTTGGTCCCCCACTCGGAGCCGTAGTATATGCAGGGCATACCGGGCATACCGAAAAGCAGGCCGTAGATAAGGGGCAGGTGCTTTTCGTTGGACAGTATGCTTGCTACTCTCGTCACATCGTGATTGTCCACAAAGCTCAGCAGATGTTTGCCCCTGTAGCGGCACCAGTTCTCAGGGCCGAACTGATTTTTAAGCGAGTGGCAGATCTCGAACATATTCATGCTGTTGAAGCTGGAATAAAGTCCCTTATAGCACTCATAATTCGTGCAGCTGTGGAGCATCTCGTCATTGACCCACCTGGAGTAATCCCCGTGCAGAAGCTCGCCGATGAGGACGAAATCCTGCTTTACCCAGTTTGCGTGCTGTCTCAGTCTCTTCAGGAAATCGAAATCTAAGCAGTAAGCCACGTCAAGCCTCAGTCCGTCGATGTCAAAGTCCTTCACCCACTGGGTGATGCAGCCGAGGATATGGTCCACCACCTGCGGATTTCTCAGATTGAGCTTTACCAGGTCGAAATGGCCCTCCCAGCCCTCATACCACAGGCCGTCGTTATAGTTGCTGTTCCCGCCGAAATTTATGTGGAAACAGTCCTTATAGGGGGAATTCTCCCTGTTTCGCAAAACGTCCTGAAAAGCCCAGAAACCTCTCCCCACGTGGTTGAACACTCCGTCGATGACCACCTTTATCCCAGCCTCATGGAGTTTTTTCACCACCAGGGCAAAGTCCTCATTGGTGCCCAGGCGGCAGTCTATCTTCCTGTAATCCCTGGTGTTGTAGCCGTGTGTGTCGCTCTCAAATACCGGCGAAAAATAAATGGCGCTGGCCCCCAGCTTTGTGATATGGGGTATCCAGTCGATGACTTTAAGTATCCTGCTCTCCTGCACCCCGTCGTTATCAAAGGGCGCTCCGCAGAACCCCAGGGGATATATCTGATAAAAAACACTTTCATAAGCCCACATATGCGATTCTCTCCTTCATAAAACATAATATGCCGCAGCCCGTGCCAGGCACGGACCACGGTCTTTATTATAGCACATTCCGTCAATTATTACAATTCTCATTTTTTATCAAAGTTTATAACATTTTTATACATTTTGTACAACAGCATCAGGGCATTTGCAGGTTTGATAAGTTAAATTGACTATTATCAAATAAAACGCCGGCAATGTCCCCGCTCTTCGTGGGACTGCCGGCGTTATCATGGTTTTTACAGGCCCTTGGCGTCGGCGATCGAAATGCCGTTTTCACCTAAGGCTATCTTGTGGTCAAGGCCCACGAACTTGCCGCCCTCCTGCCAGAGGACTTCCTTTACGAAGTTATACTTGTCCTCATCCCAGGTGGTGAAATCGTCCAGGACCAGTCCCCCGGTGTCGCCGGAGTTGGCGTTGAAGCACCAGAAGGTGTGGTTGAGATGGTAGGTCTTTATGAGCTTTCTCATATAGGTCATCCAGGTGATGTTCGGCTCAGTCATGAAACCGCCCCATTCGCCTATCAGGAGGGGCGCTGTGCCGTCCTTGTGGATATAGAGCCAGTTGTCCTGCCAGCAGTCCTTCAGCAGGCTGTTGTAGTCGTAATCCCCCTCGAACCAGGGCTGCTGATAAACAGTCGGGCCGTAGTCATGGGGCGAATACACCAGCTTGTCCTGGTACTTTCCAAGGTCGATGGGATAGTCCTTTACAGCTCTGAGATTGCCGCCCCACCAGTTGAAGTAATAGTCATCGTTGTCGGTGGACTTATAGTCGCCGTTTTTCTTGATGTCCTTGGGATAGATCTCGGTGCCCTCCACCATGATGAGCACATTGGGGTTCTTAGCCAGTATCTTTGCGGCGGCCGTCTCCGCCACATACTTCCAGTTGTTGGCAGCCTTGGAGTCGTTCCATATGGCCGCATTGCTGCCCTCATTGGGCTTGCCGTGCGGCTCGTTTTTAAGGTCGAAAGCGATGATGGTGTCGTTATCCTTGTACCTTTCCGCCATCCATTCAAGGGCCTTGTAATAGTCGTTGACAGTTACCTTGTCCGTACACCACAGGTTGACATTATGTCCGGCAGCGTTGGTCTCAGCGGAGTGGATATCCGGCATGACCTTCATGCCGTTCTCTTCTGCCAGTTTCAGGAAATAGTCAAAGATCTCCAGAGAGTTCATGGAGTTGAGTTCTTCATTATAGGCATTGTTGTAGTTTGCCTGAGGATATTCTCCGGCGGCCCACTGGTTTATCAGCTCTGCTGAGATAGGCACTCTGATAAGGTTGAAGCCGTGGTCGGCGATGGCCTTTACCGCAGGCACCAGCTCACTGGTCCAGAGGCCGTCGAAAGTATTGGTGCCGGTGTTATAGCCGAACCAGTTCACGCCGGTGAGCCATACCTGCTTTCCGTCCTTGTCAAGTATCTTGTTGCCGTCGGTATGGAGCCAGTCGTCCCCCTGCTCAGCCTTACTGCTGCGGGCAAGAAGTTTTTTGACATCGGTTTCCTTCTTCCCGCCGCTGTTGTTATTGTTGTTATCGTTCTGGCTGACCTTACCCTTTTTTATGGTACACTGAGTACCGTTAAAGGTGGCCTTGGTGATATCGAGAGCCGATCCGGTGCCGATATTGCAGCCGAAGGTCACTGTCTGGCCCTTTGCCACGTCGCCGTTATAGTCGGCGTTCGTTATGGTCAGCTTATTCCCGCTGACTTTAAAAGTGCCGTTCCAGCCGTCGCAGGACTTCAGGTCGGATACCTCCAGCTCCAGTGTCCAGCCGCTGACCGCACCGCCGCTGTTGTTGGTCACGCCCATCTCAAGGCCGCTCATCTGCTTGTCGCCGTCCTGCCAGCCATTGCCGGAGGAATAGGTGAACACAAAGCCCTCAGCCATGCTCTCATCAGGCTCCTCCTCTTCTTCGCTCTCATCGTTCCCGGAGCTTTCGTCCTCCCCGCTGTCTTCCTCTGAGGACTCCTCCTCATCCGGCTCAGACTCCTCTTCACTGCTCTGCTCACTGTCCCCGTCACCGGAGCTGTCACCGGCCTGAGAGCTGCTCTTTGCCGAAGAAGCCGACGGCGTTCCCTCTGACCCGCCGCCGCTGTTGCCGGACCTGCTGATGACCACTATCAGCACTATCAGCAGCACGATTATCACGCCGCCCATGGCCGCAAACCCGGCAATGACCTTTTTACTGATCCCGTTGTTCAAATCAACACTTCCCTTTCAGATATTTAATACTTCATCTCTGCCGCCCGCCGCAGGATATCCTCTTCCTTTATGCCGAACTTCTCGAATATCTCCCCGGCGTATACATTGCTGTCTGGCAGAGCCTTTCTTATCTTGTACTGCCTTTCTCCCTTTTCGTCCACCGTCACCACTATGCTCTCTATCCTGGTCTTCAGCGCAGGGTCGTCATTGAGCTCGGCGGTGCGGTAGGCAATATCAATAAGATGTGTGGCAAAGATCCCCCTTACACCCAGCATACAGAAAAGCCTTACCAGCTTGGCTGCGATCTCCACACATTCCACCGGTGTGGTGCTTTGTATCGACTCGTTCATCAGCAGCAGGCTGTGGTTTGTCACAGTCTCGCTGATGGACTTGAATTCCTTTATCTCTGTGGTAAACCGGCTGGTATTTATGCCCGTCTCCTCCTCCCGGGGGAAATGGGTATAGACAAAGTCCACGCAGCTCAGCGTACATTCCCTCGCAGGCACATAGAACCCCGCCTGTGCAAGGACCTGACAGATGCCGATCCCCCTGACAAAGGTGGTCTTGCCGCCGTTGTTGGCCCCGGTGAGGATGTAAAAGCCAGCCTCTTCATCAAAACTTATGTCGTTGTCCACCACGGACTTCTTATTATCCTTAGCCCTCAGGTTATAGACTGCCGCCTCGTGGTAATATACCAGGTCATACAGTCCCTTCATCTCAGCCCGGCGTTGCTCCTTAGGCAGCACCTTGGGCCTGCACATACCCATGCCCTTGGCCCTGACGCTGTCGATAAGGGCCGCAGCACCGATGTAGAACCCCAGCTGGTGGTCTATGCTGAAAATGTCCTTTACCCCAAGCTTCTGATACTGAGCCATGACCTTGGCAAGCTTCTTCACCAGCTTCTGCGTAAAGCTGTCAAGCTCCTTGAACAGCGTCTCGTCCACGGTGTTTATCAGCAGCTCGTCCGCCGAAAGGTCGTCGGCGTTGCGGTACTTGGTGTGAAGGTTCTCCACCGTGTTCTCCGGGAACTTTGCCCCGTGGTACAGTATCCTGTCGAACAGCGACGGTTTCATCATGTACTTCTGAGCCGAATATTCTATTATCCCCGCTGAGACCGGCACCAGGTTCTCGTTCAGGTTTATGGCCACCGTGACGCTCCTTATACGGTTTTTCAGGGCCTCCTCCAGCTCCTGAAGATTTTTCTTCATCTTGTTGTAGTCCTCGTCAGCGTAGCCGTCCTCGAAGTACTTGAAAAGCCTTTTCACGCCCTCGCTCTTTATCTCGCCGCTGTGTTCAAGATAAAATCCGTGCATTATCTCCACGCATTCCACATAGGCGTCAAAAGCCCTCAGAGCCTCGGAAAGGGTCGTGAAAGAATCCGGCTCCGAAAGCTGGTAGATATTGCCACGGTCGTTCTCTATCATGATGTTCACTATCTGCTTGACCGTCCCCGCCAGCTTTGGTATGCTGATAAAATCCTCCAGCACGTCCTGCCGGTAGGCGATTATCTCCGGCTCGTCGCAAAGCTCTTCAAAAAGCCTTATGAGCTTATACTGGTCCTGCCGGCAGATAAGGTCCGCTACCTTTTCAAGCTCCAGGTCCTTGATGTAGCTCTTTGAAAGGTCCCCCAGTGCGGCCCGTCGCTTTTTCATCCTGTTCCTGGCCCCTTCGTCGGGGTAGAAAAGGTCCACCACCCGGCTTGCGCTCTCTATCTCATCATGTACCATAATTATCCCCCCTTAAACAATACTGATATCACTTAAAGTTTAACATATATACAAATAAATGTCAATGACCCGGCAGGACTTCGGATAAGGACAATTTTTATCAAATGCAGACCTATTAGCCCCACCTTTTGCCATATCTTCCAATAACATTAACAAAAAAATGTAAAAATGTCAATTGAAATATGATAGATCATATGTTAAAATGATAGTGATGATAAAAGTCCCCGAAGGGGAGACATCAGACTGTAAAATTCTATAAAGGAAGGTCGATCAAATGAACAAAGTTTTGAAAAAACTTCTGAGCGCTGCGGCAGCCGGTGCTGTGGCTGCAAGTACCGCCGGCGCCATGGTGCCCGCAGGCGCAGAGCAGATCAGCGCTGCCGAGGTAGTTAAGGAGATGGGCGTGGGCTGGAACCTGGGCAATTCTCTGGATGCACACGGCAACTGGGCGTCGGGTCTTGATACAGAGACCTGCTGGGGAAACCCGAAGACCACCAAGGCCATGATAGACGCAGTCAAGGCAAAGGGCTTCAACACCATAAGAGTACCCGTGACCTGGTACAAGCACATGGACAGCAATTACAAGGTCAACGGCACCTGGATGGCAAGGGTGAAGGAAGTCGTCAACTACGGTATCGACAATGATATGTATGTTATCCTCAACTGCCACCATGATGAATGGAACAAGCCTACCAACGCCAACTACTCTGCCGCAAGCAAGGAGCTGACCACCCTGTGGCAGCAGGTAGCCACTGAGTTCAAAGGCTATGACAAGCACCTTATCTTCGAGGGCATGAATGAGCCAAGAAACTACGGCGGCACACATGAATGGGATGGCGGCACCGCTGAGATGAGGAACGTTATCAACAAGCTCAACAAAGATTTCGTTGACACCGTCAGGGCCACCGGCGGAAATAACGCCACCCGTGCGCTGATGGTGCCTACCTACGCCGCATCTGTGGAGCCTGTGGCTATGAACGCATGGGTAAACCCCAACAACGACCCCAATGTCATCGTTTCTATCCACGCTTATACTCCCTATTATTTTGCCTACTATTCAGGCTACGGCGAACAGAAGACCTTTAACAGCCAGATGCAGAGCCAGCTCAATGATATGTTCAACAATGTGAACAACATCTTCCTTTCAAAGGGCCAGCTTGCGGTCATCGGCGAGTTCAGCGCCACCAACAAGAGCAATACCGCCGAGAGGTCCAAGTGGGCGCAGGCCTACGCTTCAAGAGCCAAGGAGCTTGGCATACCGATAGTTCTCTGGGATAACGGCACTATAACCGATGAAGAAAATCCCCATGAGTGTCACGGCTATCTTGACCGCAATGCTGTTTCATGGTATTCAGAATCTGAGCCGGTGGTGGACACTCTTATCAGCTCCTACGGCCTGACCGTTCCTGACGACCCCAAGCCCAGCACTGACGAAAAGAGAGAGACTGTCTCCAGCTCCACCTACACCGCCTCCGGATGGGAACCCAGTGCAGTCATCAAGTACAACCTTTCCACCATGGCTGACGGTTCATACATCGCTATGACATTCGATCAGTCCGGTACCGAGCCTACCCTTATCGTTCAGGACGTTATCCAGTATAAGGTCTGGGCAAAGGTGTCGCCGACAAAGGTAGTCGGGAATGTGGCATATTTCAGCAAGGAGGACATAGCAGCTTCCTACGGGCCTGCGTTCAAGTCCAAATACAGCCGTGATACCATGTTCACTCTGGAGTCTGCCGAGCAGATATTCGTTTCTGCTGAAAATCAGGGGAACTGTAAGGTAACTAAGATCGAGTATGTGGTACCCGCCAAGGGTCTGAAGGGCGACATCGACCTTAACGGTCAGCTGGATTATCTGGACGTTGATATGATGATAAGCTTTATCAATATGGAAGTTAAGCTCAACGACCAGCAGTTCTCCAACGCACAGATCACCGATGACGAGGACGTTACCTATGAGGACCTTTCTTGTCTTATTGATATGATAAACGGTGAAAGATAAAACAGACAGTCGGCCGGTGTCATCTGGCTGACTGTACAGAATAAAAAGCAGTCATCGGAACAGCTGCTCCGATGACTGCTTTTTTACTTGATCTGACTTGACGGTATTGCCCGGAAAGAGTCCCACGAAGGAGGCCCCCACCCTGGTACGGGAGAGCAGCAGGTCCGACTATTGCCTGTACCATTCTCCCCATGACTCAACTCCATTTTTATTCTTACTTGCCTGCTTGTTTGACAGACTGAAGTTTTCGATCCCTGCGGGAGGTGTCTGGCCGCAGTCACTATAGATCGTGTCCCATGACTTCGTACCCACAAAGTGTGCATCATCGTCCAAATTCGCCAGATACTCACCGTTAATGTATGTCACCAATATGTGTTTTCGGTACAGCTGGATCATACGCACGGTCCCGTCCCTGTTATACACAACGACCAGTCCGAAATTGGTATCATTATCTTGCAGATACTGTTCGCAGGTCTTGGCAGTTGAAGCGTAGGACAGCGGATTTACCTTTTTGCCCTTTTCCCATTCCTCGGTAAACTGATTATCTATGGCCTCCGAAATGATCTTGTCAAGGGCCTGAGACGGACTGTTATTATTCTCTTTATTTTTATAAACGAACCAGCTTAGGTTCGTAAAGGCGCCAACTTTCTCGAATTTATCATATCTGCCTTTTTTAAGAAAGACCCTTTTGTTAAAGCCGTCAGTTGACCCAGCATCGCCCATCGCCAGATGATCTACCAGCGATGTCTCTATCGCCATTTTGATCGTCCTTGTATCTGCGATGGCAGCTGCGACCCTTGCCTTTCTGACGTAGTGTAAAATACTGGGTACGATTATGCTCGCCAGAATGCCGACTATGGTAATGACCACAACTAATTCTACCAAAGTAAAACCTTTTTTGTTCTCTTTCATAATATCAACCCATTTACTTATTCTTAAATTACCACTTTAAAAATAACGCCGACTCTTTCCTTGCTAACATTATACAACATCTGTAAATAACAGTCAACTAAACTGGTAATATTTTGTATATATGCACAAAAATCACATATTTGTTTTCACAAATCAACCGAATTCAATGTTTGTTTATTTTACAAATTAAAAGTCGAAAACGATATAGTCAGTCAACAGACTCTCCCCCCCAGCATCAAACCAGTCAAAACCCTTTCGTATGACAGCTTAGGTCTACATTATTCTTTGCCGCAAAAAAGAGTTCACACCGGCGTTGATGTGAACTCTGTTCCAGCTTGATGACACTGCCCCTGAGGGGCCGCTTTTTATTACCTTCTGCTGTCGCTCTCTACTCTGCTGCTCCAGGACTTGGGGATAGCCATTCTCTGCCTAACGTTTGAAACTACCTCGGTGACGGTGTCAAAAAGCACCTCAGTGCCGCACCCGTCAGACTTGTAGTTGGCCGCTCTCGACGCCGAGATGCCGATGGAACCGGCAGCCTGCACTGCATCTATATTGGCGCCTAAGAATATGAATTCCCAGCCGTACTTTTTCTGCTCCTTCTCTATCATAGACTTTATCTTTTCTTTGCTGTAGCGGGTGCTGGCGTTCTCCATGCCGTCGGTGGTGATGACAAATACGGTCTTTCCGGGAACGTCCTCCGGGCGGGCATATTTGTGGATATTGGCAATGTGGTGTATGGCGTCCCCTACTGCGTCAAGGAGGGCCGTGCAGCCTGCGGGCACATAATCCCTGTCGGTCATGGGCTCAACGTCCTCTATCTTCACTCTGTCGTGGAGCACTGTGCTGTCATTGCTGAAAAGCACCGTTGAAACGTAGGCTCTGCCCTCTTCGCCCTTCTGCTTTTTTATCATGGAATTGAAGCCGCCTACTGTGTCCTTTTCAAGTCCCGACATCGAACCGCTCTTGTCAAGCACGAATACCATCTCAGTCAGGTCGTTGATGTTCTCATTATTCTTTTTCATAGCTGTTCCTCCTAAGGCTTTATACTTTACCGGCTGTGCCGTTTTCTTTACTGTAACTGTATTATAGCACAGCTCTGCCATCAGGAGGTCGCTTGGCAGGCGACAAATAATGCTCTGACCCGCCGTCTCACAATATTTATCTTTTTCTCTATGCACTAATAGGCGGACACGGCCCGTCCGGCCTTTGGACATATCCTGCTCTGTCTTACTGACTATGCTCTGACCCGCCGTCTCATAGAATTTATCTTTTTCTCTATGCAATAATAGGCGGACACGGCCCGTCCGGCCTTAGGACCCGAAGGAGAACAGTCCCTTTTTCTCATAAGGCTCACTTTTGTATGAAGTGACCTTATAACCGGTCTTGCCGATCTCCTCAGTGAGCTTTTCTTCACTGAGCTCGTTGTCTGCGATTATGACAGTCTCGTTTTTCTTGTGGTCGGACTTGACGCTCTTGACATCAAAGCCGTTTCTTACGCAGTCGTTCACATGGGCCTCGCAGTGTCCGCACATCATGCCGTCCACGCCTAAAGTTATCTTTACCATTTTTACATACCTCTTTTCCTCAGTATATCCTTTGCTGCTGATAGTATACCACAATTATACCACAAAACACGTAATAGTCAACACCCTGCTTTCTTCAGCAGAAAGGCCGTTTTTCAGAAAAAAAGCATACCTTTCCCCTCCGGCGCATATCTTCTAATGTAAAAAAATAACCACCGAAAGGACGGATACGAAAATGAGAACCGTAAAAAGAAAGAACATTATCACCCTAGCCTGCGCCGCAGTGCTGATGGCAGCCGCTGTCTCAGGCCGGTCGCTGCTGATGAGCGAGGGGGCCATGCCGTATATAAAGGCCGATGCAGAGCTGAAGGTACGGCCTGAAATGCCCCAGGTGGTCCTTGACGCAGGCCACGGGGGCATGGACGGGGGCTGTGTCTCCGTTAACGGCGTGGCAGAAAAGGGCATAAACCTGGCCATCGTCCAGAGCGAATCCGATATGCTCACCCTGCTGGGCTTTGAGACAGTTCTGACGAGAGACAGTGACAAGTCTATCTACGACGATGGGGTAACAGGCCTTGGGGAGCAGAAAAAGTCTGATATGAAAAACCGCCTGGCCATTTTCAGCTCCACTAAGGGCATAGCTCTTTCCATTCATCAGAACCAGTTCACTGACAGCCGCTACAGCGGCGCCCAGATGTTTTATTCCCGCCGGAACTCAGGGGGCGAAAAGCTTGCTGCGGCCATGCAAAAGCAGTTCGTGGCCCTCCTCCAGCCGGATAACGCCCGTGAGACTAAGCCTGTAGACGACGAGCTTTTTCTCCTTGACAGGACCGAGGCACCGGCTGTGATGATAGAATGCGGGTTCCTCTCCAATCCTGAGGAGGCCGCACACCTGGAGGACCCGGTCTATCAGCGTAAGGTGGCTTTTACGATAGCCTCCGGAGTCCTGAGCTTTCACGCCGGAGAAATAGGCAGCTGACGAAAACGGCGGAACGCCTGAGCGCTCCGCCGTTCTCCCCTATTTTCAGTCATGTCGTAAGCTTATTTATCGCTGTCCAGCTTTTCGGCAGCCTCCTGCAAAAGGCTGATTATACTGAGATGCTGGGGACAGACTCCCTCGCACTGGCCGCAGCCTATGCAGTCCGACGCCTTTCCTCCCTGTGAGGTGGCCTGCCCGTAGAAATTCTTCGCCCGCCAGTCGCCGGGGTAAAGCCTCATGGTGTTCACAGCCCTGAATATATCCGGTATATTTATGCTCATAGGACAGCCGTCACAGCAGTATCGGCAGGAAGTGCAGCCGATAAGGGGCTTATCCAGCATGGCCTCCCTGACCCCCTTCACCAGGGCCTGCTCCTCGTCTGTGAGCGGTTCAAAGTTTGTGAAGGTGCCGATATTGTCCTTCATCTGCTCCTCGGTGGACATACCCGAAAGTATGGTCATGACCCCCGGCAGACTGGCCACAAATCTCAGCGCCCAGGAGGCTATGGAGGCCCCCGGCCGTGCCGCCTTCAGCCCTTCCTCCAGCCCGGAGGGAAGCGAAGCAAGGGTGCCGCCCTTTACCGGCTCCATCACTATTATCGGTATCTTCCTCTCAGCCAGTATCTCATAGAGCCTGCCGGACTGGACCACCGGGTTCTCCCAGTCAAGGTAGTTCAGCTGTATCTGGACAAATTCCACCTCCGGGTGGTCGTCCAGCACCTTCTCCAGCAGCTCCGGCGTCCCGTGGAAGGAAAAGCCGAAATGGACTATCCTGCCCTGGGCCTTCTTCTCCATTGCCCACTTAAAGCAGTCATACTTCTCATAAGTCTCATAATTGCTGCCGTCCTCCAGAGAATGGAGAAGGTAGAAATCAAAGTAGTCCACCCCCGCTCTCTCGAGCTGCTCTTCAAATATCCTGTCCCTGTCCTCGGCACAGTGGATGCTCCAGGCCGGCAGCTTGGTAGCAAGGTAAAAGCTGTCCCTGGGATAACGCTCTACTATGGCCGCCTTTGCGGCGCACTCAGACTTGCCGCCGTGATAAACATAGGCGGTGTCAAAATAATTCAGCCCTGCGGTCATATAATCATCGGCCATTGCCTTGACCCTTTCCAGGTCCACCTCGCCGTCCTTTTCCGGCAGTCTCATCAGTCCGAAGCCCAGCTTCGGCATTTTACTCAGGTCTATCGACATACTCATAGTCCTCCTTCCGCTGAATAAGTATATGTCATTATATCACAAATTTCAGCAAATGTAAAGAACATTTTGTATGATTTTTCTAGCTTATCCCATAAAAGCTTACCCCTCAGGGCAGAAAGTCAAAACGCAGCGGCAGCCGTCCCTGAGAGACAGCTGCCGCACGTGTTTTTATGAAAACATTTTACCCTATATGATAGACCCGGCAGCCATGAGGAGGGATATTGCCGGAAAGGACCCCGGCGCTCCCGGTGACTTCCCCTGTCCACAGCTCCCTTAGTCCATGCCTTTCATAAAGCTCCAGATCGGTCAGGGGAATGTCTCCGCCGAAGGGCTTTTCACCAATGTTGAAGACCGCAGCATAGGTCCCGCCATTACTTGAAACAGCAGCCCACAGCACCAGCTCAGTGCCTAAGACTTCCCTCCTCCAAACCTGGTGAGCGTGGCGGGAGCATTTGTTCATGGCTATGATATCGGCATTCGTCAGCAGAGCTTTCGTGAATTCGTCCAGCTTAGTCAGCTCGCCCCCTATCATCAGCGGCGAACGGAATATGCACCATAGGGTCATCATGGTCCTCATCTCGTCCTGGGTGAACCTGGTGCGGTTGGCCGGGTCGTAGTCCTGCAATATGGCCCCCACCGGCAGCATATCAGCATCTGCCCAGTGACCTGCCCCGTTATGTACCGACCACTTCTCACAGCGCTCGAACATATTGTAAAGACTCTGCCAGTTGTCCCAGAAATCGTCAGTGATACGCCACATCTCAGCATACTGCTTGTAAAGCTCCGCCTTTTCTAACAGCGCCGGTCCGGGGGAAAGGCTCAGCACCATGTCCCGGCCGCAGCTGTGTATGCACTGGCTGAGCATTATCAGCTCGCTCTCCTCATGGGGCAGCTCCCTTGCTATGTCGTCGCATTTTACAAAGTCAACGCCCCAGGAGGCATATAGGCTGAAAATGCTCTGATAGTACTCCCTTGCCCCATCCTTTTCGGGGTCCACACCGTACATATCCGTGTTCCAGGCACAGATGCTTGCGGTCTTGGCCACCTGGCGGGCGGTGCGCTGCGTTCCCAGCAGGGCTGTATTTCGGTGGACGGCCTGCCGTGGTATGCCCCTCATGATATGTATGCCGAATTTAAGGCCCAGGGAATGGACATACTCAGCCAGCGGTGCAAAGCCCTTCCCTCCGGCGGAGGAAGGGAACCTTTCCGGCGAAGGTATGAGCCTAGAATACCCGTCCATGCAAAGCTCGGTGAAAGCGTTATACTCATGATCTTTAGCCTTTGGCTCATACCACTGTATATCCACCACCACATATTCCCAGCCAAGGTCCTTCAAATGCTCAGCCATATACTCAGCGTTTTTCCTGACAGTTTCTTCATTTACAGCGGCCCCGTAGCAGTCCCAGCTGTTCCAGCCCATAGGCGGCGTCCTTATCTCCATAATGATCCCCCCGATGATTTTTTTACATTATAACATTTCTCCCGGCTTATTTCAACTTAATTTTTTGAACCTGAGAACGTTCCATGAGTGGGGCGCCAATACTATCCTGTCCCCCAGTGCCTTTTCTGACGGGGTCACTCTGTCGGGATCATCCATGGAATTCACAGCCTTCAGGTCGTCGCATTCCATGCTCCTGTGGCTCACGAGCTCCATGCCCTCAAAGCCCTCGGTATCAAGCTCCAGCTCCTCTTCAAGGGACCGGTTGACTGCAAATACCGTCACAGTGTCCCCGTCGTCAGCGGCGCTGGCTGTCAGATAGGGTATCTCGTCCAAGCTGGAGGAGCTGTAGGAGGGACAGTCTATGCTCACCCTCAGGGCTGTTCCACGGCCGAAGACCGATGCATCACGGAAAGGGTAGAAAATAGTCTGGAGCCAGCAGCCTTCGTCCTCGGTCATTATGGGTGCGATAACGTTCACCAGCTGGGCTAGGCAGGCTATCTTCACCCTGTCGGCATTGTTCATAAGAGTAATGAGCAGGGTCCCTACCACCAGTGCGTCCTCAAAATTATAGATGTCCTCCAGCTGTCTCGGAGCGTAGGACCAGCGGGGTATCTGCTTGTCCTGCTCGTTGGAATGGAACCAGACGTTCCACTCATCAAAGGACAGACCGATGGTCTTTTCGCTGCCCTTTTCCTCCTTGACCTCGTCGCAGATGGCGGCTACGGTCTTTATAAATCTGTCCATATTTATGGACTGTCCGAGATAATCCTCGGTATCGTCATTGCGGTTGCCGTAGTAGTTGTGAAGAGAGATATAGTCCACGCAGTCATAGCACTCTCTCAGCACAGTGCGCTCCCACTCACCGAAGGTGGGCATGAAAAGGTGTGAGCTGCCGCAGGCCACCAGCTCTATGCTGTCATCGGTCCACTTCATCAGCTTTGCAGTCTCATGGGCGATACGGGCATATTCCACCGGGGTCTTTGCACCTATCTGCCAGGGACCGTCCATCTCGTTGCCAAGACACCAGAGCTTGATGCCAAAGGGCTTTTCAAAGCCGTTTTTACGGCGCATATTTGCATAGTAAGTATCGGTGTCAAGGTTGCAGTACTCCACCAGCTGCCGGGCCTGGTCCGGTCCCCTGGTGCCAAGGTTCACCGCCATCATTATCTCCGTGCCGGCCCTCTTCGCCCATTCCTGAAACTCGTCTATGCCGACCTGGTTTGTCTCCACGGTACCCCAGGCCAAGTCAAGCTTCTGAGGTCTGTTTTCCTTGGGACCTGTGCCGTCCTCCCAGTTGTAGCCGGAAACGAAATTGCCACCGGGATACCGGACGATGGGTACATTCAGCTCCCTCACCAGTTCCAGAACGTCCTTTCTGAAACCCATGTCGTCAGCCTTTTCGCTGTCCGGCTGATAGATGCCTCCGTAGACCGCCCTTCCAAGGTGCTCGATGAAGGAGCCGAACAGCCTTTTGTCTATCCTGGATATACTGTCGCTGATGTTTATGCTTATCTTTGCTTTCATTTCATATGACCTCCGTTTTACGGCCGCTCTTTCACAGCCTTCGTTTTCTGCATTATACTACATCTGCGCTGCGTATGCAATATGATTTAATATATTTTTTACTAACATATCATGCAAGGGAATAAAAAAATTATTTTTCGCTGTTGACTAGAGCTGCAAAATGTGTTAGTATATCTATAGTACTTCTGCACGGTGACGGCCAGGAAGTTCTGCTATATAATAAGGCCTGTATATATCCGGAGGTGAGAAAGCTTGCATATCAATAAGGTGGGATACAACCATTTTCATGAGCCTGACTTTTTTATCAGCCGCCCCGAAGGCTCCGGGGACTATCTTATGCTGCTGATAAAGACGCCCGCCCTTTTCATGATCGGCGGCCGGGAGATAAACGCCGCTGCCGGCAGCGTTCTGCTTTACAAAAAGGGCGAGCCGCAGTTTTACCGGGCTAAGGGCGGCTCCTTCGGCAACGACTGGTTCCATTTTCTTCCCGACCAGGGGGAGGAGAGCTTTCTGCCGGAAGAACTTGGCATACCCTACAACACCGTTCTGCGGCTTGACAGCACGGCAGAGCTTTCGGTGATGATAAACATGATGTGCCACGAGCATTTCTCGGTCAACACCCACAGACAGCGCTCCATCGACCTGCTCCTGAGAATGTTTTTTCTCAAACTCAGCGAAAAGCTGGAGCTCAGCGCCGACGGGGAATATATCGCCTGGCATGACCGGCTCTCGGATATCCGCACGAAGATATATAACGAACCCGGCCGGCCATGGACCATCGACAGCCTTGCAAAGGAGCTTGGCATGAGCCGCTCATCTTTTCAGCACACCTATAAGAAGGTGTTCGGTGTAACGCCTATGAACGACGTCATCGCCGCACGCACTGAACACGCCTGCTACCTGCTGTCCACCACGGACCTTGGGGTTGCGAGCGTCGCATCGCAGTGCGGTTATTCTTCGGAGATACACTTCATGAGGCAGTTCAAGCAGCGCACAGGGCTGACCCCCACCGGCTACAGGTTCTCGGGCAAAATGTAAAAAAGAGGAAAGTAATATGAATATAAAAATACTGAGAAAGGCTTTCGGCATTCTGACAGCGGGAGCGCTGATGAGTTTGTACAGCATCGGAGCGCTGGCCTACGACTTTACCCCCTATGCTGTCAACGGCGGAGACAGGGAGGAGCTGACCCTCTTTTCAGAGGCGGCTTATATGGTGGATATGGACACCGGGGAGGTGTTCATAGACCGTGGGGCCGATGAAGAAAGGGTACCGGCGTCCCTGACGAAGATCGTCACTGCCCTGGTGGTCCTTGAGGACCTGGGGGGCGATGAGGAGGTGCTGAAAAACACCTTTCTCAGCGCCGGTGAAGAAGCGTTTTATGAGCTTTACGACAGCGGTGCCGCTGTGGCGGGGATCATGGCTTACGAAGAGGTGAGCTGCTATGATCTGCTGGCGGCCCTGCTGATCCCCTCGGCCTGCGATGCGGCAAACGTTATCGCCTACGGGCTTTACGGTTCCCCTGAGGCCTTCGCAGAGAGAATGGACCAGGTAGCCGGCAGCCTTGGCATGGACCACAGCCATTTCACCAATGCCCACGGCCTGTGGGACGACGACCACTACAGCTCCTGCCGGGACATGGCGGCGGCCTGTCTCTATGCACTGGAGACTTATCCGGTATTCGCAGAGCTGACCTCTATGGCGGACTATACTATGTCCCCCACGGATATGCACCAGGAGGGGATATATATTTCAAACACAAATTATATGCTTGACAGCTACAGCGGCTATTACTATCCGGCCTGTAAGGGCATCAAGACCGGCACCCTTGACACCGCCGGACGCTGTCTGGCCAGCTATGCCGTGGAGGACGGCAGGCGTTTTCTCACCGTTACCATGGGTGCGCCTATGGAAAAGACCGGAGAGGACTACGAAAAGGGCAGCGAGGACCCCTATTCAGTCTATGGGGAGCCGGTGGTCTATCACAACCTTCTTGACCATATAGGGCTTTATGACTGGGCGCTCTCTTCTATGGAGGAACGCACCCTGATCTCAGCAGGTGACAGCCTGACCGTGGTCATGGTGGAAGGCAGCGCCGACAGTGCGGCCGTAAGCCTGGCTGCGCAGGAGAGCTATTCGCTGCTATGGCCCTCGGACCAGCTCCTGCCGGAGCCGGAGAAGGTCATCGAGCTGAACGATGAGATAAGCGCTCCCATAAAAAAGGGACAGAGGCTCGGCACACTGAAAGTCAGCTGCGCAGGAGAGATGGGCACTGAGATACCCCTGGTGGCTATGGAGGATATCGACAGGGCCGCAGACACAGAAGTGACTTCCGGCCCGGAGGAAAAAGCACCTTTGCCGGAAAGCGCTGAGGGTGAAAAAGAAGAAAATGACGAGAAAGAAAAAAGCTCCTCTCCCCTGCCGTGGGTGCTGGGCCTTTGCGCACTGACCTGCGTCAGTGCCGGAGCAGTGAGCATCCTCAGAGAAAAGCGGAAGAGCGGGAAATAACGGCAGCCGCTGAGGAGCCTGCCATAGGACGGATATACTATATTTATACTATATCTATACAATAAGACTCGGGGCGGAGAAAGAAATCGTACAAGATAAACATTGACTCAAAAGCCCAGATATGCTAGAATATTATGTGGATAAACAGACTTGACCGTCCTGGCTGACAAAAGGACGGTCATGAAAAAAACGGACAGCAGAAAGTGAGCTAATATGGAGATAAACATTCTCAGACAGCTGGAAAGAACAGCTGAAAGATTTAAAGATAAGAACGCATATTCCGACCCTGAAGGCAGCCTGAGCTTTGGAAGGCTGACAGAGCTTGCAAAGCGCCTTGGCAGCGGCCTGGCAGAAAAGCTGCCTCCCCGCAGCCCGGCGGCTGTCATGACGGGCAGGAATATATATACACCTGCGGTATTCCTTGGCATAGTTTACGCAGGTTGTTTTTATGCCCCTATGGACCCGGCCCAGCCTGAGAGCCGGCTGAAAGATATCCTTTCAGTACTCATGCCGCAGGTGCTCATAGCGGACAGGGAGAATGCAGAAACTGCCAGAAGACTTGGCTTTGAGGGCGAGCTGCTGATAGCGGAGGAGCTTTTTGAAAGCGATATCAATGAGCAGCGCCTTTCCCTCATCGCCCGCAGTGCCTGCGCAGACGACCCGCTTTATGTGATATTCACCTCTGGCTCCACCGGCAAACCTAAGGGAGTCATCACCTCGATGATGTCGCTGATGACCTATATCGACGCTTATCAGGAAGTCATGGGCATAGGACCTGAGGACGTTCTGGGCAATCAATCTCCCCTTGACTATATTGCCGCCATAAGGGACATTTATCTGCCGGTAATGACAGGGGCGTCCATGTTCATAATACCCAAGCAGTATTTCATGATGCCCGCAGAGCTTTTCAGGACCATGAACGAACAGAGGATAACCGCAGTGGGCTGGAGCGTTTCGGTGTTCACCATAGCCGTCAAGCTGAAGGCCTTCAAAGAGGCAAGGCCTGAGTATCTCAAAAAGATATGCTTTTCCGGCTCGGTGATGCCCGGCGCCACTCTCAGAGCATGGCAGGACGCTTTGCCTGAGGCGAAGTTTGTCAACCAGTACGGGCCCACGGAGTGTACAGCTTCCTGCACCTATCATGAGATAGACCACAGGGTGGCCGATGATGAGGAGATACCGATAGGAAAGCCCTACCGCAACTACAGGGTGTTCCTGCTCAATGATGACGGAACGCCTACCCCTCAGGGCGAGATAGGCGAGATCTGCGTAGCGGGGCCTATCCTGGCCTTAGGGTACTATAACGCACCGGAGCTGAGTGCGAAGTCCTTTATACAGGACCCCCTCAACAAGGCATATAACGAGCTTATATACAAGACCGGGGACCATGGCAGGCTCCGTGAGGACGGGGTGCTCGAATTCCGTGGCAGGAAGGACAGACAGATAAAGCACCTTGGCCACAGGGTGGAGCTTACTGAGATAGACAGCGCCGCCATGAGGATAGAGGGCATCGAAGAGGCCTGCGCCATGTATCTTAAAGAGAAGGAGCTTATCTTCCTGTTTTACACAGGCACAGCGGCGCCAAAGGAGATAGCTGTGTATCTGAGGGGGGTACTGCCCGGGTTCATGGTGCCGAGGAAGTTTGAGAGACTCGATAAGATGCCGAAGCTGCCCAACGGCAAGATAAGTATGCAGGCTCTAAAAGAGCTTATGAAATAAAAAAACGGAGGTAATCAAAATGAAAGAACAGCTTATGGAAATACTTGAAGAGATCAGACCCGATGTGGATTTTGAGAATGAGAAACAGCTCATTACCGACAGTGTGCTCGATTCCTTTGATATCGTTTCTCTGGTGGGAGCACTGAACGATGAGTTCGATATCGATATACAGGTCGGCAACCTGGTGCCGGACAATTTCAACAGCATCGAGGGCATGATGGCCCTTATTGAAAAGCTTCAGCAGGAGGACTAAGACCTGGCGTTATGAAGATAAGGAACAAAAAGATACTTGAAGAGACAGCTTTGGCAGGGACGCCCTGCTATATTTTCGACACAGATGTTTTTGCAGACCGGGCCATGAAGGTCCGCCAGGCCTTTGGCAGCCGGGTGGGACTGTGCTTTTCCGTAAAGGCTGACCCCTTCCTGCTCAGAGACATACCCGAGATATTCAGATACATAGAGGTATGCTCCCCGGGAGAGCTTTCGATCTGCGTGCAGACCGGCGCCGATCCCGGCAGCATCATCTTCTCCGGTGTAAACAAGACCAGGGAAGATATCGAGAGAGCCTGTGCCTATGGCGCAGGCATTTTCACCGCAGAGAGCGCTCTGCATATAAGACTGCTTTGTGACTGTGCCAGGGCCTCCGGCAAAAGGCTGAAGGTCATATTGCGGCTCGCCCACGGAAGCCAGTTCGGCATAGACCCGCCGCAGCTCAAAGACATCATCGCCCACAGAGCGGACCTGGACAGTATTGATATCGTGGGCCTCCACTATTTCACCGGCACCCAGAAGACAAAAGCAAAGACCGTGGCCGCCGAGCTTGAACTGTTAGACCGGTTCTGTCAGGAGCTTGAAATGGACTGCGGCTTCGTGCCTGAGCACATCGAATACGGCACTGGCCTTGGGGTGGACTACTATAAGCAGGAGGAGGAAGAGAACGATCTTGCACTCCTTGAAGAAGTCAGCGTTCCCGTTAAGGCTTTTGCAGAGAGATATCCCCTGACGGTGGAGATGGGAAGGTTCTTTGCCGCACCCTGCGGGACCTATCTGACAAGGGTCATGGACATCAAAACTAACGGCGGGATAAACTATGTCATCTGCGACGGAGGGATAAACCAGCTCAACTACTACGGGCAGAACATGGCTATGAAGGTGCCGCCCATAGCTGTTGTCGGGAAAGATGAAGAGTCCAATTTAACGGACTATTGCCTGTGCGGCAGCCTTTGCACCACCGCTGATATCCTGGTAAGGAAAATCAGTCTCCCGAGGCTGAATATCGGGGACGTTATAGCCTTTTCAAGGTGCGGTGCCTATTCGGTGTCTGAGGGCATCTCAGTGTTCCTTTCAAGGGCAGTGCCGAGAGTGGTCCTTTACAGTAAGGAAAAGGGCCTGAGGACGGCAAGGGAGCTTACCGAGACTTTCCCCATCAATACACCCCTGGCAGGAGGCAGAACGACTTGACGTATACATCACTGAGATTTCTCATATTCACCGCATTCTGCCTGCTCATCTACGGCGTTATGCCAAGGAAGTGCCGCTGGTGCGTACTTCTGACGGCAAGCCTGGGGTTCTATGTCATCGTGCTTGCCCTGGGCATGGAACTTGGCATGGCGACCTGCATTAAATACCTGGCCTTCATGGTCTTCACCGCCGCTTCGACCTATGCCGGCGGACTTCTTCTGGAACGGCAGGCTGCCAGGAGCGACGCTGCGCTGAAGGCCGGGAAGGCCCTCTGGTCCAAGGAGGAAAAAAAGGCTTTCAAGGAAAAGGCTGCAAGATCAAGAAAGCATATTGCGGCCGGTGTGCTGGCCGCTAATTTCGGTATACTGGCTTTTCTGAAATATTATAATTTTCTTGCCGATTCCCTCAACGGCATACTAAAACATTTTAGCAGCGGGCTGCCGGGGCTGCGGCTGTTTCTGCCCCTTGGCATATCTTTTTATACCTTTCAGTCCATGGGGTACGTCATAGATATCTACAGAAAAAAATACCCGGCGGAGAGGAATTTTTTCAAGCTCCTGCTTTTCGTTTCCTTTTTCCCCCAGATCGTCCAGGGACCCATCGGTCTCTACAGCGACCTGGGGCACCAGCTGTATGAAGGGAAAAGCCTGAGATTTGAGAACATCAAGCAGGGCGTGCTGCTCATCACCTGGGGGTTCTTCAAAAAGCTGGTCATCGCTGATAAGCTGGTCAAAGCCGTTACGGATATACCCGGGGACTATAAGCATTATTCCGGCACGGCTATCCTGGCCGCCGCCCTGATCTACGCCTTGCAGCTATATGCTGATTTCTCCGGAGGGATAGACATTTCAAGAGGAGTGGCGCAGCTCTTCGGCATCACCATGGCCGAGAATTTCAGACGTCCCTATTTCTCAAAGGACATCTCGGAGTACTGGCACCGCTGGCATATCACCTTAGGCGCCTGGCTCAGAGAATACCTTTTCTACCCCATCGCCATGTCAAAGCTCTTCCAGAAGTTCAGCAAAAAGCTTAAAGAGCGTTTCGGAATGAAGGCCGCCAAGGTGATACCCGTCAGCATTGCCTCTCTCATCACCTTCCTGGTGGTGGGCGTATGGCACGGCGCCAACTGGAAATACGTAGCCTTCGGAGTATGGAACGGCGGTATAATAATGGTATCCACACTTCTGGAGTCCAGCTTCACCCGGTGGAAGCAAAAACTGAAAATAAAAGACGACAGCCGTATCTTCAACGCCTTCCGGGTACTGCGGACATTTATCATAGTGCTCATAGGCTACTATTTCGACATAGCCGACAGCTTTAAGTCCGCAATGGAGATGATGTATCTTTCCGTAACAGACCTGCATATCTCAGAGCTGGCCAGCAGATATGTCTTCGACTGCATATCCGTCACGATCAGAGAGAGCCTTGTGGTCATCGCCGCCGCTCTGGTGATGCTGAGAGTATCGGTGTTGCAGGAAAGAGACCCCTCCCACACACTGAGAGAGAAGATCTGCAAGAAAGGCTTTGCAATGGAATCCCTGGTGTTTCTGGCACTGTTTTTCTCGGTGCTGATTTTCGGCGTTTACGGACCCGGAAACGACCCGGCGGATTTCTACTATATGCAGTTCTGAGCGGCATGAGAGATACAAAAAGGAGAATAACACAAAATGGTCATAAGGAAGCGTATAATAAAGCTTGCGGCGCTGTTTTTCATCACGGCAGTGATAATGCTGATGCTTATGCAGCTGATGGTCAATACCACCACCTCCTCAGAGCTGCACATAAAAAACTTCTACAAGGAACCTGAGAATACCCTGGACGTGGCCCTTATCGGGTGCAGCGAGATGTATGCGGACTACTCTGCGCCCTTAGCCTACAAAGAATGCGGCTTTACAAGCTATAATCTGTGCTATGAGAGCGCTATGGGGTGTATGTATCCCTCTATGATAAGAGAATTCTGCTCCCGGCAGGACCCTCAGCTGACGGTCATCGAGGTCAACGGCTTTTTCTACAGCAAGGAATATGACAAGAAAGAGGCCTCTGTCCGCAGATGGGTAGACAGCATGGAGAAAAACGACAACTGGAAACAGACAATCCAAGAGCTGGTGGAGCCGGAGGAAAGGATAAACTATTACTTCAACTTCCTGAAATACCATTCCAACTGGAACGTACCGGAAAAGCTGCTCTACAGGATCAAGAGCTATTACGACAACAGTAAGACCCCTGTTTCCATGATGAAGAGCTTTGGGACCCGGACCACCACCAGGTCCGCCAGAGAGGGCCGCTTAAAGCCGCCTGAGCTGACTGATATAGGCGAAGAATATATGAAAGACACCATCGCCTGCTGCAAGGAGCTGGGCCTTGAACAGGTGCTTTTCATCAGGACCCCGCATATGCTGAAGCTGCCGGAGGAGACAGACAAGAGGCTCCGGGCCATCGCTGAAGAGAGCGGTTACAGCTACTTCAATTTTGAAACGGCAGCCGGTGAGATGGGCATAGACGAGAGCACAGATTACTATAACAACGAGCATCTGAACGTTTTCGGCAGCGAGAAGTTCACGAAATACATCGCCCGCTACCTCTGCGACAATTACACCATCACCGCCGACCACAGCGACGAGACAGACGCCCAGTGGAAGGAGTGTGTGGAGTACACCGAAAATGCCTTTAAGATACTTGGCGAAAGGACTCTTGATAACGAGGACTACCCCTACTATGAATACACCGATCTCAGTGAAAAAGAACATGAGCGTATCAAGAAGGCCATGAAGGTAAAAGAGGTGCTGGAGAAGGACGACCCCGATAAGATAAAGGAAAAGCCCTCGCCTAAGGACAAGCACCCCACAGATAAAAAGGACAAATAAGAAGGCCCCGGAGCACTTATACACAAGTCTCCGGGGCTTTTATCTTAGTTTACTGCCTGGATATTCCAGAGCTGGTTAGCAGCACCGGTGTAGCGCCACTGTAAAACGTTGGCATTGTCTGCGGTGGACCTGCCCGAAACGTCAAGGGCCTTGCCGCTGCCACGGTTGATGATGGCATAGCTGCTGCCTACCTTTCTCAGCTCCCACTGCTGGGCTGAGTTGCCGTAGTACTCGCACTGCTGAACGTTGGCACCGTCATCCTTGCTGCCCCAGGCCACGTCAAGTACCTTGCCGCTGTTTGCGGACTTGATGACATAGTAGCCGTCAGACTGTCTTTCGAGGTACCATTTCTGGTTCAGATAGCCGTTATAGGTGTATTGCAGTACGTTGGCGCCGTTGTCCTTGCTGCCCCAGGAAACGTCCAGGGCCTTGCCGCTGTTGACGGACTTTATGGAATACTTCTGCCCTGCTGCAAAGCTGCCGCTGTTCTGGTTATTGTTCTGGCTGCTGCTCTGGTTATTATTGTAATTATTATTGTTGCTGCTGCTCTGGCCGTTATTGCTCTGGCCGCTGCCGGGTGCGGTGTAGGAGATCCAGTCATACTGAGCGGTCAGAGGCGCATTTCCGTTGTAATGGCCCAGCCATTCGTCAACACCCTTTCCGTTCCATGCGTTCATCATTATCTTGCCGGGAGTGGAGGGAATGTCACGGGTGGCGGTATAAACAGGCTTTTTGTCAACATACCAGGTTATGCTGCCCTTATCCCAGTAAAAGCCGTACTGATGAAAGCTCTGGGAGGCGTCGAACCCTAAGTTGTAGACATACTCATGGTTGCCCTGGCCATTTGTATAATAATTGAACTGAACCTTGGTAGTGTCCTTGCCCAGGAACTCGATATCTATCTCGTCCCATACGGTGCCGTCGCTGGGACCGGTGTAGGTGAAGAAGGAGCTTACAACTCCTACGTTCTTGATGGGCTTCATGCTCACGTCATACATACCGTAGCCGAAGGCCTGCCTGGTCCGGTATTCGCCGCCCTTATAGCCGCTCCAGCTGTTTCCGGTGATGGAAACGTTCATCTTTCCGCCGGAGAAGGAAACGTTTGAACTGCTCCAGGAACAGTCGAACATACCGCCGTTCGACCAGCCGTTGGAGACCTCCATCTTGTCACCCTCCAGGCTGTCAAAGCCAGTGCCGAAGTAGCTGCCTGTGAATTTTGACGCTGCACTTGCGCTTATCTGCGACGAAGCCATGATGCTCACCGAAACAGCTGCCGCCGCAAGTACGCTCACAAATTTTTTTAACATACTTATTACCTCCGTAGAAATATTCGTTCTCAGGGTCTTTCCCCTTAGCTTATGGTCATATTTTACCACGAAGATCCAAGTTTTTATATTAAACTTATCTAAAAAATGTCAAATTTCAGTATTTTTTATAGCTATAGTAAACGACATCAAAGCTTTCACAAAGACCGTTTGACCTAAATCTCATGCCGTTACCCCAGAAATGACCTCCGAAACGGCCTGAGGTCATTCCGGAGGTGATATTTTTATTCATTTGCTGCGCTGCTTTCCAGAACAGCGTTGACCGCCGCCCTTATACAGTCGTCGCAGGGGCAGAGCATCGGGCCGCCTTTCAGACCTTTCAGCTCGCCGCAGTCCGTACTGCCGCATTTCTCTTTAAAAGTATCGTGCAGCTCCTTAGCCTTGCCCGCAAGTGGCCTTCCGTCGAACTCCAGAAGTCCCACCACCATCTGCGCTGCGCAGAGTGCGCCGCAGGTAGCGTCAAAAGCGCCCATTCCACGGCCAAGGGCGGCCCCCAGGGCTGTTAAGTTCTCCTCACTCAGTCCGGTCCGGTCAGCAAAAGCCAGCAGCACCGCCTGACAGCAGTTATGGCCGCCGTGCTTGTATCCCACTGCTTTTTCAGCTCTGTCCATATCCTCACTCCTTGACTTTGTTTTTATCTGCTCTCAGGGCCTTGAAAAATTCGCTCAGGACCTGGCCGCACTCTTCTTTCAGCACGCCGCCGGTCCAGAGCGGCTTATGGTTGTATGGCAGTGCAAAAAGCTCCGTCACCGAAATGCAGCTGCCGGCCTTAGGGTCGTAAGCCCCAAAGACCACCCTCTCTATCCGTGAATTTATCACAGCCCCGGCGCACATCGGACAAGGCTCCAGGGTCACGAAAAGCTCGCAGTCGATGAGCCGCCAGCCGCCCAGTCTCCTGCTGGCCTCGTCTATGGCTATAAGCTCAGCATGAGTAAGAGGCGACTTCCCGAACTCACGCTTGTTGGATCCCCTGCCTATTATCTCCCCGGTAGACTTCTTTACCACCACAGCCCCCACCGGCACCTCGCCCTCCTCTGCGGCAAGCCTTGCCAGCTCCAGAGCCTTCCTCATATAGACCTCATCTCTGTTCATAGTATCTTCATTCCCACGATCGTCATAATAATAACAAGCACGAACCAGAGTACTATGGTGTTGGAGGAAAAGATCTGTTCGATCTTTTTGTCAAAGGTGACTTCAGAGCTCTGGTGGTCGATGTTATAAGACCAGTCCTTGAAATTATTCAGCCTGGAATAGACCATCAGCGCCGATGCGCATATCAGCAGGAAGACCATTATCTCCAGGACCCTGCCCGCACTGGAGCTGTATGAACCGATAAGGGTCAGCAGATAATTTACCGAGGTCGAGATAACGTGCATCCAGACCGCAGTTTTCAACGAGCCTGTCCGAATGGTGAAAAGCCCGATAACGATGGAACAGCACAGAGAATAACCGATATAGGAAAGGTCATAGAAGGTAAGACAGCACACAAGCGAGGAAACGATGACTGCAAAGGAGTCACCGAACTGCCTGAAACTCTGCATCACAAATCCCCTGAAAAGCACCTCCGTCAGCACCGGCAGTATCAGACAGTTGAGTATGATCGAAAGTACCATTACCCCGGTCGAGCTGCCGGGGAACATATATATGTATACCGAGTCCACGTGGAACACTGACAAAATTTTATCAAGGAGCGAATTTGAAAGCCGTCCCACCACCATTATCATCAGCATGATGGCCACAGAATTAAAGTTCACCACGAACCCGGCGCCGGTCCTGGGAAGTGCCACCGTCAGCGGGACTTTAGTCTTCAGTCTGAACACGGAGATCGCTGTTATAAATTTAACTACTGTCAGCACCGTATACACAGCCACAGGCAGCAGCGGCAGCCCTCTGTTGAGCTGATAACGCTGAGAATAATAGACCACATTGCACATCTCGCCGTAGCCCATGTAGGCCATGATCAGGTAGATCACAACGTCAAAAACAAAAAATACCATCATAACTATCCCCAGCAGGGTCAGGCACTTATAAAGAGTAGAATTTTCGGCATCGTGAGCATTTTCCCTGATAAAGCCTTTTCCGGCCATATAGGAATGTTCTCTCGTGTCCTTGACGAACTTATATGTATAGGGGTTAGTGGGGTCGGTCCGCCATTTGGTGTAGGCCTTGCGGTATTCGTCATCCTGGTTCTGATAGGTATGGTCCTTTGCTACATCTATAACAAAGGCGTTCTTATTGTTCTCATTGCTCACGGTCCTCACCCCTTTACTGAACGGCGTTTGTAATCAAATTCATTATACCACATTCCCACGCCGATTAAAAGCCTGCCTGATAGTTATTTACTTTTTCTTTACATTTACAGAAAGTCCAGTTTACAAACTGCCTTTTACACCGCAAAAAAAGAACCGGGTCCTAAGACCCGGCTCTTATAACAAGCCAAAGCTCAATTATTCGTTGATAGCAGTAACAACGCCGGAACCTACAGTTCTGCCGCCCTCACGGATAGCGAAACGCAGGCCTTCCTCGATAGCGATAGGAGTGATAAGCTCAACGTCCATAGTTACGTTATCACCAGGCATACACATCTCCTTGTCAGCAGGCAGAGAGATAGTGCCGGTAACGTCAGTAGTTCTGAAATAGAACTGAGGTCTGTAGTTGTTGAAGAAAGGAGTATGACGGCCGCCCTCTTCCTTCTTCAGAACGTAAACCTGACCAGCGAACTTGGTGTGGGGGTGAATGGAGTTAGGCTTACAAAGTACCTGACCTCTCTCAACCTGATCTCTGGTGATACCACGGAGCAGTGCGCCGATGTTATCGCCGGCCATTGCACTGTCAAGAGTCTTTCTGAACATCTCGATACCGGTAACAACAGTGCTCTGCTTCTCATCGCTCAGACCAACAATCTCTACAGTCTCACCGGTCTTCAGCTCGCCTCTCTCAACTCTGCCGGTAACAACGGTACCACGGCCGGAAATGGTCATAGTATCCTCGATAGGCATCAGGAAAGGCTTGTCCGAATCTCTCTCAGGAGTAGGGATATAGTCATCAACAGCGTCCATCAGTTCGATGATCGGCTTGTAAGCGGGATCATTCAGATCATCAGGAGCGTTCAGAGCAGCAAGTGCAGAACCAACGATGATAGGAGTATCGTCGCCAGGGAACTCGTAAGAAGAAAGCAGATCTCTGATATCCATCTCAACCAGCTCAAGCAGCTCAGGGTCATCGACCTGGTCAGCCTTGTTCATGAATACAACGATAGCAGGAACGCCGACCTGACGAGCCAGCAGGATGTGCTCTCTGGTCTGAGCCATAGGGCCGTCAGAAGCAGCAACTACCAGGATAGCGCCGTCCATCTGAGCAGCGCCGGTTATCATGTTCTTTACATAGTCAGCGTGGCCCGGGCAGTCAACGTGAGCATAGTGACGCTTGTCAGTCTCATACTCAACGTGTGCTGTATTGATGGTAATACCTCTTTCTCTCTCCTCAGGAGCCTTATCGATCATGTCATAAGCCTCATACTTAGCCTGGCCCTTCATAGCCAGAGTCTTAGTGATAGCAGCGGTAAGAGTAGTCTTGCCGTGGTCAACGTGACCGATAGTACCAATGTTTACATGGGGCTTGGTCCTTTCAAAATGTGCCTTTGCCATAGGAAATTTCCTCCTTTTATAAAATAGATTAGATATGCCGGTCCTGTGTCCGCAGGGCCGGACATTAAACATACCGTAGTATAATTATACCAAATTTTTCATTCAATTGCAATAGGTTTTCCAAAAAAATTTATATTTTTTCAGCCTGTCCTGCGATCAAATGACAGGAAGATCATCAGTCAGCCTTGCGGGCAGTCATGATCTTCTCAGAGATAGACTTCGGTACCTGAGTATAGCTATGAGGCTCCATAGCGTACTGACCACGGCCCTGAGTCTTTGAACGCAGGTCGTTGGAATAACCGAACATCTCAGACAGAGGAACAAGTGCGTCAACCTGGACTGCGCCTGTTCTCTGCTCCTGGCCAAGTATCTGGCCACGTCTGGAGTTAAGGTCGCCTATAACGGTACCCAGATAATCATCAGGAGCGATTACGCTTACCTTCATGATAGGCTCCAGGATTATAGGAGCAGCCTTCTTCATAGCCTCTTTGAAGGCCATAGAACCAGCGATCTTGAACGCCATCTCAGAGGAATCGACCTCGTGGTAGGATCCGTCGTACAGCTCGACCTTGCAGTCAACTACCTTGAAACCTGCCAGAACGCCGCTCTCCATAGCGCCCTTGATACCTGCGTCAACAGCAGGGATATACTCCTTGGGGATAGAGCCGCCCACAACGTGGTTGATGAACTCGTAGCCTGCGCCGGACTCGTTGGGGAACACGTTGATCTTAACGTGACCGTACTGACCCTTACCGCCGGACTGCTTAGCATACTTGTAGTCCACATTGGCCTCCTTGGTGATAGTCTCCTTATAGGAAACCTGAGGAGCGCCTACATTAGCCTCTACCTTGAACTCTCTGAGCAGTCTGTCTACAATGATCTCCAGATGCAGCTCGCCCATGCCTGCGATGATGGTCTGACCGGTCTCTTCAGAAGTATAGGTCCTGAAGGTCGGGTCCTCTTCAGCAAGCTTTGCCAGAGCAATGCCCATCTTTTCCTGACCGGCCTTGGTCTTAGGCTCGATAGCCAGCTGGATAACAGGCTCAGGGAATTCCATAGACTCGAGTATAACAGGGTTCTTCTCATCACAGAGAGTGTCGCCTGTTGTGGTATTCTTCAGACCGATAGCTGCGCCGATATCGCCGGCGTAGATGGTCTCGATATCTTTTCTGTCGTTGGAGTGCATCTGCACGATACGGCCGATCCTCTCGTCCTTATCCTTAGTAGAGTTATAAACGGTGGAGCCTGCGTTCAGGACGCCGGAATATACTCTGAAATAGCAGAGCTTACCAACAAAGGGGTCGGTAGCGATCTTGAATGCGAGAGCAGCAAAGGGCTGGTCATCGCCGGAGATCCTCTCGCACTCCTCACCGGTATCAGGGTTGGTACCCTTGATATGGGGAACGTCGATAGGAGAAGGCATATAGTCAACGATAGCATCCAGCAGCTTCTGAACGCCCTTGTTCCTATAGGAAGTACCGCAGGTGACAGGCACCATGGTATTGTCTATAGTGGACTTTCTTATTACCTTCTTCATCTCGTCGATGGTGATCTCCTCGTCTGCGAAATACTTCTCAGCCAGATCGTCATCTACCTCAGCAAGGTGCTCGATAAGGTCAGCTCTGTACTGTTCTGCCTTCTCCTGCATATCAGCGGGGATCTCTTCCTCCCTGATATCCTTGCCAAGATCATCGTAATAAACGTATGCCTTCATTTCAAGCAGGTCGATGATGCCCTTGAAATCGTCCTCGGAGCCTATAGGCAGCTGGATAGGCACAGCGTTGCACTGAAGTCTCTCATGGAGCATATTCAGCACGTTATAGAAATCAGCGCCCATGATATCCATCTTGTTGACATATACCATTCTGGGCACCTTATAGTTGTCAGCCTGTCTCCATACGGTCTCGGTCTGTGGCTCAACGCCGCCCTTAGCGCACAGTACAGTCACAGAGCCGTCAAGAACTCTCAGAGATCTCTCAACTTCAACTGTAAAGTCAACGTGGCCCGGGGTGTCGATGATGTTGAGTCTGTGACCCTTCCAGTAACAGGTGGTAGCAGCGGAGGTGATGGTGATGCCCCTCTCCTTCTCCTGAGCCATCCAGTCCATGGTAGATGCACCGTCGTGAGTCTCACCGATCTTATAGTTTACACCGGTATAAAACAGGATACGTTCAGTGGTAGTAGTCTTACCGGCGTCGATGTGAGCCATGATACCGATGTTACGGTAATCCTGCAGCTTTGTTTCTCTAGCCATAAATATCCTCCTTTATACTTATTACCATCTATAGTGTGCGAAAGCCTTGTTTGCCTCAGCCATTTTGTGTGTGTCGTCACGCTTCTTGACCGAGCCGCCCTGGCCGTTGAGTGCGTCCAGTATCTCGGCAGCAAGTCTTTCCTTCATGGTCTCCTCGTGTCTCTCACGAGAATACTTGGTTATCCATCTGAGACCCAGAGTCTGGCGTCTGTCAGGTCTTACCTCCATAGGCACCTGGTAAGTCGCACCGCCCACACGGCGGGCCTTTACCTCCAGCTCAGGCATGATATTACCCATAGCTTCCTCGAAAACCTCAAGTGCGGGTCTGCCTGTCTTTTCCTCAACGATCTCGAATGCTCCGTAAACGATCTTCTGAGCTACGCCCTTCTTACCGTCGAGCATGATGTTATTTACCAGACGTGTAACAAGCTTGGAATTGTATACAGGATCCTGCAGCACGTCTCTCTTAGTAACTCTACCTCTTCTTGGCACTTTGATTCCCTCCTTCACAAATAATGAATTCATAGGTACTCGCTCCGCAGACAAGCATATGTCGCTTTCTGCAGCCCCGTCAGTCCCTGTAGAGCACTAATAATCTATAATATATATAAATCACTGTTAACTCCACATAAACTGTGGTCTCCGCCTTCCGGCGGCAATGAGTTGTTCCATAAATCTTTCCTCGGGTCTGCCCCAAGGTCTTAGCTTGTCCTGTCCGGCTCTTACTTACCTGCCTTAGGTCTCTTAGCGCCGTACTTGGATCTTGCCTGCATTCTCTTCGCAACGCCCTGTGCATCGAGAGTACCACGGATGATGTGATATCTTACACCAGGCAGGTCCTTTACTCTTCCGCCTCTGATGAGTACAACAGAGTGCTCCTGAAGATTGTGGCCGATACCGGGGATATAAGCGGTAACTTCATAACCGTTGGTCAGCTTTACCCTTGCTACCTTTCTCATTGCTGAGTTAGGCTTCTTAGGTGTAGCAGTTCTTACGACTGTGCAGACGCCTCTCTTCTGGGGGCAGCTCTGGTCGATAGATCTCTTCTTCTTGGAGTTGAAACCCTTCTGAAGTGCGGGTGCTGTAGACTTGTCCTCCAGGACATTTCTACCCTTTCTTACTAACTGGTTAAAGGTCGGCATTGATCTCTCTCCTTTCATGAAAATAGTTACACTTAGCCTATAAAACAGCCAGCGTACCTATTGATTATACAATATCCCCCGGCCCTTGTCAAGCCCATTAACACATTTTTTACATTTCCCGCAAAACCGCAGTTTTTTTAGCTTTATATATGGTATAAGTTTACCATGACCGGCCTGAAATATTACAAGGCTCACCCGGCAGATCTTTATGACCCGACAGAGGCTCGGACCGGATAAGGTCATTGACAAAGCGGCGCAGCGGTGGTATAATAAACTTGATTAGTTACATCTAATATCAGACAGGAGGAGAAAACAATGACTGACGAAAAATACAAGGAGCTGTCGCTGAAGGAATTCACCAAGGCCGCAGAAGTCTATGAGACTGACCGGGCGGGCGTATATAAGATGTGCAAGAAGGACTACCCCGACGTGCTCAGCGAGCTTGAAAGAGAGCCTTTTGAGGACCTGCTGGACTGCGGCTGCGGCACGGCGCCCATGCTGACTCTGCTGCATGAGAAGTACCCCGAAAAGCACCTGACCGGCATCGACCTGACCCCGAAGATGATAGAGGTGGCAAAGGCAAAGAACATGGAGAACGTTGAGCTTGTGGTGGGAGACTGCGAGGACCTGCCCTTTGAAGACTGTTCCTTCGATGCGGTCATCTGCTGCCAGAGCTTTCACCATTACCCCAATGTGCAGAAATTCTTTGACAGCGTGCAAAGGGTCCTGAGACCCGGAGGAAGGCTCATTCTCAGAGACATGACCGCCCGCACAGGGGCTGCAAGATGGCTCATGAACAATGTGGAGATGCCTGTGATAAACCTCGCCGGCCACGGCGACGTCCATGTCTATGGCAAAGATGAGGTCAGGACACTGTGCAGGAATGCGGGACTCAATATGGAGATCTTTGAGAAACGTGACTTTTTCAGGCTCCACTGTGTGGCCAGAAGACCTGTGGAGAGCAGGCAGGTCCAGCTTGGGGACGTGGAGGAGACTGCACTTATCCCACTGTGCATAAAGGCCAGTGAGAGCCGCCGCAGGGCTCCCCGTATCTCCGACCCCAAGGCTGTGGAGATAGTCAGCACCCTGGCCATCGACACCGATAAGTATGACAAGTATTTCTCTCACGAAGGCGTTGTGGCAAGGACCGTGCTCATTGATGAAACTGCGGGACATCTGCTGGAAAAATATCCGGACGCTGCGGTGATAAACTTAGGCTGCGGCTTTGACGACCGCTTTTCAAGACTTGACAACGGCTCTGCCCACTGGTATCAGGTGGACCTGCCGGACTCCATAGAGGTCAGAAAAAAGCTCTTCGCTCCCCATGAGAGACAGACCCTTATCTCCGCCGACCTGTCCACGGACAGCTGGTTTGAGGATATCCCTAAAGACAGGGTCACTATAGTCATCGCAGAGGGCCTGCTGATGTATTTCACCGAAGCGCAGGTAAAGACACTTCTCGGACAGATAAGCGAGAACTTCCCAAGGGGCTTTCTGCTGGCCGAGCTTATGCACCCCATCGCCGCTAAAAACGACCGTATGCACGATACTGTCAAGCATACCAATGCCCATTTCACCTTCGGCGTAAAAAGCGGCAGGGAGCTTGAAAGGTATCAGCCCGGGTGGGAGCTTATCAGGGAGACAAGCTTTTTCACTGTGATGCGCCGTTATTCTGCTGTGGGAAAGATCGGAGATACCTTTATGAGAAAGTATATGAACCGTCTGGCCGTATACAAATTCAAGAGATAATAACGCTTTTGCCGATACCGCCGCCGGGACCCTCCGGCGGCGTTTTTTTCGGGGTGTTGATTTTCTGGGAAAAAGGTGTTATAATAGGAAAGCCGCCTGTTTGTATCTGCGGCTGACCGACCTTACAGAAAGGAAGTAAAATATGATATTTGCAAAAAAACGCCTGTCAGCCCTGGCCGCCGCTGTGCTGATGGCTGTTTCTCTCGGCGCCTGCGGTACCGAGATAGAGAGCGGCGTGACTGAAAAGAACACGGCTCCCGCCGCTCAGAGCGGTACCACCGATGGGCAGGATCAGGAAGGCGCTGTCTCTGCTGAGGACACAGAAAGCGCCCAGGAAGATCCCGCTGAAGTCAGCCCTGAAAAGGCCCCGGAGGACAGCGAAGACAGCAAGCCTGAGGACGGTACCGAAGAGGAGACCAAGCCCGCCAGGGTAAAGCCCTCCTCGGGCAAGGCAGTGGTCCATCTGAGCTGTGCAGGCGACAACCTTATCCACGACAATATCTATGAGGACGCCCGGCAGGAGGACGGCAGCTTTGATTTCGCACCCTGTTACGCCCCATGCAAAAAGCTCATCGAGGGCAGCGACATCGCTATCCTGAACCAGGAGACTCTGGTCAACGACGCCTTCGAGCCTTCCACTTTCCCTATGTTCTCCACCCCCACCGAGGTGGGCGACGCTGTGGTGGACTTCGGTTTCAATGTCATCTCGATGTCAAATAACCATGTTCTCGATAAAGGCTCTGAGGGACTGATATCCTCTCTGGACTACTGGGACAGCAAGGGCGTGGTCCACTACGGCGCTTACCGTGACGAGGAGGATTCCGAGGATATCCGGACCATGGAGGTAAACGGCGTGATGTTCGCCTTTCTGGGCTACATGGAACACACCAATGGTATCTTCCTGTACGACGGCGACCCCGGCAAGGTGGTCTATATCGCTGACGAAGAGACTATCGAGCGCCAGGTCCGCAAGGCCGACGAGATAGCTGACGTGGTGGTCGTATCCTGCCATTACGGCACCGAGGTCCTTAACGAGATAAACGATATGCAGCGCAGCTTTACCCCAAAGCTGGTGGAATGGGGCGCTGACCTTATTATCGGTACCCAGGCCCATGCTCTTTCCACCTGCGAATATCTGGATAAGCCCGACGGAGGTCAGGCCTTTGTCTATTACGGCCTTGGCAACTTCTTTTCGACCATGTACGATGCGGATAACCCCGACGGCCAGTACGGCAGAGCCATCATCGGCATATTCGGCAAGCTCGACGTAGTGGTGGACTTCGACAACGGCGGCGAGGTGAGCTTTGAGAACGTCAAGGCTATCCCGGTCATCTCTCACTATGAGGGCACCGACTGGTACTCCATGTGGTATAACTGCCGGGTATACCCCTATGGCGACTATACCGACGAGCTGCTCTCACAGCATATGATGTACCAGAAAGTCGGCGTAAACAGAGACGTTCTGGCAAACTACATCGCCTATATCCCGGACGAGTTCTTAGCATATGAATGAACACAGGACCCCTGCCCAAGCGGCAGGGGCTTTTTTTGCACCGAACGCAGGCATGAAAATTATTTAGAAAAATTTCTAAATAGCTATTGACAAGAGCGGAGCACCGTGCTATAATCTATTTAGAAAATTTTCTAAATTGATTTTTTTCTAAATAGCTCTTGTTTTCAGTCAAGGAGGTAATATCATGAACGTTGATGTAAAAGAGTATCTTCCCCTGCTTATCCCGCTCATCGCAGTGCAGTTTTCCCTGCTGGCATATACTATCGTCCATATCCTCAGACATAAAAGCTACAAGCGTGGCTCCAGAACTCTGTGGCTCATCGTAAGCATTGTGGGTATGGAATTTATCGGTCCTATCCTTTACTTCATTCTTGGCAAAGAGGAGGACTGAGGGACCGTGAACGTTCTGGAAGTCAGGGATATAAGAAAGAGCTTCGGCAGCAAAAAGGTCCTTCAGGGCGTGAGCTTTTCAGTGCCTGAGAACTGCATATTCGGCTTTATAGGCCGAAACGGAGCCGGAAAGACCACCACTATGAGGGCGGTCCTGGGAATGTTAAGGACCGACGGCGGCGAGATAGAGGTCCTTGGTGAAAGGGTAAGCTTCGGCAGACCGCCCGCCGGCGGCAGAGTTGGTTTCCTGCCTGATGTGCCGGAATACTATGGCTATATGAACGCCGGAGAGTATCTGACCCTCTGCGGGAGTATCTCCGGCATGGACAGCAAAGACATAAAGAACCGCTGTGAGGAACTGCTGACCCTGGTGGGACTGAGCGGGGAAAAACACCGCATCAAGGGCTATTCCCGTGGCATGAAACAGCGTCTCGGGATCGCACAGGCACTGATGGGCCGGCCTGATCTGCTTATCTGCGACGAGCCTACCTCTGCCCTTGACCCTGTGGGGAGAAAGGATATCCTCGACATCATCAGCGCCGCCAAGGAACAGTGCTCAGTGGTGTTTTCTACCCATATCCTTTCCGACGTGGAAAGGATATGCAGCAGGGTAGCCTTTATCGAGGGAGGAAAAACAGCATTTTCCGGCTCCATCGAGGAGATACGTGCTCTGAGGAGGGACACCGCACTTATGCTGACCCTATCCAGGCCTGAGGACGCAGAAAAAGTCCTGGGCGGCTTTCCGGCAGGCAGCAAAGACAGTTCTGATCCCGGCAGGATAGTTTTTCCCAAGGCCTCCGACCGGGACTGCGGCGAGCTGATGGCATTTCTCTCCGCTCAGAAAATACCTATCATCCGGCTTGAGAGACATGAGGCGGACCTGGAGGACCTTTTCATGGAGGTGATCGGCAAATGAAAGGCTTCGGCGCATTTTTTATGAAGGAGCTAAGAGAGCTTGTAAGGACTAAAAGGCTGATGCTGATACTGGGCGTATTCACGGTCATTGGCATCATGGACCCGGCGATCGCTAAACTGACCCCGAAGCTCTACGAGATGATGGCCGAGGACCTGAAGTCCCAGGGCATCACCATGGGCGAGATAAAAGTCACCGCCATGGACTGCTGGGCGCAGTATGTAAAAAATATCCCCATGGGGCTGATCGTCCTGCTGATAATATTCTGCGGCATCTACACCTCGGAATACTCAAAAGGCACCCTTATCCCTCTTTTCACCAAGGGCCTTTCCCGCAGCTCGGTGGTCCTTTCAAAGTTTGCTGTTATGGTCCTGACCTGGACCGCCGGATCCTGGCTGTGCTTTGGGGTGACTTATTTTTACAGCGGCTTTTACTGGGATAATTCCGCTGTCAAGAACCTGCTTTTCTCAGGCTTTGGATGGTGGCTCTTCGGAGTGCTGATGATAAGCCTGATAGTTTTCTTCTCGGCCTTTGCCTACTCCCCGGCCCAGGTGATTCTCGGCGCCGGCGCAGTGTATTTTGCCATGACCCTCATAGGAATGTACAGCAAGGCCGGAAAGTATCTGCCCGTGTCCCTGACCGACAGTCTTTCCCTCTATAAAGGGGAGACTGTACCGGACGACTGCCTTGCCGCCGCAGCGATAACGGCGGCGCTGTCCTTAGCCCTGGTCCTGGCCGCACTGCCATTGACACGGGACCGGAAAATATGATATGATAAGTAAAGGTGAAAAAATGAGGAACAAAAGAAAAGAGATATCATGGCTCATTGCGGCAGCGGCAGGAGTATACCTGCTGGGATATGCAGCCGTGATCTCCATGAGGGCAATGCAGATGCTGCCGACAGCTATAAAAGCGCCCCTGTTCATCTTCATGCAGTGGCTGCCCATTATCGCCGTGGTCCTTATCATGAAGATAAGGCGGGAGGACCTGCGGGAGCTTCTTCCGCCTAAAGAAAAGCTGCCAAGGCAGATCGCCGCAGGTGCGGCCTGCGGCTTTATGTTGTCGGTGATCCTGATGCTTATCCCCTTCGCACTGGGGTTCAAAGGATACATCTACACCAACGGCGGGTACAAAAAGCTGTGGATAGCTTTCTACTGCCTGGTGAGTTTCACTGCCGTCATCGGCCTTATCTTCTGCCTGACAAGAAAAAAAAGTCAGGGACTTTACCCTGATGTCCCTTGTGTTCATGCACGGGATATATGACTTTATGATACCGGTCTGGGCGGACCTTTTCTGACAGGCGGCGAACAGCAAAGAAAAAAGCAATAAGAAAGGAGCGGAAAATGGGATTTCCCGATACATTCAAGGCGCTTTCGGACCCCGTCCGGCGTGAGATACTTACCATGCTGAGAAAGGGCAAGCTCAGTGCTGGTGATATAGCCTCCCGGTTCGACATGACCGGCGCTACCGTTTCCTACCACCTGAAGCAGCTGAAAAAAGCAGACCTTATCTACGAAACAAAAGAAAAGAATTTTATCTTTTACTCACTCAACACCTCGGTATTTGAGGACATAATGCTGTGGGTGTCTCAGTTCACCCCGGCAAATAATGAACAGGAGGCGCAGGAAAATGAAAATAAAGCTGAACAAGAGTGATATTATCAGCGCTGCTCTCTGCCTTATGATGGCAGTACCCGGGGCCATAGTGTTTGACAGGCTCCCCGACAGGATGGTCACCAATTTCAGCATGACAGGCGAAGTCAACGGGACTTCTCCCAAGGCCTTCGTGGTCTTCGGGCTGCCGGCTGTATTCGCTGCGGCAGTGATACTCAGCTGCATATATATAAGAGTGCTTGACGGGAAAAAGCCCATGGGGAAAGCCCTCATCGGCGTGCAGATAGTGCTGCCACTGATCTTCTGCCTGGTACAGGGAATGATGCTGCTATACTCCCTTGGCAAGCTCAGTGACACAAGGTTCGGCATCTGCCTCATCACCTCGCTGATAATGCTGTTCGGGGGCAACTATCTGCCAAAGATAAGAAAAAACTGGATACTGGGTATCCGCACTCCTCACATTCTGAAAAATGATGAGATCTGGGACAGGACCCACCGCTTTGGAGGATATGTGATGATGCTCTGCGGAGCCATTGGACTGGTCCTGACACTGATGGGGCATTTCATCGCAGCGTTCATTGTTATAATGGCCGCCGTGCTGCTGCCTGCTATCTACGGTGAAGCTGTGTATTTCATCAGCAAAAAGCGCTGAAAAAATGGCCGTGAGATACGCCCCGAGACTGCTCATAACAGTCTCGGGGATCGTTTTGACGCACTGTGTGCTTACCAGAATATGATAACAGATCACGAGCAGATCTTCTGACCGGGGCGATACAGAAATTGTTTTTATCTTCTAGGCGGTATGGGAAAGGACAAGGAAATTTTCTCTTGACAAACCCGGCAAAATGGTGTATAATGATTAGGTCGGTTGTATATGCAACAGTATTTCTTGAGGCCTGTGATCTAACAGAAAATATGCAAGGAGCAGATCTCTATGGGACTTTTTGATAAGTTGTTCTCGAAAAAAGAAACCAAAGAGAAAAAAGCGGAGCGTATCAGCTTTGATTCGCCCCATGGCAAGTTTTACTATACTGCTTCTCCCAGCACTGATGAGTACGGTTATGAGGGTTATGTGGACTGGTATCCGAATGGCATAGAAGATGAGAGCACAGAGGCTTATATTGATACTGATACTCCGGAAACGACTGAGGCAGGGCAGTGCTTTGCAAGATTTGAAAAGCTTATGTCTGACAAAGAACGCATTGACTATGAGATAAAAAAGAATGCGGCGGACTATTTCCTGTTCAAGCCCGATCTGCTCAGAGGTGAGTTCTCTGAAGAAGATCTGATAAAGCAGACGGATATAATATGGATAGGTCTGTTCAGAAATGGCAGCACGGAATTCTTGTTAGATGCACATTGGTCGGAAGCTGATGATATAACTGTGGTTTTAAATGCTGACGGCAGCAAGGAAATCAAATATGTGGCAGATTATTTAGATGGATCTAAAGAGTTTTGTGACAGATTATGAGCAGAGTTATACGTTCTTTGGTAAAATAGTGAGTAAAAAATAATAATATACGCTGGTATGGCTCAGTTGGTAGAGCAGCTCATTCGTAATGAGCAGGCCGTCGGTTCGAGTCCGACTACCAGCTCCAAACAGAAAGCCCGTAAACACGATGTTTGCGGGTTTTTTATACGTCCCTTATACAACCTGAACCCTTGGGTTGTATAAGGGACATTTGCTTTGTAAACTGTCATACCCCTTGTGTCACTGTGCCACATGGTATTAAGTATACAATAGAATATAGTATAGTAATAGCGAAAAGAAGAGTTATACAGGCTCTTGCAATAATTAAGAAAATGTGATATAATAAAATCACATCTTTAAAAGCTATTAAAGCGAGGTCCGTTATGAGAACAGTATTTGCCACAGGAACGTCCCTGCATTGGGTCGGCTTAAATAAAAATTTCTTTTCATCCTCTACAACTGCATCGGCTGAAACAACTGACAATTCAGAAATTGTCCCCTCTTTTAGGGTTTGTTTAGTTGTGCTTCTGAGCTTTTTGTTGACCTCCTGCGGTCATATGAGCTGGACCTACCATCTCCTGGAGCAGGTTTCGGGACAGGCAACGGAGCTTGTCACAAATTCAGCAGGCTATGCTTTGCAAGGTGTTGGGATGTTTCTGTTCTCACTGGTATTGCGTTATAGAAAAGAACGTAGGGAAGCGGTGTTCAGAATATCCCTTTTTGCCTATACCGTCTGTATGGCTGCAGCGGTGATCAGCAGTAAAGCCGGTATAACGATCGGCTTTGGCATGGCCATGAGCCTGCTTTGCGGTATTATAGCAGGCTATTATTTGCATCTTCTTGCGGAAATGGGCGGTGTTCATATCGGTCTCACCTTCGGACTTGGTTACGGAGGGGCGGTCATTGCGGGCTGGCTGTTGTCTGTGTTCGGCGAAAGCCTCTATTATGGCAGGGGCGTTATTTTGATCGCTGCAGTTTTGGTGCTGCTGATAGTGCTGGCAAACCGTCCTGATGGCAGCAGCGTACAGAACCCTCCTTCGGGGCATGAGGACCGAGTGGAATTCAAAAGGCTGCTGCTGGTCTCGGGGGCAGCTGTTGTGCTGTTCAGCATATTCAACAACATCGGCTTCGTGTTCTCCTCCGATGCGCTCCAAAACGGTATCAGGCCGGAATATTCAAGGTTGCTTTATGCTGCGGGACTGATAATTGCAGGGGTGATCTCGGACAAAAGCCGTAAAAAAGGAACGTTCTTCGCATTTGTTTCACTGACTGTCCCCTTTGCCCTCATCGCTTTGAAAAGTAAGCCTTTGTCGGCAGTCTCTTTGTGGGCGGTCGGTTATCTTGGCTTTGGGGCACTATCGGTATTCCGTGTGATACAGTTCTTGGATCTGTCAAAGGAAAAAAATATGCTTTGGATCTCTTGCCTCGGTCTTGCGGTCGGCAGGATAGGTGATTCAGCAGGAACTGCGATGTGCACTACATTATCATATCATAGGACTGTCCTGATAGTGCTCGCTGCTGTCATCTTTGCCGTATGTGTGCTGCTGTTCGTACAGCTCTATGAGCTCCAGTTCTCCGCTGAACCTGTGCAGGCACGCAGCAGTACCGATATCTTTGAGGATTTTTCCACGGCCTACGACCTTTCAGCCAGAGAGCGGGAGGTGTTGCGGCTGGTGCTGGAGGATAAGACCAACAAGGAGATAGCCGGGACCATTTTCGTCACCGAGAGAACGGTGAAATTCCACATAACTAACCTTCTGAAAAAGACAGGCTGCAAGGACAGGGGTGAGCTGCGAAGGCTGTATCTGTCCGAAAGATGAATGCTGGCGGCGGTATCACGAAAAGTGCGTGATACCGCCGTTTTCCGGGCCACTGTACTATAACTGTACCTCCGTGAAAGGGTGTTTTCCTTGAAATCCGAGCGCCGATATTGTATTATAAAGGTACAATATTTTTATAGGGGCGTGATAAAATGAAAAAAACAATGACCAGACTTACCGGCATTCTGTCAGCGGCAGCAATGGCCCTGTCCATGACTGTGGGTACCCTGCCGGCCACCGCTGAAAATATCAGAACGAAAACAGCGGCCGAAACGGCAGCGACGACAAAAAAGTCCCATATCCGCAGCATCACCTTCCAGCAGGACGGCGAGACAGAGCGGGAGGAGTACGACACCCGGGACGACATCAGCTTCTATCAGAACTACTACAGGGAGAGCTTCTACAACGATCTGGAACCCCTCCTGAAGGGCGACCCGGATAATTTGCCCGACTGGACCGAGCTGTTCAAGGAAAACAAGGCCGCCAAGCTCACCGGGGAGACCTGGTCCTTCCTGGACCAGGAGACGACCACCGATGCAGAGGGCAATACCGTCCAGCAGAACAACTACGATGTCATCGTCCACTACAAGGACATCCAGCTGGCTCTGACCCCTCAGAACCTTTTGGGCCTCTACATATGCGACGAGGACCAGAACCTTGATGCAGGCGGTTCCGTCAGCTACAATGTGTACAACGCCGAGGGCCAGAACATCTCCGGCTCCTATGTGGAGTGGTCAAGCTCTGTCCAGATACCCCAGGGCTATGAGTTGAGCCTTTTTGCCTCACCTGCCCCGGGCTATCGTTTTAAGGGCTGGTACAATGTCGGCGGAAGTACCGGTGAGGGCGGGCTATACAAGCTCGGCTATGACCCTGAGTCTCTTGTTTCCACCGAAACCGAGTACAGATTCAAGCCATCGGCCTATGGCAGCATCGCAGCCGTGTTCTACGGCAGCCCCATGGACCCCAGAGAGGTGGTCCAGTTCCAGGTGTGGAACTCCGGCGGAGGAAAGACCTCACTCGAGTATGAGAACGACGACCCGGACCCCTATTTTCTGGAGGATAAGGACGGCACCGAGTTTGTATCCGGCGGCGACATCGGCTGGGTCTACAAGGGCATTCCCGTGACCGTCACTGCACAGCCGGACGAGGGCTACCGCTTCAAGGGCTGGTATCACGTTGATATCCAGTGGGGCGGCAGAGATGCTCCCGCCGACAGCGAGCACGCTCTGCCTTATATGGGCGAGCCTATATCAGAGGAAGAGAGATTTACCTACAACATGGCTGAGACCATTGTGGACGGCGACACTGAACCCCTGCGCTACATCTGCGCCGTTTTTGAGGAGGACGATGAGCCAGACGGGCCTGCCTACAGCTATATCCATGTGCTGAGAAACGAAGGCGGCAGCTTCACCATCGACTACGAGGGCAAGACCAGTGATGACCAGCCCTATGGAGTTGAAGAGGGCAAGACTGTTACCCTGACCGCAGTGCCGGACGAGGGCTATGTGTTCAAGGGCTGGTACAAGGGAGATGTGAACGCCAGCGGCTATGATGAGATGTTCACCGATGAGCTGCTTAGCGGTGATACCGTCTACAGCTTCGCCGCAGTGGGCTACCCCTACGTCTGCGCAGTTTTTGAGAAAGAAGAAAAGCCCGCACTTCTCAGGGGCGATATCGACCTGAACGGTTCAGTGGACTACATCGACGTGGACCTTATGATAAGCATGATAAACAAGGAAGTGGTCTTCACTGACCTACAGATGAAGCAGGCCGAGCTGGACGGCACAGATGGCATAACTTATCTCGATCTGAGCTGTCTTATCAGCATGATCAACAAGGAAGAAGTATAAAATTTATACAAAACGCAAAAGCGTCCGCAAAGCTGCGGGCGCTTTTTCCTTTGCCTTACCCCGGCGTTCAAAGCGCTTTCGCTGCGTTCATGAAATATTTACAATTATTGTAGTATAATTTATCCGTGAAGTGTAATATCCGGCGCCCTTTTCTCGACTTATATAGGTGAAACGTTTCAAAAGTGAGGTCTGCTTATGAATGATGATGAACTGCTTGAACTTCTCCGGCGTGACCCCCAGAAGGGTCTTGTAGAGGTCGTCAGGCTTTACAGCGCTTATGTCATGAAGATAGCCCGCACAAAGCTGGGAGATGTCTGCTCCAGAGAGGACATTGAAGAGACTGTCAGCGATATTTTTCTCAAATTCTATACTTCCGGGCTAAGCCGTGGGTTCGATATAAAAAGCATACGGGGCTTTATCTCAGTCATTGCCCAGCGGCACTGCACAGACGTTTTCCGCAGCCGCTGCAAAAGACCGGAGACTGCTGACTACAGCGAGCTGGAAAACATCATAGCTGACAATGAGCAGCTGAACGGCATGGAGCTTATCGCTGCGATCAAAAAGCTTGGAGAGCCGGACAGCTATATATTCATTCGCAAATACTATTTCGGGCAGAAGAACGAAGACATAGCAAGGGAGCTGGGCATGAAGCCCGGCGCTCTTAACACAAGAGTTTCCCGGGGACTTAAAAAACTCAGAAAGATGATCGAGGAGGGTTTGTGATGAGAGACAGGCGTATCTATGAGCTTATCGGCGAGGATGAGGCCGAGCTGATAAAAGAGGGATTTTATAACTTCGGTGCAGGCGCAGAGATCTCCCCACAGGAGCAGGAGCGAATACTTTCCTCAGTCATGAGAAAGGCGGGGATAGAAATGAAAGAAAATACTGCGGTCAGAAAAACTAAAAAACACAGAAAGGGATTTGCCGGCATAGTGCTGGCGGCGGCGCTGCTCATTACCGGGGCGGTGGGCGCCGGGGCCTACGCTCTTTACAGCCAGGGATTTCTAAACGGCACCAGGGCACTTTACCCCGATACGGAGCTGAACGGGAAGGAACTGAGCGGATTAGCGAGGGTGACGAGCCAGTGGAACGGCGAGATAACGGAGGACACCTTTGAGGACCTGGACTTCACGGTGGAGGGCACTGTAAACGACGGCCTGAGGCGCTGTGTCATTCTCACGGTCAGCAGGAAGGACGGTTCGCCCTTCGTCCTGGAAGAGGGGGAGCATTACTATTTCAAATACGGCGGCGGAGCGGTGCCTGCGGGGGACCCGGACCACCCGGAGCCTGACCCCGGATACAGGGAATACAAGACTCAGCTCAACGACGACGGCACACTGACTGTCATCATGTATCACACCTGGATAAAGGACGACGGCCGCTATCAGGCCAGGCTCACTCAGCTTTACAAAAGCGCCATGAGCGAGGAATACTTTGACGGCGTGCTGGCAGAGGCGGCTCTGCCATGTCTTAAAGACGTGACCGAAACGGCGGACGGAAAGCCCACGGCGGCCCACGATGCTGATTATCAGGATGCCATAGATGAGGTCGCCACGGAAAAATTCGACGGTGTACTCACCTTCACCTATGAGCTTGAAACGGCGGAAGGACCCATAAGGATAGCCCCTGAGGACAACGAATTCGGCTATGATATCACCATCGGAGCCATGTATATCGAGGGCGAAGTCAAGGGTGACGCTTTTGCAGGGTCCATGGATACAGACGCCCTTGACGACCGGATCACCGTATACCTCGCCGACGGTTCAAACTTTACTATGGAGACTCACGGCGGCTGGAGCACTGACGAATTCGGGAACTGCTATATGTCCCGGTTCGGCTGCGAATACCCAAGGCCCATAAGGATAGACGAGGTCCTGGCAGTGGAGATAAACGGAGACAGGATCGACATAAGGTAGATAAAAGCCCGGGGCGGTAAAATATCCGTCCCGGGTATGTTTTGGGGCTGCGAAAGCATTCTGGCATAAAACAGTCCCGGCCGTGGCTGACCGGGACTAATATATATATGATCTTTTGTTCAGTTTTCCGGGCTTATCTCTGCGCCGGTATTGTAGTTTATCTTTATTGTATCTATAGGCTCTGCCGTGGGGTCTTCTCTGTCCGAAAGGGAAAGAGTGACCTCAAAACTCTCCGGCATGGGAAGATCATTGTCCATGATGACCTGGGTATTTATCCGGTATTTTCCTTCCCCAAGTTCATTTATCTCGCAGGAACTCCCAGATGGTACTGAGTCAGCCGCCAAGGGCTTTATGCCTACCTCCAGATCGTAGGTCTTCATCTGAGCCGAAAAGCTGTCCTCGCCGCTCCTTATCAAAAAAACATCTGTGCCGGCATATTCTGCCTTGACGGTGACAAGGGTCGAGATGACATAGGTCCTTGTTATCCCGTTGTCGATCACCTTTATTGTACTGGCCGGCTCCGTCTTATCCGCCCAGAGGAAGTCCCCCTGCTGAATATTGGACTTAAGATCATAGACATCAAGGCTGATCGCATAGGAATAGACAGCAAACATGGTATCTCCGCCGTTTTCGGGGATAAGCTTCGTTTCGACCTGATCGGTGAAATAACCGCTCTCCCCGGCGATAACGTCGATGACCAGGTATACGGTGTCGGAGCGCTCGCTGTCCCCTGTTATATAGATATCCGCAGCCTCAACACCGTCTATGGTGGAAAGCCATATCTTATAGCTCTCGCCCCCGATCTCAAGAACGGGACTTGCCGTGGTTCCCGTGACTCTGGAGTCCATGATGTCTGCACCGTCCCTGCTGCGCAGTGCTATCACATAGCGCTGGTCGGCGCTAACGCCATTATTCCGCTGAGAAGCGATGGTCCTCATGGGGATAAGCTCATATTTGTCGCCGCCGCCGTCAGTGGCAGTTGCGGTGGGCATATTAAAGCCTTTTTTCCAGTAATATTCGCTGACCAGGCTGAAAACCGACTCCTCCGGGGCCCCAGGCCCAAGGGAAGCCTTTGCTGAGTTTGCGACCTCCTCTAGCTCCTGGTCCCCCGAGGGACCCAGGTAGGCGTATCCCATGAGGGAATTATAGTCTATCGTTTCATAGTTGCCGTTTTTGATATAGTCCCTTATCTCCGGCTCCAGAGCGTCGATAAGGTCATCGGTGATATATAGCTCGGATACCAGGTCCACCTGTCTGCCGTTAAAGCCCAGGGCTGCCAGATCGCCCAGGTCGGCCTTCACATTGCCTAAGATAAGTCCGCTGGTGGGGCTGTCACCGGTGAAGTCCTTTCCGGTGGGCTGGGCCGAGACTGAGATGTAGTCCCTGGTGCCGAAGAGCCCGCAGCTGATGACATTTAACTGAGAGACATTCTCAGGCCTGTTCACCACTATGCCAAGCCTTACTGCGTCGAAATGCTTTTCCATCTCCCTGACCCTTGCAGCTGCCTGCGGGTCGCTCACCAGGCAGTGTATGCCAATGCCATTGGCGTCGGCAACAGCGGCGGCCTCCACGCCCCGGTTCATTATCTCAGCCACCTGCTTGTTGCTCATAACTCCCTGAAAGTCGCTTTTAGTAACGTTAAAGCCTATAAGGACCTTGTGGCCTGCAAGCTCTCCCAAGTCCTCCGCTCTCAGCTCCTCCTCGCTGCCAAAATCTTTTATAAGCTCCGTATTGTCAGTGACCCTTATCCTCAGAACGTCCAGGAAAACAAAATAGCTGTTGTAGTTCAGATCGGAGCTTTCCTTTATCCTGACGATGAGTGTCCCTTCCTCCTCATTGACACTTTCTACCTGACAGAGCATCAGCTCCTCATACTCTTCTTCCATCTTGTCCAGCAGCTCTGCATAGGCCCGGTCCTCATCCTCGTCGAACCTGTATGAGGTCCGTACTGCGGTCTTTTCAGGCTCCTTAACAGTCTCGGGCAGCCTGTCTCTCAGAGCAATGGCAGGCAATACGATAAGCCCCAGTATCATCGCTGCGGTGGCGGCGGCTGCCAGTACTGAACGGCGGAGCTGCAGCCCTGCGTTTTTTCTCCCTGTTATATCCAGTGCTCTTTGTCTCCACTCCTCCGGGGTCTTTACCCTGTCTATGGCCTTGACGAATTCTTTATCGAACTCTTTTCGTCTGCTCATTCAGCTGCGCTCCTTTCTCCATCGTCTAAGTATCTTTTCAGCTTTTCCCGCCCACGTTTCAGCTGGGACTTCACCGTGTTCGTCTTGGTCCCTGTGGCAGCCGCTATCTCTTCCACCGTAAGCTGTTCATAGTAATACAGATATATGACATCACGGTATTTCGGCGGGAGCCTGTAAATAATATCCAGTATCTCCAGGTCGGAAGGATCTTCAGCAGAGCCTGTCAGTTCCTCTAAGCCCACGGTCCTTCGCCTGAGGGTATATCTGAAAAGGCTGCGGCACTCGTTGAGGGTCACTCTGATTATCCAGGCCCTTGGGTCGGGGATATCCTTTTTGCAAAGCTCCCTGTAGAGCTTGAAAAAAACGTTCTGATAGCAGTCCTCTGCATCGGCATAGCTGCCGGTATGGATAACGCATAGCCTGGTGACAGTATCTGAAAGCTCCTCTGCCAGCCGGCAGTAGAGGACCTTTGGGTCTTCGGGCATGGGGATACCTCCTTTCTGAGTGTCTCTGTATAATAAAACGCACGTGCAGGCCGGAAAGTTGCATGGAAAATGATTTTTTTTGATATATAAGAAAAAATATGCTATCATAAAAAACGATCAGACCCGTCAAGCTGCCGAAGCACTTTAGCTCCTTGCCCGAATGGCTCAGGTATTTAAACTGCTGCACCTATTTCCCTGCGGCGGTGATAATAGGGGCCATGAAAAGAGGGCTGTTTCTGAAGGGCTATGAAAGGCCTGCGCCGGCTATCAAGCTTTGTGAAGAGAAGTGAGCTTTTCGGACTTCCTCCAAAAAACCGCCTTTTTTCATACGGGCCAGCTATCGCCCCAAGCACCAATGCCCGATATCATAGACAGTACCGTCCTTGGGGCAGAAAGGAAAAAGAGGCAGCGCCCAAAGACGTCCCGCCGCTGACAGCAAAACGTACAGAACGCCAGGCAAAAGATCATGTTTACATAAAAGATCGGCAAGGAGAGCTTTTCTCCTTGCCGTGGTTATATGTATAGTTACTGAAAAAGATCCATATCAACTGTCAGCAATAGATACATAAATACGTTACCTCAAAAGCAGTCACTCGACCGTAATAATGTAAGTATCAACCGAAATATCCGCCCGGCAGGACTCGGACCTGCAATATAGCACCTTGCGTATCAAAGATACCGACCAATTAGCCGAATCATACCAGTTTAACTACAGGCAGAAAAAAAGCACTGTCCATAAACTGAACAGTGCCCTGAGTGCAGGTAAGAGGACTTGAACCTCCACGACCTTGCGATCACTAGCACCTGAAGGTGGTGTAACGATAGTGCGGGATACTGCCGAACATTTATATCTGCTCTTAGGTTGAGTTAATTGTAACATAAATAATGAAAATTGTCAACTTTTAAAATAATTTGGTATCAAAAATGCTTAAAAACAAGGGGGAACTGATAGTCTCAGTCCCCCTTTGATATTATTGCTTTCTCTTTTTTAGTACAGTAACTAATCCTAACATCAATGCTGCCATTCCAAATGCTTTAGTTGCAGTACCTGTATCACCTGTTTTCGGGTTGCTTGTGCTATCGAGATTTGTAGTAGTATTGTTCTGTGATGTTGTACTTCCACTATTATTGTTGGACGATGTACTGCTTGACGAAGAATTGTTATTTGATGAAGATCTGTCGCTTGACGAATTATTGTTAGATGACGAACTATCTGTATCCGATGAGCTATTGCTTGAAGAATCGTTGTTAGCAGAAGAACTGTCCGTATCAGATGAAGTACTGTCATAAGAATCATCTTTAGGGTTAGAACTATCCGTGTTAGATGAATCATCATTTATGATGTCCTTTTCATCATAAATGCCATCGTCATTAGTGTCAACTTTATAAGCTAAGGTGAGATCATCATTTTTAGTAATCAAAACAGAATGATTATCCGCTTCAATACTTATAGAATCAACGTTCTTGTCATTAACTTGGGTTGTAACTGTGAAGCTGTTTGCTCCTACTATTTCAACACCCGCCGATTTATTAACTGCCTTTAGATCAGAACTGGATACACCCGATATTGTTGTTTTCTTTTCAACATACTTGGTATCATCACTGTCATAATAGTCACAAAAATCTACAGTAAATTCTGAACCTGTAGTTAAATTCTGCCAAACCGCATAATCGTCATCTGTATCAGAAACAAATAAAGATACCGTATTATTTGGTGATAAATTTACATAAATTGATTCATTTTCACTTGCAATATCTACTTCATTTTGAGTATCACCATTTTTAAATGTCAAAGGATCATCAGAATCAAGCCAATATAGATTATTTGAGACAGAATCATATTTGGAGTCAGGTAAAATGCTTGATGAGTTTATTTTCAGCATTTTCTTTATTTCGCCACTAATGATATTAATATCACCATTTCCAGTAGTCAGTAATTTATGATACTCATTATTGATGTTGAGCCATTCTGTACTAAACATTTCTTCAGCAAAATCATTACCCGATGTTGTATATGAAATACAATTATATTGATTGCCAGTACCCCATTTAAGAGTTGGAACGGATTTAAAAATCTGATACTCCCATGCTGTAATCTTACCATCACTTTTTGTTAGATACAATATACGCTCATCATCTCCAGGATTATTACAATCATAAACTCTTATTTGAACTTCGCTATCAGTATCCTTTATAATATCCAAAGCAAGTAATAAATGACCTTCATCATTCCCCATATAGTTGCCACGTATCACTACTTCAATGTATTGGTTATTAAATTTGATTGATTCCTTTATTGCCTCATATAAACCATTGAGATTATTTTTATTATTATTATTCTCATCTTGAATCTCTTGAACGAATTGAAAGGCATAAGCGTACTTTACTAAATCGCCTGCAGTGTACCCCATACTTTTTGATGAAACTGAGGTTACATCGGAGAGCTTTTTAGAGTACGCATTATCTGATATTTGAAAAGTGTCAGCATAAGGCGCATTATAGCCAGAAGATGCAATTGTCGAAGTTACTAATCCTGCACATACACCGTGTTGCCCTGGAAATTGCTTTAACAGTTTGTATGCATAGATTGGATTAAAAAACTTAGTATAATGCTTATATTCCATTCCTCCATCTACAGCTCCGTTGGTAAATCCCCATGCATCATTAATGGACATTTTTGCATTTGTCATAAGAGAATCACGAGTTAAATGAATTCTCTTTTCTTGTACTGGTGTTTTAACGTAAATGAAATTAGATATATCTGAATTACCACATGAAATAGTCAAGATAAATTCTGCTGTTTTTCCATCATCAGATATAGCGTAAGATGATTTTAAATCAGCATATGCTGTTAAATCATTTGTTTCAACAAAGCCGGTTTCAATACTATCAAGAAACTGGTGAGTATAATCTTCATCGACTCCATCTAAATTCACATTGAACCTTATGTCTTTTGATATAGTTTCAGTACCTGCAGGTAGATTAATAGTTAAGTTACTATAATGATTATAAAAGTTTCCTTCTGAAGAACCCGGGAGAATCAACTCCGGCTCAGATGTAACAATAATTGGTTCAGCCTCATATTCGACATTCCATACTGAAGGGTCTATCTCATAAACGCCACATTTATTCGTGGTTAAATCAGCCGTAATCAGTGCTGATTTATTGTCAGAATTCTTCAAGTATGTTTGATTTTCCACATTAAGAGCCGACCAATCATATGAATAACTTAAGTGGGATAATTCATCATCAATATTAGAAGGGTCTTTAGCTGTATATGTAAAGCTCAAAGTTGTTTTTTTGCCAACAACAGCACTTACATTACCACCTGATATTTTAGCTGAATCATTAGGCGACGGTATTACTACAGTATCAGATATAGCAGCTATAATGTCATCTTTAGAATAATACAAAACGGAATTCGATTCGTTTACAGATGCCCAATTGCTATCAGATTCAACATTTTCAAAAAGACGATCTAAGAAATACTCTCGGCTATAAGTTTCACTTGTCAATCTTTCACCGTTTACAGAACCATATCTAAAATCCCTATGAATAAAGGATTTTTCAAACGTAACGTTTCCGCTGCCAATCTCAACAAATTCCCCATCCTCTATTCTATAAACGTGATCACTATTTCTATATCCTCCATATGACTCTTCAAACCATACGGCATTTTCCTTGGGTTTATAGTTCATTCCGAAGCAATAAATTAGATGTGCTTCTGAAATCTTTTTTGTTGAACTATTATAGGTTATAACCCAAGGACATTGATATACATAATTATAAAATGGTCTATAGATATATAGTTCTGGAATATCATCATTATTAACGTCAATTAGACTGTATGTTAAATTATTGTAATCGTCTTTGAAATTATTGATATAATTTATGTATGCCTCTTTCCAACCATCTTGTTCAATTGCATTTGCAACAATTACGGGTGAGACACTTTTAGGCATCATCGGTATTGCTGAGCTTGTAAAAGCCAGCGCAGTTGCCGCAAGCACTGCACAAACTCTTTTGGCAATCATATAATCATCCTTTCAAAAAATATACTATCATCATCTTTCAAGATTTTAATTACTCTTAAATTTACTAGACCTGTCCACTAACCACTATATATAGTACGGTAGAAAATTGTTTCCAATAGTGGACAAATGACATAATACCTACAAATTTATGCGATAATTGCAAGCCATAACATTACAATACATTGTGTTTAATGTAGGTTAGTGGACAGGTCTACTGTTAAATGTATTATAACAAAGTTAGTGTTAGTGATAAGTAAATAAATACACTTAATCTCTCAACAGTTTTAAGATATAGCTACTTCTTATATCTGCGTTTAGCAACAACCGCAGCGATACCTCCGATAGCAGCAATGCCAAATCCTACAGTAGCAGCACCTGTATTAGGATTATCTGTGTTTGCATTTGATGTATTTGCCGAATTTGCAGTTGATGACTTACCGGTAGTTGAATTATTTGTTGACTGAGAGGACGTATTACTGTTATTATCAACACTGCTGCTCTGATCAGAACCTGATTCGTTGTTCTTTTCATCGGACGAATTATCCGCATCTAAAGCAACAAACTTAAAGCTATTTTTCGTTGCATAGCTTTCTGCTTCTGTTCCTTTATAACCATAAACGGTAAAACCATCGATTTTGCGATAATACTTACTTAAATCCGCATCGGTATATTCATCAGCATTTAATGCATCATAATCCCAAGTGTACCCAAACGCATAATCGCCTATATATTCAACATTTTTAGGTATCGTGATAGATGTAAGAGCAGCATATCCAAAAAATGCAGTTGAACCAATGTACTTTAATGATTCTGGGAGAACAACGTTAGATAATGTTCCATCCTCATGGGTTGATGATGTTCTTAATCCACCTTCTTCAATGCAAAGCAAATTCTTTGATAAAACTATTTCTTTAATTCCATCACCAGGCTCATTGGTATTAGGTCTGGTTTGCATCGCATATGCTCCAAGATATGTTATGTTATCAGGGATAATAACTGACGTGCCTAGTGCTTGAGGTACATCAAAGTATGGACCTATGGCACTTACTGCTTTGCCTTTTATATCGTTATATATATTATTTGAATACCCATAGTTTATAAGCTGCATAAGAGTGTTATCACTCAATACTAAATACACTAAACTATCTGGGTATTCTTCACCATCTACGTTTACTGTTATATCAGTTTGTGTTGTTGAAAGAATTTTTCCGGTGCTTGTAACATAAGCATCTTTATCAGAATCATACAATGCGATTATAGCGAGTTTTTCACCATTTTCACCTTTTTCATACCATCTTCCGAATTCCTCATCATAAAGGATCTCAGCATACTCACTATCAGCAGATAAATCTATAAGCTCATAATCAATACCATTATCTTTAGCATACTGCTCCGCCGCAGAACCGCTATAGCACTTTATTTTGAAATCGGGTACAACTACAAACTGATATGTCTCAGGCGACTGAGGTGCAGCATGCTCGCCGCCGCCTATATCCTTACCATCAGTTGAGTGGTAACCAACAGCATATTCACCGATTTTTGTAACTGACTTAGGTATTGTAATTTCTTTTATTGCATCCCCAAAGAAGGTTCCGTAAGATATTTCTTCACAGCCATCAGGAATGATAACGCTTGTTTTTTCATATAAAAAAGGGCAATACTCTGCAATCTTCATATCTGCACTATATACAATTCCGTCAACAGATTTGTAATAAGGATTGCCTTCAGCAATTGTTATGCTTTTGAGATTGAGGTCAGATAACGTGAAAATATCAGTTCCACTTGCAATCTTACATGTTGACGGAATAGTCAGATCAGATACCTTACTATACTGTAAAAATAACGGATCAAATTCTTCGAGACCTTCATTCAAAACGATTTCCTCGAGTTCCGCCATATTTGCACCGGGCGCACAGTCAGTGACAATTTTAATGCTGTTTGAGAGAACCATTCTCTTTATTTTTACAGCATTGTTACCATCATTGCTTAAAGAAAATTCATAGCTAATACCTGTAACCGTATGTCCGTCAATAATTTCGGGTAAGGTAACATCGGTCTCAGACCCTGTATAACCAGTCAAAACGGCATCTCCATCATTTGTCACTGCATACTTAAAGTTTCCACTCTCTTCGGCGGAAGCAGCAAAGCTAAAATTATAACTATTAATCACATTAGGTAAAACAACATTGCCGCCCAAAACCAGCATGATTGCCACTACGCCTGCCAGTAATCTTTTCATCTTCTATTCCTCCTAATCAACTTATTGTTCGAATATTTTACTACATTATGCAGATAATATGAACGACCTATTTATCTTTTATTATACCAATAAAAGATAATTAGCGAGTTAACAACGAAAATACGCAGTTATTCAACTTATGCTGACCACAATTCCGACCATAATCAAACTGTGGCATACAATTTTTCAAGCTGCTGCTTTTTCAGTTCTATATCCGAATGCACATACCTGTCAAGCGTGATTTTTACACTCGAATGCCCAAGTAATTCGCTAAGCGTTTTAACGTCAACTCCCTGCTTCACGCACTCCGTCGCAAATGTATGACGAAGATTATGAAATTTACGGTATGGAATATTCAGATTTTTAAGGAAGGTCTTATAACGTGATGAATACGACCTCGGCTCTGTGTAGGACGGTGAGCAGGTCAGAAAATAATTACTGTCTGACTGATTCCTTTTCAGCTTGGCGAGAACAGACAGCATAAAAGTCGGTATCGGCACATCTCTGACTGATTTTTTGCTTTTGGGAGTGTCAATGACAACGATAGTTCTTGGAGTTGAGCCGTCAGGATTCTTAATTCTGAATAACGTCTTTTTAACATGAATTACCTGATTCACAAGGTCAATATCACCCCATGTCAGCGCACATAATTCACCAATGCGCAGACCCGTATAAAGCGAAAGAAGAATACTTAACTCATAGCTGTCACCCTTTAATGCAATACAGCGAATTTTCATCATTTCGGCAGAATTAAACGGCGTAATTTCGGCGTTTTCGGTCTTAGGCAGTGAAACGTTCTTTGCAGGATTAGGCAGGTCATATTCGAGTTCACCATATTCCAACATCGAACGCAGCATTATCATTATAGCCTGTACTGTTACTGCCGATAATCCCTGACCATTTTTGCCGCCATTGTTAAGCAGTCCATCTGCAAAGCGATTAAGCATAAATGCGTTCAGACTGTCAACACGCTTTGTTCCTAATTCATCACATATATAGCTGTCATATAAGGTCTTGTAGTTTACATAAGTTGACTGCTTGACCTTGTTTTTTCGGCTTATCAGCCACGCTGTAAATAATTCCGAAACGGTAATAGGTCTACTTACAGGCAACAAATCACACCTAGCTAATTTCAGCTTATTGGAACACTCTGCATAACTGTGCGCATAAACCGACTTATAAACTGCCTTTCCGTTCTCGCCTCTGCCCGAGATATAGCGTCCTTCCCAGCGTCCGTCGCTGCGCTTATGAATATTATCTCCTCGTCTTGACATAGAAAATACCTCCTAAAGTTTGATAATATAAGTATAATGCAGCAGCGGATTTTGACCAAATTTCTGACCATTATCAGAGAATTTAAAGGCTAGAAATCTATTATTTTATTATGTAAAATGATACTTTTTTTGAGAAACGATGTTAAATATATAAACATTTGCACAGTTTCTACAATCAAATTTGTGCAAATTTGTCATATCTGCGAATTGAAAAGAATGTCTTTTATTGGTATAATAACAGACAAATCCACCGCCGATTTGATGTTGTATGTTAACTCTTGAAAGCGTCAATGTCAACGTCTGTACTGATAACAATTTATGTCTAAAATAAAACAGCGCACCGAGCAAATCTGCTCGATGCGTTGTTTCTATATATTCTATTTTGAATTGTCTCCGACATCCAACCAAGACTCACTAAATCTCATAGAAAAGAAAAAATATATCCATTATGCCATTGAGTTCAATCAATCTTTTTGCAAATTCATTTTAACTTGTGGGGTCTAACTCATAATCCTTGAATCACAAAATAGGCTGTAAGGAATATATTATCAAATTATCTTTTTCAAATACATAATCCGACAGCGTCCTCCTTTGACATAGTGTATAATAGTGTTCAGGGAGATAACATAAAAAAGACGTTCACACAAAATTTACATTTAACAATTAGCAATCTCTTGACAAAACATGAAATTTATGTTATCCTTAAATACTCTCCTATCGGAGAAAGCATCTTAAAAACTAAATATCAATACATCAGTGTGCAGCATTATCGGTGCGGGAAGAATCCTGGCGAGCCAAGTATTCCGTACGCAGAGACCTCATGTACAAGCGTTCAATTATTGTTGACGTGTGAGCGAGCGATCTATACGATGAAAGCAGCGGGAGGTTAGCCTCTCCCGTAAGGCGATAACAGCTGGTAATGCGCGCCCGTCCGTAAAAAACGGCTTTGACCTTGAAAGTCCTTGAGGCACGACCTATGTGAGCGGTGAGGATACCGTTCGGCTGATGTGTTCCCTTTGTCGGAGGGGGCAGTGTTATGCTGTCCGAAAATATTCGGCACCTTGGCGAGAAGGCGACGGCACTAAGAATGCGGCCCAAACGGTAAGGAAAACGTCATGGAGGGACTCCTTGATAAGATAGCCCTATCGGGCTAGGAATGGCTCTAAACAAGCCATAACTATAAATTGATGAGCGAGATAGAGACAGATAAAATATAAATAAAATATGAAATATCAAGCGGCGCAGTGGGAAACTACTGCGCCACAAATTTGTGTGCCAAAGAGAAAACAAGAATATAAATTGAGTTAATTGCGCATCGCAGTTCGCAGGGACTGCGATGCGCTGTTTTTGTTTCGGAAAGAGGTGAATGCAAAATGAACACTATTCACACAAAAATTATTGAAATAAAAAAGAAAGGGTGGATTAAATGAGAGAACTATCAATAAAATCCTGCGAGGAGATAATGACAACAATCTACAAGCCAACTCAGTTCGCTGTCGAAGGCTTGATAGCACAAGGTCTATTCATACTTGCAGGCTCGCCAAAGGTCGGAAAGTCGTGGCTGGCACTTGAACTGTGTCTGTCTATAGCAAAAGAAGAAAAGCTGCTTGACCGCAAAACACAGCAAGGCTCGGCACTGTACTTTTGCTTAGAGGACAGCTACCAGCGAATACAAAGCAGGCTCTATGAGTTGACCGATGAGCCGTCGGACAAGCTGTTCTTTGCTCTGAAAGCCGACAGCATAGGTGACGGCTTGGAGGAACAGATTATAAAGTTCAAGTCGGAACACGATGACCTGCGGCTCATTGTCATCGACACCTTGCAGATGGTGCGTAACGAAACGGAGTCAAGCTACGGCAGCGACTATGCGGAACTGTTACCACTGAAAGCTCTCGCAGAGCAAATCGGCATCAGCATTGTTCTTGTGCATCATCTGAGAAAGGCAGCCGACAGCGACCCGTTCAATATGGTCTCGGGCAGCACAGGTCTGAACGGCTGTGTGGACGGATTGCTTGTGCTGCTGAAAGATAAACGCAGCGGAGGTCAGGCTGTGCTCCACTGCACAGGCAGAGACATCGAAGATCAGGAACTGTCTCTAAAAAGGCATGGTGCAAGGTGGGTGCTGGCAAGCGAACACGAGGACAAGCCGCCGGATACTTTTTCTTTCGCTGTGCATGACTTGATGACAGAGTTGTGTGCGTTCAAAGGCTCGGCAACGGAGCTGTGCGGTCTGCTGAAGGACAGGTTCGGCGGTGAGTATTTTGCCAACCGCCTGACACGAGATCTGTTCAGACACGCCTATGTACTGCGTGATTTGGGTGTGACCTTTGAGCCGAAACGCAGCAACGGTCAGCGGCTCCTGCTGCTCCGCTATGATAAAAATAGTGACAGTAGTGACGGTAAAACGCTGATGCCCGAGCAGCCTCAAACTGCTGACCATACCGTCACTCCAGACAACACGGACTGTTCGGAAACCGTTGAAAATACGGCATCAGCATTCGATGATATCCGTACAAGCGCAGACATTTTTACTGACCCTGCGCCCGCAGTTGCTGTCCCTGCTGACGGTACTGCCGACCCTGAGTGTGTTCTCATCGACGGGAAGCAAGTGCCTATCGTGAGATTTTCGCTCGACAATCTGCTCAACCAAAACGCTGCCAAAATCAGGGAGCAGATATACCAAGAGCGTGGTATCCTCGTGCCAGAGTTCAGGAACGAAGCGTGAGCCGATTTGTGCCCTCGACAGCCGAGGTCGGGTAGTTTAACCACCGCCACCACGAAACCGCCGTACAGGGCATTTGTCGGCGTTTGTAGGCGAAGCGAACGATAAAAGAAAAACAGCAAACGGAGATGATAAATATGGTGTAAAAAACGGCAGTCGGCATATTGCACAGACCGCCCTATGCGAGAGTATCTATGGCGTAGGGAGAAAGGAATCGCAGGTTAAAGCAGCGTGGACGCTGCATTCACAGCGGACGGCAAAGCCGACCGCAAATTCGGGGCTTTCGGGGGAGGTCTTGTGCATTATTTCAAGGGGTTGTGGTTTTAGAATGTGTTACTGTGACAGGGTAACTTGCCGAAATCATGACCGAAATATCAGCGAAAAAGAAAAGTCGAACAGTATTAAGGAGGCGTTTTCATGGCAAACAAGGAAAAACAGGCGGTATGGCTCTACCCCGAGACAAAAGACTTAATGGTCAGCCACTTGTCAGCGGCAAATGCTAAGTCGCAGAGCGAATTTATTGAGAAAGCAAT